>NZ_JAYGGY010000084.1:0-89120 GCF_034931625.1 Anabaena cylindrica UHCC 0172 | reverse complement strand
CCTGGATATCCTGTTCGCGTTCACGTAGTGTGACGTAGGCATAGCGTGGCGTATGCCATATCAGACATTTTCCCTAACTAGCAACTTACGTTAAATATTTCATAAGGATTCAGGATACAGAATATTTGATATAGCAGGAAACAAGGAACAGAAGAAAAAAATATTCTTCTTTCTCCTGACTCCTGACTCCTGACTCCTGACTCCTGACTCCTGACTTCTGACTCCTAACTCTTAACTTCTGCTGTAAGTCAATCTAATTTTAAAAAAATAGTAAAAAATATCCATGAGAAAATTAATTCCCACAATATCCTTAATTCTTTCCTGTATCTCTCTAGTCAGTTGTAGTAATTCACCAACTAATACAACATCAGAAACATCAACTAATAATACTGCACAATCTCAACCTGAAACAGAAACTAAACCAAAAACTCCAACTGTCAGCAATAACACCAATAAAAGTCAACAACCACAAATTGGTACAGTCAAAGAATTAGTCAATGGCGATTTATTATGTTATGTCACATTAGTAGATGAAAAAGGCGTTGAACACCAAGTTGGTGCAAGTTTTGAAATTTGTGCAGAAGAAGCAAAATTCTTAAACAAAAAAGTGCGTGCTACTTACACCATAGAATCAGTGAATGATTGTGAAAGTGCTGAACCCTGCGGTAAAAGTCGCCAGGAATCTATAATTACCAAGATGGAAGTTTTAGGTGATCAAAGATCATCTAATTCTGAAAATATATCAGGAAGTATTATTACAGGAAATGAAATTATAAGTGGAGAAATATCAAAAGAAAAATATCCACTTGTAAATAGTAAATCACATACTATCAGTAATGGTGATTGGACAATTACAACAAGTAATCATGACTCTTGGACAGGAATTAATAATACAGGCAATATTAGTTATAAAGGATGTGACGCTAAAGGTAAATGTATTGAATTAACAGGTGGTAAAATTTCTTGTCGGGATGGAAAATGTGTTACAGGTTGGAAAAATGGAGATTATATTTACATAATAGAACAACCGATTACAGAAGATGGAAATGCTCCTTCAACCCTGATTGTTAAGAAAGGTACTAGTGAAATTCTCAAATCCAAAGAATTGAAATAAGAATGCAACTTTCCTCTGTGGTATCAATCTAATATCCTCATACCAATTCTATATAAGCTGCATAAAATAATGACATCAATTGAATGATCCGTCTTTATCTGCGTTTATCTGCGGTCAATTATTCTTGATATCTTATTCTATGCAATTCAATACTGCTATTTCAGGTTCTTGTTCAACTTCGTTTGTTGCAGGTTGTTGAGTTAATAATTGAGCATTAGTAGTGGGTAATTCAATTTCACTTAGATTAGGAATATCAGAATTTACTATATTCGGTTCAGTTTTATTATCATTAGCTACAGCAGGAAATGCTACCAGTAAACTCAGTAAAGAGACTGGCAGGAAAACGAAACTCTTATTCATATTTCTGAACTCATACCCGGTAAAAACAATCACTATGGGGAATTGTCTCTATTAATAAAAAAACTGTCAAAAGACAAGCTGCCATAGTTAAATTAAAAGGAAGGAAGGAAGTTTATTTTTCAATTCCTTCCCAGATGGGTAATTAATTACTGAAGAAGAGAGTTAAGCAATTTCCTGTGTGAATGAGATTTCTTGTTGCACAATTTTCAGCATATCTAAGATTTTTTGATGGGCAAGTTTCTGTTCTTGCTTTTCAAAGTATGCTGATGCTTGTTGTAAATCAGCGATCGCTCTTTGGTAGTATCCTAAGTTATAGTTAGCTAATCCTCGGTTAACGTAAGCCAGAGCATGAATGGGTTTCAGCCTAATCACTTGGGAAAAGTCATGTATTGCGTCCAAGTAATTACCACTGCGTTCACCAAGACAACCCCGGTTAAAGTAGGCTCTCTCATCATCAGCGTTGAGACGAATTGCTAGATTAAAGTCGTTCATAGCCGCTGCTAAATTTTGCGCCTCCAAATAAGCTAAACCCCTGTCGTTGTATATATCTGCAAGCAGTAGGGTAGTACTGGGATCGATTTGAGTTAATGCTCGGTTGTAAGCAATTATTGCTTCAGAGTGATTACCTTCTCCAGCAAAAGCTATACCTTGGTTGTAGTGAGCGCGGAAATTATCAGGCTTGAGTGCGATCGCTTGATTATAATCAGCAATAGCATGGAGATAATGTCCTTGTCGGTATAGTGCTAGTCCTCGGTTGAGATAAGCCTCCGAGTCATTTGGTGCTAAATTCAGAGCTTGGGTGCAATCTGCGATCGCTTGATGGTAATCTTGTAGTTGTAGATATGCCAAACAGCGATCGCTATAAGCCGCACTAAAATCACTCCGCATTTGAATTGCTATATCTAAATTCTCTATTGCCGCTTTGTAATTACCTACCTGCAATTGATTTACACCCAACTTAAACAAGTCACTAGCTGTAATTTCACCATTAGCAACAGGTAATGAATTGGCACCAGGAGTAAAAAACATCAAAGAAAAAGCTATAATCATTACACTGAAAATTAATCTCCAGAAATTCATCAAGAATCACCATCTCCTTTGATAATTTCAGCCATCAACAATCAGCGGGACAAAAAGCCCCGCAAATTGATGAGTTGATCAACTTATGAAAAATTAGCTTACTTCCAATCTTTATCAGCTTGTTCCAGTACATAGGCAGCTACATTTTCAGCCTGGGCTGGTTTTAAGCGACCGCTGAAAGCAGGCATAGCACCTTTCCCCTTGCTAACTTGAGCAATGATAGCTTCGGCTGAGTACATATTGTACTTTACCAAATCTGCTTTCTTCAGACTTTTCGCAGCATTAACTAAATTTTTACCACCCGCATGACAAGAAGCGCAATTAGCTGTAAATACTGCTTTTCCAGCAGCAGCATCAGCCGCTAAAGCAGGACTACTGAAGGCAAAGGTGAATATAGCCATGCCTAACAGCAATACGGAAATAATCTTTTTCATTTTGTGTTCTCCCTACAACAATCACTGATTAAGTGATAGATCTTCTGTAATTCTCTTTTGATGAAGTCACATTAGTCAAACGACAGGCTGTCAAACTTGGTTTTCAAATTTGAGGATTATAGATTGATGGTTAGTTTCGGGGTTGAGAGTCAATACTTGTCGGTTAAGCTAAAAACATTAAATTAGGTAGGTTGGGTTGACGCTAGGAAACCCAACATTTACGGATTAACCGACAAGTATTAGGTTGAAAGTAAAACAATTAGCGGGACAAAAAGCCCCGCAAATTATTAATTGAGCAACTCAGATGTCAACTAATTTCTTACCAGCCAGCTTCTGCTTGTTCAAGTACATAAGCAGCTACATTTTCAATTTGATCTGCCTTTAAATTATCCTTGAAGGCGGGCATAGCATTCTTACCATTTGTAACTTGAGCAACAATACCTGCTGCTGAATAAATACCATACTTTTCCAAATCTTCCTTTTTCAAGGATTTGTCAGCTTGAACTAGATTCTTACCACCCGCATGACAAGAAGCGCAATTAGCTGTAAATACTGCTTTTCCAGCAGCAGCATCAGCTGCTAAAGCGGGATTACTGAAGGCAAAGGTGAAGATAGTAATGCCTAACAGTAATATAGAAATAATCTTTTTCATTTCGTGTTCTCTCTACGACAATCGCTGAATTAGGTGCAATATCCTTATATAATTCTCATCCGAGTCATCATCTGAGTCAAAAGACAAGCCGTCAAACTTCACTCTTAAAATTAGTAAATTTGCATCTATGATTTTAATATCTTAATATTAACTAAAGTTTCTGAGTAAAGATTAAATATTGTTTAAATAACTTGATTAATAGCATTGATAGACTGCTTTTGTTGTAGAGGAATTTCAATTACAAACTCTGCACCCTCTCCAAGCTCAGAAATGCACTCAATCGTACCATGATGTTTATCCACAATAATTTGATAACTGATGGATAATCCTAAACCAGTACCTTCTCCCACTGGTTTCGTAGTAAAAAAGGGATCAAATATCTTTTGTTTAACAGTTGTACTCATCCCTTTTCCATTATCTTTAATAGATATATTAACCCGATTAGGAGTTACTATTTTAGTGGAAATTATAATAGTTTTTTGATGATTATTACCTGCTGCTATTTGTTGCCGATTAAAATCATCTAAAGCATCAATACCATTAACCAGAATATTCATAAATACCTGATTTAATTGTCCTGGGAAACATTCAACGTTGGGCAAATCACCATAATTTTTGATAATTTCAATAGCAGAACTCTTCCCATTAGCTTGAAGACGACTCTTCAAAATCATCAAAGTACTATCAATTCCCTCATGAATATTGACAAGCTTCATATCAGATTCATCAAGTCGGGAAAAGTTACGTAATGTCAGCACAATTTCAGTAATCCGCTGCGTACCATTTGTCATGGAAGACAGAGTTTTAGGTATATCTTCCTTCAGAAAATCAAGTTGAATTTTGGCTATGTAATCATTAATTATTGATGGAGCATCAGGATATACTTCCTCATAAAGTTTAACTAAAGCAAGTAGATTATTTACATACTCCTCAATGTAAGTTAAATTACCAGAAATAAAGCTAATCGGGTTATTGATTTCATGGGCAACACCTGCAACCATTTGCCCTAAACTAGACATTTTTTCAGTTTGAATAAGTTGGGTTTGTGTAAATTTAAGCTCACTTAGTGTTTCTTGCAATCTGCGATTATTTTCATTTAATTCCTGAGTTCTTTCAATAACTTTTTCCTCTAAATTTGCATAGAGTCTAGCATTTTCTAAAGAAATGGCAGCTTGGGAAGATAGTATTTTTAAGACCAGAAGCCTATTAGGAGTAAATGCTCCTACAATCAAAGTATTTTCCAGGTAAAGAATACCAATAAGTTTACCTTGATGAACAATAGGCATACATAAAATAGATTTAACTTGATTTTTAATAATATAAGGATCAGTTGTAAATATTCCATCAGAAGTAGCATTACTAATCACTATATCTTCTCTCGTTCTTTCCACATATCTAATTAAAGATATAGGTAAATATTCGTTATCGTCAATTATTTGATGAGATTTAAATTCTTTTTTATCAACACCTTTTTTAGCTTCTATAAATAAATTTCCTTCTTTTTCTAAAATCATATAACCAGTTTCAGCACCAGCATTTTCAATCACAATCTGCATTAAACTTTCTAGTAACTCATCCAGAAGAATTTCTTCAGATAATGCTTGTGATGCTTTAATAACAGTTATGAAATCCAGATTATTTGTTTTAGAACTAGTAGCGGTTACAGTAATCGTCGTCTCCGTTGTATGTGCTTTATTTTTTGTGGAGGACTGGGAAATTAACTCTCGATATCTTGACTCTAAATCCTTAACTTTAGCGATCGCACCCCAGCGCGTATAACCATAGTGAGCCTTCTTCATGTATAATGAAGCAAACTCATTCCTTCCCAAAGCAAGATAAAATTCTGCTGCGCGTTCATAAGCTAGAGCCTCTTCTTGAATATATCCATTATTATTTGCACCCCGAATAGCCTGATCATAATATTCCATTGCTACTAGGGTTTGTCCCAAAACTCTAGCTTTTTCCGCTTCTACAAGGTCATACTTATGCTGAAAATTGACTGGAGCATGGAAAGCCCATTCCTGTAATTGCTCTTGATTCGCTACTACTTTTTCTAAAACTTCTTTTAATTCATTTTCATATTCTAAATTTGATTCAGTACTGCGTTCCAAACAGAAAGCAAGAAGTGATAAAGAATAGTAAAAATTATACTGTACTACATAAATAGTTCCATTGATGCCAACTTCATATTGTTTAGCTAAATGAACATTAGCAATAGCCATACTATAGTTTTTAAAGAAATAAGAAAGAATGATTTTTCCAAAATATACATAAAAATTAGCAGTATTATTTTCTGTCAAATTTGAAATCATAGAACTATTAAAAATTTCCCCTTCTAGATAGGAATCATTTCCTTCTTCTCTAAGAAAATCATATACTGTCTGCCTAAATATTTTTAGAGCAAAAGTAAAATAATGTTGTTTTATTTTTTGTGAAATAATTATATATTGATCCTGATTTTTTTCAAGTAATTTTAAATTTTCTCCAGCAAAAAAATGATGGGCAAAAGACAATAAAGCATTGTAACTAGCATATTCAAAATCACCTATTTCTAAAGCAAGTTTAAATCCTTCCTCTAGAGGTTTTATTGATGCGCTAATATGCTCTTTCCAATGCTTGATAAACATATTAAATACGGCATAAAACTTAGGCTTTATCTCCCTAGTGTCGAACCGATCTAAAAGTTGTAAAGACAATTGACCAAATTGATATCCTAATTCAATATCTCGCAGAGGTTTCGGTATAATTATTAATATTAATCCATAGGAAACATAAGCGTGTACGGCTAAAGATGAATTTCCATACTTGAGACAAAGCTCAATCATTGTAAAAACAATCAATGGATGAAGTGTAGGTTCTGTAAAATAAGCAGGAGGTATTGCAGTAATCAACATTCTCATAGCAGCGAGTTTACTAGGATCAGTCATTTCTGGCAGATTAGCTAACTCCTCAATTCTCAATTCTGCTGGTGGTTTTTCAGATAAGTTAACTCCGAGCATTTTTAGAACTTGTAAATCCATATCTAATGCTTCTCTCATCCTATTTTGAGAAACATAAGATTGAATCTTTTTTTCATATACTTTAACTGTATCAAGAATATTTTTGCTATTTTGTATAAAAATATCAAAAAGTTTTTCTGCCTGCTCAAAATTTGTATTTAAATACTCTACTTCTATTGTTTCTACATAAAGATTTAGTGTCAATTGATAATGAGTCTGCCAACTATCATTTAATAGCATTTCTAAGCCCATTTTAAAAAATTTGATCGCAGACTCATAAGCCGTAGAATCCTTCGCTTTGCTTCCAGCTATTAGATTTAATTGAGCCAGATTATATCTTTCTACTTGAAAATCAATTAATTCAGCACCGATATTTAGGTGGTTAACAATCTCAAATATTTTTTCTTCTCTTAATTTTTGGTCTAAATTATTTAAAAGTAATTGACCAATTTTTAAGTGAACTTCCTTTTTTTGTTCGTCTGGAATCAGCCCATAAGCTGCTTGTTGGACTCGGTCATGGAGAAATTTATAATCAATGATAAAATCATCAATCTGTTCTAAAAATTGAGGGAGTTTATAACTATGATCAAGCGGTAGAATTAGACTCACCTCAAGAGCTTCCCACAATTCTTCTGCTGTATCTTTCTGAGATTTTTCGTTAATAACAGATAGTATATCTAAATTAAATCGGTTGCCAATACAAGCAGCTAATTTGAGAGTATTTTGTGTACACTCCCGTAATTTTTGAATTTTATCGAGCATTAATGCAACAACATTATCGGTAATACCTATTTCTTGAATTTGCTCAATTTTCCATTGCCAACTACCTGTAGTGAAATCAAATAAAAGTATATTTTCTTGATAAATAAACTTCAGTACCTGAGTTAAAAAGAAAGGATTACCACCAGTTTTATTGAAAATCAACTCTGCCAGTGGCTTGGCTCTTTCTAGTTCACATTTAAAAGTATCAATAATTAATTGGTATATGTCAGTTATTTTTAAAGGTTGACAGTTAATTGTCCTGATAATTACATCAGTTTTTTCAATTTCCTGCAAAGTCAAAGTTAATGAATGAGTGCTATCTACTTCATTATCTCGGTAGGCTCCAATTATTAATAAATTTTGAATTTCTATATCTGTAGATAATAGTTGAATTAATTTCAGAGAAGCTAAATCTGCCCATTGCAAATCATCTAAAAACAGAACTAATGGGTGTTCTTTTTTAGCTAAGATACCTATAAATTTTTGAAAAAACAAATTGAAGCGATTTTGAGATTCATGTGCAGCTAGTTGAGGTAATGCTGGTTGTTCACCGATAATGAGTTCTAATTCAGGAATTACATCAATAATAATCTGAGCATTAGGAGCCAATGCTTGTAATAACTTTTCTTTCCAAGTCGCTAACTGTACATCACTTTCTGACAGTAATTGTCTAATCAATTCTTGCAAAGCTTGAATGAGAGAAGCATAGGGAATATTACGTTTAAATTGCTCAAATTTACCTGTAATGAAATAGCCTTTCTTTTGGATAATAGGCTTATGAATTTCATTAACTAGAGCTGACTTACCAATTCCTGAATAACCAGCAACTAATATCAACTCTTTTTGTCCTTGATTGACTTGCTCAAAGGCTGTTAATAAAGTTGCTATTTCTACTTCTCGACCATACAGTTTTTCTGGAATTTGCAATTGGCTAGATTGATCATGTTGTCCAATTAAAAAGCTAGATATCCGAGCAATATTTTCTAGCTGATTTAGACAATTTTCTAGATCATATTGGAGTCCAAACGCACTTTGATATCTTTCTTCAGCCGTCTTATTAAGTAACTTCATAACAATTGCAGAAATCACCTGAGGAATTTCTGGTTTTAACTGATCTACTGGTATTGGCTGTCTGGCAATATGACAGTGTATTAATTCCATTGAATCAGTAACATCAAAGGGTAATGTCCCACTTAGCATTTCATAAAAAGTAACTCCCAAAGAATATAAATCTGTACGATAATCAACCGAGCGATTCATCCTTCCTGTTTGCTCTGGGGATATATAAGCGAGGGTTCCCTCTAGCAAATCAGGATTACTAAATTTAGGTTTTTCTTTGGGAAGAAGAGATGAAATAGAAAAATCAATAATTTTAATTTGATGTGTTTGCCTGTTAACAAGAATATTTGATGGTTTAATATCTTTATGAATAATATGATGTTGATGGACTTCACCTATCGCTTGGGTGATTTTGATTGCTATTTCCAAAAAATCAAGCAATTCAACTTGCTGCCCTCTAATTAGACTATCAATAGATATGCCATCAAAATCTTCTAAAATTAACGCAAAACTATTATTATATTTCTCTAAACTGTAAGCCTTTATTACTCCTTCTATATCTAAATCTTTCAGGAGATCATATTCATATTTTAATTTAGCAATATCTTGTAAGCTAGGATAATCTATATTTAAGAGTTTAATGACTACTAATTTACCATCCTCATTTCTTTTGGCTTGATAAACAGTAGTTTTGTCTCCATTATAAATTAACTTTAAAATTTCGTAATTAGATAAATTAATCATGGCTTATCATCACACTCTGGAAATTGTTCAATACTTCCGAACGACTTATACCAATTTTATGTGAGGCTGCACAGAATAGTCAGAGAAGGTATTATTTCGTGATTCTGATAGCCAGCCATAGTAGAGAGAAAAATCTAGGGTTTCAGGCACATATAGAGATATTTCACTCCGCTGTGCTGCGTTCAACGTTAAATAGAAAGACTCTTTTCAAACAACCTCTAAAGCTACGTAATCTACTCGATTTTAATCAACATCAAATTAGGTAGTGTTCTAAGTACAGTTTGTCATTGATTATGTGTGGTAAATCAAAATCTGGGTAACTCAGTATAACAATTTATCCTTCAGAGTAACTCCGAAACCATTTTTTAGTAATGTATACTAAGTAAGGTAACATCATATCAGCCTGTAAATTACAATCATATCAACTTTTTTGGTTCATCTCGGCTCGGACAATGAGTCAGTTATTTCATCAAATTCATTCTTAATTACTGAATGGAGAGTAATAATGCTAACGTTTTATATTTTACAAGAGCAGAAAAAGTATCTAGAAGAATACATGAATAAAGTTTCTCGCTCTTTCGCTTTAGTAACTCCCTGCCTAGAAGAACCGTTAGATGCTTTCATGTCTGTTGCTTATCTAATTTTTCGTGTAGCTGATAACATTGAAGACTGCCAAATGTCATTCAAATGGAAAAAAACTCGTTTTGATGAGTTTAAACGACTATTAAAAAAACCAACTATAGCTCCAAATATTTTGTCAAGCTGGTCACTTGAGAGTTGGTTGGGACTAAATATCGACCAAAAAGAATTAATGACTTTAGAAAATGGAATAATGTTATGGCAAATTTATACACTCATACCAGACGGCATTAGAGAGATAATAGCCCGCTGGGCTGCTGCTATGGTTGAAGGTATAGAACAAATATTAGATGAACAACAAAAACCTGAGATAGTCAAACGTAATGGTGTGCGTATCTTAGCTGAAGAAAGTGATTATAATTCCTACTGTTATTTTGCCGCTGGTACTGTTGGTCTCATGGGTACAGAGTTAGCCATAGACCATTACCAATTCAATGCAGATACTGCTAAACGTCTTTTAGTACATAGTCAAACCTGTGGTCAAGCTTTACAAAAAACTAACATAGTTAAAGATTTTCCTGAAGATTTGGCAAATGGTATATGCTATTTACCAGATGTATGGATAAAAGAAGTTGATGACTTACCATTGTTATTAAAAGGCGCACCAAAAAAGTGGACGCAAAAGATTTTAAGCAATGTCATTACTGAGATAAATAATTCTGTTTCTTACGTGATAGATATACCCTATGAAGCTGTCGGTTATCGTCTAGCCAGCTTAATGTGTTTACTTCCTGCTTACCAAACACTACTCTCAGCAGCACAACAGCACGAAAAATTATTTACACCAGAACATAGTGTCAAAATTTCCCGCAGTTGTTTCTCCCAGTGCATGGAAGATGCCAAATTGATGGTGCGTGATAATAATGTACTACTAGAGTACAGCCAAAAACTACAAACTCTTGTAGAAGTAGCTTTTATATAAGTGAACTTGGCTTTGTAGAATTGCAGATATGTTTGTAGAGAAATAATAAGATTGATTCTTTCCTTAGTTTTAGGTGCAGGAAAAAATAATGTCAAAAATTCTGAATCAAAAGAAAATAGCTATTTTGGGAGGTGGTATGGCTTCCCTAACTACAGCATTTGAGTTAACAAATCAACCAGACTGGCAGGAAAAATATGATATTACCCTTTACCAAATGGGATGGCGACTAGGTGGAAAAGGGGCAAGTGGACGCAATCTAAATGCCCAAGATAGAATTGAAGAACATGGATTACACATCTTCATGGGATCTTACGAAAACACTTTTAAAGTTATGCGTCAGTGCTATGAAGAATTAGGACGAGATCCTAAAATGCCATTGGCAACATGGCAAGATGCTTTTAAACCACACAACTTCATCGTTGTCCCAGAATATATCAATCAACAGTGGATTCCCTGGCCATTTGATTTTCCAGTCAATGATTCATTACCAGGAGAAGGAAATGCAGTACCTTCTATTTGGGGACATATGTGTTTGCTCATAGAGTTTATGGTCAATCAATTCCAAAGTTCATCTTATTCACTTAATACTTTGGTAAATGACGAAGAACCATGTCCTCAAATAAACGAAATTCCCACCTGGTTAGCATCTTTATTGAAAGAGATGGAAATTGAGTGGGATACTCACATTTTACCTCATGAAATTTCCTTCCTGCATATTGCCCAGAAGTTGGTTCAAAAAATACCTCAAGAGCCTTGTAAGCACCAAGCGGTTCAACACCAAGCTCTACTTTGGTTGCTAGAAAAGTTTAAAAATTGGCTTTTTGGAAATGTTGAAGAAATTATAGAAACACACCACAAATTTCGTCGGCTTTGGATAAGTGTAGATTTGGCTTACACAATATTTCGCGGTGTAATCATTGATGGTCTGATGTTTAATGGTTTAGATGTAATTGATGATTATGACATTCAAGAATGGTTGGCCAAACATGGTGCTACCAAATACTGCATTAATTCTCCATCAGTGCGAGGTCTTTATGATCTTGTTTTTGGTTATGAAGATGGTAACGTAGATCGTCCAAATTTAGCCGCAGGAACTGGATTGCGTTCCTATCTCCGTATGCAGCTTTCTTATAAAGGTGCATTTTTTTGGAAAATGCAAGCGGGAATGGGAGATACAATTTTTGCTCCACTGTACGAAGTTCTCAAACAACGTGGGGTGAAATTCAAATTTTTCCATCGTATCAAAAACTTGGAGCTTGATGAGAATCAGAAAACAATATCTAAAATTCAGATTTGTCGTCAAGTGACACTGAAAAATGATATTTACAAACCACTTATTAATGTTAAAGATTTACCCTGCTGGCCTAGCACTCCTCTTTACGACCAGATTATAGAAGGAGACGAACTCAAAACTAAGAATATTAATCTAGAATCTGCCTGGACACAGTGGACAGATGTTGAAGAAATCACCCTCAATAAGGGAGAAGATTTTGATTTAGTTGTACTAGGCATTTCTCTAGGAGCATTGAAATATATTTGCCCAGAATTAATCCAAGCTCGTCAAGAATGGCAAGAGATGGTTGAAAAAGTTAAAACTGTACAAACTCAAGCACTTCAAGTTTGGCTAAAGCCAGATTTAAAAGAATTAGGTTGGATAATGCCTAGCCCTGTAGTCGATGCTTATGCACATCCCTTTAATACTTGGGCTGATATGAGTCACCTCAATGTTCAAGAAAGCTGGAATTCCGATAATTTTCCGGGTAATATCGCTTATTTCTGTGGACCTTTGACAGATAATGAAGAAATTCCCTCCTTTGCGGATCATGAATTTCCAGATAAAGAAACGAATCGAGTTAAAGAAGCGGCAATTCATTGGTTTAAGGAAAATATTCCTATATTGTGGCCAAAAATTAACTCAGCCCAAAATTCCCAAGAGATTGACTGGAAACTACTTTCAGATCCCCAAGAAGGTAATGGTATAGAAAGATTTGATGCTCAATTTTGGCGGGCAAATATTGAGCCTTCTGAACGTTATGTTTTATCGCTTAAAGGAACTACTAAATATCGTTTAAAACCAGATCAATCAGGTTTTGAAAATCTTTACTTAACTGGTGATTGGACTCGCAATGGTATTAATGTTGGCAACATTGAATCAACAGTCACCTCCGGAATGCAGGCATCTAGGGCAATTTCAGGTTATCCAAAAAAAATAGTGGGCGAATCAGATATTTAGGAGTTACAGCGGATTTCGCTGTTAGGAGGTACATATCTTGCGGGCAAGATGCCCGCACCACAAGAGTTTTATTATTCAAGTTTGTACCTCATTTAAATGAAATCTTCTGTATCAATGGACATATAGTGTTTCTTGAGCTACTGAGGTACACACAAATCTTGTTCTACAAGGTTATTAGCTTTGAAAATTTACTTCACCAGATTGGGAAACGCTATATCTTCAAAATAAGAAGTATAAGAGTAATAATGTGTCACAGCCAAGGAATCTAAATAACAGATTGCTTGACTGTCATCGTTACTGATTATGCTATCTGTGGAGAGGTAAAAGCGATCGCACCAGTTCTGAATTGCTACCCCATTTCCAGCATTACGGACTGTCCAGTTCAGATAGGAGTCTTATATATCCTTGAGCTAGATCCAGTTATCCCACTCACCAATAATTTTCTTGGTATATTTGATTTGAAAGCATTGCTGTAGGATTGCTCGCGTTGCTTGCATTGCTGACATGACTGTAGCTTCTACACAACCGGAATTGTAACCGTTATTGATCCAATCACCGGCTAAGTAAAGATTATTGAATCCAGATGCATCTGTTTTGAGACGATATTTAGTACTTTTAGGAACAGAAAGTACATAACGCTCTGTAGGATTGATATTAACTCGCCAATATTGAGCTTTAAACCTTTCTACACCTTGACGGTTTTGGAAATCTATGAGCAAATCCCAGTTTAATCCTTGAGGATTGTTGGGGAGAGTTGCATCAGGCCAAAGATGTCCAATTTGATTGGTGAGGAAATTTACTGCTTGTGCTTCTACTTTGATTTGTTCTTGGTTAGGGAAATTATACTCACTGCTGGGGGGAATTCCTGGATCTGCAATTACGCCAGTAAAATAGGCGCTGTTGTAGGGATAATATTCCGAAGGCCAGTTTTCTCGTGGCAATAACTCACTCATATCTGAGTAGACATCAAGAGGTTCAACATAAGCACCAAGAACGGGGCTGGGCAGTTTCCATCCTAATTGTGGCAAGGTTGATTTGAGCCATATCTGTCCACCTTGAGTAGTGACTGTTTTCACCTGGTTCAACATATTTTTCCATTGTTGATGAGCAGGATTTTTCTCAGCTTGGAGTATTTCTTGACAGATAGAAGGTAGTGCAGCTATGGAAATACCGAGGAGGACGATATCAAAGTCCTTACCTTTTGTGAGTTTAATTGTTTCCACATCTTGCCAAGGTGTCCAATAGGACTCTAAATTGATTTCCTGATCTTGGAGCTTTTGGGCTTCTGCGTCCACAATCTGATCATAGAGAGGTTGATTAGGCCAACACAATAGGTCTTTAACTGGGATCAGAGGTTGATATTCTTGTTGTGGATGTTTTAAATTAACTTGGCGTGCGATCGCAATTTCGGCTATAGATTCCTGATTTTGATCAAGGTGCAACTCTTTGACAACATGGAAAAACTTGAATTTTACACCCCGACGCTTCAAGACTTCATATAGAGGAGTAATCACCGTATCACCCATGCCAGCTTGCATTTTCCACATGATTGCACCGTTGTACTGGAACAAGATAGTCATGAGGATACGAATAGCTGTTCCTGCGGCTAATTGAGGGTTGTTGGTGTTCCCTTCTGGAAAGCCATAAACGAGATCATATAAAACTCGGATAAATGCCGAATTAACGCTTGTTTCCCGCGCCCCGTGTTTCCTTAACCACTGTTTGTAGTCATACTCATCTAAGTGATCTAAAGAACGATAAATCAGGACTCCATCGATCAATAAACCCCGAATGTTAGCTAGTGCTAGATCAATCAGAGTTAACCGCCACTGAATTTCAAAGTTTTGTTCAATGTCAGTATCTAAATAATTACTAAAATTCTCTGTAAAGCGATTGATTAATTTCAGAATAAATTGGTGCTGTTCTCGTTTATGAGTTTTGGTATTTTCAGGTAGGAATTGAGCGAAGTTATAAGCAAGATTCAAAAACATTTCTTCCGAAGTAAAGTCAAGTTCTTGGAAGACTTTCCCCCAATTATTGTTGATATTTTTTAACCATTCTCCCCAATGATTAGGTTCTTGTAACAAGAGTTGTATTAACTGGCTAGGAACTTCAATAAGACTCTCTTCTAAAAGGAATTCAATGATTTCTTTACCAAGGGATATTTGTTGATTAAAATTCTCTAAGCAGTTTGTAGATTTTGATTGTCCAGTATTGATTTCTGTATAAGTCTGAAGCACGAATTTAATCGTTGTGCAAATGTGTTGCCAAAGAGAATATTCACCACCACCTTCCCAGGGAACTAGGGAATTTCTAGGGAAATAAAAAGGCAAGTTTACCCATTGCTGATTGATGTATTCTTCTAGAACAATCAGGCTGTGAGGTTTGAATGCGTCTTCTATGGTGCTAAATGGTCCGTTTCCTCCTAATTCTTCATAACATTGATTTAGTAGGCGAAAGGCATTTTCATAGAAACCAAAAAAGATGTGTAAACCATGTTCTTCAATGCGGTAATCAGGTTCATGATATGGTGGATGGGGTTGGAGATTGCGACCACTTGCACATTTGCCACCTAAACGCCAACCTGTTTGATAAATAGTAATGTCATAGAGGTTATTCCATCCGGGTTGGCTGGTTAATTCATAGGCTGTGGTTAAGGATGCTAATCCTCCTCCTAAAATGGTAATCTTTTTAGGTGAAAATGTTTCTGACATGATGATTTTTCCTGATTTAATATTGGTGTCAATTTAAGGTGAAAGCTTGGTAATGAATGTTAATCGAAGAACCCCACCCCTAACCCCTCCCCGCAAGCGAGGAGGGGGACTGGATTTTTGGAGGCTTAATTACTAATTCGTAATTATTTTTGTGGTGCTTGCCAAACGGCAGTTCCATTTTGAAAGCTGAAATCAAAATTAAGCAAGAAAGCTAATTTAATGGGGATTTGAATGGATTCGCTACCAGGGGAATATCCTGTGTGTAAACCCAAATCTTGAACGATGGGTTGGCTGGCAAATTTATTGATTGTCAACTCAAATTTATCGCCGAAATCATCAAAACCTAAAAGTTTTCCACCATGAAAAGTTTGTAGTTGCATGGGGGATTCAATTAAGGCTTGATAACAAGCTCTGCGACTATCTTCTGCATCACGAAATTGTTTGAGATTCACCAGTGGGACAATTTTTTTAACTAGGTAGTCAAGGAGATTAAATGGTAATCCCAACCCAGGAACAGTAATTTCGTTGTTTTTTTCAAAGAGTAAATTAGCGATCGCACTAATTGCTTCTTCAAAATTCCCCCAAGTCTTGATGGCTGGGTGTTTCCCCTCTTGGGAGATGCGTCGAACTTCCAATAAACGAGCCTCTATAGCCTTGGTTTCTGGAGTAAATTCCTTAAATACCAAGGTGTCCAAAGTAAATAAATCTGGTGGTTGATCAATTTTGGGCATCTGCACCGTCCCAAATTGTTTAAAGAAACCGTACACTTCCCTACCTGATACTAGCGGAGTGGCATTATTGACATAGATGTAGGGTATGAACCAAGCCAGACGTTCAGCGACAAATACAGGCCCGACTTTTTTCCCCACCACTGTTAACATCCAAAACACAACTTCCTGTTCTTGGACTGTTCCTTTCTCATAATCGGGAGGATTGATGGATCTTAAACTGTCTAAATTATTGATAGTCAGGATGACATGAGACATAACTGGACGATATTCAAGCTCCCCATTGCTGGGATTATTGAGATATTTGTCACACACATCCTGAAGCTTTGACATTGAAGCTTCAATCGCAAAGCCATACATTGTCGTCCCTTTAATTTCATAGGGTTGATTGAAAGCCTGGCCATCTGCTTGTTCAACATACTGAGGATAGGAAGATGGTTTTTTGCATCCACAACAATGAGCTTTAACGAAATTCGCCATGTCTTCCTCCATATTTTTGCCTTTCGCAGCTAAATCTTGGAGTAGTTGATCTGGCGTTTGCTGAACTTGATTAAGGTAATTAGTTAGATTTTGTGGTTCTTGAAAAAGTTCTGTAAATGCGCTCATAGCACCAAGAGCAGTATAAAAACTATTTTGCATTGCTTGGGAAGGGCAATTTGTATTCATATACTTTTGGGTAAAGACTTGGTGATTTTTATGGTGATATACCGAAATGTCTTAATACGAGTATAAACGATACAACTAGGTTTATACTCAAAACTCAGCAGTTAATATCAAGGTACTCCAAAAAAGCTATGTCATTATTTAAGAACTGATTAACCTTGTTCTGCTAACTGTGTCAGTCCCGCTGCTGTCACACGACAAATTCGCCAATCATCTAAAATATCTGCCCCCATGTGGCGATAAAACGCCTGTGCTGACACATTCCAATCTAAAACACTCCACTCCAAGCGCCCACAATCTCGTTCTACAGCTATCTTAGCTAATTTAGTCAATAAAGCTTTACCAACACCTTGTCGTCGAAATTCCGGTAAAACAAACAAATCTTCCAGATAAATTCCTGGCTTAGTCAAAAAAGTGGAATAATTATGAAAAAATAGGGCAAACCCCACAGCTTGCCCCGCCGATTCTGCTAATATTGCCTCTATATATTTTGGTGAACCAAATAAATGCTCCTTTAGTGCCAGAGCATCACCCGTTACAGCATGAGATAACTTCTCATATTCTGCCAGAGCCTGAATTAAAGCAAACAGAGTCTGACAATCATTTGGTTCAGCAAAACGCACAATTAAATCACTACGCAAAGTCATTAATATTTAATCCATAGTCAACAGTCCATAGTTTATACCGAAGCCCATAAATTTTCTTAACTATACTGCAAACGGGTCAAACTTGGACTTATGTCATACTGACCGTAACGTAGTGCAGGGAAGTATCTCGGAGATTCTTCACTTCGTTCAGAATGACACTTTTAACCCGTTTTTAGTATAATAACGAAAGTTGCTAGTTAGGGAAACTGTCAGATATGGCATACGCCACGCTATGCCTACGTCACACTACGTGAACGCGAACAGGATTTCCAGGATTTAAGGATGAACAGGATGAAGTCTGGGATTTTATCACCAATTACCCATTACCAGCCTCAACTAGATAACTAGCAACTTGGGTGAATAGTCGGACAAAATTAAATTCACTTGTTGAGAGAGGGAACAGGGAACAAGGAATAGAAAAATGTCCTAACAATTGCGGCTACTGCTATAACCGTTTAAATCTTGTTCTTCTTCCTTCTTCCCTCTTCCTATCCCTACGGGATGCTACGCGAACGCGCTCTTCGCTTCTTCGCGGTTCATTAAATCCATATTCCTCCACTAAATCAACCACCCCTTTAAACGTTTAGCAATATGGGGACGACGTAACTTTCGCATAGCTTTACTTTGAATTTGACGCACTCGTTCACGAGAAAGGTTGAACATATTGCCAACCTCCTCCAAAGTGCAGGGTTCGCTGGTTGTCAGTCCATAGCGCAAAGAAATCACGTCTTTTTCCCTTGGAGTGAGGACATCACCCAAAACTTCCCAAATCTCCTGACGCATCATGTTTTCATTCATTTTTGCTTCTGGAGACTGGTTATCTTCATCTTCCAGCAAATCCATCAATTCAGTATCTTCTTCCTTACCAACACGGTGATTGAGAGATAACGCTTGACGACGGAGTTGTTGAAGTTGACGAAGTTGCTGAACACTAATTTCCAAAGATTCAGCCATTTCAGCTTCCGAGGGGTTACGAGCTAATTTTTGCTTGAGTTCCCTTTGGGCTTTTTTGAGTTTGTTAAGTTTTTCAACAATATGAATAGGGAGACGAATAGTTCGCGCATCATTAGCGATCGCTCTAGTAATCGCCTGTCTAATCCACCAGTAAGCGTAGGTTGAGAACTTATATCCTTTATCGGGGTCAAATTTTTCTGTAGCGCGGTTTAAGCCCATAGCACCTTCTTGGATTAAATCCAGAAAAGGAACTCCCCGGTTTAGATAGCGTTTAGCGATAGATACCACCAACCGTAGGTTAGAACGAATCATTTTCCGCTTCGCCACCCGTCCTTGATACAACCGACTTTCCAGTTGTTTTTCTGTCATCTCCAACTTAGCAGCCACTTCGTTTTTACTCGGTTGCTGTCCTAGTTCCAATTCCAAAGCTGCTTGTAAGTCTTTTACCTCTTCGAGAAACCTCACTCGCCTTGCTAACTCCACCTCTTCATCGGCTTTTAGCAAAGGGTAACGCGCCATTTCTTTAAAAAATGCGCCTACAGCATCGTCATGTTCGGTTTTATTGTATCCCGAAGGGCGAGCGGCTGCCATATCATCCCCATTCCGTTCCTCTGACTCCAAATTTTCTACAATTGCAGAGTCATCAAATACTACTGCATCCAAACTATCAAGTGATGGTTCTTCATGATCAGCAGCGTTCTCCAGTATTTCCATTGTTCCCAATTCAGCAATATTCATAAGTTTTTTTTCGGGATTGTTGCTTTGTTTGGTACATAATTTAGTGACAGCCGCTCATTTGAGGCTTGGTAGTTTTCCTTTAAGGATGAATACACCCATTGACGAAAGCAAAATACAATTTTCTTGAAAATTCCTCAGTCGGAATGAAAATTTGTATCCATCCGTCATGCTTTTGGTTACTTTTAGATACAATTTATATTGTCTTTGCACCCAAAATACCATCTTTTTCCACTACCAGCAGACATATTCCTCATTTTTTTATTGATCACCAAATATGTCAAACCCCTTCAAACATTCTCAACCTTAACAAATATAAAAATTCCATCTCAGAAATCCTATGTCTTAAATTTTCATGTATTTTCTTAGATTTTTGTTAGCTTTAGAGGATAGAAGTGGAAGCTTCCCAAATGATACAAATTACAAAAATGGTAGCTTAAAATCCGGACAATCTTAATTGTATAAAAGCATCTCACATAGGAAAAGTATTTAATATCTATCATTGGGTGGAAAAAGTATACTCCATATTTAGTAGACAAAAAAACGTTTTATTTACATATCAAAGACGTTCATTTGTATAGTCAATATCAAATATTTATTGCACGTACTGTAGAAACTAATTTGTCTAGTAGATTACACAAGTTAAAACTTATCAAGTATGATTGGTAATAAAAGTATTGCGAAATACAGTTTGCTTGTAGTAATATAACCAGTTAAAGTTAAGTGAGCTTGGTCGATATTCTCCGAGTGCATGGCAACAATATCTGTCTAAAAAGTTAGAAATGATGTATATTAATAGCGTACAATTATCTTCTGTAGCCGTAGCTGAACCTGGGGAGTCATACCAATCAAAAACAACTGTTTATAGATGGATTGAAGTACTCGTAGATTGTCCAGGAAGCTCAGAGTTATTTACATATCAAATACCACCTCAGTTAGAAATCAAACCAGGGGATATTTTAACTGTTCCTTTTGGGGCGCAACAAGTGGGTGCGATCGCAATTCGCTTCTTGTCTCAACCGCCAGCAGATTTAGCACCAGAGAAAATTCGGGAAGTAGAAGATGTAGTCAGCAGAAAATTTTTCCCTAGCACCTATTGGGAATTGCTCAACCGCATCGCCGCTTATTACTATACGCCTCTAATTCAGGTAATTCGGGTGGCTTTACCACCAGGATTATTAGGGCGATCGCAACGTCGTCTGCGTTTGACTTCCTTGGGAAGAGATCAAGATGTCTCTAACAATACTTCTGTTTTCATGTCACCCACAGCCCAACAAGTTTTATCACTACTGCAAAAAACCTCTACAGGTGACTACAGTTATTACTATATTCAACAAAAAGTTAAATCTTCCTATCGAGGAATTCGTGAACTAATACGTTTGGGATTAACAGAAAACTATTTAGAACCGCCCCGACAAAATCAACCTAAACTGCAAAAAGCGGTAACACTAATAGATAATATTAACCGAGATTTAACCCCTCGTCAAAGAGAAATTGTTGAAGTGTTGCGGCGACAAGGTGGAGAATTATGGCAAAGCGAATTATTACAAATTTGTAGCGCCAGTACATCTATCCTCAAAGCTTTGGTAGAAAAGGGATATATAGTAATTGAAGAACGGGAAATATTACGCAGAGAACAAAGTCCTCTCATGGCTGGGGATCAGGCAAAATCTTTAACAAATGCTCAAACTAACGCCCTAGAAATAATACAATCTTTAAACGGATTTGCTCAAGTTTTATTACATGGGGTAACAGGTTCAGGAAAAACAGAAGTATATTTGCAAGCGATCGCACCTCTCCTCAATCAAGGTAAATCCGCACTAGTCTTAGTTCCCGAAATCGGACTCACACCCCAGCTAACAGACAGATTTCGCGCCCGATTTGGAAACCGAGTCCAGGTTTATCACAGCGCCCTCTCCGACGGTGAACGCTACGACACATGGCGACAAATGTTCACCGGAGAACCGCAAGTAGTAATTGGGACTCGCAGCGCCATTTTTGCCCCTTTACCTAATTTGGGTTTAATCATTTTAGACGAAGAACACGACAGCAGCTTTAAACAAGATTCCCCCATTCCCACCTACCACGCCCGTACAGTCGCCCAATGGCGGGCTGAATTAGAAAATTGTCCGTTAATTTTGGGTTCCGCTACCCCTTCTTTGGAGAGTTGGGTGAGTGTTGGAGAACATGGAAACGAAGGAGGTAGAGAAAAAGAGCTTTCCCCCTTGCTCCCTGCACCCTGCTCCCCTTCCTCTTATTATCTTTCACTTCCTGAACGGATTAACTCGCGTCCCTTACCACCGGTGGAAATCGTGGATATGCGTCGGGAGTTACAGGAGGGAAATCGGTCTATATTTAGTAGATCCTTACAAGAAGCTTTAGAAGATTTACAAGAGAAAAAACAGCAGGGAATATTATTTATTCATCGTCGGGGACATAGCACCTTTGTTTCTTGTCGCAGTTGTGGCTATGTGTTGGAATGTCCAAATTGTGATGTTTCTCTGGCGTATCACCATGTAGAAGAGGGTGCGCCGCAATTATTAAGATGTCATTATTGTAATTATGGGCGATCGCATCCCCCCCATTGTCCAGAATGCAGTTCTCCCTATTTAAAGTTCTTCGGTAGCGGAACTCAACGAGTAGCACAAGAATTAAACCGCCAATTTCCCCACCTCAAACTAATTCGCTTTGATAGCGATACCACCCGCAACAAAGGCGCACACCGCAACTTACTCACCCAATTTGCCAACGGTGAAGCAGATTTATTAGTAGGGACACAAATGCTCACCAAAGGTTTAGACTTACCCCAAGTCACCCTTGTTGGTGTTGTCGCTGCTGATGGTTTATTACATTTATCAGACTATCGCGCCAATGAAAGAACATTTCAAACCCTCACTCAAGTAGCAGGACGCGCGGGAAGAGGAGAAGATCCAGGCAGGGTAATTGTGCAAACTTATACCCCAGAACATCCAGTTATTGAAGCAGTTCAAAAACATGATTATCACTCTTTCTCTAATGCAGAATTAGAACAAAGAGAAGCACTTAATTATCCCCCTTATGGTAGATTAATTTTATTGCGTTTGAGTAGTACTGACCCCATTCAAGTCCAAAATACAGCCCAAATCATCGCTACAACCTTCAGTGATCAAGAAGGCTTTGAAATATTGGGTCCAGCACCAGCTAGTATTTTACGGGTAGCGAATCGTTATCGCTGGCAAATATTACTTAAATTTGACCATGAAGCATTACCTAATTTACCAGATTGGCAAGAAATCAGAGCGCTTTGTCCCCCCTCTATCAGCTTAACGATAGATGTAGACCCGATTAATATTATGTGATTCATTAAGTAGCTGATTATTCTCCTCCTCGCTTGCGGGGAGGGGTTAGGGATGGGGTCTTATTTTCAAGTCAGGTGGACATGAGATAACCAAAATGTCTGAATAAAAGTAAATAGGTCTGAAACTCTTTTTCCCCCTGCCTATTTTTCAGTAGCAATAATATGTAAATCTATTTTTTGATCTCTGATTAACTCCATTAATCGTTGCGTAAAGGAATCTTTAAAGAATCTTTTCCAGCGAGGCTGCTGGCTTTCACCAATAACTATTTGGGTGATATGATGAGTTGCAGCAACTTGGGCAATAGCTTGAGGAACATTATTACTTTTCACATAAATAAATTCACCAGAAAATTCTCGACATAGTTTCTCACAAGTATCAATATGTAAACTTTCTTTTTTAGTGAGAAACCGTTCAGAATCTGCAATGAATATAGTATATAACCTGGCATTCATATAACTGGCAATTCGCGCACCACGACGTAATAATTGAATCGAATTTGGATAAGTAGAAACACATACTAAAACTCGTTCATGGATATTACAACTGTGTCCAGCATTAGTTGAAGTATTTGCCTCTTCTTCAACAGTATCTGCTACTTCTCTTAATGCCAATTCTCGCAAAGCAATCAGATTACGACGCTGAAAAAAGTTTTCTAAAGATTGCTCAATTTTGTCAGTAGCATAGATTTTACCTTCCCGCAAACGCTCTTCTAAAGTTTCTGGAGTTACATCAATAACAACAACAGCATCAGCTTCATCTAAGAGAATATCAGGAATACGTTCTCGCACCACAACGCCTGTAATTCTTGCTATTAAATCATTCAAACTTTCCAAATGTTGAATATTAACAGTAGAATAAACATCTATACCAGATTCTAAAATTACTTCCACATCTTGATAGCGTTTTTCTCTAAGTGAACCTGGTATATTGGTATGAGCCAATTCATCAACTAAAACCAGTTGGGGACAACGGTTTAAAATTCCTTCCGTGTCCATTTCTTGGAGGTTGATATTCTTGTGAATACTAGCTTTTTTAGGAATCACCTCCAATCCTATGGTTTTTTCCGCCGTATCTTTGCGCCCATGAGTTTCTAAAACCCCAATCACAACATCAATTCCGTCTTGTTTAAGTTGATGTGCTTCCTCTAGCATTTTGTAAGTTTTCCCCACACCAGGAGCCATACCAATGAAAATTTTATGCTTTCCACGTCTGGTCGTGCGGATATAAGAATTGTCAGGAGAGGGGATATTAGAATGAAACATGAACAAGTTCCTACTTATATCTTAATTTTATCCAATGATAGATTCAGCTTTAAAACATTCACTCCTGGTTCACCAAAAATACCTAAAAAGCGACCATCTGTGCTTTGAGAAATTAAAGTTTCCAGTTGATTTGGTTCAACTCCTCGCGCTTTTGCTACTCGTGCAATTTGTACCTTTGCACCTTCTGGAGTAATGTGAGGATCAAGACTTGAACCAGAGGTGTAGACTAAATCAGCAGTAGGTTGGATACCCGCTTTTTTAAGTCTATTGATTTCACCTTCATTACCATTAATACGTTCTAACAATGTTGGATTACTGGGAGCTAAATTACTAGCACCAGATACACCAGTTTTCAAAATACCATCTTCATCATTTTTTGGATCTGCCGTGCTGTAGTTAGTAGTACTGGGACGACCCCAAAAATACTTTTCACTCGTAAAAGATTGACCAATTAAAGCTGAACCAATAATCACACCTTGAGAATTTTTAATTAAACTACCATTAGCTTGATCAGAAAAAGCAACTTGTCCCGAAATTAACATAAACAACGGATAAATAACAGATGTTATCACCCATAAAACTAAGGTCGAACGAATTGCTTTACCAACTTGATGTCTCTGACTCATATTCAAATCTCCCTAGCTAAAAAACCACAACAAAAAATCCTCTCTGCGCCTCCGCGTCTCTGCGTGCAAAAAAACTAATTAAAACCTCTCAGGCTGAAAAATCACAACAAACAAATAAACGCAAAGACACAGAGTAACAAGTCCCAACAAAGTAATCGTATAAGCCGAAAACCGCGATTCTGATATCGGTGTTGCTGCTTGGACTGCTGGTGCTAATAATAAATTCAAACAAAGCAGTAAAAACAGACCCAGAGGAACACGATTTCGTTTAGAAATTGCCAATGCAAATACTTCTGAAATTTCCGGTTGTAAATATCCCATAATTTAAAATCCAAAATCCAAAATCTAAAATTAATTAGGCTAGTCCTACAGATGCAATAAAAACGTCAATAATTTTGATAGCAATAAAAGGAGCAACAACACCACCTAAACCGTAAATAAAGATATTCCTTTGTAAAAGTTGATCAGCAGTGAGAGGACGAAATTTCACACCACTTAATGCTAAAGGAATCAATGCCGGAATAATTAAAGCATTGTAAATTAAAGCTGATAAAACCGCTGATTGGGTACTTGCTAAACCCATGACATTTAAACCACCTACACCAATACCAGGGAAAATTGCCGGAATAATTGCGAAATATTTGGCAACATCATTAGCAATTGAAAAAGTTGTCAAAGCCCCACGAGTAATTAGTAATTGTTTACCAATCGTGACGATATCAATTAATTTGGTGGGGTCAGAATCCAAATCCACCATATTAGCAGCTTCCTTTGCAGCTTGTGTACCCGAATTCATTGCTACACCCACATTAGCTTGAGCTAAAGCTGGTGCATCATTAGTACCATCTCCAGTCATAGCGACTAATTTTCCTTGAGCTTGTTCATTCTGAATTACTTCAATTTTATCCTCTGGTGTTGCTTCAGCAATAAAGTCATCTACACCAGCTTCCTGGGCAATTACCGAAGCTGTGAGACGGTTATCTCCTGTCAGCATGACAGTTTTAATGCCCATTCTTCGCATTTGATCAAATCGTTCTTTAATCCCTGGTTTGATAATATCTTTGAGATAAATTACACCGTAAACATCGTCATTTTTACAAATTGCTAATGGTGTTCCACCTAATTTAGAAACTCGCTCATAAGCAGCATCTAGTTCTGGTGTTAATTTTCCATTTCGAGAACGTACAAATCCTTTAATTGCATCTACAGCACCTTTACGAATTTCTACACCATTTGGTAAATCAATCCCACTCATGCGCGTTTTTGCCGAAAATTCAATTCCCTCCGCAGTTTTTGAATTAAAATCTAATTTTGCTCCTAATATTTCAGCTAATTTAACAATTGATTTTCCTTCAGGAGTTTCATCAAAAATACTAGATGCTAAAGAAATTTGGGCAACTTCATCTAGGGAATGACCTTTAACAGGAATAAATTCCTCTGCCATGCGGTTTCCTAGGGTAATGGTTCCCGTTTTATCCAAAACCAAAGTATTAATATCTCCACAAGCTTCTACAGCCCTTCCAGATGTAGCTATGACATTAAATTGAGCGACTCTATCCATACCTGCAATCCCAATTGCACTCAATAATCCGCCAATTGTGGTGGGAATTAACGCCACTAATAAGGCAATTAAGACCGCAATACTTACAGGTGATTTAACATAAACTGAGACTGTAGGTAGAGTAGCAATTACTACTAAAAAAACTTGAGTTAGCACTGCTAAAAGTACAGTTAAAGCAATTTCATTGGGGGTTTTTGTGCGAGAAGCCCCCTCAACTAAAGAAATCATCCGGTCAATAAAACCTTGACCAGGATCTGATGTCACCTTAATAGTTAATTCATCAGAATTAATGCGTGTTCCTCCAGTTACAGAACTAGCAATATCAGTTCCCGGTTGTTTTAAAACTGGTGCAGATTCTCCAGTAATAGCAGATTCATCAACAGCAGCTACCCCAGCAATTACTTCTCCGTCTGCGGGGATAACATCACCTGCGATAACCTTAATTTGATCACCACGACGCAAAGTAGTAGAATTAACTTCTTGAATAGAACCATCAGGAAGAATTTTTCGGGCTGTAACATCAGATTTTGTCGCTCTTAAAGAGTCAGCTTGAGCTTTTCCTCTTCCTTCGGCCACCGCTTCTGCAAAGTTGGCAAAAACAAGAGTAAAAAATAAAATTATCGTAATCAAACCATTAAAAAGTCGTGGGTTATTACCAGGAGTGACACCAAAAAGATTCGGTTCAATAGTTACTAAAGCCGTAATAATTGTTCCCACCCACACCAAAAACATAACTGGATTTTTCAGCATATTGCGTGGGGTTAATTTGACAAATGCTTGTTTAAAAGCTCTAGAATAAAGCCCAGTCTGTTTAACCTTGGGAGTATGTTTGCGTTCTTGGCGAGTTTTTGTAATTTTCATGGAAATTTAGTTATTTTTTAACGCAGAGGGGCGCAGAGGTTAGCGCGGAAGTACGCTGAGGTTTTGGTTTTTGTTAACTTCCTTTTGCAATCAAAAACCATTCAGCAATGGGACCTAAAACTAATACAGGAAAGAAGGTTAGCGCCCCAAGAATTAAAATTACTCCACCTGTAACTCCAGTAAATAAACGAGTATCAGTTCTGAGAGTACCTGAAGTTATAGGAACTGGTTGTTTTTTAGAAATGCCATCTGCTAATAACAATAAAGCGATGATAGGAATGTAACGACCAACTAAAATGCTAATACTGGCACTAAGATTCCACCACAGGGTATTATCTCCCAAACCTTCAAAACCAGAACCATTATTGGCAGCAGCAGAAGCATATTCGTAAACTACTTGAGAAATGCCATGAAAACCTGGGTTACTAATACCAGAGAGAGTATCAGGAAAGGCAAAAACTATTGCCCAAGGAATCAAAACTGCGAAGGGATGAACTAATAAAACTACACTAGAAAGAACTATTTCTTGTTTCTCAATTTTGCGTCCTAAAAATTCTGGTGTTCTTCCTACCATTAAACCAGTCAGGAATACTGCCAAAATCAAGTAGATAAATAAATAGGCTGTGCCGGTTCCCTGTCCTCCCCAAATAATTTGTAAAAACAGATTTGAGAGTGTAGAAAATCCACCGGGAGGCATTAATGAATCATGCATTCCATTCACAGCACCACACATTGTTGCTGTTGTCATCACTGCCCAAAGTGCTGTTTGCGCCCAACCAAATCTGACTTCTTTTCCTTCTAAGTTGGGTTGCTGTGATCCTAAAAGAGAATTAACAAGTGGATTTCCTTGATATTCACCAATTGCTGTGATTACTACTAAGAAAATAAAGATGATAAATACCATCCAAAATACTAGCCAAGCTTGTTTGAGATTATTAGCAAATACTCCATAGGTGTAAATCAAAGATGAAGGGATGGAAATCATTGCCCAAGTTGCTAATAGATTAGAAAACCCATTGGGATTTTCAAAGGGGTGGGCTGAGTTAACACCAAAAAAGCCGCCGCCATTTTCACCAATTTGTTTGATTATCTCATAATGGGCAACTGGTCCGCGTGCGATCGCTTGTGTTGCTCCTTCCAATGTTGTGGCTGTGGCTACTCCTGCCAGGGTTTCGGGTACACCAGCCATGATTAATAATAATCCTCCTACAATGGACATAGGTAGTAAAATCCGGGTAATTGCTTTAGTTAAATCACCGTAAAAATTACCTAGCTTTCTCCCAGTTAAACCCCGAATAAAGGCAATACCCACTGCTAAACCAGTAGCAGCAGAGGTAAACATTAAAAAACCTAAAGCGAAGGTTTGACTAGCATAACTGAAGGTTGTTTCTCCAGAGTAATGCTGTTGATCTGTATTGGTTAAAAAGGAGAGCGTGGTGTGTAATGCTAAATCCCAATTTGGGGCTTTTAATTCTGTAGAATTTAGTGGTAAAAATCCTTGAGTCATGAAGATGCTAAATACCAAAATCGCCATGACAAAATTACTATAAAGCACCGCTTTGGCATATTGCCAACCTGTCATTTCATCTTCTAGACGAACTCCACTTAAAACAAAAATTATTCTTTCTAATGGGTTTAACACGAGGTCTAGGGGTGTTCTTTCACTTAGAAAAACACGAGCGATATATCTTCCTAGTAAGGGAGTACTGGCAATGACAATCATTAATGTCAACGCAATTTGAATCCAACCTTGTAACATGAATTATAAAATCTCCTCAAAGAAAGTTTTTATGGCTTATCAGTATCAATCTTGTTATCCTTTTATTCAGGAAATTCTGATACGTCTTACGCCACGCTGCGCTATCAGACAGTGATACTTAGATGATTAATTCATATCATCAATTATTGTGGAAATAAAAACAAGGAATACAAGGGTATAAAAATCGTTTAGTTTTTATATACAGGTGTTTAGTCAAAGATATATATTAGTGTTTAGGAAGTTTAGCAAAAAGCTAAACTATAGATATAGATTTATTTAAACCTTCCTAACTTATTTAATAAGTCGGGAACCTGAATGATCTGAACGTTAAGAATTGATATAGTTATATAAATTGATATCAGGTGGCTGTATAAATGGCATATTTAAAAGTTAAATTCATAAACAATAACTTAGAACTCGGTAAAATATTGCTGATTGTGACAATATTTATTTTTCTAGGAGTTTTAGAATATTCCACCCCAAATGACTATGTTTTTGGATATCTTTACAGTGGAGCAATTTTATTAGTCAATTCTTGGTTTGGGGGAATGGCAACAACAAGTGCAACGTTTGTTGCTGTGTGCCTAACCATTTTAAATGCGTGGATACCTGGATCTGAAGTTATTCTTCGGGTTTCTACTATTGCTAGTCGAGTAATTGCAGCAATGGCGTTGATAGTCACAGGATTTTTAAGTCAACGATTGCGAAAATCCCAAAAAGCCATTGCCCTCACTCAAGCTAAACTCGAATCCCAAACCCAATTAGTAAGACTGCGAGAAGATTTTGCTTCCACACTTACCCACGACTTAAAAACCCCACTTTTAGGGGCAATTGAAACTATTAAAGCTTTTCAACAAGAAAAATTTGGTGCAGTTTTACCAACTCAACAGAAAGTTTTGGCAACAATGGCACGCAGTCATGAAACTTCCCTAGATTTATTAGAAACTTTGTTGGATGTTTATCGCAATGATACTGAAGGCTTAAAACTGGATTTAGCACCTGTGGATTTAAGCATATTAGCAGAAACGGCAGCGGCTACTTTGATTGAATTAGCAGCTAATCGTCGCATTCATCTATCATTAAACTATAGTAACTCTGATTGGAAGCGATCGCTTTGGGTTAACGGTGATGCTTTGCAACTACAACGAGTTTTTAGCAATTTGCTAATAAATGCTATCAACCATTCTCGACGTGGTGATCATGTTAAAGTTGTCTTAGAAACTCAAGCTTCCTATCAAGTAGTGAAAGTTTTAGATACAGGTGCAGGAATTCAACCTGAACAGTTTCCTCTCTTATTTGAACGATTTTACCAAGGAAATAGCGATCTTGCTGGGCTTTCCCAACGTCAAGCCAAAGGTTCTGGATTAGGACTTTACTTATCTCGGCAAATTATTGAAGCCCATCACGGTATAATATGGGCAGAAAACAGAGTTCCCAATGGTGCCATTTTTGGTTTCAAGCTCCCTGTTTTGCCATTTTCATATAATACATGAGATGTCTTCTACCAAAATTAAAATCCTTCTAATTGAGGATGACGAACTTTTCCGTTTGGGCTTGTGTGTGCGATTGCAGCAGGAAACAGGTTTGGAGATTATCGCCGAAGCAGAAGATGGTGAAACAGCCATTGAGTTAGTTAACCAATATGCTCTCGATATTGTTCTTTTAGATGTAGGATTACCAGGAATTGGGGGAATTGAAACCTGTCACCAAATTAAACAAAAATATCCTAATTTGCCAGTTTTAGTCCTAACTTCCCATGCGGAGAAATCTCTAATTGCGCGATTAATTTCAGCGGGCGCTCAAGGCTATTGTCTTAAAGGAATTGCCGCTGAAAAATTGGTTTTAGCTCTCCGTTCTGTAGCTGCTGGAGCATCTTGGTGGGATGAAACCGCAACTAAAGAAATTCGTTCTTCTTTTGCATTTAATTCATCTCATATCCGTTCAGAAAATATTTTAAAATCATCTAATCCTCTTACCCACAGAGAAGAAGAAATTCTCACACTTCTAGCCGCCAACAAAACCAATCATCAAATAGCTGAAACTCTTTACATTACAGATGGAACTGTCAGGGTTCATGTTCATGCAATACTTCATAAGTTGGGAGTTGGTGATCGTCAAAGTGCTGTTGTTGTTGCTTTACAAAAACAGTTAATTAATCCCTTGTAACTGCCAAAGTTTTTAATTACAAGTTATTCTAATCATGCCCTACTATACTAGACTTTGGCAGCTTTGATCTGGCAATATATTCTCGTATCACTAATCATATTCACTAAAATTGGAAAATATAGAATATAATTATCAGCTAATCCTCCGTTATGCTGGGTATTTAGATATATTGGAAGGTGTAATCTTATACTAAATATCAGTGATAATGTAATAAAATTATCATTGGGTTCTAGATTTTGGAGAGCAGGAAAGATAATGTATTGTATAAATATAGGAATCCTATAGATAATGCTAACTGGCGAAAAAATGAATAAGACTAAGATTAAAATATTTTTAACATCAACAAACATCTAGAAACTAGTAAATTCAGATTTAAGAGTTGAGGTAACTAGAGTAATTACCCAATTATCAACAATCAAATTTACAAATAATTCATGTTTTATTTCTAAGTATTGACCGGCTAGAACTTCAGTTTAATTGAGTAGAAACTACATGGGACAAGGTTTTTTACAAATTGCTTTAACGCTCCTTATTGTCATATTGATTACTCCCAAATTAGGAAGATACATAGCTAAAGTCTTCTTGGGAGAAAGCACAATTCTAGATTTGATTATGAACCCGATAGAGAAAATTCTCTATATATTAGCGGGTATTCGCAAAAAAGAAGAGATGACAGGTTGGCAATATATCCGTGCAGTATTATGCAGCAACCTGGTTATGGGGATTTTTGTATATGCAGTAATCCATTATCAAAGACTTTTACCTTGGAATCCCAACGGTTTTGGGGCGATGAGATGGGATACATTGCTACATACGACAATTTCTTTTTTGACTAACACAGATCAACAACACTACATTGGAGAAAAGACTTTAAGCTACTTTAGCCAAATAGCGGCTTTAGGATTTTTAATGTTCACTTCAGCTGCAACTGGGTTAGCGGTAGGAATTGCTTTTATTCGGGGGTTAACGGGGAGAAAGTTAGGGAATTTTTATGTTGATCTCACCCGTGCCATCACCAGGATATTATTGCCTTTGTCTATTATCGGTGCGATCGCTCTCATTGCTGTAGGTGTACCACAAACATTAGATCAAACATTGGTAATCCAAACCTTAGAAGGCGGAACCCAATATATCGCTAGAGGACCAGTTGCTTCCTTTGAAAGTATCAAAATGTTAGGGGAAAACGGCGGCGGTTTTTTTGGTGCTAACTCTGCCCATCCCTTTGAAAATCCCAATGGCGCTTCTAATTTATTAGAAATGATCGCCATGCTTTGTATTCCCACATCCTTAATTTACACCTACGGCGTATTTGCCAACAACCTCAAACAAACTTGGTTACTGTTTTGGATGGTATTTGTCGTTTTTGTAATTCTGATTTGGGTTACAGCCGTTGGTGAAATGCAAGGGAATCCCTTAATTAACAAAATTATTAACGCCGAAATACCGAATTTGGAAGGTAAAGAACTGAGATTTGGCTGGGCAGAAACTGCATTATGGGCAGTCACAACTACTGCGACTATGTGCGGTGCTGTCAACGGAATGCATGATTCACTCATGCCTCAAGGAGTATTTTCTACCTTATTCAATTTATTTTTGCAAATAATTTGGGGAGGACAGGGAATAGGAACAGCCTATCTATTCATTTACCTGATTTTGACCGTTTTCTTAACTGGGTTAATGGTAGGACGCACCCCAGAATTTTTGGGACGCAAAATTGAACAAAGAGAAATTGTGCTGGCCAGCGTCGTGCTGCTAATTCACCCAATTTTAGTTTTGGTTCCTAGTGCGATCGCTCTAGCATATCCCATATCTCTATCAGGAATCAGCAACCCCAGCTTTCATGGTATCTCTCAAGTAGTCTATGAATACGCCTCAGCCGCTGCAAATAATGGTTCTGGCTTAGAAGGGTTAAAAGATAATACTCTGTGGTGGAACTTCAGTTCCAGTTTCAGTATTTTAGCAGGGCGCTACATTCCCATTATTGCTATCCTCCTTTTGGCTGATAGTATGTCCCACAAACCAAAAGTACCAGAAACCCGTGCTACTCTCAAAACCGATTCTCTCATGTTTACCAGCATCACCGCCGGCGTAACCATCATCTTAGGAGTACTAACTTTCTTTCCAGTTTTAGCTTTAGGCCCCATAGCCGAAGCTTTTAAACTAGCTTCTGGAAATTAGAAAACTGGGGAAATGGGAGAAAATATTTATCTGCCCCCTGCCCCCTGCCCCCTGCCCCCTGCCCCCAATCGTTTATGAATTTCACCGCAACTACCCCAAGACCAAAATCTCGCATTCGTCCAAGCGATCGCCGTCCAAAACGCAAAAAAGCCCTAGTCAGTACCAAAGGACTCTACACTAGAGCCATCAGGGATACCTTTCTCAAACTCAACCCCAAATATGCCATCAAAAATCCCGTCATGTTTGTGGTCTGGTTAGGAACAATAATCACCCTAGCCCTCACAATTTATCCCCCACTATTTGGACCCGTCAACCAAAAAAACCCCCAACTTTTCAACGGCTTGCTAACGGGAATTTTGTTTTCCACCGTTCTGTTTGCTAACTTCGCCGAAGCATTGGCAGAAGGACGGGGTAAAGCCCAAGCCGACGCATTGCGATCTACTCGTTCAGAAACCATCGCCAAAAGAATCGTCGTTGATGGCACAATCACAGAAGTTTCTTCCACCAGCCTCAAACAAGGTGATACTGTTTACGTCGTTGCAGGAGATATCATACCCGCTGACGGTGAAGTAATTCTTGGTGTCGCTTCCGTAGATGAATCAGCAATTACCGGCGAATCTGCACCAGTCCTCAAAGAACCAAGTTCAGATGTTGCTAGTTCTGTTACTGGTGGTACGCGCATCATCTCCGATGAATTAATTATCCGCATCACCGCTGATCCCGGCAAAGGATTTATTGACCGGATGATCAACTTAGTCGAAGGGGCAGAACGCACTAAAACACCTAATGAAATCGCCTTAACCTCACTACTAACAGTTTTTACCCTTGTATTTTTCTTTGTAGTCGTTACCCTGCCAGCCTTTGCCTATTATGTAAACAGTCCAATCAGCGTACCCATACTCATTGCCCTCTTAGTAGCACTCATCCCCACCACTATCGGCGGATTACTCAGTGCAGTAGGCATCGCAGGTATGGATAGAGTAGCTCAATTTAACGTCATAGCCACCTCAGGCAGGGCAGTTGAAGCCTGTGGAGATATAAATACCCTCGTTCTCGATAAAACAGGAACAATCACTCTCGGCAACCGTTTAGCAGAACAGTTTATACCCATCAACGGCCACTCAATGGCAGAAATTGCTAACGTTGCCCTAGCCGCTAGTATCTTTGACGATACTCCAGAGGGAAAATCTATTATCCGACTAGCAGAAAAATTTGGGGCAAAATTTGATATAGACCGTAAAAAATCCCAAGGAGTAGAATTTTCTGCCAAAACCCGCATGAGTGGAACTAATCTGCCTAGTGGACATGAAGCCCGCAAAGGTTCAGTAGCTGCAATTAAAGGATTTGTGCGATCGCGAAGTGGTTCCGCAGGAACTTCTCGGAATGGACGCGAAAACATAGAACTAGATACCGCTTACGAAGAAGTTTCTCACCAAGGAGGCACACCCCTGGCCGTTTGTCTAGATAACGAAATTTACGGTGTTATCTATCTCAAAGACATAATTAAACCCGGTATCCGCGAACGTTTTGACCAGCTGCGGCGCATGGGAGTTCGTACCATCATGCTAACCGGAGATAACCGCATCACAGCATCTGTCATTGCTAAAGAAGCGGGAGTAGATGAATTCATTGCCGAAGCCACACCCGAAGATAAAATCATCGTCATTCAACGGGAACAAGCAGAAGGTAAACTGGTGGCAATGACAGGAGATGGCACGAATGATGCCCCCGCTTTAGCCCAGGCAAATGTCGGTGTGGCAATGAATACAGGCACTCAAGCAGCAAAAGAAGCGGCTAATATGGTGGATTTGGACTCTGACCCCACAAAACTAATTGATATTGTCAGTATTGGTAAACAATTGCTGATTACTCGTGGGGCATTGACAACATTTTCAATTGCCAATGATATTGCTAAATATTTTGCTATTATCCCGGTAATTTTTACCGCTGCTAATCTAGAAAGCTTGAATATTATGAAGTTAACCAGTGCTAATTCGGCGGTACTGTCGGCACTGATTTACAATGCTTTAATTATTCCAATTTTGATTCCTTTAGCTTTAAAGGGTGTCCAGTTTCGACCTTTAACAGCTAATCAACTTCTACAACGTAATATTTTAATTTATGGCTTAGGTGGAGTGATCGCTCCATTTATTGCCATTAAATTTATAGATATGATTGTCACTGTTGTAGATTTAGTTTAAGAACAGGGAAGAAAATAATTACCAATTACCAATTACCAATTACTAATATATGGTGTTTATTCAAGAAACTATCAAAGCAATTCGGATAACTCTTTTACTTTGGTTGTTGACCGCAATTATCTATCCTCTAGCTATTCTACAATTTGGTCAGTTTGCCTTCCCTTCTTCAGCCAATGGCAGCATTGTTTTAAATATAGATGCTAAACCCATTGGTTCAGCTTTAATTGGTCAATTTTTTACATCAGATAAATATTTTCATGGTCGTCCCAGTGTTGTAAGATATAGCCAAGGCAGAAGAGCTTATCTCACAGGTATCTCTGGTGCTAGTAATCTTGCGCCTAGTAATCCAGAGCTAAATAAAAGAATTCTAGAACAAAATAATCAACTTCAAGATGAAAATATACAACCCTTACCAGATTTAATTTACACTTCTGCTTCGGGCTTAGATCCTCATATTTCTTTTGAAGCAATACAACAGCAGTTAGCAAGGGTAGCACGGGCAAGAAATATTAAAGAAGATGAAATAATGCCTTTAATAAGCAAGTATACTGACGAAAGATTTTTAGGGATATTTGGTGAGCCTGGTATCAATGTTTTACGTTTAAATTATGCTCTTGATTTGCAAGAACTGAATCGGCAACAAAATTAATAATTAGGACTTGCTGTAAAGCCCTGCGGGCATAGCTTCGCTTACCGCGTAGCGTGCCGTTAGGCATAAAAATCTTTTGCTTTGGGCTAGGAGTCAGGAATCAGGAGTCAGGAGGAAGAATTAGAAGAAGAGAAGAATCGTCTTGAATGTAGTCAAGTGATAGGTAAATGAACAGTCTCAACGCTTATTCCTTGCACCTGATTCACCTTTTTAACCTGCAAACTCTTGATATATCTAAGTTTTAGAATATGCCTAACGGCTAAATAAGATAACACCCCTTTTGTATCTGCCTCTGCGTTCTCTGCTTCTCTGCGGTTAGTTTTCAAAATTCCGTTTATAAATCCAACAGGACAGATATACAGCAGTTTGCGTAGTTAGGAGGTACAAAATATAAATTGAAACCTATACACAAAGCCAGTTTTACTTCTGACTCCTGACTCCTAGCCCAACTGGATAATTGATTTTCTACAATTACAAATTACGAATTATAAATTATGCTAACTGATACAAAATCTTCTCTATCTTTGAAACGACGGGGAAAACACAAAATATTTATTGGTATGGCTCCCGGTGTAGGTAAAACCTACAAAATGTTAGAAGAAGGAAAGTTATTTAAACAGGAAGGAACGGGTTTTAGTGTGTGTATCTACTTACCCTAATTCGGTGCAATTATTACGTCGGGGTGCTAGGTTGGCTGGTTATATGAACGCTCCTATGTATGTTTTATTTGTGTCTGATCCTCAGCGCTTTCTCTCGAAAGAAGAAAGTTTACATCTTGATATTTGTGAGAAGTTATGTAAAGAATTCGCAGGAACTTTTATCAAAGTTAATAGTCATAATATTGCCAATGCGATGGCTTCGCTCGCCGCAAGCATTGCAGAAGTCGCTGAAAAATACCACATTACTCAGATAATTATTGGGGAAAGTCAGCGATCGCGCTGGGAAATCCTCTTTAAAGGTTTTTTAACCCAAAAATTGGTACGTCTATTGAAAAATGTGGATTTGCATATTATTGCTACCGCAAAAACATAATTGTCTAAGAATTAATAGTGGTTACTTAAGCTTGGGATTTGGGTAATATTTAGGTTAAACTACCTCTGGAACTCACACCAGAAGCTCTGTAAATGCATCCGACTCGCGTTATAGGTTTAATAAGTGGCACTTCTGTCGATGGCATAGATGCTGCCTTAGTAGAGATTGTCGGTACAGATTTGGATCTAAAAGTTGAATTACTCGCAGGGGAAACATACTCCTATCCCGCTGAACTCCGAGATAGGATTTTGGCAATTTGTGGTGGTGCTGCTATCTCAATGGCAGAATTAGCAGAATTAGATGATGCGATCGCTCTAGTTTTTGCCCAAGCTGCCCAAAATATTCAAATAGGTCATCCCCCAGCCACTTTAATTGGCTCCCACGGTCAAACTGTTTTCCATCGACCACCTCAGCAGGGGAACGGAGGGGAATCACTCGGCTATAGTTTACAACTCGGTCGGGGGGCTGTCATTGCCCGTCTTACAGGTATTACTACTGTCAGTAATTTCCGAGTTGGTGATATTGCTGTCGGTGGTCATGGTGCGCCTCTTGTCCCCAGAATTGATGCTTTTTTACTCAGCCATCCCCAAGAAAGGCGTTGTATTCAAAATATTGGTGGTATTGGTAATGTAGCTTATATACCTCCTCGGCATGATGACTGGCTTGACAAAATTTGTGCCTGGGACACAGGCCCAGGAAATAGTCTTTTGGATTTGGCGGTACATCATTTTAGTAATGGTGCTAAGACCTACGATGAAAATGGCGATTGGGCAGCTAGTGGTACTCCCTGTGTTCCATTGGTAGAAAGATGGCTCAATCAAGATTATTTTCATTTACCACCACCTAAATCTACAGGTCGGGAATTATTTGGTGTGAGTTATTTACACGATTGTTTAAAAGACTCCCAAACCTACGAACTCAGCCCCGCAGATGTGTTGGCAACAATTACAGAACTTACCGCAACTTCTATAGTTCACAGTTATCGGACTTTTTTACCGCAAATGCCAGACAGGGTATTTTTATGTGGCGGTGGGAGTCGGAATCTTTATTTGAAACATCGGTTAGAATTATTGTTGGAATCAGTGCCAGTCTTAACTACAGATGAAGTAGGCTTAAGTGCAAATTTTAAGGAAGCGATCGCATTCGCGGTCTTAGCCTACTGGAGACAGCTAGGCATTCCTGGTAACTTACCCACTGCAACTGGAGCAGATCAAGAAGTGCTTTTAGGAGAAATGCACCAGAATAGTTCTGAGTGCATTTGATAACGCCAACTGATTTTATGGAATCTCTCTAATTGCAAAGTGTTGGATTAAAACAAGGAATGTAAAAGGTGACTCACAGTTTTTTATTAGAACCAGGGCGCTGGATCATGCAAGGAAGTTGGCTGGAACGAAATAGTATGCCAATCTGTTTTAAAGGCATGACTGTAGTCGTTTGGGATCGTGATGACTGGTTTTCTATGGCCACAAAATTGGTATTTCCTGGTAGCGATCGCACAGAAATATCTTGCCAATATAAAGGCAGACTGCATGATAGCGATCGCCAATATACTTTTTTACTGCAACATAATCTTTTAGGCCAAGTAGAAGGTGAAGGCTGGATTTGTCCCGATACCATTGTCCAGCGTTTCTGGGTATTGGGCGATCGCGAACGTCGCAGCGGGTTTGAAACCCTACACCAAGTTTCTGATGATAATTACTACCTCACTAGCGGTATTCTTGCCGGCCATTTTTTGACCAGTACAATGGAAGCAAGTTTGGAGCGTCAACCAAACTAGTAAAAGGAAAAGAGGCAAGCTTGATCACACTTTAAAACTTTTTCACCGGATAGTTACTTTCACGGTTATTCACTAGATAACCTAGTTATAAATAAAGTGAATTTTGTCAATCTTTTAGTTACCCAAAATTACTTAAAAGAGATTGATGATTTCCGGTTTCCTCTTCTCAATTCAGTAAATGTAACAACAGATTTGTATACCAGGTTAAAAAAACTTACATTGCACGCAAGTATCCTCTAGAATAAACAAAAAATTATTGGCGAAATTCCCACTTATTTCCGTAAATATACACAAAAAAGCTGATAACTTGATTAATACCCTACTGTTTGTTCGCTCAGTCCTAAAAACTGAAAAAATTACAACTCTACAAATGGCAGGTTTCATTCACGATTTTGGAACATGGGAGCCGAATTTTCTATGCCAGACCCCAATACTGGTCGCTTACTCAGCAAACGCTACCAGCTCCAAGAGTTAATTGGTATTGGAGCAATGGGGCGGGTTTATCGTGCTAAGGATAATTTGTTGGGAGGTGTACCCGTAGCCATCAAGTTTCTTGCTATATCTATTCAAAACGAAAAAATGCGTTTGCAAGAACGTTTTGAGCGAGAAGCAAAAACCTGTGCCTTACTAGGTCAAAAAAGCCTGCATATCGTCCGGGTAATGGATTATGGCGTAGATGAAAATAATACTCCATACTACGTGATGGAATATTTGCAAGGAAAAAGCCTCAGCGATGTCATCCGTGAGCAAAATCTTTCTTTATCTAGATTTTTGAGTATGGCAAGGCAAATTTGCCTGGGTTTACAGTGCGCTCATAATGGCATTCCAGTAGACGGAGCTATCTACTCAATTATTCATCGTGATATTAAGCCTAGCAATATGCTGGTGGTTCAAGATGCTAGTTTTGGTGAACTAGTCAAGGTCTTAGACTTCGGAATTGCCAAGTTAATTATGTCGGATAGTGATCAGACCAAATTTTATTTGGGTACTCTAGCCTATTCTTCTCCTGAACAAATTGAGGGTAAGGAACTAGACAATCGCTCTGATATTTATAGCTTGGGTGTGATGATGTTTGAAATGCTCACATCTAAGTTGCCATTAGTCCCATCTAATCATTCTTTTGGAGCATGGTATCAAATCCATAAATCTCAAAAGCCAAAGTATTTTGCTGAGGTTAATCCTACATTAAGGATACCAAAGCAAATTGAAGATTTGGTAATGAGTTGTTTAGAAAAAAAACCAAGCGATCGTCCTCAAAGTATTAACGAAATTCTCAGTATTTTAGTATCTGTAGAACAGCAGGACAAAATACGTAAAAAAGCTAGTGAAAATATTCCTGTACTCAATCCTAACTTCACCGCTAAACAGCAACCAGAACCTGAAAATAAGGCAAAAATCAGCCCATTGGTATCCCCAGTAGCAGAAAAAATAATCAAAACTGAACTACGGGTATCCCCAATCAGCGATGATATGTCTCGCACCACTTCTTGGCCGTTAAATAAGCCAATTGCTGATATTGTTTTTCCCCAACCCATTTATAACAATGGTGAAATTTTACCAGCGTTGTGGATCATGCTACCGGAACAGGAAATTCAAAAGCGTTTAGTTTGTACTCGATATAATCAATTTCTTTTCATTTCTGTTCCCCATCCTATGCTGTTGTGGATTACAGTTATCTACAATCGCCAACATGGAGCTAAATGGCTACCTTATTATGTTGATCTCAAAACCAATTTTGGTCAGGAGATTGTGCGCTTACTTCAACATACAGGTCATTATCGCTTGCTGTTCTTTGCGCGAGAAACACCCACTCACTGTAACCATGTCCTACCTTCCAGTATTGCCCCTGTCCAATGTCAGCGACTACAAGAGTGGTTGGAAGCAAGCAAGATATCAACATCATCTGCTGATGCTCTAGTTAGCAAAACTTTCCTTAAACAAGAGTATGAAAAAATTAAACCACAGATTTTAGCTAGACTGGAAACAATGGATACAGATTCACCGTTTGACCTATCTGGCTAAATTTCAGATGAGTATATTACAAGTATTATAAATAACAAGAAAGTATTTAATCAGATAAAGTAAACTTTTGTAAACAAAAGCTTTCTACTTTGGCAAATTATAGTTAGATAAATAAAGTGTCAGCCTTAATGATACTATATGTTTGAACTGGTATCATTATCAGTGCGAATTAGAATCAAACTCTCTACAGGTGAAAGTAATTTAAGGTAGACAAACTTCTAAATTTTGTCTTGTTTTTAATTACTAGTATCATTTTAGGGCAGTTTTGAGTTAAGTGATATCAAGTTGAAACCTATGACTTGACTATGAATTTGCTTCCTGAGTCAAGGTTATGCATTCCAGAAGGTAGGTTTGAAAGATCGAAGTTGACGCCCCGGCATCCCCAGCTCTTTTCCTCTGGTGGAAACCAGCAAGAGAAGGAGGTCGTCCACTGCGACAAAAGGAGATTTACTCTATGCCATAGTGGAGCCTGAATCTAATCCCCACTGATGCTTGAGAAGCTCCTTATAGGTTTCCTCTTTGACAACCATTTGTTCATAGAGCTTAACTAAAAAGTCTTGTGCTTGTTCATGACTCATGTGCTTAACTTGTGTTGCAAATGAGCGGATGTTAAACTGTTGTTCCAATGAAAGCTGAATTGGTTGATTCATAGTTAAAACCAAAAAAACAACTCGTAAAAGTGATATAAGTTACAGAAAGGCCAAAATGATCATATTTGGGCTGATATCTATCTTAACGTTTGTTTCTCTTTAATGAAGAAAGATAACAATTGTTGGACAAATTACCCGTTCATTTAGGTCTAACTTTTCGGCTGTGGTATTCTGCGCTTAACCCTACTGGCACACTGTCCAAGCTTGGTCAGGCGTATTTTGGATAAATAGACCTGTTTACAAATTAAGGTGCTTGAAATTGCGTTCAGATTAGGTTTGCCTAATATCCTTGTAGTTGGGATCTGCAAGGGTGATAGGTGCAGAATGTCAATTGCTTCAGATTATATAAATTTAACCTCGATCAGATGAATTTAGAGGTTACAGATATTTCTATCAATTTGTAAATAGAAAAAATGCTCAAATTGAACAAAATGTTGAGTATATTTACTCGATTTATTAACAGTCAATGGTAATTGGTCAGTTATTGATGATTTAATTTATTACCAAAGACTTATGGCAACTGTCTGTAGAGACGTATTACTATACATCTCTACAGCAGTAAAATCCATTTGCTGGATGGTTTTGTTAAGAAATTTACCCCGTTATCTAGTTCCCAGTTTCCGACTGAGAATGCTATCACAGAGGCTCTGCCTAAAGCTATTACTTGCAACTGACAATATAAATTAAGAATTTTCCTCAACAGCAACAAGGACAATGGTGATATTGTCGTGTCCACCTTCCTCTTTTGCTGCTTCGACTAGAGCAAAGGCGGCTTTATCTAACCACGGGGTATCTTGGAGATGGCTGGAAATCTTTTGATCAATCAGTTCCTCGGTGAGTCCATCACTACATAACAGCAAGCGATCGCCAACTTTGATATCTAATGCTTGTATATCAACATGATTAAAGTCTTCACGTCCCAAACAACGTGATAAAACATGACGATAGGGATGCAATCTGGCTTCTTCAACCGAGAGATCGCCAATTTTGATGGCTCTGGCGATCCAAGTATGATCTTCTGTGATTTGCTCCAGTTTGGATTCTCGCAAGCGGTATAGTCTTGAATCTCCGATATGAGCGCACAAAGGCTGTTCTTGTGCAGGAAAAACCACTACCACAGCTGTTGTCCCCATGTCGGAACGTTCAGGATGATTTTGTTGATCCTGCAAAATTGCTTTATTAGCTGTGAATAAAGCTTGTTCTAATAATTTTTGGGCAGATTCCGAAGATTGCCAATTTGCACCCAAGTAAGCTTGGATTTCTTGGGTAGCAATGCGACTTGCTTCTTCACCTCCGGCATGACCACCCATCCCATCAGCAACTATAAAAAATCGCCCTTCCGGGTCTATATAGTAAGCATCTTGATTATTAGCACGAATAAGTCCCGGATCGCTACAACCCGTGAAGTTTAGTTTCATAGATTTTCGAGCAACAATTAATACTTTTGATCATAACGGTCAAGGCGTAAAAGCAGACGAATCAGCAAAAATGATATTGCTGCTGCAATTAAACCAATGAAAACGGCTAACCACAGAAACTTGCCAACTAAGAGAATTGTGGCTGCAATTGTGAAACCACTAATTATAAGAGCATAGCTCATTCCGAGTTGAATGTTACTCTGTCTGCGTATGAGTCTTTCTGTTTCTACGGAACGAACTCGCAAACGAATATCCCCACGTTCGATTTTGTCGAGAGTGTCTTCTAGTCTACGTGGTAATCCGAATGCAGTGCTACTGACTTGTACTGCTTGACGACTTAACTCATTCAAGAAACTATTCCCCTCTAAACCATTGTTATCAGTCATAAGCTGCATTGCATAAGGTTGGGCAACTTCCATAAAATTAAAATCTGGATCTAATCCCTTGCCTACTCCCTCTAGGGTGGAAAAGGCACGCATGACAAAGGTAAAAGTTGCTGGAAATCTAAACGGTTGATTGTAAGCTATTTCGTAAAGGTCTTCACTAATGGCGGCGACTGATTGGTTTTCAAAGGGTTTATCCATGAAATTATCCAGCATATACTGAACCGAACGTCGCACAGGCCCCATGTCATCTACGGGAGCGATCGCACCCAAATCAACAAGAGATTGAACCACGCGATCGCCATCTTTTTGAGCAATGCCAAACAAGGTTTGCATTAAACCCTCTCGGACATTGGATTTAATCGTCCCCATCATCCCAAAATCGTAGAAAATCAAAGCCCCATTTGGGCTAACTGCGAGATTACCAGGGTGGGGGTCAGCGTGAAAGAAACCATTATTTAGTAGCTGATGTAGGTAAGCTTGAGCGCCATAACGAGCGATCGCCTTCCGATCCACTCCCGCAGCTTCCAAAGCCTCATACTGGCTCACCTTAATCCCCGGCAAATACTCCAAAGTAATTACCCTAGAAGTAGCATAGCGCCAATAAACTCGCGGCACATTTACCCAGTCATAATCCCGAAAATTGCGGCGGAAAGTATCAGCATTGCGACCTTCCTTCAGATAATCAATCTCCTCCCAGAGAATGCGGCTACATTCTTCATAAATTCCCATCCAATCTCGTCCCTTTCCCCATTTAGGATGGTTTTGAAAATAACGAGCAATACCCTTGAGAATCTTTAAATCAATTTCAAATAGCTTCTTCAGTCCAGGACGTTGCACCTTAACCACAACCGATTCCCCAGAATGCAGTATAGCCTTATGAACTTGTCCCAAACTAGCAGCAGCTAAAGGAATAGGTTCAAAACTCTGAAATAGTTGAGGAATCTTTTTGCCTAATTCCTGCTCAATAATTGCTTCTACTTGCTCATAGCTAAATGCGGGAACTCTATCTTGTAATTTAGAAAGTTCTTCCACATATTCACTAGGAAAAATATCAGCGCGGGTAGAGAACAATTGCCCAACCTTAATAAAAGTTGGACCCAATTCCAAAAATGTATTACGAATCCAGATAGCTTGGGCTTTACGTCTAGCGCTTTGCTTCTCCTCTGTTATTCCTCCAGGGTAACTCCAAGCTTTGTTATAGCGCCAAAGCTTGTACATTAACGTCAATACAAAAGACCAAATATCTACAAAGCGCCGTTTGCTAGAATAATTTTCCCGATTCCAACGGTATGCTTTATCTGAATAACCTTTGTCCATATTTTTTGTGTACCGTCGGGTATTCACCTAATTACCAGTAAAAAAAGACACTTCCTAAATTTTTTTTGATATAGAAAAACCGATTGAGGGTAATTGGGAATGGCTAACACTCCCGGAGGGAATACAATATTTTCAGGATAAAGGATGATAAAAAGATTAATCTTGTTCATCCTTTTATCTTTAAATCCTGATTAGTAATTAGAAACAGCCCATTACCAATTACCCATTATCAGCCTTGACGAGATAGCAAATTGGTTAGTTACCCCTGTTTTGCTCTTTATTTTGAACTAGTGCGATATTTGTGCAATTCAGTTCTTAAGAGGGCAATTTCGGCTCGTAATTCATCAATTTCTGCTTGTAAGTCAACTGAACCAGCCTTAGTTTGATTAGTACCTGGAGTTGTCGCAGATCCAGCCGTTTCCGCCGCTCGATTAGCTCGTGTTATAACTTCATCTGTAAATTGGCGTAGTTGCTCTCTAGCTTCAGCATCAAATTTGCCTAGTTCACTTAAAGCATCAGTCAAGGCGACTTCTACACGCTCATTAATGACTTCAGCTACTGCTCTGCCTACAAAAAAGGCTTGCACAAGGGGATTACTCATAAATTTTTGTAACGTTGCTCCGCAAGAGAATTATAGCTTGCCTGGATGCTGGAATGCTTCTATCTGAAACATTGGCATCGCAACCACAAAAATCAAATAAAAACATATATATCATTTTTGTCAAGAAATATTACTGCGTAATATTACTCTGTTAATCCCTTTTTTTATCTGTGGTGTAGCCGCAATTTTCACATATTTCGATCAAATCTCCCATAGCGTGCGGATGTAAAATGATCAGGATTTGATTGATTGCATAACCAGGCCCACATTTGATCACCAACAGAAAAATGCCACCATTCTCTGGGATTACGTTGAAATCCTGCTTTTAACATCACATCATGTAGCAATTGACGATGAGCATGATACTGTTGGTTACTACTAGCATAATAATTAGGGTGCGATCGCATCGACATCTCATCAATCGGTGAACCCATATCTACAACTACCCCATCATCATCCACCAGAGTCACATCTACCGCAGCCCCCGTACTGTGAGGAGGGGGAGTATTTATATCTAAACTAGGTACAGCCCAAATTTCATAAACCGCTTCCCAAACTTCTTCCCGTTGCTGGGGTGATAAATTTGCCTCAATCAATCCCCTGTTCTGCAAAGCTTCGGCAAAACTGTAATCTACCATAAACTGCTGTACAGCCACCGGGCGATAAGCATCAAAGATTTGGATATACCAATTAGGATGTAGGAATTGTAAATAATTTTGTGCTTGAATCAACTTTTCAATTACAGTTTCGCGCAAATAATAAGGTGAGTGTACACCATAGTTAGCACCTAACTTTTCATAAGGGTGAGGAGATTCTACCGCAAATAATTCTAAAGGAATTTTTACTAGGGGTTCACCAGATTCGATAATTGGTATTTGATGATAAGGTCGCATTTTAATTTGAGATTTTGTATTTAAATTATCTTACACTTTTCCTTTAATTCATTTTAATTGATATAGAGATATCTACGGTAATGCTCTTTATAATTTCCACAAAAAGTATACAAAATGTAGAGATTTAGCATTGCTAAACCCTTGCAAAAATTGACGATAGATGAGCGATAAATGTAAGGATTCAAGTGTTTGAAACCCAGTCACAGAACCAGTTTCAAAATTGAATTTGGGTTATTAACATACCTTTAGTCGCAACAAGGAACGAAAATATAGGCGTTACGTAATTCTTATTAAGAATGAAAATTTGTGGTTAATTCCCGGAAACCCTTGTCAAAAAACGATTGTAGAGATTTTAGTATGACCTGAATCCTTACCGATAAATTACCTAATGTATCGCTTTATTTTTCAGGGATAGCTGATAATAAGCAACGTAAAGCCTGATTTACTGCTTCTGATGTTTGAAAAACTTTAGCAACATCAGGATCAAGGGTAACAGTAATTCTATTTTCTGATGTTGACGCAAAACGATTAGGACGGGCTTTACTGTAATCGAAATTATATTCAGGCAATAAATCATCTGATTCAAAATAGTTTTGCTCAATGTTGGGTGTTTTGTTCATAATTTTGTCGTTCTTTTTTAGTGGTTAAACGAGAACTGAAAATACGGATTAAATCTTTGTCTCTTTCGGTAAAACAAACTAGAAGTAAGCGATTTTGAGTAGAATAACCAATAATAATTTCCCTTTGTTCACCGAAAGAGTGAGTAGGATCATCAAATATCAAAGCGAACGGATCATCAAATACTGTTTTTGATTCTTCAAAATTCACTCCATGTTTATTAAAGTTTATTTGTGCTTTGTTATGATCCCATTCAAATTCTAATTTCATATAAATTAGAAATTATCACCTACTTTTAGTATAAGTTATTGTTCTCCATCACTCCTCTTGTAAATCCTGATTCTGACAAAAATACTCGACATCAAATCACTCATAAGTGTTCACAACAAGACTTTTTCTCCACCTCTGGAACAGGATCATAACCTCCTGGATGAAACGGATGACAGCGTAAAATCCGCATAATCCCCATCCAGCTACCACGGAACACTCCAAATCGTTCAATAGCTTGAATAGCATAAATAGAACAAGTAGGTTGAAAGCGACAAGTGGGGGGAAACAGGGGTGAGATGAATAAGCGATAGCCTTTAATTAGCCAAATTAATAATATTTTCATATCCTAAATCGAATAAAGTAGTGTTGGAATTCAAAATTTCACTGTGTTGAGTACATTTCCCAATTTAGAATCCATTACCCCATTGTGGCTGCAAATTTTACCTGCTGCGGCTTGGGTTTTACTAGTCATCCTCACCGCTTGGGGAGTCAGTCGTTTTCCTCATAGCGAACCCGAAATTATCCGTAAAATAGTTCATATTGGTATTGGTAACGTAATTTTGATTGCTTGGTGGCTAAATATTCCCCCTCTTGTGGGGATTACAGCTTCAATTTTAGCCTGTGCTATCACTTTATTGTCCTATATATTACCAATTCTGCCGGGAATTAATAGCGTTGGTCGGCAAAGTTTAGGAACATTTTTTTATGCTCTTAGTATCGGTATTTTAATTGCTTGTTTCTGGCATTTAGAGCAACCCCAGTATGCTGCACTAGGAATTATGATTATGGCTTGGGGGGATGGACTAGCTGCTTTAATTGGGCAAAGATTTGGTAAACATAAATATATACTCTTTGACTCACAAAAAAGTTGGGAAGGTTCCTTAACAATGACTGTGGTTAGCTGCTTGATTACTATTATTATTTTACTGGCAATACAAGGAAATATCTGGCAAATTTGGGTAATTTCCTTAGCAGTAGCCATCATAGCTACAGGTTTAGAAGCTTTTTCATTTTTGGGTATTGATAATTTAACAGTTCCTTTAGGTAGTGCAGCAGCAGCTTATATGTTAATTAAGCTATTAGTATTGAGTTGAATTATCCATATTTTTTAGGACTTACACAAAAAGTAAGAATTCAGGAGTCAGGAGTCAGGAGTCAGGAGGAAGAATATTTTTCTCTTCTGTTCCCTGCTATACTGCAAACGGGTCAAACTTGGACTTATGTCATACTGACCGTAACGTAGTGCAGGGAAGTATCTCGGAGATTCTTCACTTCGTACCCTACGGGAAGCAAGCTACAGAATGACACTTTTAACCCGTTTTTAGTATATATCAAATATCCTGAATCCTTACCACAAAAACTCTCTACAAATCTCTTTCTTACCCTACGGGAACGCCTCTGTGGAAGGTGTTTTTTGAAATACGGTTCTTCATGATTTTGCGGAAATCAAGTCAATAAATCGCTTTGCGATCTGTGAAGGGTGAGGAAAATTTCATTCCCTACTCTCCACACCATGTTTCACATATCCAATTCTGTAAGATCGGATTAACTATCTCAGGTGCTTCATCTTGAGGGCAATGTCCCACTCCCTCTAAAGGAATAAATTTTTGTACTTGAGGAAAATTGGCTAATTCTCTACCTAATTCAATTGGTTCCCAAGGGTCTGCTGTTCCCCACAAAATAATTGCTGGACAAGGTAATATAGATAACAAGTCTTCTGGTAATGGTCCACTAGAATAAGCCGTAAAAGCTAAAAATACGGCAGCAGCGCCAGGATCTTTTGCCGGTGTCATCAGAATTTCTACTAATTCATCTGTCACTGTTTCGGCATTAGCATAGGCTTGTAAGAGAATCTTTTTTACTGTTTTCGGTTTAGCTAGTTGGCTAAAAAAGAAGTCACCCACTGCTTGAATAGATAAAACACGTTGCAGAATCGGCGCACCAAGGCGTTTTATCCAAGGTAAATTTAGCCGTTTGCGATCGTGTAATAATCGCAAAGAACAGTTAATTAACGCAATTCCTAAAACCATATCAGGTCTAATTACCGCCGCTTGCATTGCTACAATACAGCCAATTGAATTACCGACTAAAAAAGCTGGTTCACCTACCACTTGGCTACAAAAGTCTGCTAATTGCTGCCCCCAGTTTTCTAGTGTGTATGTGATTTTTTCTCCTGGGTGAGGTTTAGCAGAAGCACCAAAGCCGATCAAATCAATGGCATATACTCGACAATTTTCGGCTAAAACTGGTATATTTTTACGCCAATGTCCCCATGAAGCACCAAAGCCATGTACTAGAATCACCGCAGGACCGCTAGTTCCTTGGGTTTGGTAACAAATGGGGAAACCTTGCCAAAGCCAGGTTTGTGTGGATGTAGATGCATTTGTATAAGTTGTCATGAGTTGATTTTTGGATAGGGAATTATTCAGAATTTAAATTTGTCTAACTATTTAAGAATTATTTTTATATTGATGTATTTACTTAAGTAAACGTTTTATCAAGTTATTTTTCACGTTTGCTGACAACACACTACACGGAATGTCTTTGAAAGAGATAGTGAAAAATTTCCAATATACTAAGTACGCTGCGCTATATTAAGTATGGCTACATCTTCTGTAAGAGATACAGTATCGCAAGTTGGAGATAAACGAATAGGTGGCACTTTACAGTATTTTTAAGAAAATTTGCAGAAATATAGCGGGTTGGGATGATTAAAATAGCACCAGTAAGAGATCAAGTAGTTTTACAATTTACGCTAACTCAATTAGTATATAAAATTAATTGGATATAAAACAAATGCTAAGGCGTAGTTTTACACCTGGAAACTAACGCTAATTTTGAAAAAGTTTTTGTTCCTAGTTCCTTCGGGCGAAAGAAGATGAATATACTAGAAACAATTGATACTCCTATCGGAAGTTACGCTCCAGATTTTGAGTTGCCAGGAATTGACGATCATGTACACCATCTCAGTCGTTACTTAGAAAATTTACGCTCAGTCTGTGTCATTTCCATTTGTAATCACTGTAATTATGTGGATTTGTATATAAGTAGACTAAAAACTATTCAATCGGAATTTTCCCCTAGGGGTTTCACACTGATTGGATTAAATTGTGGTGATGGCAACAATGATGTTCGTATTGGGGAAGAAATTGACGCTGTATCCAACTTTGAGAGGATGAAAGCATTTGCCCTTCATCATGAGTTAAATTTCCCCTATCTATGGGACTCAACTCAAGATGTAACTCGGAGTTTTGGAGCAGTTAGTACACCAACGGCTTTTCTAATAGATAGTGATGGGATTTTGCGCTACAAAGGTCAAATTGACGATCACCCGCAAGAGCCACTAGCTTCAGGAGTGGATTATTTGAGAAATGCGATCGCTTGCTTATTTGCAGATCAAGCAATCCAGCCAGCACAAACACAACAGGTCGGAACACCATTAGTATGGCGTAAATAGACCTGATAGACACAGATAGCCCATTGTACTGCTATCTTAAATTGGAGGCAATTGCAACTTATTTGATAAAGTGTAACTTCATGGGAACGAATTACCGACGGGTTTTACTTAAACTGAGCGGTGAAGCTTTGATGGGCAACATGGGCTATGGTATTGATCCAGAAGTAGTCAAGGAAATAGCCGAACAGTTAGGAGAAGTGGTAGCCACTGGCGTTCAAGTCGCTATTGTCGTTGGCGGCGGCAATATTTTTCGAGGGGTGAAAGCGGCATCGGCGGGGATGGACAGGGCAACCGGCGACTACATTGGAATGATTGCCACGGTAATGAATGCCATGACGCTGCAAGATTCACTAGAACGAATAGGGGTACAAACGCGGGTACAAACTGCGATCGCTATGCAAGAAGTAGCAGAACCCTATATTCGTCGTCGCGCCATCCGTCATCTCGAAAAAGGACGGGTGGTAATTTTCGGTGCGGGGTCAGGAAATCCTTTCTTTACCACAGACACTACTGCCGCTTTAAGAGCAGCTGAAATTGATGCAGAAGTGATTTTTAAAGCGACCAAAGTAGACGGAATCTACGACGCTGACCCCGAAATTTATCCTGATGCCAAGCGTTACACAACCCTCACCTACACCCACGTGTTGGCTAACGATTTACGGGTTATGGATAGCACCGCAATTGCCTTGTGTAAAGAAAATAATATTCCCATTCTGGTATTTGACTTAACAGTGCGAGGTAACATTCACCGCGCAGTAATGGGAGAATCTATTGGTACCCTTGTGGGAGGTTCTTGTGAAATTAGATGAAGCCGAAAGTAAGATGCAACATACCGTTGAGGCTACTCAACGGGCTTTTAATACCATTCGCACTGGTCGCGCTAATGCCAGTTTGTTAGATAAAGTCCAGGTGGAATATTACGGCACACCCACCGGACTAAAATCTCTAGCAAACATTAGCACACCTGATGCCTCAACAATTCTGATTCAACCCTATGATAAAGGCAGCCTCAACATAGTTGAAAAGGCAATTTCTTTGTCAGATATAGGCATAACTCCCAGTAATGACGGTTCTGTGATTCGGCTCAATATTCCGCCTTTGACAAGCGATCGCCGGAAAGAATTTGTCAAAATGGCTGCTAAGTATGCAGAAGAAGGTCGAGTTGGGATTCGCAATATCCGCCGTGATGCGCTGGACTCCATTCGCAAACAAGAAAAAGCTGCGGAAGTGTCAGAAGACGAATCACGAGATCAGCAGGACAAATTGCAAAAACTGACAAACAAATACACAGCAAAAATTGACGAATTGCTGTCAGAAAAAGAAAAAGACATCACAACTGTCTAAGTTGGTGATTGGGGATTGGGGACTGGGAAAGATTCTTATCAATTACCCATTACCCTTCCCTATATTTATTGAAACTTTACCAAAAATCTTAAACCCTTATATATACTAGAAAGTCAACTAATTAAAATAAAAAGCAAAAATTCAGTAATTATGTACGACTGTATCATCGTCGGTGCTGGACCAGCAGGTGGAGCAGCCGCATATCATTTAGCCAAGCGAGGACGCTCAGTATTAGTTTTAGAGAAAGAATCCCTACCTAGATATAAGCCTTGTGGTGGTGGTGTGTCACCAGCGATCGCGCAATGGTTCGACTTTGACTTTAGTCCCGCAATTTCCGTCAAAGTAGATTCCCTCCGTTTTACCTGGAAACTAGAAGATCCCGTAGAAGCAAAAATCGGCATCAAAGAACCAGTCTGGATGGTGCGACGAGAGATTTTTGACCATTTTCTAGTCCAACAAGCCCAAAATCAAGGGGCTGAACTCCGGGACAATACAGAAGTTAAAGGTATTGAATTTAAAAATGATCATTGGCAAGTTAACACTGCTAATGGACCCGTCACCGGTCGTTACTTAATTGCTGCTGATGGTGCAAAAGGTCCAATGGCAAAATGGCTAGGTTTTAAAGACCGTAAACGCCATTTAGCAGGTGCATTAGAAGCCGAAGTTGCTGCTGAAGTAGTCAACAAAAACATGGCACACTTCGAGTTTGGCTTGCTGAAAAATGGCTATCTTTGGAACTTCCCCAAAGCTGACGGTTATTCCATCGGTGTTGGTACATTTATTGGTAGCGCACCGCAAGACTTTAAAAAAGTTTTAGATCAATATGCCCAATCCTTTAATATAGATGTCAAAACTAGTAAACAATACGGTCATCCCCTCTGTATTTGGGATGGTAATCAAAAACTACATACCCAAAATGCCATTTTAGCTGGTGAAGCTGCTTGTGTAGTTGACCCCTTTACAGCAGAAGGTATTCGCCCTTCAATTTTTAGCGGTGTCCTCGCAGCACAATTCATTAATGAGGCTCTCGGTGGTGATATCAACGCCTTAGAAAATTACAGTGAGGCCATTAATGAACAGTGGGGAACTGACATGGCTTGGGCGCAAAAATTGGCAGGAGCCTTCTATCGCTTCCCCGGTATTGGCTACAAAGCCGGTGTTAAACGTCCCTCTGGCGCTCAAATTATGGGCAAAATTCTCTGTGGAGAATTGAGATATAGTGATGTTGTCGGCCGGGCATTGAAACGGTTGATTCCCGGTTTTGGCGGTTAGGTAATAATTCCTAACCAAAAAACCAGATAATTACTCCTGTTCCCAGAACGCAAAGAACCCCAGTCAAGCCGGCTAGGGGTTTTTTGTTTTTACCTGTAAACAATTCTGAGACTTTTCCTGTGTAGGTAATTAGCTCTGCTGTATCTATGGTAGCGATCGCCCATACCCATCCGGCATGAAGTCCCCAAGCTATCCCTAAGTTATTATTATCCGCTAACCTAGCTACTACCAAAACCATTCCCATTAGCCACAATCCGGGGAGTTGGGGTGCAGTTTCCCGTTGTTCCCAGACTAAATGTAGTAACGCAAAAATCAAGCTGGAGATAATCGCCGCTACCCAAATTGCATAATCCTTTTCTAACTGAGTCAACAAAAAACCCCGAAAAACTAACTCTTCTATTCCACCAACAAATAAAGCCACCAAGGAAATTGGTAACAAAATAGATGGTATTAACTTGAGATGAGATTTTTCTAAATAGCACCAACCCAGCCAAAATTGGCAGGTAAACACTATCACAAGACCCAATACACCCAGCCCAAAACCTAGCAACAAGGAACCAAAAATAGAAAAGTTCCCAACCAAGCCATAATCAGCAAAAGACCCAAGTCCTAACCAATTAACTCCCCAGAGAATTAAGGGCGCTAATAAATAGAGAGATACTAATAAAGGTATTTTTTGCTCTGGCTGTAAAGGTTTATTAAGTTGCAATTTGAGCATGGTGGCTGCGATCGCAGCTAATGGCAACCAAGACCCTACCCAAACAATAAAAAAAGCCACCACAACAAATCCTGGCGTATTTTTAAATAACGCCAGTGATGTATTGACTGATGGCTCTAAAAGTGATAAAAAAACAGGCAAAAAAATCACGATAGAATTCTAGTAGAAATAAAGTTCTTGCTTATTATTCAAGACTCTACTAGAATTTGTGACTCATGCAAAAGGTAAAATTGTATTTTGTTGTGTGAATATATACTTAAACTACAAATATTATTTATTTGTAGCAGTAGGGACAAGTTATCAAGTATTTACCTAAAACTTCCCCCTACTATCAGAAAAGTTTATTCCTCTTCATCTTCCAACTCTGTTTCATCAGAGTCTACATCCTGCGGGGTTAATTTTTTATCACTTTCGCCTAACTGAATCAAGTGAATGTGCTTGTAACCCAACCTAATTTCAAACTCATCACCAGGCTTTAAGCCCATTGCTTTGGTGTAAGTAGCACCAATAACAATTTGACGATTTTGGTGAACACTAACACGGTATGTCGGTTCGCGCCCACGTCCATCTTTAGGTGCTTCTGGGCTGAGAGGAATCCCTCTAGCTGACAACAAAGCATCATAAAAATCGGTGAGATTGACACGAACCTGATTATTCTTAGTAACGGTGTAATAGCCGCACTGCTTTGCTCTTTCTCGGCGGGGTAAATTAGAAAGCTCTTTTACTTTAGCCAGCAGTGCTTTTCCAGTTAATGGTGCGGTTGCAGTTTCAGTCATTATGCTCAAAATTTCCTTAATCTCTAGCTGATCATTAATGTAGTCTGAACACAGTAGTTAGCTTTTTATGCCTCTACACAGAGCTATTCAAGACTTGTGGGTGAGGGGTGAATTCCTGCTGATATGAGCAGCCCAAGTAACTCTATAAATGGTTTAGCACCTTCAATTAGAGGTTAGGGTTGTCACAGAAATCTATTTAGGTGATTTTACGGCACTTTTAACCATCATTCGCCATGAGAAATAAAAGTATTTTATTTTTGGCGCTACTGTAGCGGTGTAATTTTAAGCCACCTTTACAAATCAGGTTAGTTCTACTCCAAAAAAGTCGTAGATACAATAAATTGCAGGTTTTTCACTTTCAGTGCTTGCCTTTCTCGCCATTGAGTTGTAGGGTCATCCCTACTCATCATCTCAAGCTGAGGACAGCATTGTATTGGCTTATGGTCTTGCGGACATACACCCTTTTGTCCTGCTAGTAGAGACATGAATTTTCTTGTCTCTACACCATGAATAAACAAAGCGGTAATAGTCGCACTTATACGGCGATTGGTACTGGTTTTGTTAATTCATAATTTTATATTAAATACTAGCATGGACTAATAATAGCAAAATATTTATTTAATTTAAAATTCAATTTGCAATTCAAGTTTTTTTTTAATTCCTGGACTTGGGGAGAGAAAAAGCAGTGTAGATTTTTCTCTGGCTTTATACTGTCATGAGTTTTGAGTCAAGGCTTTTATAAAAATTCATATGATGAAGACGAGCAGTTTTGAGTGAGTGAGTTAAATTCACGGTTCTCTTGATAGAGATGAGACAAAAATCCATCTCGATTTTTGGCCATGTTTATTAGCATCAGGTCAAATCTCTCAAATTCTTCTGCACTTCTGTCTAGCGGAAGATTCAATTTACCACATCTATCCGCCGCTTGATAGGCATGACACAATAATTGTTATCCGCTTTAACACTTCTATATATTTAAAAAATTTCTACTTCGCTGCTGCTTAAGAACTTTTGATAATTAGGACTTGACTAAAGAAGGATGAAGTAGTTGGGGGTAGATATCTCGCCTTTTGTGAGGAAAAAGGAAAAAATTTTTTCAAATATTTAGACCTATTATGCCTGTGAGGATGAGAAATTAAGGTTCTTCAGTCTTTGGTTGACTGTGGTTGACATCAAGATGTATAAGCTGCATTGAATCAAGTAAGCACCTCTATAGGTGAAACACTTCCACTCTGTACTCCCCAACAGGTAGATTAAATGCAAAAGGATGATTCCTTGTTACTGTTAGATTGCTTTGAGAAGATAAATTTCGCTCATTGCACTTCTACGACTAAACTTTTAATGGTTATCGTTAAACTGGAATCATGAGAGCCTTAAGCGTCAGCTTATTAAGCACTGACGTTATGTACAATAGCTCATTTTTCACAACAACCGACCTGGACTCATGATTTTTGAAGCGGGTAAGGCAATTTAAAAAATTTGATTGGTAATAATGGAAGTTATTTTTAAGATTATTCGGCAGCAACAAAACTCTACTCCTGTTGTGCAGAGCTATCCTTTGCAGGTAGAAGCAAGTAGTACAATACTAGATTGCCTCAATCAGATTAAGTGGGAACAAGATGGAACTTTAGCATTTCGCAAAAATTGCCGCAATACGATTTGTGGTAGCTGTGCGATGCGAATCAATGGACGTTCGGCATTAGCCTGTAAGGAAAATGTGGGTAGTGAACTGGCTAGATTAAAACAAATTCCATCACTGCAAAACCAAGATAATACCATTGGTGAAATTGCGATCGCTCCTTTGGGTAATATGCCAGTGATTAAGGATTTGGTCGTGGATATGAGCAGTTTCTGGAATAATTTAGAAGCAGTTGCTCCTTATGTCAGTACAGCCGCGCGACAAGTTCCAGAAAAAGAGTTTTTGCAAACACCACAAGAGCGATCGCTCCTCGATCAAACCGGTAACTGTATTATGTGCGGTGCTTGCTATTCTGAATGCAACGCCCGCGAAGTCAACTCAGACTTTGTTGGCCCCCACGCCCTCGCCAAAGCATATCGCATGGTAGCAGATTCCCGCGATAGTGAAACTGAAAATCGTTTAGAAAACTATAACGAAGGTACTAAAGGTGTTTGGGGTTGTACTCGTTGTTTTTACTGCGACTCAGTTTGTCCAATGGAAGTTGCACCATTAGAGCAAATAACCAAAGTTAAACAGCAAATTCTTGACCGCAAACAAGCCAGCGATAGCCGTTCAATTCGTCACCGAAAAGTATTGATAGAGTTAGTAAAAGCAGGTGGTTGGATTGATGAACGCCAATTTGGTATCCAAGTAGTTGGTAACTATTTCCACGACCTTAAAGGCTTACTCAGCATTGCACCACTAGGCCTGCGAATGCTTGTCCGGGGTAAATTCCCTCTGTCCTTTGAACCCTCAGAAGGGACACAGCAAGTGCGATCGCTCATCGAATCCATTCAACAAGTAATGAGTAGCGAGTAACGAGTACTGAGTAAGAATTTTTTCTCCCTGCTCCCTGCTCCCTGCCTTCAATTACGAATTATTTAGGTTCTTGAGGGATATTCAATTGTCTTCCAGCACGGTCATACAGCAAAATATCCCATTGTCCATTATTACTAAACTCAAACGCAATCCTACTACCATCAGCACTAATTGTAGGATTGCGGATTTCCGCTTGCAGACTAGGAGTTAAATTTCGTGATTGGCGCGTTTCTCGGTCATAAAGAAAAATGCTCGAACGCCCCTGACGACTCGCAGTAAAAACAATATAACGACCATCTTGGGTAACAGAAGGATGGGACGCGATCGTATCAAAAGAATTTAAACCCGGTAAATCCACCAAATTCCGAGTCACAGTATCAAACATATAAACATCTTCGCTACCCCTGCGGTCAGTAGTAAATACAATATACCTCCCAGAAATTTGTGGATCTAACTCTGAAGCCAGACTATTAAGACCCCGACCACCAGAATCAAAAGGATAACTCAACAAACGAGGATAACCAAAACATCCAGTTAACAAAGATGAGCTTAAAAATAAAATAATAGGTAATTTGTAATTAGTCATTGGTCATTGGGCATTGGGCATTGGGCATTGGGCATTGGGCATTGGGCATTGGGCATTAGTCATTAGTCATTAGTCTCTCCCTGCTCCCCTGCCTCTTCGCTGTCACCTGTCACCTGTCATCTGTCACCTAATTACTCACAGTTGCACCATTAGGAATATCTAACTCCACCGTCGGTCCACGATCTAGCACTTCCACATCCCATTGTCCACGACTAGCAGATTCAAAGACGATATAACGTCCGTCAGTACTGATATGAGGCTTTCTTACCCAACCTCGATATGTAGGCGTGAGGATTTGTGATTTTTGCATAGCGCGATCGTAAAGTGCTACAACTGCTCTACCTTGATCACTAGTTAAATAACAAATATAACGCCCTGTATAGCTGAGGCTGGGACTTTCTGCGATCGTTTCCCGTCGATTCAAGCCTGGTGTAGAAATAAAACTTTGGATTTCCAAGTCGTATATCAACAATTGCTGATTACCATTTCGATTAGAAACAAACGCCAAAAAGCGACCGTTTCCACTCAAAGACGGTTGTTCCTCAGTATAACGACTGTTCAGAGAAGATACCCCTAAAGGAATATCACCAGAACCACAGGACACAATTAAACTAGTCAAACTAAAAATTAGGCTCCAATGAATTGGTTTTTGGAGCCACAACATAGACGTAAATGTTCTCACATCAACCGCATTCCGTCGCCTTTGAAACTACCATCCCCCCCAACTGTTCTAAATATCATCATCAAAATCAGTCGAATTATCTCCCCTATCATTTGGCTTTTCAATTGGGTTATACGGTACATAATCAGTAGGAATAGCCTCATCATCTTCCCTAACTCTGCGAGGAGATGAATCAGCAGGTGGACGACGCTTTCTTGGTCTAGGAGCAACATCATCCTCACGAACTTCTGGGCGTTGAGGTCTGTTATTACTGCGACGTGGCTGTTTTCTTACATCCTCCTGGGGACTTTCCCAATCATCAACTTCCCTAGAAACAGAACCCCAATTTTCTTGTTCATAACTTTCTGTAGGGCGACTCACAGAGCGCCCAGAGGTAGGACGACGTTTCCTTTCTCCAGTTTCAGGTTTTTCTGTACTATTACGGCGTTCAGAACGGCGGGGGGTTTGATCCTCGTAATAATCATCACGGGTTGAACGCTCATCTCGGCTACCGCGAATCCTAGCACGTGGAGGTTGTTCTTCCTCCTCATAAGGAAGGGGTTCCAAATCTGCATCCATCTCCGCTTGATAATTGCGTCGCTCAGAGTAAGAATATTTTCTGCTTACTTCTCGCTCATCATCCACAATCGGAGTATTTCGTTTGGCTTGTTGGGTTGCTATACTCCGCAGACGAATACTTTCAACTGCAAAAAATACAGTAGTCCCAACTAAAAGCAGCTGACCAAATTGCAGAATGGGATCTAATCGCCATCCTTGGAAAATGAGAATAAAACCGCACAATAAGCCAACTGCTGCAAAAAAGATATCCTGATCTCGTGACAATTCTGGCCGCACTGTGCGGAGAAAATATAGCGCTGCCCCAGCCACAGCCAGGAAAATTCCTAGAATACTGGCTGAGTTAGCCCCAAAATTTACCTGAGCCAAAACACTGGCTGAGTTCAGCCCAAAATTTATCATTGCTGTTTTCCCAATATCAAATCTATGTTAGCGAGTCACAATTAAAATCACTACTCTAATCTATTGACAATATATTGAAGCTTCAAAGCATCTGGCAAAGAAGCTCTGAAGCTGTTTACCGTTATTGGAGAATTAGGGATTTAGTGACAGGTAATTGGTAATTGCTGATGGGAGAGAATAATCTGTCACCTGTCACCTGTCACCTGTCACCTGACCCCTATTCCTTAGAAACGTTGGATTTTATCTTTTTGGCTGATGAAAATCAACCCAACTGTTGCGGGGATAACTACAATTGCAGTACCCCAAACCAAACTCCAAAGAAAATTTGCTAAAGAGGGTGTCATAATTCTCAACCTTTTTTTACACACTTCATTTTAATTTTAATCTTAATCTTGTATCACTTTCTTGAGAAGAGTTGACAGCATTTCGTTAAAATGAGAGAGAAGGCTTTACAAAGCTTCAACTTTTCTGGCTTGCGCCCAAATTTTATATTTACTCACAGATATTAGCTGAAAGTAATGACTGGTGCTAACTTGACCTCTTTGATTCTCGGTCTCATTTTGGGACTGATGATATTTCTGTTTATTTTCCGCATCATTCTCACTTGGTATCCACAAGTCAATCTCAACCGTCTGCCCTTTAACCTGATAGCTTGGCCCACAGAACCTTTTTTAGTGCCATTGCGAAAGCTAGTACAACCAATTGGTGGGGTCGATATTACCCCTATTATTTGGGTTGCTATTTTGAGTCTAGTACGAGAAATTCTTTTAGGTCAGCAAGGTTTACTGACCATGATGTCTCGCGTGAATTAGGTGACGGAGGTGACAGGTAACAGGTAACAGGTAAAAGGGAGAACAATATTTATTCCATTACCCATTACCCATTACCCATTACCCATTACTGAATCTTCATTTCTTGGACAAAATCAGTGTAAACATTACCTGCCAAAAACTGCGGATTTTCCATAATTTTCTGATGGAAGGCAATGGTTGTAGGTAGTCCTGTAATTGCACATTCTCGCAAAGCCCTTTTCATGCGGTTAATGGCTGTAGCTCGGTCTGGCCCCCAGACAATTAGCTTACCAATGAGGGAGTCGTAATAAGGAGGGATTTGGTAATCTGTGTACACATGAGAATCAATTCGCACGCCGGGACCTCCGGGGGGTAAATAACCAGTAATTTTGCCTGGGGAAGGGCGAAAATCATGATCCGGGTCTTCGGCATTGATACGGCATTCAATGGAATGACCCCTGAGAATAACTTTGTCTTGAGTTAAATTGAGTTTTTCACCTTGGGCAATGCGGATTTGTTCTACAAGTAAGTCAATACCAGTCACCATCTCTGTGACTGGATGTTCAACTTGTATGCGGGTGTTCATTTCCATGAAGTAATATTTACCAAATTTATCTAGGAGAAACTCGATAGTACCTGCCCCGGTGTAGTTGATGAATTGGGCAGCTTTCACCGCAGCTTGTCCCATTTTTTTCCGCAGGTTTGAGTCAAGTGCTGGACTGGGGGCTTCTTCTAGGAGCTTTTGATTGCGGCGCTGAATTGAGCAATCTCTCTCACCTAAGTGGATAACATTACCGTAGTTATCCGCTAATATTTGAAACTCAATGTGGCGCGGACGTTCGATAAATTTTTCTATATAAACGCCGGCATTACCAAAAGCTGCTCCTGCTTCTCCTTGGGCGGCATGGAAAAGTTTGGTGAATTCATCTTCAGAACGGACAAACCGCATACCCCGACCACCACCACCTGCTGTGGCTTTAATCATTACAGGGTAGCCGATCTTTTTAGCGATCGCTATTCCTTCTTGCTCACTCTCTACCAAACCATCACTACCAGGGACTGTGGGTACTCCAGCTTTTTGCATGGTTTCTTTGGCTGTGGCTTTATCCCCCATTAACCGAATAGATTCTGGGCTGGGGCCAATAAAGGCAATATGGTGGTCAGCACAAATTTCCGCAAACCGAGCATTTTCTGCCAAAAAGCCATAACCAGGATGAATAGCAGTAGCATTGCGCGTCAAGGCGGCAGCAATAATATTGGGAATATTCAAATAACTTTTACTGCTGGCTGGTTCACCAATACAAACTGCCTCATCAGCAAGTTGGACGTGGAGAGCATTCCGGTCAACGGTGGAGTGAACAGCAACTGTCGCAATTCCCATTTCTTCACAAGCTCGGAGAATGCGAAGCGCTATTTCTCCCCGATTAGCAATTAAAATTTTGTCAAATTTCATTTTCTAGCTTCGATATTAGTACCACGTAGATTGACATTCTCTCCCATCCCGTTGAAATAAAGCTGTCGCATTACTGCAAATTTTAACAGGAGATTCTCCACCTTCATTCTTATAGATTTCATGATTGGGTTGGTTGCCTCCCCGAATCTTAGCTAAACTAACAACACTGCGGCTGTCAGTCTTTGCCAGTTTCCCGCACTTGGCTTTTTGGAAGATCACCATAACTTTTAATATCCCTTGTCCCATAACTATATTTCTGTCAGCTTCATACCCGCATTCAAAGAATTTGAGAAAAAATTCGCCTTATTTGTGTTTTTATGCTATATTGAAGTCTAGCTAAATTTTGCGGATGTGGCGGAATTGGTATACGCGCACGCTTGAGGTGCGTGTGGCTTTGCCTTGCGAGTTCGAGTCTCGCCATCCGCATTTTTGTGTCTCTAGTTTAAGTGCTGATGTTCAGATTTATCAGCCTAATTAACCCAGGTTCCTAATTAGGATCTGGGTTTTTTATGCTTTCATAGAAACAGGTGAAGTTTTGTAAATAACATTGACTACTATTGTTACGCCCACAAATAACTCAACATTGCCAACCGCTTGGCATCGCCTAAATCCTATTTGGGAAGGTGGAGAGAAGGATATTCAAAAAGGTTTACCTCATACTCAGTTAGCACCAGCATGGCAATTGCTACTTTTAGGAGATGGTTCTCCAACTAGGCATTTACAATTACTCACTTGTGAGCCTATAGAAGTGGATGTCATTGATATGGCTTTGATTGGCATGAATGGGGATGCTGCACCGGATTTAATTCAAGTCGTCCCCGGTCCACGACTGCGCCGACAAGTATGGCTACGTACTGCCTCTGGTCAGCGATTGGGGTATGCTACTTCCTGGTGGGAAGCTAGTCATGTAGATGAGTTTTTGCAAAATCGTTCTCTACCGATTTGGGCGAGTTTAGCTCGGATTCGGACAGAGTTATATCGAGATATTAGAGGCATTTACTGTGGTTCTTCAGCTGCCCTAGAGTCAGGCTTTGAGCAAGTTGGGCCTTTTTGGGGTCGTCATTATTTATTTTGGCATCATGGACAACCTCTAACCTTGATTTATGAGGTTTTTTCGCCCTATTTAACTAAATATTTGGGTCAACAACAAGGTGATCAGAAAACAGACTGAAAACTCTAGCAAAATTGAAATTATTGAGAATTAAGATATAAAACTTAAATTTTCGCAATAATTTATAAAAAGCTATTATGCGGTAATTTGATACCGTGAAAGTAATTGTACTTCATCTGCAATACAATTATGAATTATGCCTTCTCTAGAACTTTGATAATGGGAAAATGAATGGCTAATTCTGAACATTTGGGTATCTTTTGTCAAGGAGCCAAAGCTTGGAATACTTGGAGAGAGAGCAACCCAGAAAAGATTCCTGATCTAAGTGGAGCATACATTGGCTGTATGGGTTTAGCTGATTCATGTAATGATAATGATGGGTCAGTAGATATTGCGTATGACTTTGAGGAAGATGAGGTGGATTTAAGAAGATTAAATCTTAGCAGAGCTAATATGAAAGGCTGTCACCTTGAAGTGCTTGATCTTAGCGAGGCAAATCTTAGTTATGCGGACTTAAGTCAAAGCCAATTTCTCTGTTCAGTAGATTTTACCAAGGCTAACTTTTTCAAAGCTAATTTAGTCGATGCAGACTTCAGTCTTGGTGTCCTTATGGAAGGACTTTTTTTCCAGGCATCCCTGACACAAGCAAATTTTACAGATGCCAATTTAACTGGAGCGCTTCTATCAGCAGCAGATTTGGAAGATGCAAGTTTAGTTAGGGCTAATCTGAGTAACACTAACCTTGTTGGAGCAAATTTTAGAAATGCAAATCTTGAGGAGGCAAATCTTTACGAAGCTGACCTCAGAGGTGCGGATTTTACGGGCGCAATACTCAAAAAAGCTAACTTAAACAAAGCTTTGACAAGAGGGAATACTAATTTCGTCAATATGGGTATATTCGATCTTAGTTCATTGAACCGTAGTCATGTTATTTTTAAGAATGCCGATTTAAGAAATGCTACGTTGATTGATGTGGACTTGAGTGAAGCCAATCTTAATGGAGCAATATTTTGATAGGTTTATTTCCTATCATCTCGACAGATTTATAAACTGGAACAGCCGATTAGGTTGTCTGTTTTCGTTCGCAATTAAGCAAGCTAAAGGAATCGGCTAGGTTGTTATGGATATGCAATAGTGATGCTGCAAGCAGATCGCAAAATTGAGTGACCTGGTTAGCGATCGCTTATAATTGGGAAAAGCCGAATGTTTTTCTTCCTATGCCAGTAAGCACTGAAGCCATTAAGCAAGACTTGGATAGACTGACTCACAATCAACTTCAGCAAGTAGCTGATTTTATTGCCTTCTTAAAGTTTTGCAATCAGCGTCGTCATCAGGTTGTCCTCGATCCAATGCAATTGGCTGACCTATTTACAGAGTTTGCTGATGAAGATCGCGCCTTGGCTCAAGAAGGCATGAATGACTACGCAGTAATACTCCATCAGGAAGACTAACGATGACTAATCCTGTCAAACGGGGTGAAATCTGGCTAGCCGACCTCAATCCAACTCAAGGTTCTGAACAAGCAGGCATTCGCCCTGTCATCATTTTCCAGAATGACCTTGTTTCCCAGTTCTCAACTACGACCATTGCTATTCCCCTCACCACCAACCAACGTCGCGCTGCTTTGCCTATATGCTTACTGATCGAACAAGGTAATGGTGGACTCAGCCAAGATTCTGTTGCCTTATGTTTTCAGATGAGAGTTCTTGATAAAACTCGTTTGATTAGCACACTGGGACAACTGAGTCCTGAAATAATTGCCCAATTGGAAGACGTGGTTTTGCTAACTTTGGGATATGAATCATGAATTTGACAACGAAAAACCAAGGTCAAAAATAAGAAATAGCTCATTATGTACCGTGCGTAAAAGAAGTGTAATGCACTAATCCCCTCCCTGCAAACCCTTATTCCTCTGTGTCGCGCCTTTCAAAAATATGCGATCGCAGCATAATGCAAATATTATACCACTCGGTTCCCGGTGAGATAATTACGAATTACCAGACTAAACTAGATAACTAGCAAGTTGGGTTAGGTAGTAAGTTGCAATGGCACCATCTATTGTGTCTAATTGGATGATGAAAAAAAAGAAACCGTCTTTGGTGCTAACGCTATCAGCTGCTGGGTTATTGATTGGTGCTGGGAGTGCGGCATATTGGTTTTTTATTCAAGGACAACCATTTTCCAGAAATTTGCCAGTGGGTGCAAATATTATTCCTGAAGATGCCTTAGTTACAGTTTCCTTGACGACGGATACTAAGCAATGGCAAAAATTACAGGAGTTTGGAACACCAGAAACTCAAAAAGAACTGAATAAAAATTTATTACAACTGCAACAGCGGTTTCTCACCAATAATGGTTATGACTTTGAGAAAGATATTCAACCGTGGGTAGGGGATGAAGTTGCGATCGCTATTTTAGCTCCTCCATCTACCAAGCCTATATCTAAACCAGTAGCAACTAATACTGAAGTTGGTTCTGAGCAATCAGTCGTGATAGTGCTACCAATTAAAAATCCAGAAATCGCCAAAAGTATTTTGGCACAACCCAAACCCCTCAAACAAGGTAAATGGATTGACCGCACTTATCAAGGAATCGCTATTAAACAAACCGAAGGACAAGCTGGAGGAAAGCTTTCAGCAGCATTGATAGATCAGCGATTTCTCGTAATTACAGATAATCCCAAAGCCACAGAAAGAACGATTGATGCTTATAAAAGTAAAGCATCTTTAGCAACCATAGGGGGCTTTGCTCAAAATTTCTCAAAAACGGCCAGTTATCAACCTTTTGCTCAATTTTATCTAAATGTGCCGATCGCAGCAAGAATAGCGGCAAAAGCTCCCAACCGTCCTTTACCAGCCCAGGTTTTAGCTCAACTTCAAAATAACCAAGGTTTAGCGGGAACTGTCACTTTAGAACCAAAAGGAATCCGTTTAAAGGGTGTTTCTTGGTTAAATCCTAATAGTCAGCGAGTGCTGGCAGTAGAAAACCAAGCTGGAACTATGCAAAATCGCCTACCCAGCGAAACTTTAATGATGCTTTCTGGTAGTAACTTAAAGCGGTTATGGGCAGACTACATTTCTACATCTAGGGGAAATCCTTTATCACCAATAATGCCTGAACAGGTGCGACGGGGTGTAAAGTCGTTAACAAATTTGGATTTAGATCGGGATTTACTAAGTTGGATGAAAGGTGAATTTTCAGTTGCAGTAATTCCTAATATCCCAAAAGATGGTTCACCGGATAATTTTCGGGCAGGGTTGGTATTTATGACAAAGGTAGGAGGCAAAGGTGAAGGAGACCAAAGAAGTGCGGCAGAAACTTCCTTAAAACAGCTAGATGAGGCGATGCAAAATCAATACCAGTTCAAGATTCAATCGGCAACTGTGGCTGGTAAACCTGTTGTCAACTGGATTTCACCTTTTGGGACTTTAACTGCTACTCATGGCTGGTTGGATGAAGATGTGCTGTTTTTCGTTTTAGGCGCTCCTATCAGCGACAAAATTGTTTCTAAACCTCAAATTACACTCGGTAGTACTCTCGCTTTTCAAGAAACCGTCCCCAGAGAATTGAATCCAGCCAAGGGTCTATTTTTCTTGGATGTGGAACGGACTGTTAAAAACTTTACTCTGAATACAACATCTGCCAGTCAACAAGCATTGCTTGCAGGAATACGGACAATTGGGCTAACAACTGCGGTTAATGATAGTCGCAGTCAGCGATATGACATATTTCTAGAACTTAAAAAAACTGGTAAGTAGGAATTGGAGGCAGGAGGCAGGAGTCAGGAGGCAGGGGGCAGGGCAGGGCTGTTTCATTCGATAAGGTATGTATTTTGTCAATATGATTGGCAATAAATATCAGAGCAAAAGTCATAAATTGGTGACCATTTTGATGCCTAAGATTGAATGCCAAGCTTATTTTTCATCTTCTAGACTCTTGCATTTGCAAGCCTTTTAGGGAATGAAACAGCCCTGGGGGGCAGGGGGCAGCAGGAGAAAGATAAATATTCCTCTGTTCCCAATCACCAATCACCAATCACCAATCACCAATCACCAATCACCAATTACCAAAACTAGATAGGATCAGAATAGTCGGAATTGATATTTCAAGCATTTATTGGGGAGAAGAGTTTATGAATCTGGTTGTACTCCAGAACTGGCTAGATAATGCCTCTTTTGCTGTTTTATTCTGCACTATGCTGGTGTATTGGGTGGGGGCGGCTTTTCCGAATTTATCGGTGACAGCGGCTTTGGGGACGGCTGGAATGGCGATCGCTAATTTGTGTATTGCTACTCTGTTGGGGGCTAGATGGATTGAAGCGGGCTATTTCCCTCTCAGCAATCTCTATGAGTCCCTATTCTTCCTAACTTGGGGTATTACCGCTGTGCATCTAATTGCAGAGAATAGCAGCCGTAGCCGCTTGGTGGGGGTTGTCACTGCTCCTGTGGCGATGGGAATCGCTGCTTTTGCAACTTTGACCCTACCATCAACAATGCAGGTTTCTGAGCCGTTAGTTCCTGCTCTCAAGTCAAATTGGCTGATGATGCACGTCAGTGTGATGATGTTGAGTTATTCGGCTTTAATGGTGGGTGCGTTGTTAGCGATCGCTTTTTTAATTGTCACTCGCGGCCAAAACATCCAATTACAAGGTAGTTCCGTCGGCACAGGTGGCTATCGCAGCAATGGTTACAAGTTAATTAAGGCTGGGGAAGTAATTTCTCAACCCCCAACACCAGTTGCGGAAAATAATGGCTTTTCTCGTTTGGAAAGCAGTAGCAACGGAAATGGAACCGCTGTTTTAGATTTACTCACTGTCCCCCAAACTCAAACTGTAGAATCTACGGAAACTCTTTCACCTCAACGCCTCAGTCTAGCTGAAACCCTCGATAATATTAGTTATCGCATTATCGGTTTGGGATTTCCCCTGCTGACAATTGGTATTATTGCTGGTGGCGTTTGGGCGAATGAAGCATGGGGATCATACTGGAGTTGGGACCCCAAAGAAACTTGGGCGTTAATTACTTGGTTAGTTTTCGCTGCCTATCTTCACTCTAGAATAACTCGTGGTTGGCAAGGCAGAAAACCAGCAATTTTAGCCGCTACTGGTTTTGTTGTGGTTTGGATTTGCTATCTCGGTGTGAATCTTTTGGGTAAAGGTTTACATTCTTACGGTTGGTTTTTCTAAGGATATCTTTTTCCCCTTTTCTTTTGAAGAGGGGAATGTTTTTTATCTAACGCAAAGACGCAGAGAGAAATTTAGGAATATGGTATAAAATACAATATACTAAGTTCCAATTAGTTTGAAGTAAAATATATGGGTAATGAATTTGAAAGACTAGATAAAAAGGATGTGATTTCTGTTCATCCTGAAAATTTTGAAAGAATAAATGTATCCAGAACTTTAACAGTAATTGAATTAATAGAAGCTGTTAAAGATTATATAGGTTCTGATAATACAGATGAAAAATTGTTTGCAGAAGGCGTGGAAGTTGAAATACTCAGACCCGGTGATGTCTGGAAAAAGGGGAAAATTAAATTTTATTTGGAATTTTGCCATGATGAACCAAAAGTCAAAGAAACAATTGTGAATAAGAATTTAGAAGTAAATCAAGAAACTTCGTCATTAGATGATTTACGCGACAAACTCAAAGATATTGAAAATTAATATTATTTACCCAAACACAGGTAAGTAAAAGAAGGGACGTTAAATCAAAAACTATTTTTTCGTCAATACCATACCAATTTAGTTATAGGAGATAAATATGGAAAATGGATGGGAGCCAGTAGATAACGAAGATACAGTTTTGTCTATTACAAAGGTTGTTCAGCGATATATAATGGATGATCCTATGTTTAAAGTCGCTCAAATTCTCAGTAAAATTAAGTCCAATATCATCTCTATTGATAGTAGCTATTGGGAAAAAACTGACGAATACATAGAAAAGAAAAGATGGCTAAATGAAGGCGTAGATTGTGAAATTATGAAGCCAGGCGGTTACTGGAAAAAAGGTAAGCTTAGGGTTAGAGTCACTCTAGAATTTTGTCCTGATGAACCGGAATCTCCACTTGATGATTTACGCAACAAACTTAAAGAAGTTGAAAGCTGATCTTCCGTTTAGTTTGTAAGGATTCATCTGTCAGGTTATAGCCACGCTTCAACTAGGGTAATGCTATCAGCAAAAATAAGAATCAAATGACATGGACTCCTCTCCACGCCCAAATACATCGGACTATTCGCTCACGCCTTTTATTTACACCTAACCAACGGTTATTAGTTGCAGTTTCTGGTGGACAAGATTCTTTATGTTTAATTAAATTATTATTAGATTTACAACCCAAATGGGGATGGAATTTAGCTATAGCTCATTGTGATCATTGTTGGCGTGAAGATTCTTTAGCTAATGCTAATCATGTGCAGAATTTAGCACAAAGCTGGAATACACCTTTTTATTTAGAAACTGCGACAAATTCTGTAAATAGTGAAGCATCAGCACGAAATTGGCGATATCAGGCTTTAACTAAAATAGCCCAAAATAATAATTATCAATATATCGTTACTGGACACACGGCGAGCGATCGCGCGGAAACTCTGCTTTATAATTTAATGCGTGGTACTGGTGCAGATGGTTTACAAGCTTTAACTTGGCAACGTCCACTAGCTGAAAATATAGTATTAGTGCGTCCACTCTTAGAAATTACGCGCACCCAAACAGAGCAATTTTGTCAAAGTTTCAACTTGCCAATTTGGGAAGATTCCACAAATCAAGACGTGAAATATGCTCGCAATCGTATCCGCCAAGAGTTGCTTCCATATTTACAAAAAAATTTCAACCCCCAAGTCGAATCGAATTTAGCCCAAACCGCCGAATTGCTACAAGCGGAAGTGGAATATTTAGAACAAGCAGCCCGTCAATTGAAGGAAGAAGCAATGGAGGGAGGGGAAAATGGGGAAATGAGGACACATCATTTAAACCATCCTCTGAGGTTAAATCGGCGGGTATTAGAGAAAGCAGCTTTAGCCTTGCAACGTCGTGTTATGCGTCAGGTATTGCAAGAAATACTACCTAATGCTCCCAACTTTGAACATATTGAGAAATTAACGGCTTTAATTACAGCCCCAAATCGTTCTCAAACTGATCCTTTTCCTGGTGGAGTCATAGCGATCGTACAAGATAGCTGGATCTGGATAAAAAAAGATAAAGAATAAAGGCTGATATATTGGTTCATCCTTCATTCTTGATTTCTTCTATAACGCAAGCAACTGTAAATCGGGTATCAAATTCTGGAGAGTTTGACGCATTTCAGTAATAGTCTGAATTTGAGAATCACCAGTTTCTTGAACATGAGCCAAAGAATTAGAAATGACTTGCAGCTTATCCCGTAAACCATCCAAGCAATCTTGAATAGGTTGTAGTGCTTCTTGATAGAGATTTACCCTACCCCAGCATTGATAATTGGTTGTTTGCAAGTTGAGTAATTTTGCTTCTATGGCTCTGAGTTCTTGGCGCTTTTCATCTAGTACAAAGTTTTGATGATCAATTCCTTCTTGGTTCATCTCTAGCTCGGCACTCAGTAGTGAAATCTCGCTTTCGAGCTTTTGCAGTTCTTGGGAGTATTGTTGTCGTTGGTGATCAATTTGGGCGAGAATTGACTCTAAATTAATATTGTTTTCCCCTGGAGAATTGACAACAGTCTGTCCTTGTCGTTGCAAAAGGATATTTTGGTTACGCGTTAGAGTTTTTTGTCGATCTATTAAATTACGGCGTTGTCCTTCCAAACTATCATTGAGCATTTGGTACAGGAGTTCTTCATCTGCTAATTCTGCTTCTAAATTTTTTGAATCTTCCTCTGATGCTTGCTGTATCTTGGTTTGCAGTTCTTCTATACTTTCTTGTTTGTAATTGAGTTCTTGTTCTTGTTCTTGAACAAAAATAGAGTCTTGGTGCAATTTTTCCTGGTCTTCTGCCACCATTTTTTGCAGTTCTTCCAGGGGAATTGTCTGCAAAGCTTCCACATCGACTTGCTGTTCGACAGCTATATTACCAGCCGTTGCTACCAAAGTCTGGGTTTGTTGGTATAAATCTTCTTGATTTTGCAACTGCTGTTTGAGTATGGCAGAAAAATCCTCTTTATTCTTAAGCGTGGCAGTAGTGAGTTGAAACTGAACTAGTTGTTGCTCTAAAGAGAGTATTTCAGTTTGGCGATCGCGCAAAGTTTGGGAAATTTGTTCAACTTCCTCTTGCTGTTGATGAGCCAAAGTCAGTTGCGACTCTAGTTGTTGCCAATGTGGGTTAAGAGTAGCTTGTTGCTGTTCAATTAGTTCAAAGGCACACTTAAGGTCTTCCTGTAATGTTCCAGTGGCACTAACGTCATTAGTAGACAAGCGCTTGAGTAAATCAGCGATCAGCTGACTTTGCTCCTCACCCAAAACTGAACCCTGGGGGGCATCTGTTTTGATCTCATCTAGACGACGCTGTTCTCCCCGTAAATGCTCCCAAGCACCTTCTAGTTCCTGACGATTGCGTTCAACTTCCGCTTGCAACTGTTCAATTTGCTCACGGGATGTTTCTACTTCATGTTTTTGTGTTTCCAAGCGTTGAACATCATTTTCCAGTTGTTGCAGTTGTTCTAATCTTGATTCCATGTCCATTTCGCGGCGATTTAGCTCTTGGACTTGAAACATTAGCGACTGCTTCCACTGGTCAATCTCGTCCTCTTTGAGCTTAAATTTTTCCATCTGGCGGGAAAAATTCTGCAAAATGTTGACTAGGGGACGGCCAGCCTCTTGAATCCGCTGCACTTGGCGATTCGGACTCAGTTCCACTAGTACTAGTGCGCCATCATTCAATTTGCCTGCTTCCTCAGCAGTTATAGTTTCTTCTGATACAGTGTTCCAATTCTGGTCGCTTCGTTGACAAGCTAGTAGTTTTAGTTCTGTTTTAGAACCACCACTAAGTAAGCCGCCTTTTTGCTTTTGTACTTCTGCTAAATACAGCACACCGCTAGTCCTTTTGATGCACTTTACGTCTGTGTTTTGGGATATATCTTAGATTATTTTGTTAACTTGTCTTGTTTAACCTCAGTTTAACAGCACAAGATAAACAAAAATATTTATGGAAGTGATATCTCACATCTTGATATATCTTGATATTTGGTAGACGCGGCAATGTCGCATCTTTTATATCCTGTACCCATGATAGTAATTATAACTACCGTGTGAACACTAAGTTTGTCAGTTATTGATCACAAAAGGATCATGTCTGGTTTCTGAGACTGTTTGTCTAGGTCATCTTAACCTTAGTTGCAACATGAAAAAACTGAAAGTAACAATTGATATAGTAATCTCTCTAGAATGCCACGGAGGGTTTTTTAGCTAAATGCAGGGAAATTTAAACGAGATTGATATTTACAGTATCCTACAACTGATTTCCTTAGGACAAAGAACTGGGCAGTTGTGGGTAGAAGCGCATCATTCTTACCCAACTCACAAACTGAGTGGAGAAGACACTCTCAAGTATCGTTCTTCGGGAGATAGCAAACCACAGTCTTGGTTTGTATTTTTCCTCAACGGTCAAATAGTCTATTGTCAAGCTGGTGAAAGTAGTTTATCTCGGATTGACGATTACTTGCGTCATTATCGAGTTGAGCAGCGACTTAATAAAACGCAACTTGCCACTTTAGAATCTACAAATTCCCCAGAGTATGCTTACATTTGGGCGCTTCTAGAGCAGAATATTATTACCCCAAAAATAGCTCGCAATATCATTCATGGCTTAGTACATGAGACACTCTTTGATCTGTTGAGTTTACATCAAGGTAGTTTTATTTTTGATTTAGGTACAGCACTTGTTCCGCAATTAACTAGCTTGGAGATAGCTACACTGACAACAAAAATCACTAAACAAGTACAGGAGTGGAAACAATTATATCCCCATATTCAATCACCAGAACAATTGCCAGTACTGGCTGATATAGATAGATTTCGCCACTCATTACCAGCATCAACAGTGAATAAGTTACAACATTGGGCAGATGGTAAAACATCCCTACGGCAATTAGCTCGTTATCTGAATCGTGACATTTTAACCGTTGCCAAAGTCATATATCCTTACGTACAACAGGGGTGGCTACAATTAGTATATTCTGTGACTGATAGCCCTAGCGATCAAATACCAAACTGGGAGCAACCAGATAAGAACAAAGGACGGATAGTATGTATTGAAGATGCGATCGCCATCTGCCAAACTGTAGAGTCAATCTTAAACCCACAGGGCTATGAAGCAATCTGCATCACCAAACCCTTAGAAGCCCTCAGCCTCGTTTTTCAACTCAAGCCAGATTTAATTTTATGCGACATTGCCATGCCGGAATTAGACGGTTACGAAATTTGTGCCATGCTGCGACATTCCACCGCATTTCGGTTGATCCCAATTATCATGTTGACCGGAAAAGAAGGATTTATTGATCGCGTCAGAGCTAGGATGGTTGGGGCTACAGATTATTTAACAAAACCATTTGCTGATACAGAATTACTGATGCTGGTCGAAAAATATATCCACATAGATTCTGGTGTGGGAATATAAACGGAATACAAGACTTGTGGATTTGCTCAAACATAGGGTAAAAAATGTTATCACAGAATCAGCTAACTCCAGTAAGATGTCTAGAATCAGTAAATTATTACAATACTAGAATTAATTTATACAGTTAATATTTGTTAGAAAACCAATGAATATTCATTCTAGAAACACAAAGTATAAATCAGGAGGTAGATAGGTATTTATGAGTACAGTTCTGATTGTTGAAGACAGTATTGCTCAAAGGGAGATGATTACAGACCTCCTGAAAGCCAGTGGTTTAACGGTTGCCCATGCTTGTGACGGAGTTGAAGCTTTAGAAGCAATTCAAAGCAAACCTCCAGATTTAGTAGTTTTGGATATTGTCATGCCCCGCATGAATGGTTATGAACTATGTCGGCGGTTAAAGTCTGATCCTAAAACCCAAAATGTACCTGTAGTCATGTGTTCTTCCAAAGGTGAAGAATTTGATCGCTACTGGGGAATGAAACAAGGAGCCGACGCTTACATAGCCAAACCATTTCAACCAACCGAATTGGTAGGAACAGTCAAACAACTGCTGCGAGGATAAGAGTCAATAAAAATAAACACAGATAAAAAAATATGGTCAGCAAACCAGACTTTTTAAGTGGTAGTGGTCAAGATCAATTCCGCCCGGAATTACAACTAGAAAGTCCCGAAGGCGAGTTACATTTAAGATTTTACCTTCCCTCATATCAGGAATTTGCATTGCAAGCCACTGGCATCCGGGAAGTAATCGAACTCAGCCCAGATCGGATCACTCCGATTCCTAATGCTTCTCCCTTGCTGTTGGGTACTCTAAACTTGCGAGGAAGATTAATTTGGGTGGCAGATTTAGGACAATTTTTGGGGGAGGGAACTGCATTAAACACGGATAGGTCTGAAATACCAGTAATTGCTATTGAAGATCAAGACATAATAGTAGGTTTAGGAGTAGAGCAAATCTGTGGAATGGGCTGGCTTGATGTACAGTATCTGATGCCATCAAATAACGTACCAGATACTATGGCTCCATTTTTGCGTGGAGAATGGTTAGATACTAAAACTAATAAGTATCTACGACTAATAGATCAAACAGCTATTTTGCGAAGTGCGCGGTGGGCAGGATGAAGTCGGGAGGGAGGAAATGGTAGTAAATATAGATGATCACAATTCAAAATATCAGCAAGCCGTAAAAGCTTATACAGAAGGAGACTATGAAGTTGCAGCTACTTTAGTAGACCAGGTGGTGCAAAATTTACCAGATGACCCCAACTCTCATCTGTTAAGAGGCCACATCTATTATGTTTTGCAGCAATTTGAGATAGCAAAAACTGAATACGAAAAGGTATCTCATTTAACAGATGATGAAGAAATTCTTGGTTCTGCCATTAGTTACCTTGAGAACATCAATCAATACTTACAGTCATTTGGTGGAGAAGAATCATTAATAGAGTCTAATGAGTCAATAAATTCCAGAGAAATGTCTAATGGTCTGGTAGATAATGAGGCGGAATTATTAGATTTAGGAATGGCTGGAGACTTCGATGACACCAGCTTTGATCTGCAATCTTTTGCTGAATATCAACCATCTGACAATGCCATCCAAGATATATCCCAGAGTAATGCCTTTGATAGTCATTTAGACGATCTAGAATTTGACCAAATACCAAATAATGGTATAGCCTTTGGTGATGATCCTTTCGTTTTAGATCAACCATTAAAAGGTGCAGAGGCAAATGGCATTAGTGATAATGGAGAATTAGGAGCTTTCGAGCTACCTCTGACTTTAGATCCACAAGCGAGTATTGATAGTGGTGAAGCATCAGGAGCTTTAGAATTACCTCCTTTTTGGCAAGAAGATATTTCCACAGGAAATATAGAAAATTCAGGAGAGAATAATCCTTTTGCTGATATTGAAGTCGATACTATTCAGGAATTTTCAGGAATTAAAGACGATCAGACTAATTCACCTTTTGGAGAAATCAATAATTGGGAACCTACGCCTGAATTATTGATGGAACAAGATTCACCAGACTTTGAAAATACAAGTATGGGGAATTTTGAATTTGCTAACCATAGTCCGGAGGAGATCAACGCCGTCAATAATTGGGAACCCACACCAGAATTATTGATGGAACAAGATTCATCAGACTTTGAAGATATAAGTACGGGGAATTTTGACTTTGCTAACCATAGTCTGGAGGAGATCAACGCCAGCATTCCTGATGAAGAAGAAATCCCTAACGATTTAATCAAAACTGATTTCAGAGACAGCGGTGAACATACATATTTGAGTAGTTTAGATAATTCGTTAGCTCAAATCCCAGAGGAAATAGAAACTGTATCAGAGTCAAACTTCAATACCAACCAAGAACAAAATAAATTTGGTGATGATAATTTCGATTTAGAGGCTTTTGAGTCTGCCTTTGGATCAGAAGGCTTTCCTGATGATGAAGATATCCATAGTGTTTCGAGTATTTCACGGGGAGAAAATTCTAAAAATAATATCCAGTTTTTAGACGATTTTGACGATTTTGATGATTTAGGCAATATTCCTAGCTTTGATTTGAGTGGAGATTCTAACTACAGCGATGTGGATTCATTATCTCAATCACAGGGAATCAGAGGTACAAATAGCCATAGTTTCAGTGGTACAAATAGCCATAGTTTCAGTGGTACGAATAGCCATAGTTTTAATGAAGAAACCGATAACAGTGTTGACCGTGATGAGGAACTGTTCACGATTACTGGGGCCCAAGAAGCAGTCCCTGTATTTACTGAAACAGATGCTTCAAAACTAGAACCTAATGTCAGTGTTGAGCAAGGCTTGTTTGCGTTTTTTGAGAATGCTTCTCTAGAAACAAAGCAATTGTGGATTGCTGGCACAGTGGGTTTCACCTCAGCAATGGTAGCTGCTGTAATTAACTTTGGAGCTATGCAAATGTCTCCGGCTGAACACCGGGTTTCAGTGCGGAATACAGGTTGGGCAATGGCTGTAGCGGCGGGAATTGCTGGGGGAGCAACAGCAGGCTTCATGGGGAATCTCACACTCAAGCAAATTCGGCGCACTACCAAAGACCTGCAAACACAGTTTGATGCTGTCCGGGAAGGGAATTTGAATGTTCAAGCTACAGTTTATTCCGAAGATGAATTAGGATACTTAGCCACTAGCTTCAATGATATGTCGCGGGTAATTTTCACGACTACTAATGAAGCGCAACGGAAAGCGGTTGAGCAAGAGGAAGCGAAAGAAAATCTGCAACGCCAGGTAATTCGTCTCTTGGACGACGTAGAAGGAGCAGCCAGGGGAGATTTGACAGTTCAAGCTGAGGTGACAGCCGATGTATTGGGAGCTGTAGCTGATGCCTTTAACCTGACAATTCAAAACCTGCGGGATATTGTGCAACAGGTGAAAGTGGCTGCACGAGAAGTTACTAAAGGCTCAACCAATTCAGAAACCTTTGCTAGAGCCTTATCTGGTGATGCCTTGCGTCAAGCAGAAGAGTTAGCTGTGACTCTAAATTCCGTGCAAGTGATGACTGAATCTATCCAACGGGTAGCGGTGGCTGCAAAAGAGGCAGAGACAGTAGCTCGTGATGCCAGTACGATCGCACTCAAAGGAGGTGAAGCAGTAGAAAATACAGTGGCGGGGATTTTGGAAATTCGGGAAACAGTGGCGGAAACTACCCGCAAAGTTAAACGATTGGCAGAATCATCCCAAGAAATCAACTCTATTGTCGCCTTGGTTTCCCAGATTGCTTCTCGTACCAACTTATTGGCACTAAATGCCAGTATTGAAGCAGCAAGAGCAGGAGAAGCTGGACGGGGGTTTGCAATTGTCGCCGATGAAGTTCGTCAGTTAGCAGACAAATCCGCCAAATCTCTCAAAGAAATTGAACAAATCGTGATGCAAATCCAGAGCGAAACCAGTTCTGTAATGACAGCGATGGAAGAAGGTACACAACAAGTAATACAAGGTACAAGACTAGCAGAAGAAGCCAAGCGATCGCTAGAAAACATCATTCAAGTAGCCGATCATATTGACCGGCTGGTGCGCTCAATTACCAGTGACACCGTAGAGCAGACAGAAACCTCTCGCGCTGTAGCTCAAGTAATGCAATCAGTGGAACTCACAGCCCAAGAAACCTCCCAAGAAGCACAGCGAGTTTCAGGAGCCTTACAACACTTAGTAGGGGTATCTCGTGACTTGATCGCTTCCGTGGAACGCTTCCGAGTGGAAACCATTGAATCCAGGTAAAAGATGCAAGATGAAGCATGATCATAGTTCATGCTTCAATCACCGATTCTACCTTGAAGATTCTCATGTTGAGTACGGGAAGCTGTCATCGGGGGATCTACAGCCTTAATCATTAATCCTTTATTCTTCATCGTTTATGCAGCCGGAACAACAACAGCGGATTTTGGGTTACTTTATCGAAGAAGCCAGAGAACACCTGAATACTATCGAACAGGGGTTACTGAAGCTACAAGATACCCTCAACGACCCAGAAATGATCAACGAAGTCTTCCGAGCCGCTCACTCCATCAAAGGAGGTGCGGCTATGCTGGGCTTTAATAGTATCCAGCAAACATCTCACCGTTTGGAAGATTGTTTCAAAATTCTCAAAGAGCATCCAGTCGCAGTTGACCAAAAGTTAGAGTCTCTGTTTCTAGGTGTCTCTGATACTTTGAAAGCATTGTTAGATCATCTGGGTAGTCCGTTTGGCCTTTCAGAGGAAACGGCGCATACTTTGATGTTAGAAAGTGAACCCATATTTGCTGGACTTAATGAGCATCTAGCACAACTTTTACAATCAGAAGATAGTGCCAGCCTATTTACTGAAGCTGCACCGATAACGCAGCCAAAACAGGATTATAAACCTCAAGAGCAACCACAAAAACCGCTAGTAGGCAGCAAACCCAACGATGTATCAGAGTTCCAAACTCAAGTACTACAAGCCTTGCGGGATATGTTGCAACTGTTTAAGCAAAGCACCGTACCCTCATCAAGGGAAGATCTACAGAAATGGTGTGACAAATTAGTCAAGCTTGGTGAGAGATTAAATTTGCTCAACTGGTGCAGTTTGTGTCAAGCAGCCGGTAATGCGATCGCCAATCCCGACAATTCTTATCTCACTTTAGCCAAAATCATTATTACCGAAATCAAACAAGCTCAGGAATTAGTTATTCAAGGTAGAGAAGCCGAAATAACTATTAGTTCACAGCTAGAAGCACTTGAACTACTTCCAGAACTAGAGCTATTAGAACTACAACTTGATTGGGCTGATGACCAGTCAGAGACGGGAACAGAATTTCAAGAAACACTGGAACTACATACAGATAATTTGTTGCTAGAAGAGAATAGCACGATTATATTTGCAACAACAGAAGAACTAAATTTAGCAGTAGATACCAGCGACAATCCCTTTGATAACTTACCAGAAATAGCAGCAACCAAAACGGATGCAACTACTGTTTCTGCCGATTCTTTATTCAGTTATCAAGACTCTATACTCAACCTAAATCATATTATTGACCTCACTGGACCAGAGGTAGGTATTTCTGAGTTAAATACCCTAGCGGACTTGTTTGAAGGTGAGACTCCCGAACTGGAGGAAACCTGGCAAAAAGGAGAAATGCTAGATACCACCATCAATCAACTAGGAATTAGTAATGGTGAAATTGAAGATGAAGAAGATGATCTTGATTTAGATTACTTCCTATCATTGGATGCCAATACAATTAATGATCAGCAACTGGATACCAATACAATTAGTGATCAGCAACAAAGCCCCAGTCATACTTCAGAAGACCTGACCCCATTATTTGGCGAAAACTTCTTAGAACCAGAAAATTTAGCACCACAACAGCAAACAACAACTGCTCAGGTTCGAGAAACTAGTGAAAATTCCCTGGATAATCTAAATTTGGAATTACCTCCAACTGAGATTATCAATGTAGAATTGACGGTTAATTCTGGAGAAATTGAGTCAACAAATATTAATACTCATGAAATATTAGAAAATTTGTTGGCATTAACATTAGAAGAAGAAAATAAATCACTGTCTACAGAACCAGAATCTCTAGCAGAAATTGAAATTAATCCCAATTTAGACTTAGCCAACAGTGTTGATAACTTATTACCAACTGCAAATGCTAATTCCCTAGAGGAAATGGCCTTTGATATCCCAAGCTTAGAACTGAATCAACCAACACCAGAAAGCTTGTCTTTGGACAATCTGTTCAACGAAATCGCAGAAGATACACAAGAGCCAATAGATGATTTAGGAATTGGAGATATATTTGATTTACCAGAAGAAACAACAGCCGTAGACGTTGCCACAGAAGAGGACGACTTCAACAACTTCTGGAACCAGACAGATGTAATTCAAAACCAAAAAATCGCCGCTGTCGTAGAGCAAGATGTAGCTAGAGAATTAGAGGAAAGCTTATTTGCAGCAATATCTGAGGAATCCGTAAGTGATCATCAAGAATCGGAAACAGACCTCAGTTTTTACTTGCAAGACTTTGATTTTGCTGTTCCTGAAGAAGAGGTAGATGATCTAAACTTAACCTCAGATTCAGTTGATGATTTATTTGCTGATTTGGCAGATTCTCAATTCAGTTTCTCCATAATTGATAATGGTGGAATGTCTTCATTGCCGGAAGTACAGAGCTTCCCTCAAGAGCCAGAAGCATTGAATTTCACACCAGAATTTACTAACCAATCTTCCCAACAATCCTCTGAATTAGAGGATACGCTGGTTAGTTTTAATGACGACAGCGACCAGAATTTATCACTGGAATTGACAGAAATAGATGTGCCTGTAACTGCTTTACCAGCAGTAACCAACCAAGAAGAGTTAATTGTCAATTTTGAAAATATTGATTGGGTAGATAGTTTATCAATAGAAGAGAACGATGCAGTTGTAGATGCTAATTCCTTAGAATTGGATTTAGAAGCAGATGAATCTGCTATGGAACTGCCAGCTTTGGCTGAAACCGATGAAAATAATCACATCCCAGAAGAAAATGCTGAACAATTAGAGGTAGAAAATACAGTAGTAGATACTATTGAAGATGAAGCCTCTGTCCTAGATGAATTTGCCGAATTAGACGCATTACTAGAAGATGAAGAATTAGAAACGAGTTCCAGTGCTGCCATCCCAGATGCAGATTTTGCAGCTTTAGAAGAATTGCTAGGAACCAATAGTTTTGCGATCGCAGAAACACCCACAGCATCACCAAAAGTTTATCAACCTGTAGTGGCAAAAGCTCACAATCCGGTTGTATCTTCAGAAATGCCTGATGAATTTAAGGATTTGGAGAAATTACTCGCTGAAGCGGATCAAACAATGAGCGCCCAAGGCAGAGTAGTTAAATCTAATACCAGCAAAACACCACGTCCCACAACTCGACGAGTCAGAGAAGAAAGCATGAAGATTCCAGTTAAACAACTGGATGAAATGAGCAACTTAGTTGGGGAGTTGGTAGTTAATCGTAATACCTTAGAGCAAGATCATGAACGGCTACGACAATCCTTAGATAACTTGCTAATTCAGGTGCAGCATCTTTCGGATGTAGGAGCGAGGATGCAGGAATTGTATGAGCGATCGCTATTAGAAGCATCTCTCCTCAGCAGCCGGAATCGTTCATCAAGAGACAACAGCAACTCATCTAGCAATTCCCAAGACCGAGGATTTAGTGAACTAGAAATGGATCACTTTACCCTCTTTCATACATTGTCCCAAGAAACAATAGAGTTTATTGTGCGAGTGCGAGAATCAGCCAGTGACATTGATTTCGTCACCGAAGAAACCGAACGAGTCGCACGGCAATTTCGTCAAGTCACCACCCAGCTACAAGAGGGACTGACAAGAACCAGAATGATACCTTTTGCCCAGGCCATCGATCGCTTGCGGAGAGGAGTGCGCGAGAACGGCATTAAGTGTGGCAAACAAGTAGATTTAGTCACAGAAGGAGCAGATACATTAATTGACAAAATGATCTTGGATCATCTCACCGATCCACTGACTCATATGCTCAATAATGCGATCGCTCACGGCATCGAAACTCCAGAGGTTCGCAAAGCTACTGGCAAGCCAGCAATGGGCATCATTACTTTATCCGCTTTCCACCAGGGAAACCAAACAGTAATTTCTGTAACTGATGACGGAGCCGGTATCGATCACGAAAAAGTCAAATTCAAGGCGATTCAAAAAGGTGTCATTACACCAGAAGAAGCACAAAATATGTCTCGTCTAGATCTCTACGATCTTTTATTCCTACCCAGTTTTAGTACTGCTGATGAGATCGATGATCTCAAAGGACGCGGTGTAGGCATGGACGTAGTTCGTACTGATATTAGCGAAATTCGCGGCACAGTTGGTACTGATTCAATCATAGGTAAAGGAACTACCTTCACCATTCGCTTACCACTCACCCTTAGTATCTGCAAAGCCCTCTGCTGTATCTCTGATAAGTCAAGAATCGCCTTCCCAATGGACGGAGTAGAAGACACACTAGACATATCCGCAACAGATATTCAGCAAGATTCTGATGGACAATCATTCATTTTCTGGCGGGATACAGTCCTCCCATTCCGACCTTTACACGAAATTCTCGCTTTCAATCGCCAGATTAGTCGCGGTAACATCTATGGCAATACAAGAGAAGATGATCTACTTTCTGTCGTTGTATTACGCTCAGGAAATACAATGGTCGCTCTCCAAATTGACCAAGTATTGAGCGAACAAGAAATTGTAATTAAGCAATTTGAAGGCCCCGCACCCAAACCCAGCGGTGTGGCTGGTGCAACAGTTCTTGGTGATGGTCGCATTATGCCCATTGCCGACGTTTTAGAAATCATAGACATCTTCCAAGGTAAGATGTCCAAACAAATTGGTGGCGGTTCTTGGCAACGCAAAACAAATTCTCCCATCCCTGAAGTTCCAGATGTGAAGATTGAGCCGACAGTGTTGATTGTCGATGACTCAATTACAGTCCGAGAATTGCTCTCACTCACCTTCAACAAAGCAGGTTATCGTGTTGAGCAAGCCCGTGACGGTCAAGAGGCTTGGGATAAACTTCGTTCCGGTTTACCTTGCGATATCGTCTTCTGTGACATCGAAATGCCCCGTTGTGATGGACTGGAATTACTCTCACGCATTCAAAAAGATAATACTCTTAACCACCTACCCATAGCCATGCTCACCTCACGAGGTGCAGACAAACACAGACAAATGGCAGTTCAACTAGGTGCTAGTGGTTACTTTACTAAGCCTTATCTCGAAGAAGCACTACTGGAAGCAGCTTCACGGATGTTGAAAGGAGAAAAACTCGTTACAGCTTAGTGGAGACTGAGAAGAGGAAAGGGAGCAGGGTGCAGGGAGTAAGGGGAAAAACTTTTCTCATCTGCGCCCTATCTCCAATTTCTATTCGTGGGTAGTAGCCTAAAACTGGGGATATGGAGAGAATAGAGAATGCACAGCAATCATTTCTATAACTATGTCTAATTCTCCAAAATTCCTCACCTATCCCAACACTAGCAAAAGCAATCAAGTTGATAATTATCACGGTACGTCGGTTGCCGATCCTTACCGGGCTTTAGAAGATCCAGATTCTGAGGAAACCAGAGCTTGGATTGAAGCACAAAATCAAGTGACCTTTGGGTACTTGAACGAAATTTCTGGGAGGGAACAAATTAAACAACGTCTCACCAAACTTTGGGATTATGAAAAATATGGTATTCCCTTTAAAGAAGGTGAAACTTATTTTTATTTCAAAAATAATGGACTGCAAAATCAAAGTATTCTCTACACTCTGCCTAACTTGGATGCAGAACCTAGAGTTTTACTAGACCCTAACCAACTTTCAGAAGATGGCACAATTGCTCTTTCTGGAATTGAAATTAGTGAAAATGGTAAACTTTTAGCCTATGGTTTATCTAATTCTGGTTCAGATTGGCAAGAATGGAAAGTCCGTGATATAGAAACAGGTGAAGATTTACAAGATCATTTACAATGGATTAAATTTTCTGGTGCATCTTGGACTCATGATCATCAAGGTTTTTTTTACAGTCGTTATGATGAACCAAATAAAAAAACCAACTTAGCAGCAGAAAACGTAGTCTTGGTTTCTCCGCAAGAGGAGCAATTTTCTAAGACAGATGTTAATTATTACCAAAAACTTTATTACCATCAACTTGGGACACCTCAGTCAGAAGATATCTTAATTTATCATCGTCCTGATGAGAAAGAATGGGGTTTTGGTGGTGAAGTTACAGAAGATGGTAAATATCTAATTATTTCCATTTGGCTAGGAACTGATTCTAGAAACTTGGTTTTTTACAAAGATTTAACTAACCCTAATTCTGAAGTTGTCGAATTAATTAACCAATTTGAGGCTGATTACAGTTTTATTGATAACAATGAACAGGTGTTTTATTTTCGCACAAACTTAAATGCACCACGAGGCAAAGTTATTGCCATTGATATTAAAAATCCCTCATCAGCAAATTGGCAAGAAATTATTCCCCAAACAGCAGAAACATTAGAAAGTGTAGGCATTCTTAATCATCAATTTGTTGCTGATTATCTCCAAGATGCTCATAGCCAAATTAAAATATTTGACCTGACTGGTAAATTTATCAGGGAAGTAGAATTACCTGGACTGGGTTCAGTAGGAGGATTTGGTGGTAAGCGTCATGATACAGAAACTTTTTATAGTTTCACCAGTTTTACTACACCAGGAACTATCTACCGCTACGACATAAAAACTGGTAAAAGTGAAGTTTTTCGCCAGCCAAAGGTAGATTTTAATGCTGATGAGTATGAGACAGAACAAGTCTTTTATCAAAGTAAAGACGGTACAAGATTACCAATGTTTGTTACTCATAAAAAAGGTATTAAATTAGATGGCAATAATCCCACTTATCTCTATGGATATGGGGGTTTTAACATTTCATTAACCCCAAGCTTTTCCGTTGGTTTGTTAGTATGGCTCGAAATGGGGGGAGTGTATGCTGTGCCTAATTTGCGTGGTGGTGGTGAATATGGGGAAGAATGGCATCAAGCGGGAATGAAGGAGAAAAAGCAAAATGTCTTTGATGATTTTATTGCTGCGGCTGAATGGTTAATTGCTAATAATTACACCCAACCTCAAAAATTAGCTATTGGTGGTGGTAGTAATGGTGGTTTGTTGGTGGGTGCTTGTATGACACAGCGCCCTGATTTATTTGGTGCAGCTTTACCCGCAGTGGGTGTCATGGATATGTTGCGCTTTCATAAATTTACCATCGGCTGGGCTTGGGTAGCAGAATATGGTTCTTCAGAAAACTCGGAAGAATTTAAAACTCTCCATGCTTATTCACCGTTGCATAATTTACAGCCGGGGACTGCTTACCCTGCGACTTTGATTACTACCGCAGATCATGATGATAGGGTAGTACCTGCTCATAGTTTTAAATTTGCTGCGGCTTTGCAAGAGGCTCATGGTGGTGATGCACCTGTTTTAATTAGAATTGAGACAAAAGCGGGACATGGTGCGGGTAAACCAACAGCGAAGATTATTGAGGAAGTGGCTGATAAGTGGGCATTTTTAGTGAGGGTTTTGTCCAGCTTTTAGGGATTTTATCTCTTGTAGGGTGCGTCAGACCCGATAATTGAGCATCTAACAGATTGTCTCTATCTGACGCACCGCACTAATATGCTATTGCAAAAGCCTGAAGTAGGGATTTTCGTCTCTACAATTTTTTTTACCAGAGTCTATTAATGGGACTTTTCACGGATTTATAGAAATATGACTGGAAGCTGGACGCTAGTGAGGTTAAAATCGCAAACAAGGTCTAACTCTGAAGTAAAACTATGAAGACGGCTGAAAAATTGGCTGCTGGTTGGCTGCTCACACTCGGATTCATGTTTTTAACGATATCCGTCTCGGCAGTAATTACAAAAAATACTACACTCAAGCCAATTTTGCCAGGTATAGATGATAAAGGTTTGGTGAAAGATTTTGTTAATCACGAAGCTCTTAACCAGCTTGATAATACAGCTACGCAAGGTATAATGTTTGGCATTCCTACCGCAGTATTGGGAGGATGGTTAGCTTTGGGATTGTACAAGCAAAGCAAACAAAATAAAAAGGCAATTAATCAACAGATGAATGAACATTTGCGATCGCAAGAGCAAGCGAAATTATCGCAATTTTATCAAATGCTACAAGAAAATCAAGGGCGTGTAACTCTCTTGGGCTTTGCAATGCAGTCGCAATTACCAGCAACCGAAGCTAAAGAATATTTAGATGCAAAAGCTAAAGAATTCAATGCAAATTTTCAGGTCAACGAAGAAGGAGGCGTATCATATCATTTTGATGTGTAAAGTACCAACACCAATTTACGCCTAAGTATGATAACGCAGATTTTTTTGACTGTAGCTGCTATTTTTGGCGGTTTGTCTGTTGCTGGTGGTGCTTTTGGGGCTCATGCTTTGCGGGAAAAAATCAGCGATCGCGCTTTAGAAATCTTCGATACTGGCGCTCGCTATCAAATGTACCACGCTCTAGCACTATTGTTTGTCGCCATGCTCATGAGTCGTACCCCTTCTCCACCATTAACCTTGGTAGCCAGTGGTTGGTTATTTATAGCAGGTGTAGTTATTTTTTCAGGTAGCTTGTATGCCATCAGCTTAACAGGTATCAAATCCTTGGGAGCGATGCCTTCGGCGAGCGCAGCTATCGCACCTTTAGGAGGCATATCATTGATGGCTGGATGGCTGGCTTTAGCTATTACTGCTGCAACTATCAAGTTTTAATAAATAGGTAATATTTGAGAGTGCGTCAAAAATGGCGCACCCAAATTATATAAAAGTTAAATGTCTCCAACATCAGAAATCGCCGTTGAGTTTCGGGATGCCAGTTTTAAGATTAATCGCCGTTTTCTATTATCCCACTTAAATCTTACCATTTACCAAGGGGAAGCCCTTGTCTTACTCGGACGCAGTGGTAGCGGTAAAACAACCACCTTAAAATTAATCAATCATTTGCTGATTCCTACCCAAGGACAGGTTTTTGTCAACAATCGCCCGACAACTGAATGGGATGGGATTAAACTGCGACGGCGTATCGGTTATGTGATTCAAGACATTGGTTTATTTCCCCACTTTAGCGTCAGAGAAAACATCGCCCTCGTTCCTTCTTTAGAAAAATGGACACAACGCCGAATTGAGACGCGAGTCTATGAAATGTTAAACTTGGTGGGTTTAGACCCAGAAACATTCGCCCAGCGCTATCCCCATCAGCTATCAGGAGGTCAGCGTCAGCGAGTGGGTGTGGCCAGGGCTTTAGCTGCCGACCCGCCTGTATTATTGATGGATGAGCCTTTTGGCGCACTTGACCCCATCACTCGTCTAGAATTACAACAACAGTTTCACCACTTGCAAAAGCAACTGGGGAAAACCGTGATATTTGTTACCCACGACATTCAAGAAGCATTCTTCCTCGGTACTCGAATTGGGTTAATGTATGAGGGGAATTTAGTTTTCCTGGGTACAAGAACAGAATTTCTCCAATCTCAACATCCAGAGGCCAAGGCTTTTATTGCTTGTTTAAATGCTTGGGAAAAAAGTGCTTAATTGAAGGATTTAACCTTGTTTTTAATCCAATACGCCCCAGAAATCCTCCTGCGTACCGGGGAACATTTAGTCTTAGTTGCGATCGCAATGCTGGTGGCCATATCCATCGGCATCCCGTTAGGCATTTTCATCACTCGCCAGCCGAAACTCGCCCAACCCATTCTCGGTGTCGCTAACGCCCTCCAAACCATTCCCAGTTTAGCCATCTTTGGTTTCCTCATTTCTGTGCCATTTCTAGGAGGAATTGGCAAAATTCCTGCTATTGTCGCCTTGACTCTCTACGCTTTACTTCCCCTGATTCGTAATACTTACATAGGCATTAATAACGTCGATCCAGCCATTCGAGAAGCCGGCAAAGGTATGGGAATGACAGATTGGCAATTGCTGTTTCAGGTAGAAATTCCCCTCGCATCAGGCGTGATTTTGGCAGGAGTCAGAGTAGCAACGGTAATCTCTGTAGGAATTGCCACCATTGCCGCAGCGATCGGTGGTGGAGGATTGGGAGTATTTATTTTTCGAGGTATTTCTACAGTTAATAATCAATTAATTTTAGCAGGAGCAATACCCGCCGCTTTCATCGCTTTAGGAGCAGATTTATCCTTAGGATGGGTAGAGAAAAAAATAACAGAACAAAGAGATAAAAAGTTTAAAATTCATCGCAAATTTACCGTTGCCGTGGGTATATTAACCTTACTAACAGCAGGATTAATAGCCTTTAATTATCAACAAACACCACCAACAATTATTATCGGTTCAAAAAATTTTACTGAACAATTTATCTTAGGAGAATTACTAGCTCAACAAATAGAATCTCACACAAAATTAAAAGTTGATCGCCGCTTCAATTTAGGAGGGACTTTTATCTGTCACGAAGCTGTAAAAACAGGACAAATTTCTGGCTATGTGGAATATACAGGAACATCCTTAACAGCCGTATTGAAACAAAAACCTATTAGTAATTCTCAAGTCGTATATGAAAAAGTAAAACAAGAATACGACCAGAAATTTAAATTAGAAGTTATGCAGCCTTTAGGATTTAATAACACCTTTGCAATGATTATGCGAGGAGAAGATGCTAAACGTTTTAACATCAAAACTCTTTCTGAAGCAGCTAAATATACTCCTCAATTACAAGCAGGTTTTGGCTATGAATTTCTAGAACGAGAAGATGGCTATCCAGGTTTATCTAAAACCTATGGCTTACAGTTTGCGAACATAAAACAAATGGAATTAGGATTGATGTATCAAGCTTTAAAAGAAAAGAAAGTAGATTTGATCGCAGCCAATTCTACAGATGGCTTGATTCCGGTTCTCAACTTAGTTATTTTAGAAGATGATAAAAGTTATTTCCCTCCCTATCAAGCTGTTCCTATTTTTAATCAAGCAACATTGGAAAAATATCCAAAGTTACGAACATCAATTAATCAATTAGCAGGTTTAGTTTCAACTGAAGAAATGCAAAAGATGAATTATCAAGTAGATAATAAATCTCGTCCTGTTGAACAAGTTGTGAATGAGTTCCTCAAGTCTAAATCTTCCCAAAGCAGCAAACCCTAATCATTCGTAATTTACCACCATTTTGTCCCTGCTTCACCCTTAAAAGGTCCAACAATATCAGAAGTAATCCATCCACCGTAAAAATCACCCGGTTGAGGCTTCACTAGTTCATCGTTTACATAGCAAGCATCCATTAAATTTGCATAAAAACTATAGTATTCTTGAATCCCTACAAAATCAGGAGTTGGTTCAATATATTTCCAAGCAGCATAATTGATATTTTTATCACCCACAGATATATTGTAATATTGACACCAGCCTTTCCATTCACACCAAGTTTTTTTAGGTGTTTCTATCAAATGTTCTAGTTTAATGTCTTCAGCAGGGATGTAATACACTGGTGGATGACTAGTTTCTAACACTCTTTTAGCTTTCTGGGTTTCTCCTAAAATAATTCCATTAAAAATAACCTTGAGATGTTTATCAGTGTCTTCTAAAATTGCTGGACGGGGATAATCCCAAACTGATTCTTGACCTGGTTGTGGGGGAATAGGATTTGGTTTCATTATTAGTAATTTCCTTTTTTTAAGTGATAATTAAGAGGGTGTTTAAAAAGTTTTAGCTGAATGATTTTAAACACTTGCTGAATCTCCCCGAATCCCTTTTAAAAAGGAGGGAAATAGAGTCAGAGTCCAATACTGCTCGGTTAAGGCTTAAAAGTCATTATATGGTAGGTTGGGTTGAGGC
>NZ_JAYGGY010000083.1:0-94137 GCF_034931625.1 Anabaena cylindrica UHCC 0172 | reverse complement strand
GCTCCCTGCCCCCTGCCGTCACAGCGACGGGATATTTTTTTAGTTGGAAGTCTCTCTAATCTGAACTTTCCCCCCCAACTACGACATCTTTGATTCGCAAACTGGGACCACCACAACCGACGGGTAAACCATTTTGTCCACCTTTACCACAGCCACCTGATTCATCCCAGTAAAAATCATCACCAATGCCTTCAATATCGGCGAGGGTTTGGAAAACGTTACCGGATAGGGTGACATCTTTCACCGGTTCGGCTATTTTGCCATTTCTAATCATCCAAGCTTCACCGGCGCTGAAGGTGAACATTTCTCCGTTTGTCATGCCACCTAACCAATTGCGGGCATATACCCCTTCTTTAATATCAGTAAATAAGTCTGCGACGGGGGTATTACCTCTTTCAATCCAGGTGTTTGTCATTCGCACAATGGGCGAAAAGTGATAATCGAGACAACGGGCATTACCTGTGGGAGCTTCTTCTAATTTGCCGGCAGTTTCACGGGAGTGCAAACGTCCGACCAAAACGCCATCTTTAATTAATTGGGTAGTTGTAGCGGGTGTGCCTTCATCATCGTAATAATAACTACCACGATGACCTGCTGGGGCTGCACCATCAAAAATTTGTAGTTCTTCTGAACCAAAACGCCTTCCCAGGGTCATAACTTCCAGCAAATCAGGGTTTTCATAGGCCATATCAGCTTCGGAAAGATGACCAAATGCTTCATGGACAAATAAACCACTGAGTATGGGGTCAATAACTACGGTATAAGTATTACCTTTAACTGATGGTAAGGATAAGGCGGTAACTGCTCTTTCGGCTGCACCTTTGACTTGGGCATCTAAATCTGTTAGATCTTGATAGGCTTTGCGAGAACCGATGGTTTCTCTACCAGTTTGTACGGTGTCGCCGTTTCTGGCTGTGGCTGCAAAGCGCATTTCCATATCTACCCAAGATTGCTCAATTAGAGTGCCTTCTGAAGTAGCAATAATCACTCTTTGGGCGCTGTCACCGTAGCGAACAGAGGTGGTGGTGATGCGAGAATCAACGCTTTTGAGTAATTGGGTATAGCGATCGCACAATTGTTTTTTCTGCTTCAGGGAAATTTGGCGTGGATCTGTACCTGTCAAGGGTAATTCGCATATAGCTTGGATGGGATCAATGTGAGCTAAGATGGTTTCTTCATCTCCCACTATCCTTGCTGCTGCGATCGCTTCTTCTATCCGTTCTTGAATAGTAGCCAACTGGTTGAAACTACTTAATCCCCAGCCACCTTTATAACAAGCGCGAACATGGCCACCAATAGAAATGCCTTCGCTGAGGGTTTCCACTTTGTCACCACGTAGCAAGATATCCGTTCCTTCTGCCTCTTCCAAACGAATCATCAAATAATCCACACGGGAGGAATAACGGGCGATTAGCTCAGAGAGTAAATTCTGTACGTCAGCAAGTGAGTTAGGCATTCTGATTAGTGATCATGACGAACTGTACTTATTTTGCAACTATTTAGGTCAATTTTACTATCCGTAACAGATAGTCATCCAGTTTAATTATGTCAGGGCTTCTTGTGTACGTAATTTGTGCAAAACCCAGTATACATATTTGTGCTTTCTTTCCTTTTCTCTATTCCTCATAAATCAAATCGGATTGCTATACAACATTGAAAAAAAAATCATAATATTGGCATCTTGTCAAGTCTTAAAAATAAAATGACTGATAAAGTGATATACTCATATCTTGCTTTATCAACTGATTGCCAAAACTCCCGTCCATAACCCTTAATTAATAGTATATAGGGTGGGCATTGTTAACCAACCTTCATTCAGAAACGATCAATAAAAATACCATCCCAACATGAACTTAATTAAAAAAATATTTAATATCAAAAATCAAGAATTTTATATTTTCAACATAATTGTTCCTCTTATTTTTATAATATTTACTCTCACAATCATGCCAATCGATCAAGTCTTTATGTTTGATTCAGATGAAGGAATTGCACTGGTACAAGCCAATCTATATAGTCAAAAAATAATTAACAATTACCCTCTATTTTGGTCAGATCAACCACCTTTCTTCTCAATCATCATCTCTAAATACCTGGATTTTTTTGGTTATCATATCAGCAACATAAGAATATTAATTTTATTATTTTCCACATTATTAATTTGGTCTTTTAGTCATATTTTACGGTTATCTGTAGGAAAATCTACCGCTATCATCACCATAATTTTATTAATTATTTCCATCAACTTTTTAAGATTAAGTGTCTCCATTATGCAATGTATTCCTTGTTTAAGCTTGGGAATGCTATCTATTTATTTATTAATTTTATATACTAAGAGTTTACGAATATCTTGGATTATTCTCTCAGGAATAATATTCGCTTTATCTTTACAGATAAAAATGATTATGATATTTCTGATTCCAGTAATTATCATTTACTTATGGACAACTTCTTATAAAATAGCACTAAAAAAAATCACTATTGCCAATATTTTAAAATCTCCTATTTCTATCTGGTTGCTATCTTTAAGCACAGTATTTATCACTGTTAGTTTTATTACTCAATCCTTAAGTCTAGAAAAAATACTTTTTTTTCATGTTTCTTCAAACCTACAAAATAGCTTTTCTAAGCATAACAGTTTCCAAGATTTAATATATATATATTTACAAAACTTTGACGCTTTACTCTTGAGTTTATTAGGATTAAAATACCGAAATCTAAAAATTAATTTATCCCTTGATAACAAAATTATTGATAATAAACCTGAACAACATATTTATAAAATTCCTCTATTTTGGTTAATAATTATCACCTGTATTTTTCTTAATCATAAACCCATTTGGTATCACTATATAATTTTAATTTCCATACCTCTAATATGGTTAAGTGCTTATGGAATTAGAGAAATTTTGGTAAAATTTAGTCAAAATAATGATAATAATAAAATTTTCAAACATAAACAAATCCCACTTTCTAAATTTGCTATATTTAGCATCTTTTTTACCTTATTAGTAATTCCTATTAAAATAGGTGTAATTCAATGGGAAAACAATAATTTTGTACAAAAATCTCAAATTCAATTTGCAACCTTAGAAAGAATTATCACCTATAAAAACCAAAGTAAATGGTTATTTACTGATATAGGAATGTATGGGTTTTACAGTCACATTAATATTCCTCCAGAACTAACTGTTATCTCTATGAAAAGATTAAATTCTGGAACTATTAACTCAGAATTTTTACTCAAGGTTTTAGAAAAATATCAACCAGAACAAATTTTGATTAATAGATTTTTCATTATTTTTGATTTAATTAAACCTTACATAGACAAAAATTATCAAGAGATTTATGTAGATAAATCCACAAAACATTATCTTCGGAATAATATTCAAAAGCTAAATCGCAATAAATAAAGCAGTTTGTTTCAACTCTGTTAATCTAATCAAACATATATTTTCCAGCAACTTTCCAATAGCGGGAAAACCTCTTCAAATCAATAAAGCCATCATAATCAAAAAATGCTTCTATTGCAAATACTTCCAAATTTAAATGTTTTTTAACTTGATGACAAATTTCCTGAAAATGAGGACTAGGACTATCAACAGTTACAACTAAATTAGCATCATGTTCTTGAGCAAAATTTAAAATCTCTTGTCCCACATTCCCCCGACGAATTTCCACAGGTAATTCTAGTAAACATTCATAGATAAAAGTCAGGCGTTTGAGGCTAAGTTGCCATTCTTCTATTAAAGCATCATCCCAAACCCAAATAGCTGGAGCATGGGGATATTTTTGAAATACCGGATTTTTAGGATTGAGGCAGTCTCCATGTATCCAAATAATTGGTTTGTTCATGTTATAAATCACTTTGTGCATTTTTGACTAATTAAATAGACTGTAACAAAACTTCCTTAAGTGTAATGCTTCCGTCAGCTTTTTGAGTTTCATACCGAAAACTAGTAGTCTGTCAAGAACTAATTGACGGGTAAATAAATTTTCTTTCCAATACTGCTCGGTTAAGCCTTCTTTGGGCATTATAGACAACGATATTTCAAGGGTTTCAGCCTACTTTATTTCCTTAACCGAGCAGTATTGATTTTTTTTCTTCCTTCTTCCTTCTCCTTTCTTCCTATCCCTACGGGACGCTACGCGAACGCGTTCTTTGCGTCTATACCTACGGTACGCTACGCGAACGCGGTTCGTTTCTTCTTCCTCCTGACTCCTGAATTCTTACGTTTTGAGTGGTGATTTTAGAAGATGTTTAAAAAGTATCAGAATTGATTGAGATCTCCATAACCCCGTTTTCCAAGAGAGACTAAATTTCTCAAAGTCCTCCTTTCTAAGGAAGATTTAAGAGGATCTACAAGTGGTTAGATACCACACGACAAAGTTTTAAAACATCCTCAATGTCTGGATAGGTGTGTTAATTGCCGTAAATTCGATTAATATTTAGTTTATCAAACGTTTATCAAACGTCTCTCATTCACCTGTAACAACCCAAACGTTAAACTTCATGACCACAAAACGGATTTTAATCACTGGTGCAAGTGGCTGTGTCGGTCACTATATAAGTGAAGCCTTAATTCAAAATACCAATCACGAATTATACTTACTCGTGAGAAACCCAAATAAACTGCAAGTTGATACCACCGCACGTCCTGGTATCACAGTTTTGCAGGGCGATATGCAAGAAATTAGTAAGTATTCTAATTTACTCAAAACTATTGATACCGCAGTACTAACAGCTACTTCATGGGGTGGAGAAGGAATATTTGATATTAATGTCTTGAAAACATTAGAGTTAATCAACCTGCTAAATCCAGAAAAATGTCAACAGGTAATATATTTTTCAACTGCAAGTGTCTTAGATTATGACAACCAACCCATGAAAAAAGCCGGGGAAATCGGTACAGATTATATCCGATCTAAATACGATTGTTTACACAAAATAGAAAAATTAGCTCTTGCACCCAAAATAACTACCGTTTTTCCCACCCTGGTTTTAGGTGGTGATGACAACAAACCTTACTCTCACCTGACAACAGGCATTCCCGAAGTTACCAAATATATTGATATAATTCGCTTCTTACAAGCAGATGGCAGTTTTCACTTTATTCATGGACGCGATATTGCTACTGTTGTTCAATATTTAATTGATTATCCACCCGAAAAAGGGGAACCACGTCGATTTGTTTTGGGTCAATCGGCATTAACTGTGAATCAAGCAGTCCAAGAAGTCTGCGATTATTTAGGCAAAAAGATTTACCTGCGTATTCCTCTATCTTTATCATTAGCTAATTTGATTATTGTTTTGTTTCGTATTCAAATGGCTGCATGGGATAGATTTTGCATGAAATATAGACATTTTACCTATGCAAACACCATTAATCCTGCTAGTTTTGATTTGCCAAATTACTGTGCAACTATGAGTGATGTGTTGAAAATTAGCGGTATTAATAGTCCTTATTATACTAAAACCGGGTTAAAAGTGTCATTCTGAACGAAGTGTTCGCGTAGCGTGCCGTAGGCTCTAGAATCTCCGAGATACTTCCCTGCACTACGTTACGGTCAGTATGACATAAGTCCAAGTTTGACCCGTTTGCAGTATAACAAGAGACAGGAAATCCTGATAATTACAGCAGTTTTCATGTATTTAAACAACATTCTTGATTCCTCTCTGCGCCTCTGCATGAGAAAAAAATGTGGTTCATTTACCCGAAAATAGCCTTCAAATATAAAGCATTTTGAACAATTTTCTGTAAATTCATGGTCAAAGTCTGTTAAAATTTATTGCTGCGGCATTTGCTCTGAGTCTTGGCGCTAGTTGCCCATGCAGCCTTTCAAACCATCCGTCCGCCTAAGACTGACGCTGACTATTAGCGACAGGCCGATGTTATTTACGGAGTTTTATGTCTTTTTCTAATCTCGGCTTGTCCAATGAAATTATTCGTGCAGTTACTGAGAAAGGGTACACTAAACCCACTCCAATTCAAATGCAGGCGATTCCTGCGGTATTGTCGGGTGGAGATTTACTAGCTGGCGCTCAAACTGGTACTGGAAAGACCGCGAGTTTTACTCTGCCACTTTTGCATAAGTTGTCATCAGACCAGAATGTAAAAAGCAGTGCTATTGGATGGCTACCAATCCGGGCGTTGATTCTCACCCCCACACGGGAACTCGCCGCACAGGTAGAGGAAAGCGTGCATGATTATGGTAAATACTTGAAGTTGAAATCAACAGTGGTCTTCGGCGGGGTCAGTATTAATCCTCAAAAACGGCAGTTGAAGAGTGGTGTAGATATTCTGGTGGCTACTCCTGGAAGACTGCTAGACCATCTGCAACAGGGGACGGTGAACCTCTCGCGCATTGAGATTTTGGTGTTGGATGAAGCTGATCGAATGCTGGATATGGGCTTTATTCGGGATATTCGGCGTATTCTGTCAATATTGCCTAAACAGCGCCAAAATTTGTTATTTTTTGCTACCTTCTCCGATAAAATCAAGGAATTGGCCTCAGGGTTGTTGAATCACCCGACGATGATTGAGGTGGCACGCCGCAACGTTACTGCTGATACGATCGCACAAAGAGCCTACCAAGTAGATCGTGATAAAAAGCGTCAATTACTTGCCCACCTGATTCGACAAGATAATTGGTATCAAGTTTTGGTGTTTACTCGCACTAAATACGGTGCAGATCGTCTGGTGAGGCAGTTGAATGACGATCGCATTCAAGCACTAGCAATTCACGGTAATAAGAGTCAGGGGGCGCGTACCCACGCTTTAGCAAAATTCAAAAATGGTAGTTTACAAGTACTAGTAGCTACAGATATTGCAGCTAGAGGTCTGGATATTAGCGAATTACCCCATGTGGTGAATTTCGATTTGCCCAATGTACCAGAAGATTATGTTCATCGTATTGGTCGCACAGGCCGCGCTGGTGCAAAAGGTGAAGCTGTTTCTCTGGTGTGTGTTGATGAATTCCATTTGTTGGCAGATATCGAAAAACTGATCAAGCAGCCGTTGTCATTAGAAGTGGTTGCTGGTTTTGGAATTAACCCAGACCTTAAACCTGAACCAATTCAAAATGGACGCAAACCCAAACCCCAGCCTGGACGTGATCAAGAAACCCCTGATTCTACCGGTAAACGTAAATCAGCACCAAGAAGATCGGGTAAACGTAAGGCAGCACCACCAGCTACAGATGGTAAAAAGTATGGTGGTGGTGGTTCATCTGCATCGCGCCGTTCTAAAAAAAGCGATCGCTAAAGTGATTTAGATCAGCCTTTGACAGTCATGGTCGCTTCCCATTCAAAGTAGCCGAAAATATCGGGATACCCGGAGTCAGCATTGCGGGTGTAGAGAGCAAACTGTACTCTGTAGTTTTCGGTTCCCCTACTGATGACGCTAGCTTGGTAGAACCAGAATTCCTCAACCACGATTCTTCCTGGTAACATACTATTTAGCGACTGGGGTACGACAGTTGACTTGGTAAAATTTTGGTAATTAAAGAGGCTAAACACCTCATTACCACTGAACTTCGGGAAGCCGTAGACTAGAACAGCGTCCTCGAAATTGTAGGAACCAGAAGTAGCAAACACGCGTAAGGTGTCACCGACAAAGGCAGTTATATTGAGATCCCCGGTTCCCTGTCCAGAGTTAATTACTGTCCCTGTGGCTACCATATAACCGTAGTCGTCACCAATTTCAGTGGGTCTATTCTGATCTTTGCTAGGTTGGGGATAGAACTTCTTGACGGCATTCGTGTTGATCGTAATAAGAACGTTGATGGTTTTGCCCATGATACATTCTCCTGATTTTGTTCTAGTGGTCGGCTGACATGAACGGTAATCTGAGCGTCCCACTGGTAGAGTCCAGTAAAGCTAGGTTCTCCATTCTCATCACGGGCGTAGAGCGCTAGTATCAGGCTGTAGCAACCAGTTCCTTCGCAGACAACTTTGCATTCGTGCTGCCAGAACTCCCGTAGGACGCTCCGGGCTGGCAATACACTCTTGGATGATGCAGGCACAATCTGCATCCGCTCGGTTCTCACAGTCTTGAAGTCTTGCAGGATGTAATCACCCTGGGAATAGCGGATGTCCTGAATTACGACAGACTGCTCTAAGTTATTCGAGCCGGACGTGGCGAAGAAGCTGACGGTGTCGTTTACACAGGCAACAAGAGCAACATCACCGCTATCCTGATTTTTAACAGATGCGGTGGAGGTTACGATCATGTACTCATGATCACAAGCGATAGTTGTAGGAGTCAGGGTATCCTCCTCAGTTTTCAGGTAATTACTTACTTGAATATACCTAACTTTTTAATTTAAAAATTCAGTTAAATTCAGGGCTTTGAAAATTTAGTGAAAATTCAGTTAAATTCAGTTATTAAAAACTTACTAGCGGGACTTTAAAAAAAAGTAAACCCTAATTAAGCCCAAACTGGCTTTATAAGCAGCAAAACTTAACAATATTCACCATGAATCAAAAACAGGACTTACGCAAAATATCTCTTATTGATTGATTCATCTTTCTCGGAGATATCTATTTGGTATAAGAGGATATTTGAAACTTCCATCAACAGCAAGCCATAGGGCTTGCTGTTCGCAGAGCGTGCCGTTAGGCATATAAAGCAAAAACCTATATAAACCCCGTCTAAGTTGAAACCTATAGTTTTTCTATGGTGAGAACTCAAGTTTTCAAGATAGATGGATGGGGTATCAATACTGCTCGGTTAAGGCTCAAAAGTTATTATATGGTAGGTTGGGTTGAGGCACGTATCCCTGACGGGAGGCGAAGCCATAACCCAACATTATCAAGGATTTTGTTGGGTTTCGCTGTTGCTCAACCCAACCTACATTTCCTTAACCGACAAGTATTGGATGGGGTATATATCAATAATTTGAAGGTCAAAAATGTAAATAAAGTGCAAGGAATAAGCGTTGACACCATCAAAAACCTATCACTTGACCAGATTCAAGACTATTCTTACCTCCTTCTAATTCTTCCTTCTAATTCTTCCTTCTTCCTTCTGATTCCTGACTCCTGACTTCTAGCCCTATAACTTTTATGGCTTACGCTACCCTACTTATTTAGTGATTTTGCCAATCTTTTTTTGAGACGATTTTTGCCATCTTCTAATTTTTGATTTAATTCATTACCTTCTTCTTTCGCTGATGAATGAGGGTATTCATTTTGGTTTAAATAATTAGCTAAAAGCCTAATTGTTGGATACTTAAACAAATCCACTACTGATAAAGACTTTAAATCTTTAATCCAAAATTTTTTTAGCTGAGAATAGACCTTTGTAATTGTTAAAGAATTACCACCAATATCAAAGAAGTTATGATTTACGCCTACTTTTTCTAAACCTAAAACTTCTTGCCAAATTTTAGCAATCATCTGTTGAACATCATTTTGAGGTTCTACATAAGTAACTGCAAATTCTTGGAGCGAACTTTCTTGAGTTGGCAGCGCCAAACGATCTACTTTCCCATTGGCAGAAAGTGGTAAATGATCGAGAAATATAAAAGCTGATGGCAACATATACTCTGGTAGCTTTTCTCTGAGGAAATTGTGCAGATCCTCAATTGGGGGGTGCTGATTTGCGCTGAGAATATAGGCTACTAAGCGCTCTTTACTATTATCTTTACCTGTGGCAGTAATCACAGCAGTGCGTACTGCTGGATGTTGCATTAACGCAGCTTCAATTTCTCCAGCTTCAATGCGGTATCCGCGAATCTTAATTTGGAAATCTGCTCGTCCACAAAATTCAATATTCCCGTCAGGTAAATAGCGACCTAAATCTCCTGTACGGTAAATGCTTTCACCTGTGCGCGGATGAGTAATAAAATTAGCACTAGTCTTTTCTTCATTGCGCCAATAGCCTGGTGCTAACTGTACTCCAGCGCAGTATATCTCCCCAGTTACCCAAACTGGACAATCTTCTAAAGCTGTATTCAAAATATAATATTGGGAATTAGCCATAGGTTTGCCATAAGGAATACTCTGCCAATTTGGATTAACTTCTGCAATCAAATAGCCAATATTCCAAATAGTTGTTTCTGTGGGACCGCCAATACTTAATATTTCTATTCCTTTCACTGAACTTTTGAGACAACGAGGTAAGGCAAGGGGTAGCCAATCTCCACCCAAAATTGCCAAACGCAAACTAGCAGGTAGGGATATAGATTCACTCTCCGCATATTCTACCAACATCTCCATCATCGCAGGGACAGAATTCCACAGTGTTATCTGTTGTTCCACCAGCAATTTAGCCCAGTGTGCAGGATCTTTCACCGCTTCAGCATCAGGGATGATAATTTTACCACCAGCGGCTAATAAACCAAAGATGTCATACACAGACAAATCATGGTTAAGGGCTGTCAGCGCGAGGATACTATCTTGAGAACCAATGTTAAACCGTTGGTTTGTATGGACAACGACATTAACGACGTTGCGATGAGTAATCATCACTCCTTTGGGTAAACCTGTAGAACCAGATGTATAAATCACATAAGCTAAATCATCTGGTGTTTGTACTGGTTGTAATGGCTGTTTACTTTCGGTTGCTAATTCATCTGCATCTATACATAAACATTGTATTTGTGATGGCAATTCTAATTTTTTCTGCAACCAAGATTGAGTGAGAATAATTTGGACTTCACTGTTTTCTAGAAGATATTTCTGGCGTTCCTGGGGTAATTGGGGGTCAATAGGAACATAAGCACCACCAGCGGCTAAAATACCCAGAACTGCGACAATTTGCTCCCATCCCTTTTCCATGAATACGGCAACTAATTGATTAGGAGTAACTCCTAGTTGGCGTAGTCGATGACCAAGTTGATTGGATAGTTGATATAACTCTTGGTAAGTTAGGGTACGCTGGGTGGAAATAACTGCGGGTTCTGTTCCTCGCTGCTGTGCTTGAGTTGCAAATAAAGTGTGTAGGAGTTCTTCAGAAATTGGTGCAGCGGTAGAATTGATTGCTTCTCGGTATGCTAATTGAGCCGGAGGAATTAATTGTCGAGAAGTAACTAGCCAAGCTGAATCGGAGGTAGCTAACAGTTTGAGAAAGTTTCTATAAGCCTCAAACATATCTGCAATTAGTCCTTCAGGAAAAAGTTCTTCCACTACGTCCCAGTTGAATGTTAGTTCTTCTTTTTCTTCCCAAACTTGTACATCCATCCAAGCTTGAGAAGCTTGACTGATACCATAAACTAGTTCACCAAAATGGCTAAATGTCATGGTTTTTTGTCCTAAGGAACTAAAACCCAAGGTGCTGGTAAAGACAACTGGCATGGCGCTGGGGCCTGTGCCTTTTCTCCGAGCTAGTTCCCGGACTACGCGCACTCCACTAATGTAGCGGTGTTCTAAATCTTGCCAGAGTTGTTGTTGGATGCGGCGCGATCGCTCGGTAAATGCTTCAGGGGTGGAATTATCTACTGCTAAGAGGATGACAGATGTGAAGTCTCCGAGGATATCGTTGACCTGGGGATGGAGTGGTAAACGGTTAAATTGGGCTAGATTGATGGTAAATTGGGGGTTATTACCCCAAACTGTCAAAATTTCGGCAAAAGCAGCCAATAAGACTCCAGAAGGCGTTAAACCGATTTGTGCGGCTTTCTCCTTTAGTTGCTGCCATTCCGGTTGGGGGAGGGATGCTTGATAGCGCCGACAGCGATGTTGTTTGAGTGCTTTGGGGTTTTTGGCTAGGGGTAAGTCTGGTGCTGGGGGGAAATTATCTAGACGGCTGAACCAATAATCTTGCGATCGCTTGTATAATTCTGTTTGTTGTAGCGATCGCTCTGCCAAGACATAATCCCGGAAGGACAAATCCAGCGATGGCAATAGGGCATCAGGATTTTGATACAGTGCAAACCACTCATCAAATAACCGAAACAAACTCCAAGCATCAAATACCTGCAAATCATAGCTGACGTGTAGCCGCACACGTTCCTGAGCCAATTTGGTAGCGCGAAATTCAAATAAAGGCCATTGATCTGCGGGGAGAACTTGATGAGATAAGCGATCGCGAATTTTTTCTAACTCTAATTTGACACTTTCTTCATCTTTTTCTCTTAAGTCTAAAACCTCCATTTCGTAAGCAGGTACTTGTTCTAGAATTTGCTGCTGACCATCTGCTAATACTATAGACCGCAGCATATCATGACGTGAAATTAATTTTTGCAGCCCCCAATTTAATCTTTCTAGGTTTAAATCATGGCCTTCAATTTCGTAATAACCATGATTAGAAACACTACCTAAATCTAATACATTACTACGACCCACCCAGAATGCGTGCTGCATATCAGTGAGAGGAAAAGGTTCATAACGTAGCTCTGGTTTTGGCACAACAACTGGTAAAGCTGTATCGTTAGTATCTTTACTGTTTTGATGCAGCAATCTCAGCAAATCTGCTTTATGCTCAGTTAGTAAATCTCGCAATTCTGGTGTAATTATTCCCTTGGGTGCATCAATTAAAAGTGCATCTTCATTAGCAGATAGTTTTACACCTTTGTTAGCAAGATTATTTAACAGTAAATGTAGATTCATATTTTTAACCAAATATTTTACAGTATCGGAAATAGATTATCAAATCTTGTGGGATGGGCTTCTAGCCAGATTTGTCAAGAGGATAATCTCACGCAAAGGCGCAAAGGCGCAAAGAAAAACAATGTATTTTGAAGGGAAGGCGCAAAATTTTTGGACTTAATTGTACGCTTGTTCTTAATTTTTAGAGGATCTAAAGTTTTTAATACATCAGCGGACACTTTTCAAACATCGTCTTAGACTACAAACTCAATATTTCTCTTTCTTCTGCGGCGATTTCTGCTTTAGTAATTAATTTTGATAAAGTTAATTGATTGAGCAGTTCTGTTGCCAAACCATTTATATTTTGTTCACCTAAAAATTGATTTAATGACACCTGTAACTGTAAATCAGATTCAATTTTATTCTTTAACATAATTGCCATTAAAGAATCAAGCAATATAGCAAAAAATTGTTTTTTATCTAATTTTTCTAAAGGGATTTGTAATAAACTACTCATGGATTCCAAAAGATACATTTCCAGCATTTGTTGTTGTGAATTGGTCGCAGCCGCGAGAATTTTTTCTCGATAAAAGTTGTTTTGTGCTGTTGATAAATTACTAATTTTTGCTGGTTTAACTATCTCATCTTCCCAAGTCACGCTGATGGGATCAGCCGGAACCTGACCCAAGGCTACATCACCCCAACGCATTACAGTTGCTGCCGCAGTTGCTGCCGCACCTTTTGTATAAACAAGAACTAAATCATTTTCACGAATCTTATCTGCGTGGACAGCATGATACAAATTAGCGATGGGAAGCACAGGGCCAATATTTGCATAGCGAGGGTAGAGATTAATGGTACGCTCTGGATTGATACCTAAAGCTCTAGTACAAACACTGGCATACCAAGCAGTCGGAGTATTGAAGGCAAAAAAATCAATTTGGTCAAGGGTGACACCAGCCGCAGCCACAGCCGCATGACAGCATTGCCTCACAAAATCTACAGCTGTTTCGGCGAGGGTATTGGCGTTTGTTCCAGTGCGGGTAAGTATCTGCGGTTGTTTTTGAGCATCAGTTACCAGTTCATGTACGTAAGCGCCACAGGTTTCAGCAGTATGAACAATTTTGCTACCGAGAATTCCTTGGTGCGGTTTCAGCAAACCAACTACAAAAGCACCAGCACCATCACCCATTGACCAAGAGAGGGTATCTTCTTCATCAACAGTGTTAGATCCGATTTGGGAAACAACTACTAAAATATTGCGGTATGTTCCTACTTGCACCAGTGCATGAGCGTTTTCTAAAGCCACTAAAGCGCTGGAACAGGTGGATTCTAAATTCCAAGCAGGACATTGTAGTTCTAGTTGGTGAGCGAGGTAAGAAGCATGACCAGGTCCAATATGTTCGCTAAAGAGTGAAGCGACAATCAGCAAATCAATTTCATTATGGGAGAGTTTAGCAGATGCGATCGCATCTTTTGCTGCATGACACTCTAACTTTAATGATGACTCGTCTTCACCAAGCACTCGGCGCTCAACATTCCCCCGAAATGCATCAGACAAATAAGGTGCTACTTCTTGTGACCAAATATCAATCCCGTTATTGTCCGAGGTAGATTCTATAGCAGGAACAATTCTTGTTTTTCTGAGCTTTTCTTTAGCGAACAAATTGGGAAATTTATGCCGCCAATAATCATTTGTACGAATAATACTAGGAAAACTAACTGCAAGTGAGCGAATACCTACTGGATAATTGTTCATGACAGGATTATTTCTAAATAAGTAGGTTGGCATTAAAAATTGTCGTTATGACAAGGCAGGGGGACAAGAGGTTTTCAAGTAACTTTACGTTTCGTTATATACTTCAGTTTTTTGCGCCTTTCTAAATAGTAACAAGTGGAAATAATAGGGTTTATTATGCAGCAGACGCACCTTTATTTTTGGATGATGTCATACTCAATGGTGATAATATACCCTAGAATCGTCAATACATTCCTGAACTTTTTAAGCCTCTAAAACCAAATTATTTAACATCGTATTCATCTTATTAACCGACTCGATATACTCTTTTTCTGGAATTGATTCGGCAACAATTCCCGCCCCAGCATTCAAATGAATTTTATTCCCGTATTGGTAAACCGAGCGAATAGCAATCGCAATATCTGCCTCACCATTACTATCTACCCAACCAATACCACCAGCATAAATTCCTCTCGGTTCGTCTTCCAGATGGTTAATCCATTTTAAGGCTTGTTCTTTATCAATTCCAGAAACAGTAATTCCAGGAAATAAAACTTTCAAAGCATCCCACAAAGTATTTTCTGGGAGAAGTTGGCCACCAACTCGTGATGAAAGATGTTGTACACAACGGTACTTTTTGACTTCCATAAAATCAAAAACTCGCACAGTCTCTGGTAAACAAAGTGAAGTAATCTCATTTTGTGCTAACCAAGCAGAAAGCGAATGTTCTTTCACTTCTTTTGCATCTGTAAACAGTTCACCACTCAATCGTGTATCTTCTTCAACATCTGCACCACGAGGTCGAGTTGCTGCTAGGGGATTTGTAACTACAAAACCATCTTTATTTACCTGCATGAGAATCTCAGGACTAAAACCAACAGCACGGATATCTTCTAAATTCAAACAATAGGAACGTGCAGAATTATTGGCTTTAGAACCGACTACATAAGTCCCCAAAATATCTAAATTACCCATTAATTTCACAGAACGGGAAATAATTGCTTTTTGTAAATCACCGTTTTGAATTGCCGTAATTAAAGTATCAACACGGTTTTTGTAATTTTCGTGATCGCTAAAGTCAACCACTAAAGAAGTTAATTCATAATCTGGTAGAAAAGCCTCTACAAATAATAGTTCTTCAATCTGGTCTAATGACTTGGTAGTCTTGATATGAACTCCTGTTTCTGTAAAGCGCAATTCAGTTTCAGGAATCAAAAAATAGAGCAGTTCTTGAGAGATTGCTTTAGAATATGCCGAATAAAAACGAGCTATATCAAATGCAATATAACCATAAGCCGTCCAATTTTTAATATTCAAAGACTTGAGCAAAGTCTCTACTTGTTTCAAAGGATCGCTAACTGGTTCAGAGTGAAACTTTCCTAAACCATTAATTACTACAGAGTCTTGGCTTACCGAAACCCTAACAAGTTCATTACCAGCAATCCGAACTTCATTATTACCTTCATACATCACATAGTTAGAAAAAATCCCAGCTTCTAGCAGATTCTTTAAAACCAGAATAGGCTCTCTTTCTCCTGGTATAAATGTTTCATGATACTTGATTTCAGTCTTTAATTCAGCTACCATCAACTTGATCCTTTTTGATAATTTCTTAAGTAATACCAATTCTCTAAACCGAGATAGTAATCCCTTCCCATCAAAGATTACCTATCTACTTCCTTCTTCCCTCTTCCTTCTTCCTTCGCGCCCTTCGCGCCTTCGCGGTTCATTTATCCATATTCCTTGAGTATCTGAAATCCCCCAACTACGAATTAAGAACAAAACTTTGTTGCTTAAATAATAAATGACGGTGAATTTTGCCAGTTGCCGTGCGGGGTAAACATTCTACAAAGCGAACTATTTTTGGAGCCTTGAAATGAGGTAATTGCTGTTTAGCAAATCTCCGAATACTATTTTCTAATTCAGGTGAAGATTCCTGTCCCGACTGAAGGCTAACATAAGCCACAATCTGAGTTAACTGTTCACCACCTTCAGATTCTGGGACTACAGCTACTTCTAAAATCTGGGGATGTTGATGCAAAACATCCTCAATTTCTATAGGTGATATCCATTGACCATTGACCTTAAATAAGTCGTCAGATCGCCCGATGAATCGGAAATAATTATCCGCATCACGCACATATTTATCCCCAGTCCGCATAGTATGTCCATAAATAGCTTTGCGCGTTTGCGATAGTCGATTCCAATAACCCAACATCAGGCTTTCTCCACTCACCTGTAAGTTACCAATCGTGCCTGGAGGACAAGGAGTACCGTCGTCGTCAACAATTTCCACATCATAACCAGATACCGGTCGTCCGGAAGTTCCTGTTCTGCACTCCCCTATGCGATTGGAGAGAAATATATGTAAAAACTCTGTAGTCCCAATACCTTCACAAATTTCGTGGTTGTAAGTTTTCAGCCATTGTTGCCAAATACTTTTGGGTAGTTGTTCAGCAGCGGATACACATAAACGCAAACAAGAAACATCTAAAGGTGAGATTTCATCAACAGCGAGAATAGATGCATAAATGCTAGGTATTCCAAACAGTACCGTCGGTTGATATCGCTGGATGTCGGTAATAATTTCAAAAGCATTATTACCATTAGATAGTACAGCTGCTGCACCAACTGCCATCGGCATATATAAGGTGTTACCCAAGCCATAGGCAAAAGACATATTCGCAACTGAATAAGTGATGTCATCTTTATGCAGACCTAGAGTATTTTTAGCGTACTGTTCTGCACAAACCACCATACTTTGATGGAGATGAATTACACCTTTAGGTCGTCCTGTACTCCCAGAAGTGTAAAGCCAAAAAGCTGGTTCATCCCGTGATGTTTTCGCCCAATCTAGTAATTCATCTTGTTGGGTTAGTTGGGATAAAAATGAATTTTCCCCATCTATGGACAGAATACTACGCAAATACGGCGACTGGATAGGAGCTAATTTTTGTTGCCATTCTTCGGTTGTGAGTAAGACTTTAGCACGGCAGTCTTGCAAAATATACTGAATGTCATCAGCATTGTAGGCAGTATTAATGGGGATAGGTACAGCACCTAACCAAATAGCACCCCAAAAAGCAAAGACAAATTCTGGTGTATCTGGGACAAGAATTGCTATGCGGTTTTCTGATTCTAAACCAAGATGAGAAAGTAATTTAGCCGTGCGTCGGACAAAACTACTCACTTGAGTGTAAGTATAAGTCTGATCTTGATAGTAAAATGCTGTTTTCTCGCTGCGTTCCTGGGCTAAATTGCCTTCTATAAAGTAAGCTGCAACGTTAAATAATGGAGGTAAATGTTCAGAAATACTGTCCATCCAACTTTCCTTTTAGGCTAAATATTAGGTTTTGTTGGCGATCGCCGCCTCGACTACATTGCAGACTTGAGCCAAGGTCATATTTTGCCAAGCTTCTAGTTTGATGTTGACCCCTAGTTTTCGTTTTAGTCCCAAAGCAATTTCTACTGTTTCTACCGAATCAATCTGTAAATCTTTGCTTAAAAAGGTGTCTTCACATAGCGATTCTTCGGGAATACCTAAATCAGTCAGTATTGTTTTCAGGGTATTCATCACATTTAAGGTATCCATGAAGCAAAAAACTCCCCAGCTTATGACTCGAAGTCAAGTGCAGATTTCTGGCTGTATTTAATTAGACTTTTTGCAAAAGACTCCCTGGACGATGCCTGGGGTGTTTGCTAGTAGCTGACGCTGACAACAAACTGTTTGATTTGAGCTAATTAATGCAACTTATTTTCAATAATGTCTGTAGATACTCTAATAGTAATTAATTGCATTTGCAATCAATATTTAATAGAAAATAATTATCTTTTAAGCAATAAAGCATTATTATAAGTTATACAATAATATATCTATGTCTTAAGATGGATGCGAAATGTCGATAAGATAAAAATCTTCTTTTTTCAAGGAATTACAACTCTTTTTCCAGATAATTTAGGTAAAATTACTTTCCTGAAGAGGCTGAAAGAATTGTATAGACGGCATTTTGTATGGAAACACACCGGAACACCAAGTTTTTTGTACCTATATTTTCTGATTTTAGGCTTGCCAAAATTGTTGACCTGTATTAATCTAATGAAAGTTACTTGCAATAAGTAGCTTTTTGATATAAATCTGGGTTGCAGGAAGATTACTAAAATTGAGACTTTAATAAAAATAACTTTCAATAAATTCTCAAGTATCTATCCATCAAAACCAAACTTACCCTAGTTATAGCGGTTATCGGTTGAGTGAGGTACAAGAACCCCACCCGCAAGCGAGGAGGGGGCTATGATATACCTCATGTGATTAGGTAACGCTATATAAGAGGACGTTGGAAAAGTCCCTCATTGTGTATCGCATATTTTCAGATCCCCTCAACCTCTCTTAGAAAGGGCTTTTTAAAGGGGATTTAGGAGGATCTACAAGTGTTAAATACCACACGAAAAACTTTTAAAACATCCTCTAAGTAATTAAGCGTGATATTTATTATTGGGATAAGGTTTAAAGCTTGTTAATCTTTCTTTTTGTAGTTAGGTTTAATCGTGCTGATTTACTTATTTCAAAAATCAAATATGAATTCGATGGCATACTCCAACAAATAAAAGTAATTACCCAATTAAGATGAAGCTGCATAGAACAAAATATCAAGAATAATTGTGGCTTGCTTCCCGTTCGCGCAGTGTCTCTGACAGGAGAAGGGTACGCAGATGGACGCAGATAAAGATGGATTGTGTGCAGGGAAATTTGATCTGATGCATCGAGTTTCCAGTATGAAATTTTTTCCACAACTAACTTTTATGAATTTTCAGCACAATGGTTTAGAGATTGCAATTATTGGTATGGCTGGGCGGTTTCCTGGCTGCAATAATATTGATGAATTTTGGGAAAATCTGAAAACAGGAGTTGAGTTAACTTCAGTTTTTGCAAATACAAAATTAGCTAAAACAGACACAGAAGAGAAAATCAAAGCTGGTGGAATTCTGAGTAATGTAGAATTATTTGATGCTGCTTTTTTTGGTTTTAATCCTAGAGAGGCAGAAGCAATAGATCCTCAACATCGTTTATTTTTAGAATGTGCTTGGGAAGCTTTAGAAAATGCTGGCTATAACTCTCAATTAGAAACCAGACCAATAGGAGTTTATGCTGGTGTGGGGATGGGTACTTACTTGCTTTATAACTTAATTCCCAATGAAGGCTGGATAGAATCAAAAGGCTTTTTACAAACTTTAGTTGGCGTTGATAAAGATTATCTTGCTAGTCGTGTTTCTTATAAATTAAATCTCACAGGGCCAAGTGTCAGTATCGGAACAGCTTGCTCTAGTTCATTGGTGGCGGTTCATTTAGCTTGTCAAAGTTTGTTGAGTGGCGAATGTGATATGGCTTTAGGGGCTGGTGTTGCTGTAAAAGTGCCGCAAAACGAATTAACTTTATCTCCAGATGAAATTGTGGCTGCTGATGGACATTGTAAAGCCTTTGATGCTAGGGCGAATGGGACTGTAGGAGGGAATGGGATTGGGGTTGTAGTTTTAAAAAGATTAGAAGATGCGATCGCAGATCGCGATCGTATTTACGCAGTCATTAAAGGTTCTGCCATTAATAACGATGGTGCTGGCAAAGTTGGTTATACAGCACCTAGTCAAGAGGGTCAAACCAGAGTTATTCGCACAGCCCAAATAATGGCTGAAGTTGAGCCAGAAACCATTACCTATGTTGAAGCTCACGGTACCGGCACAGCTTTAGGCGACCCTATTGAAATTGCCGCGATGACACAAGCTTTTCGCGCTACCACTGACGAAAAAAACTATTGTGCGATCGGTTCAGTGAAAACCAATGTCGGTCATTTAGATGCAGCAGCGGGAATTGTCGGTTTAATCAAAACAGTTTTAGCACTTGACCACAAACTTATCCCACCCAGCCTCAACTTCGAGAGTCCCAACCCCCAAATTGATTTTGAAAATAGCCCGTTTTACGTCAATACAAAGCTTTTGGAATGGAAAACTAACGATAATCCTCGTCGTGCTGGGGTTAGTTCCTTTGGCTTTGGTGGGACAAATGCCCATGTCATCTTAGAAGAAGCGCCTCCTTTAGAAACCTCTAGTTCTGCTCGTCAACAACAGTTATTGGTATTGTCTGCTAAAACTAGTTCTGCTTTGGAAACAGCGACAAAAAATTTAGCTGCACATTTAAAACAGCATCCAGATTTGAACTTAGCTGATGTTGCCTATACCTTACAAATTGGTCGTCAAGACTTCAATTATCGGCGGATGGTAGTGGGAGAGAATCTTGAGGATGCAGTTAAAAAGCTGGACTCCGTTGATCATGAATTTTTGGCATCTAGCGTTCGCTCTGTAGTGTTCATGTTCACAGGACAGGGATCGCAGTATGTCAACATGGGTAAAGAACTCTATGAGCAGGAGATTATATTTAGGGAAGAGTGCGATCGCTGTTTTGACTATCTCCAACATCATCTCCACATTGATTTACGCTCCTATTTATATCCAACTGAAACAGATATTCAAACAGCAACCCAGCAATTACAGCAAACAGCAATTACTCAACCAGCCTTATTTGTCATTGAATACGCCCTAGCTAAATTGTGGATGTCTTGGGGAGTGTCTCCTGTAGCCATGATTGGTCATAGCATAGGGGAATATGTAGCAGCTTGTATCGCTGGTGTTTTCTCCCTAGAGGACGCTTTATCACTGGTAGTAACTCGTGGGCAAATGATGCAAAAACTACCGGCAGGAGCAATGCTTTCCGTCAGCTTACCCGCTCAAAAAATGCAATCATTTTTAGGTGAAAACCTCTCTCTAGCAGCCAGCAACGCACCATCCTTGAGCGTCGTATCTGGAACAATAGCAGATATAGCAAAACTAGAACAACAACTCACAACAAAAAGCATAGAATACCGACGATTACATACTTCTCATGCCTTCCATTCCGCAATGATGGCATCAGTGGTTGAACCTTTTACCTTAGCAGTCCAAAAAATCAAACTTCATCCCCCACAAATCCCCTTTATTTCCAATCTTACCGGTACTTGGATCACACCAGAAGCAGCCACAGATCCCAATTATTGGGCGCAACACCTACGCCAAGGTGTACGATTTGCGGAAGGAATTGCTCAGTTGTTACAAAATGCAGAATCAATTTTTCTAGAAATTGGCCCAGGACGGACATTAACTACCTTAACTAAACAACAAGCATCTGCAAGAGTCATACTTTCTTCCCTGCGTCATCCCCAGGAAAAACATTCTGATGTAGGATTTTTTCTCAATACTTTAGGCAAACTCTGGTTGACAGGAGTACAGATAAATTGGTCTGGGTTTTATCAGCATGAAAAACGCCATCGCCTACCATTACCAACTTACCCCTTTGAGCGTCAGCGTTATTGGATTGATCCACCACAACAAAGCAATCATCACAGCCAAAGATTAAAGCTAGATGATTGGTTTTACCTCCCTTCTTGGCAACGTTCAATTATATCTACACAAGATTTAGCAACAGCAAATATTTCTTGGCTAGTATTCGTAGATCATACTGGATTTGGGGACGCTTTTTGTCAACGCTTAAAAACTCACTACCAACAGGAAGTTATTCAAGTTAAAATTGGCAATTTCTTCTCTCAGGTAAATGAGCAAGTCTATACAATTAACCCACAAGTCCGAGAAGATTATGAAAAATTATTTCAGAAAATATCTCAATTAGGAAAAATACCCTTAATTGCTCACCTATGGAGTCTTAATCCCCATGAATCCTTTGATAAATCCCAAGAACTAGGTTTATACAGCCTACTCAATTTATCTTATGTAATTGCTAAAGAAAAAATCACCGAACCTTTAAAAATTGGCGTTATATCTCATGATATCCAAATAGTTATCGGTGATGAAAATATTCACCCAGAAAAAGCTACAGTTTTAGGTGGCTGTAAAGTCATTCCGCAAGAACAGCCAAATATAACTTGTCGTAGCATTGATATTGTCATTAATAAATTAAGTGAAAATGAACTTATAGATAAATTAATAGTAGAACTTGTTGCAGATACTAGCGAAGATGTAATTGCTTATAGAAATAACTATCGTTGGGTACAAACCTTTGCAGCAATACCTTTAGAAAAGACAGCAACAACAAAACAACTGCGACAAAAAGGAGTTTATCTAATTGTTGGTGGACTCGGTGGTTTAGGTTTAGGAATTGCCGAATATTTAGCCAAGACAGCACAAGCCAAATTAGCTTTAATTGGGCGTTCAACTTTACCAGAAAAATCAACATGGGAAAATTGGTTATTAACCCATGATGAACAAGATATTTCTAGTCAAAAGATTCGTAAACTACAACAAATAGAAAAACTTGGTGCAGAAGTATTAGTTTTGAGTGCTGATGTTGCTGATGAAGTCCAAATGCGATTAGCAGTAACTCAAATAAACGCAAAATTTGGTGCAATTCATGGAGTAATTCATGCCGCTGGAGTACGTGGTGGAGGTTTAGCTCAACTCAAAACACCCACAATCTTGAAACCCGTCTTTGCACCGAAAATTCAAGGAACATTAGTACTTGATAATATCTTCAAAGATGTACCATTAGACTTCTTAGTTTTTTGGTCTTCTATTACAGCTTTCACTGGTGGATATGGACACGTAGATTATGTTGCTGCTCATGCTTTTTTGGATAGATTTGCTCACCTTTCAACATTGAAAACTGTAACTATTAACTGGAATGTATGGCAAGAAGTAGGAATGGCAGTGAATCTACAAGTAGAGTATGGATTTCAACAGTCCCATATTGAAGTTCTCAAGAATGGTATCACTGTAAAAGAAGGCATGGAAGCATTCAACCGCATTCTTGAAAGTGGAATATCTCAGGTTCTTGTAGCTACTCAAGACATCCAAGAAACGATGGCTCAATATGCTAGTATGAAGTCTATTTTTGAAGAGGCAATAGTCAAAGAAAATTCAGACCAACCAACTTATCCTCGTCCTCATCTGAATAATTCTTATGTTTTGCCTCGTAATAAAATGGAGCAAATAATTGCCGATATCTGGCAACAGGTTTTAGGAATTGAAAAAGTGGGAATTTGTGATAATTTTTTTGAATTGGGTGGTCACTCCTTAATTGGTATTCGAGTTATTGCCAAACTTAAAGAAGAGTTTAATATCGAATTGCCCACGGTGAGTATTTTTGAAGCGCCAACAGTTAGTCAACTTGCTCAATTATTAACTCAGGATGAAAGAGAGGATTCTACATTACAACAAAGACGTTCTCGTGGAGAAATTCGTAGACAAATAATGCAAAAGCAAAAATAAATGGAGTGATTTGGAAATGGATATAGCAGTTATTGGTTTATCTTGTCGTGTACCAGGTGCAAAAAATGTCAATCAATTTTGGGATAATTTGGCAAATGGTGTAGAATCTATTACTCATTTTTCCGAGGAAGTTTTAGAGGTATCTGGGATACCAAAAACCGTGTATAGTCAAAAAAATTATGTCAAAGCTAGACCTATTTTAGAAGATATAGAACTTTTTGATGCTGGTTTCTTTGGCTATAGTCCGGCAGAAGCCGATTTAACTGATCCTCAACAACGGATATTTTTAGAATCTGCTTGGGAAGCATTGGAAAATGCTGGTTATAATCCAGAGATTTACGAGGGATTAATTGGTGTTTATGCCGGGGGAATTTTTAATAATTATTCACTTTTAAAACTTCAACAAAAAAATCATATAGGAGATCACGAATTTGGTAATTTATTAATAGCTAATGATAAAGATTATTTACCTACAAGAGTTTGTTATAAATTAAATTTAAAGGGTCCAGGAATTAATGTTCAAACTGCTTGTTCTACTTCTTTAGTAGCAACTCATTTGGCCTGCCAAAGTTTATTAAATCATGAAATAGATCTGGCTTTAGCAGGGGGAATTGCGATTAGTCTGCCACATAAAGTGGGTTATCTTTATCAAGAAGGTGGTATCCTTTCCAGCGATGGCCACTGTAGAGTTTTTGATGCTAAAGCAAATGGAACACTGTTTGGAAGTGGCGTGGGAATCGTTGTTTTAAAGCGGCTGGAAGAGGCATTAAGGGATGGCGATCGCATTCATGCAGTGATCAAAGGCTCGGCTATTAATAATGATGGTTCATTAAAAGTTAGTTATACAGCACCTAGTGTGGAAGGACAGGCCGGGGTAATTACTGAAGCTTTAGCCAATGCTGGGTTAAATCCCGAAACTATCAGTTATGTTGAAGCACACGCAACTGGGACATCAATGGGAGATCCCATTGAAATTGCTGCTTTGACAAAGGCTTTTCGTGCTGATACTCAAAAAATAGGTTACTGTGCGATTGGATCAGTTAAAAGCAATATTGGACATTTGAATGCAGCAGCGGGTGTTGTCAGTTTAATCAAAACCATCTTGGCACTAAAATACAAGATGATTCCCCCCAGTCTACATTTTGAACAACCTAATCCGCAAATTAATTTTGCTAATAGTCCCTTCTACGTTAATACCAAATTATCAGCATGGAATACTGATGATGTTCCTCGCAGGGCTGGTGTTAGTTCTTTTGGTGTTGGTGGTACAAATGCCCATATAGTTTTAGAAGAAGCTCCGGAAATAAAGCTTTTTGGGAAATCACGTCCTTGGCAATTGTTAGTTCTTTCAGCTAAAACCGCTACAGCCTTAAACAAGGCTACTATTAATTTGGTTGAATATTTAGAACAACATAGAGAAATTAATTTAGCGGATATTGCTTACACCCTCAGTCTTGGTCGTCAAGCTTTTAGCGATCGCCTAATAGTAGTATCTCAAAACCTGGACGCAGCTGTCAAAGCACTTAAATCACAAGATTCCTCAACAGTATTCAGCCAATTTCAGGAATCACAAGAACGGCCAGTTATCTTCATGTTCCCAGGTCAGGGTACGCAATATGTGAACATGACGAAAGAACTCTACCAAGTTGAACCCACATTTCGTCAGCATATTGATATCTGCTGTCAACTTCTCCAACCTGATCTAGGAATTGATCTGCGTCAAATTCTCTATTCTGAAAAATCCCCAGAAACAGCAATTACTCAATCAGTATTATTTGTGATTGAATATGCTTTAGCTCAATTATGGATATCTTGGGGAATACATCCTGTAGGCATGATTGGGTATGGGACAGGAGAATATGTTGCTGCGACTTTAGCCGGCATATTTTCCCTGCAAGACGCTTTAAAATTAGTCACAAATAGTCAAAAAATTGCCGAAATTCACCTGCAACCACCACAAATTCCCTACATCTCTAATTTGACTGGAACTTGGATTACTACCCAAGAAGCAACAGATCCTCATTACTGGCTGAAAAAGAGGCAAGGGAGCAGGGAGCAGGGAGCAGGGGGGACAGTTGAGATAGAGATTCGACACTTCGACAAAGCTCAGTGGCCACCCCACCTGGACGAGAACCACTTTGTAGAAGTGGGGGACTCAGACCCATCTTCCACTCCGCTTCACGGCACGAGGAAGGGGTCATTTCTCCCTGCCCCTTCGGAGAATTTTAACGCAGGTTTACAAGAGTTATGCCAACAACCTGGACAAATTCTGCTGGAGGTAGGCATAGGAAATACCTTGAGTACCTTAGTCAAACAGCATCCGACATCTGCTCAACAGGTAATACTATCTTCAGTAGACGAGAATCAATCAGCAGTAGCATTTTTACTGAATACCTTAGGTCAACTGTGGTTAGCTGGTGCATCCGTAGACTGGTCAGGATTTTATACTCATGAACACCGTCAGCGTCTGCCTTTGCCTACTTATCCCTTTGAGCGTCAGCGTTATTGGATTGAACCGCAAACACCGATATCAACGGTGAAAAAAGCAGATATTACCGATTGGTTCTATTTACCTTTATGGAAACAATCTATACTAGCAACCCAATATGAAGAATTAGCACCGTCACAGTCTAGCTATTTGGTATTTTTGGATGAGTGCGGCTTGGGTTGGCAACTAGTAGAACGACTACAACAGCAAGGTCACGATGTGATCACAGTTCAAATTGGAGCGAAATTTGACAAATTTAGCGATTCCTGCGGTGAACAAGGATTACATTCATATACCCTCAATCCTGAACAAAGTCATGATTATCAAGCCTTAATCAATGAACTGCAAGATCAAAATAAGCTGCCAACTAATATCGTGCATTTATGGAGTGTTACACCAGATACTAATACCAATCTAGAATTAGAAATCAGCGAAAAAATTCAAAATTTAGGCTTTTACAGCCTGATATTTCTCACACAAGCATTAACAAAACATCATCTAGTCAATGAGTTAAAAATTTCAGTTGTAGCTAACAATTTATATGATGTCAATGGAGAAGAAAATTTATGCCCAGCAAAGACAACTTTGCTAGGAGCTATTAATGTCATCCCTCAAGAATATCCAAATATCATCTGTCGCAGTATTGATGTTAGTTTACCTATTTCCCAACAACTGATTAAGCAAATAATTACAGAAATTACCGCTCAATCTTCTGACCGATTTATTGCTTATAGAAAAAATCATCGTTGGGTGCAAATTTTTGAAGCAATTCAATTAAAACCTCATCTGGAAACAACACATAAATTAAGACAAGGAGGAGTATATCTAATTACCGGAGGACTGGGGAATATTGGATTAGTTATAGCCGAATATTTAGCTAAAACTGTACAAGCGAAACTCATTTTAATCGGTCGTTCGGCTTTTCCAGCCAAACATGAATGGAGCCAGTGGCTAACAAATCATGACGCTGAAGATACTATCACTCGCAAAATTCACAAACTTCAGGAACTTGAAGAAATTGGTGCTGAGGTTTTAGTTATCAATGCTGATGTAGCTAATCTTGACGATATGCAAAAACTGTTCTACCACATTGATCAGCAATTTGGTCAACTTCATGGCATAATTCATGCCGCTGGAACTTTTGGAGAAACTTTATCAAGTGCTATTAACAAGATAGATAAAACTATTTGTCAGCAGCAGTTATCACCTAAAGTCAATGGACTTTTGGTATTAAAAAAAGTTTTGCAGGGACACAAACTTGATTTTTGCTTATTATTATCTTCCCTCTCTTCAATTTTAGGAGGATTGGGTTATGCTGCCTATGCAGCCGCTAATATATTCATGGATACTTTTGCCCATCAATATGCTGATAGCAACTCTATTCCTTGGCTGAGTGTCAATTGGGACACCTGGAAAGTGAGAGATGACAGTCAAATAGGGGGAACTTTAGCAGAATTCACCATGTTACCTGAAGAAGGAATTCAGGCTTTTCAACGAATTTTATCCGGTGGGAATTTTCCTCAAATTATTGTCTCTACTGGAGATTTACAAACTAGAATTACGCGCTGGATGCAACAAGATTTTTCAACAGTAGGACATAATGACAAAATAAATAATTCACAGTCATTTCATGCCAGAGCAAATCTGCAAAATGCTTATGTTGCTCCCAGAAATGAAATTGAGCAAATACTGGCTGATATTTGGCAAGAACTGCTGGGAATAGAGCAAGTAGGTATATATGACAACTTTTTTGAGCTAGGCGCACATTCTTTACTAGCGACTCAAGTTATTTCTCGACTGCGCCAAAAACTCCAAATCAATTTGCCTGCAAACAGTATATATGAAGCACCTACCATAGCAGAGATATCAATATACATAGAGAATCACTGTTTACTTAGTCAAACACTCCAGCTAGGAGCAAATGCTAAATTTAGCGATCGCGAGGAAGGAATATTATGAAAAATATTCATCGGTTATTATCTGAGTGTATTCGTTTAGACGTTAAACTCTGGGTTCAGGGTCATGAGTTACGTTATAGTGTCCCGAAACGATTAATTTCCTCAGAATTGTTAGCGGAGATACGGGAGCATAAAGCAGAAATCATTCAATTTTTGCAAACCACTAACTTAGCCACCAGTCCCCATCTAGAGTCTATTCAACCTGTACCACGGGATGCAGCAATACCCCTATCTTTTGCCCAGCAAAGAATTTGGTTAATCAGCCAAATTGAAGACATAAATGCAACTTACAACTTATCTGGCACCTTAAAAATTAATGGTGCGCTGCAAGTTCCCATCCTCGAACAAAGCATTAGGGAAATCATCCAACGTCATGAAATTCTGCGTACCACCTTGGGGAATATCAACGGACAAGGAATCCAGGTTATTTCACCAACTGTCAATTTTACCTTGCCATTGCTAGATTGGCGATCGCTCTCCCCAGCCAACCAAATAGAAGCAAGAGAGCAACTAATTATCCAAGCAGCTCGGCAACCTTTTGACCTCACCAAAGATTTATTATGGCGATGCACATTATTACAAATAGGACAAACTGAGTATTTATTGCAGATTGTCATGCACCACACAGTATCAGATGGGTGGTCATTAGGAGTATTTTTTCGAGAACTAAACGCTATTTATACAGCCTTGAGCCAAGGTAAAAACCCACCATTGGCAGAGTTAGCCATCCAGTACGCAGACTTCTCAGTCTGGCAAAGACAGCAACTGCAAGGAGAATATCTAGCACAACAACTATCCTACTGGAAACAGCAATTACAAGGAGCGAACACATTCTTACAATTGCCCAGCAATCGACCACGACCGCCATTACAAACCTTTATCGGCAAAAGCCAATCCTTCACCTTAGACCACAATCTCACTAGCGCACTTCAAACTCTAGCGCAAAACACCGGAGTCACCCTGTTCATGTTGCTGCTGGCAGGATTTAAAACCTTACTGTACCGCTACACCCAGCAAACAGATATCCTCGTCGGCTCACCTATTGCCAACCGCAATCATAGCCAAACCGAAGGTTTAATAGGTTGTTTCGTCAACATCTTATTACTGCGGACTGATTTATCCGGTAATCCCAACTTTCGGGAACTATTAAATCGAGTCCGGGCTATGGCATTAAGTGCTTATGCTCACCAAGACTTACCATTTGAAAAGCTAGTAGAGGAATTACAACCGACAAGGGACTTAAGTTACTCACCATTGTTTCAAGTGATGTTTATCCTGCAAAATGCTTTTGATACCAAGGATATTCAGCTTGGGGATTTAAATGTGCAGTCTTCACAGGTGGATACTCACACATCACAGTTTGATTTGACAATGGAGTTCACACAACAAGACTGGGGTTTGGTCGGCAGAGTTGAGTACAAAACTGACCTGTTTGATGAGCAGACAATCGCTCGATTCATCGCCCATTTTCAGACTTTATTGGCTGGCATTGTCGCTCATCCTGAACAATGTTTATCTGATTTACCTTTACTAACTCCCGGAGAATATCTGCAATTACAGCAGTGGAATCAAACTCAGATTGATTATCCCCCAAATATTTGTATTCATCAGTTGTTTGCACAGCAAGTAGAACGCACACCAGATGCAGTTGCCTTGGTCTTTGAAAATGAGCAATTAACTTATCGAGAACTGAACATCAAAGCCAATCAACTCGCACACCATCTGCAAAAATTAGGTGTGCAACCAGAAATATTAGTCGGCATTTGTGTAACTCGTTCTCTAGAAATGGTTATTGGAATTTTGGGTATTCTCAAAGCCGGAGGAGCTTACGTCCCCCTAGATCCAACCTATCCTCTAGAACGTCTAGAATTCATGCTGGCAGATGCCCAAGTTCCCCTTTTACTTACCCAAACGCCACTACTAAAAACATTACCAACTCATTCAGCCCAAGTCATTTGTTTAGATACAGACTGGGATCAAATCACCCCCCATAATCAACAAAATCCCGATAGTGGTGTTAGCAATGAAAACTTAATTTATGTGATTTATACTTCCGGCTCTACAGGCAAACCCAAAGGGACAATGAACACCCACAAAGGACTGTGTAATCGTTTATTGTGGATGCAAGATACCTATAAATTAACACCGCAAGACAGAGTTCTACAAAAGACTCCTTTCAGTTTTGATGTATCAGTTTGGGAGTTTTTCTGGCCATTAATCACCGGAGCAAAATTGGTAATTGCTCAACCAGGAGGACATCAAGATAGTGCTTATTTAGTCCAATTAATTGCTCAAGAGCAAATCACAACAGTGCATTTTGTACCTTCAATGCTGCAAGTGTTTTTAGAGGAATCAGGGTTGGCAGCTTGTAGCTGTCTCAAAAGGGTGATTTGCAGCGGAGAAGCTTTGGCTAAAACTTTACAAGACCGCTTTTTTGCCCGTCTGGATGTTGAGTTGCATAACTTGTATGGGCCAACAGAAGCAGCAATTGATGTGACTTTTTGGGAATGTCAGCGTCATAGTCAGCTGCCAATTGTGCCTATTGGTCGCCCGATTAGCAATACCCAAATTTATATCCTAGATGGGCAAGGAAAGCCAACCCCTGTGGGTGTCCCTGGGGAATTACATATTGGTGGGGTGGGACTGGCACGGGGTTATTTAAATCGCCCAGATTTGACAAAAGAAAAATTTATTCCCCATCCTTTGCATAAATCCCCGTCAGACCGTCTCTACAAAACAGGTGATTTGGCTCGTTATTTACCTAGTGGAGAAATTGAGTATATTGGTCGCATTGACAACCAAATTAAACTCCGGGGCTTCCGCATTGAACTAGGAGAAATTGAATCAGTCATCAGACAACATCCACAGGTAAGGGAAGTTGTGGTGATGGCTAGAGAAGAAGTCCCTGGTAATCAGTACTTGGTAGCCTATATAGTTCCTGATTTAAACACAAATATCGTCACGAGTGAATTACGCGCCTTTCTAGGGGAGAAGTTGCCAGAGTATATGCTCCCAACAACTTTTGTGAATTTGGCAACATTACCATTCACACCCAATGGCAAGATCAACCGCAAAGCTTTACCTGTACCAGATAATTCCAGAAATAGTCAAGTTGTTTTTGTTCTACCCCGCACCTCTACAGAGAAAATATTAGCTGCTATTTATGCCGATGTTTTAGGACTGGAAAAAGTGAGCATTGATGATAACTTCTTTGCCTTGGGAGGACATTCTTTATTAGCCACCAAGGTGATCTCTCGGTTGCGTGAGGCATTCAAAATAGAGTTGCCTCTGCGTAGTTTGTTTGAGAGACCAACTGTGGCCAATTTAGCCGAGCGAGTGGAAACAATAAGTTTGGCTCTCACCCAAGTTTCACGTTCTTTTGGTGTTGTGGAGAAAGGTCGAAAAGAAATAGAATTATGAAAACGATTGATGAGTTCTTTTCCTATCTAAATAGTCTAGATGTCAAACTCTGGGTTGAAGATAATCGCTTACGTTGTCATGCTCCAGAGGCAGTATTGACACCAAGCCTCAGCACTCAGATATCTGAACGCAAAGCGGAAATTATCGAATTTTTTACCCAAGCTGAACTCAGCGCACATTTACGATCGCTATCTATTGTTCCTATCCCCCGACAAGGGCATCCCCCCCTATCTTTTGCCCAACAACGGCTGTGGTTCATTGACCAGATGGAACCGAACAGTTCCTTTTACAACATACCGGGGGCGGTGCGTCTGATTGGCTCACTGAATGTGACTGCTCTAGAACAAGCTATAGGAGAAATTATCCGTCGCCATGAAGTGCTGCGGACTACCTTCCCGACTATAGAAGGTCAGCCAGTCCAGATGATTCACCCATTTTCAGAATGGATGTTGCCAGTATTGGATTTGCAACACTTAAGCACAGGGCAGCGGGAAAGGGAAGTTTTACACCTAATTAGTCAAGAAGCCCAAAAACCTTTTAATTTAGCTGAAGGTTCACTTCTGCGAATTACTGTTCTATGTTTAGATGAGTCGGAATATATATTGCTGTTGACCATGCACCATATTATTGGTGATGCCTGGTCTATAGGGGTTTTTCTCAAAGAATTAGCAGTTTTATATACAGCTTTTTCCCAGGAACAAGCTTCTCTGCTACCAGAGTTACCTATTCAATATGCAGACTTTACTGCTTGGCAGCGTCAGTGGTTGCAAGGTGAAGTGTTGGAGACTCAACTTGCTTACTGGCGGCAACAATTGGGCGGCAGCTTGCCAGTATTGCAATTGCCGACAGACCTACCCCGTCCTAGAGTTCAGACTTTTCGTGGCGCAAGTCAATCTTTTTGTTTATCTCCTGAATTGACTCAAGCGCTTAAGGTTTTGAGTCAGAAAGAAGAGGCGACTCTTTTCATGACTCTACTAACGGCGTTTAAAATCCTACTTTATCGCTACACTTACCAAGAAGATTTATTGGTCGGTTCACCGATTGCTAATCGGAATCGGGTGGAAATTGAGGGATTAATTGGCTTTTTTGTCAATACATTAGTGTTGCGTACTGATCTTTCTGGCAATCCCACTTTTCGGGAATTATTGGGTAGGGTACGACGGGTAACTTGGGAAGCCTATGACCATCAAGACTTGCCCTTTGAAAAATTAGTAGAGGAACTGCAACCTGAGCGTGACTTGAGCTACAGTCCATTATTCCAGACGATGTTTGCGATGCAGAATACATCAGATATGGATGTATTACTTCCTGGTTTAACTAGTACGACCCTACCCCAGTCCAACTCTACTGCTAAGTTAGATTTAATTGTGGATATGCGGGAAACCTCCACGGGACTGATGGGGGTATTTGAATACAATACAGATTTATTTGATGATCAAGCGATCGCTCGCATGGCAAATCATTTACAAAATTTGTTGTTGGCTATTGTCAATCATCCAGAACAGCGAATTGCCGAATTACCCTTACTAACGACTGTGGAGCAATCTCAATTATTGGTGAGATGGAATCATACCCAAACAGAGTATCCCCAAAATTTATGCTTTCATCAGTTATTTACAGCCCAAGCTGAACAAAGAACCGATGCAGTCGCAGTTGTTTTTCAAGATCAATATTTAACCTATCGAGAACTCAATCAACGCGCTAATCAGCTAGCACACTACTTGCAACAACTAGGTGTAGTCCCAGAGACTATCGTGGGCATTTGCGTAGAGCGTTCCTTGGAGATGATCGTGGCATTTTTAGCCATCCTCAAAGCTGGTGGGGCTTATCTACCTCTAGATCCAGCCTACCCCCAAGAACGTTTGGCTTTCATGTTGTCAGATTCACAAATTCCCATTCTCTTAACAACCCAAAACTTAGTTGCAAAACTACCTAATTATCCAGGACAAATCATCTGCTTAGACACAAACGGGGAAAAGATTGCTCAACAAAGCCAAGAGAATCCAACCAGTGATGTCACAATCAATAACTTAGCTTACCTAATCTATACCTCTGGTTCTACGGGAACTCCCAAGGGCGTGTTAGTCCCCCATGAAGGATTGGTGAATTTAACCCAAGACAAAATTCGCACTTGTCGCGTCCAACCAAATAGCCGTATCCTGCAATTTTTCTCCTTCAGTTTTGATGCTTCCATCCCAGAAATATTGATGGCACTTGGTTCTGGTGCAGCCCTCCACTTAGCAACACCAGAGGAGTTACTACCAGGAACAGCATTGATGCGGCTGTTGCGTAAACAAGTAATCACCCATATGACAATATTGCCATCAGCACTAACAGCCTTAACTCCCGAAGATTTACCAGCATTGCAGATGGTGTTAGTAGGGGGAGAAGCTCCTTCTGGAGAAATGATTGCACAATGGTCAAAGGGGCGACTATTTATCAACGCCTATGGTCCCACGGAAACGACAGTTAATGCCAGTATGGTGGAATGCGGTAATGGGGGACAAATATCTCCCACTATTCGCCCCTCGGCCAATAAGCAATTGTATATCTTAGATAAATATCACCAACTTGTTCCTGTTGGGGTTGTGGGTGAAGTATACATTGGTGGGGTTGGTTTGGCACGAGGCTATCTCAATCGCCCGGAAAAAACTGCGGCAGCTTTCATTTCTCACCCTTTTAGCAATCAACCAGGTAGCAGACTTTACAGAACTGGAGACTTAGCTTATTATCTCAAAGATGGTAACATTAAGCTCCTTGGTCGTGTAGATCACCAAGTAAAAATTCGTGGCTTTCGCATTGAACTAGGAGAGGTTGAGGCTTTGCTCACCCAACACCCAGCAATCCGAGAAAATGTGGTGGTTGTGAGAGAAGATCGCCCCGGTGATAAACGTTTGGTAGCTTATGTAGTACCTGAGTCGAAAATTATCCCTACTACCAGCGATTTGCGCCGCTTCATGGAAAAAAAGTTGCCTAAGTATATGGTACCTGCGGTTTTTGTCGTTCTGGAAGCCTTACCACTCAATCCCAACGGCAAAGTAGACAGAAGGGCGTTACCTGCACCTGATACAATGCGACCGGAATTAGAAGCAGCATTTGTTGCTCCTCGTACTCCTACAGAGTCAGTTTTAGCAGGGATTTTTGCCGAAATTCTGCAAGTTGAGCGGGTAGGTGTGAATGATGACTTCTTTGAATTAGGAGGACATTCATTACTAGCAACTAAACTAATTGCTCACTTACTTAAGGCTTTTCAGGTAGAGTTAACAGTAATGGACTTATTTGAGGCTCCTACTGTTGCGGGTTTGGCTGAACCCATTGAGAATAGACAAACAACAGGAATTATTGACAAATATCATGATGAAACTTTAGCCTTACTCACGGCTGATGCGCTCCTAGATTCAACAATCTATCCTCCATCTGTAGCTACCGAAAGCAGGGATGCAAATTCTATTTTATTAACTGGAGCGACTGGTTTTTTAGGGGCTTTTTTACTTGAGGAACTGCTGCAACAAACATCTGCTACTATTTACTGTTTAGTGCGGGCAAATGATATCACATCAGCCAGACAAAAGCTGCGAAAATGCTGGGAATCATATTTGATTTGGGATGAAAATTATAGCGATCGCATTATTCCCATGATCGGAGATTTGTCACAGCCGTTCTTAGGTCTTGCGGAAACAGAATTTCACAAGTTGGCTGAATCCATTGATGTAATTTATCATAATGGCGCATGGGTACATCATGCTTCTCCTTACTCCTTACTTAAAGCTACTAACGTTTGCGGAACCCAAGAAGTTCTGAGATTGGCTTGTCAAGTGAAAGCCAAACCTGTACATTTTATGTCTGCCAGCAGCGTTTTTGCGGCTGCGGGTAATTCTGGAGTCAGAGTCATCCGAGAACAGGATAATATTGATGATCAAGTACCATTAGGCGGTTACAACCAAAGTAAATGGGTTGCTGAAAAATTAATTAACCAAGCAGGCTCACGCGGACTCCCTGTTTATATTTATCGACTAGGACGTATATCAGGACATAGCCAAACGGGTGTCTTTAATGTCAATGACTTTTTGTACAGGTTGATTATTGGTTCTGTACAACTAGGCTGCATACCAGATCAGGAAATGATGCTGGATATAATTCCTATAGATTACGCCAGCAAGGCGATTGTTCATCTATCAACGCAATCTATTGCTGGGAATCAAGTTTTTCACTTCGTACATCCCCAGCCTGTTTCCGCAAAGGTTTTGTTTGAGCAACTGCGATCGCATGGTTACTCTATTCAAGAAATTGCTTATGACCAATGGCATAAACAACTCATGGATATAGCTGAAAATTCACCGGAACACGCTTTATATCCATTAGTTTCGCTTTTTCCTAGCAGAATTTCTCAAACACAAACCTCTAATACCGCAGTATTGCAATTTGACTGCCAGAATACACTCAATCGACTTACAGGTACATCAATTACTTGTCCCCCAATCAATGAACATTTACTAAATACTTACATTTCATATCTTATTCAGAGTGGAAATATTCCTAATCCAACTCTCAATCAAGATTCAAAAAAAAATAGTAGCTGATATATACAATATGTCAGCAAAATAGTAGTTCATTGCTTAAATATTGACCAATGATTACTTGATGCTACAAGCCTCCAGATTTATCTCTAAATTCACACAAAGGAAAATATTTGATGAAGTCACAAATTCGCTACACAGATTACGACCCCTGGGCTTGGTTATATGACGAATCAGAAGCACACCTATCCTCTCGTCGATTGCTCCCAAAACTGAAACAATTAGTCTTACCACATCTTCCTGTAGAAGGGCAAATTCTCGACCTTTGTTGTGGTACTGGACAATTAACACAAACACTAATTCTCAAGGGTTATCAACTCACTGGACTTGATGGCTCAGAAAAAATGTTGCACTATGCTCGCAAGAATGCACCTAATGCTAAATTCATTTTAGGTGATGCCCGCTTATTTGAATTACCAAATACCTTTGATGCAGTTATTTGTACTGATTCGGCTCTTAATCATATCATGAGTCTTGAAGAACTTAAATCTGTTTTCCATAATGTGTATGCAGCTATGAAGGAAAACACCATATTCTTTTTTGATTTAGGTTTAGAAAAACGATATCGTAATATACCCGTTAATGATGGTGAACTCCAAGAGAACTATGCCTGGAGCGTTGGCGAAACCTATAATTCAGAAACTAAAACAGGTACGTTCACTATCACCGTTTTTCAAAAAAAACATGGACAATTAGATAAAAGTTCTACACTCATTGACTCAATTTTACCGCAGATAAAACGCTTGGTTTACAATAAATTTTTGCGTTTTGTCAAACCCTCATTATTATTACCAATCCTAGCTAATCAATGGGATCATTATAACATTACTTTTTCAGTGCATCCCTATTCTCAAGCAGAAATAAAATCAGCATTATCAGAAATTGGTTTTACCAATATTAAAGTTTATAACTATTTTGGTTTTGCTAGTGAGAAAGAGAACAAATATGGCTATTTTGTAGCTCATAAATCTAAAACATTGATAAATGAATAGCTTCAGGAGGCAGGGGGCAGGAGTTAAGAGGAAGAAGGATATTTTTTTCTTCTGTTTCCTGCTAGATCAAATATTCTGTATCCTTACTTCAGAACTATTTAAGCTTTGATACCAGAATTATTTTTTTATTTGAAATAACTACAAGGATAGTAATGTGATGCAAGTAGAAACACCAAACCTTCAACAGCAACATTTGACAGCATTAATTGAGCGTTACACTAAACGGACAAAAACTTCAAAGCAAATGGGACAAGCCTATCGTTCAGTACTAGCTGATCCCAGAGTCCCAGAATGGTTTAATCTGGCCACAAAAGAAATGTGTTATTTAACTGTTGGCACAAAAGCTAAAGGTTCTCGAATTTGGGATATTGATGGTAATGAATATATAGATATAATCATGGGATTTGGCTCCAATCTTTTGGGTCATAATCCATCTTTTATTCAAGCAGCAATTATAGAACAACTGGAAAAAGGAATACCTCTTGGTCCTCAATCTGAATTAGTTGGAGAAGTAGCCCAATTAATTAGTGAAATGACAGGGATGGAAAGGGTAGCTTTTAGTAATACAGGTACAGAAGCCGTAATGACATCAATTCGTTTGGCTAGAGCGGCTACAAAGCGCAGCAAAATTGCTATCTTTTCTGGTGCTTATCATGGTCATTTTGATGGTACTTTAGCTCAAGCCCATGAAAATTCTCGTGCAGTACCTATTGCGCCTGGAGTTTTGCCCGGTATGGTTGAAGATGTCTTGATTTTAGATTATGGAAGTTCTCAGTCACTAGAGATTATCAAAGCTTATCAAGATGAATTAGCAGCAGTCTTGGTTGAACCTGTACAAACGCGCCGTCCAGATTTACAGCCTCAAGAATTTCTACAACAACTCAGACAACTAACAGAACAATCAGGCATAACTTTAATTTTTGATGAAATGATCACTGGTTTCCGTTTGCATCTGGGTGGCGCTCAGGCTTGGTTTGGTGTGGAAGCAGACATAGCCACTTACGGTAAAGTTGTTGGCGGGGGAATGCCAATTGGTGTTATTGCTGGCAAAGCTACTTACATGGATAAAATTGATGGTGGTATGTGGAATTATGACGATGCTTCTTTCCCCCAAGTAGAAAGGACATTTTTTGCTGGTACTCACTGTAAGCATCCATTGTCTATAGCTGCGGCCAGAGCAGTTCTTAAGTATTTAAAATTGCAAGGCTCCTCGCTACAAACAGAATTAAATCAACGTACTGCACAATATGTAGAACAACTAAATATCTTTTTTGCAGCCAAACATTTACCTATCCGTATGGGTAACTTTGGCTCATTTTTTGGCCCGATTTTTTTACCAGAATTTTCAGGTGCAGAAATTTCTTCCTTCATGACAGGTCTGAATTTATTACGCTATCACCTGTTTGACAGAGGAATTTTGTTGCGAGGAGAGGGTGGAGGTTTTTTATCCACCTCTCATACAGACGAAGATATTGATGACATTATTCAGGCTATGAAAGATAGTATCAATGAAATACAAGCAGCAGGTTTTTTCCCTAATTTGTAGTGATTAAAAACAAAATACGAAACTTTTTTTCCTAGATCAATACTGCGGATAAAAATTGAGTGCTTTTAGTTAAGGTGCAATACCAATACCTGATTAACAGTAATCTTTTCAGTCAATAGGGCTATGAACTCATCAACTCTAAAATAAACTCTGCCCTGACATGGACAAAAATGATTTTGCTGTGAAATTACATTTACTTGTTCCTTGGGACTTGCCCATTGAGCAAGAATTGAATGAAGTTGATAAAACTAAGTTATACAAGGCACTTAATCAGTTGTTACTGGCTCTCAAACAACCTGGAAATATAGAGGCGCTTATTACCATTAATCAAGCATTAGTAAACTTGGAAATAACAGATGTGATTACGGCAGAGATATCCTCTACAGAGACTTCTCTGAAAACTGTTGAGGTTGAAGATTTTGATAATTATTTTGGCGTGATGCATATAGAAAGTCAGGAACCTGCTATCTGCTTAGTGAGGAGTTTACTTTTAGCATATAGAAATTTTCTGGAACTCAGTCAAAATTTTGATGATTTCGACCCTATTTATATAGAAATGCAAAAGAGAGGATTTGAAACTTATACATATTTGTTATCAAGAGTTTTTAGTTTATGTCTGGAGGAAATTTCATGATTGATATTAAAAATGAGCCGCAACAAATTTGGGAAGGATTTCACTGGTCATTTTTTATCAATACTCAAGGTTTGATTATTTGTTTGAGCCGCTTTGAAATGAATCTGGCATTAGGTAATATTTCAGAGGCACAAATTGAGTTAGAAACGGCGGCTGAATTGATGATGGCATCGGGGGCAGCGATGGAGCTTGCTGGCAGTTTTAGTAGGCAAGAATATGAAAGCGAAGTGCGGCCAACGATGGCTCCTCCTTACGTTCAATCTAATGATTTTAGTGGACTTATGTCTTGGGAGCATTCTTGGCTGGTGAAGATATGGAAAAGACTCCGACCGGTGTTTGAGCGATTACCTGCTGATCTTGAGCCTCAACATCACAAATTAGTAGCTGCTTATTTTAGTTTGGCTAAGTCCCATAAGGCTGTTTGTGAAAAGTTTGGTGGTGGTGAAGCTGGTAGCTTAAGATGTGACAATAGTACTGCTGTGGATGTATTGGATCGATTTTCTCAAAATCGCTGGCGGTTGATTGATCCGAATTTTAAAGTATCTGCTGGTTGTCCGTTTCATCAAAATGAAAAAGCAAATTAATCAGTATTTTGAAATTGATGCTAGAAAAAGAAAGTTTGAAATTACTGTTTGAGGCACTTGAGGAATTGGAATTGGGTTTTCAAGGAATGCCAGAATTCAATTCTCCATGCCAATTAGATGCTATGCGGACTGTTTTGTTGGCAGTGGCGAAGCGGATGCAGGATAATTTTCCCTATCCTCATCCACTATATGTGGGACAAATGCTAAAACCGCCTCATGCTATGGCTCGTTTGGCTTATATGCTGTCGATGTGGATTAATCCGAATAATCATGCGTTAGATGGAGGACGAGCTAGTACTTTCATGGAAAAAGAGGCGGTTAAGGAAATTGCTCAGATGTTTGGATGGGAAACTCATCTGGGACATCTTTGCGGTGGTGGGACGATCGCTAATTTGGAAGCTTTGTGGGTGGCTGGAAAGGTTAAGCCTGGTTTGAAAATTGTCGCTTCACAGCAATCACACTATACACACGAACGTATTTGTGGGGTGCTAGGTCTGCCTTTTGCGGCTGTTAAGAGCGATCGCTCTGGTCGAATGGATGTTAATGCTCTGGAAACTCTGCTCCAGGCTGGTGATATTGGCACTGTTGTCGTCACTATGGGTACTACTGCTACTGGGGCTGTAGACCCTCTACCAGCTATTTTGGAGTTGCGATCGCATTACAATTTTCGCATCCATGCTGATGCTGCCTATGGTGGTTATTTTACTTTGGCAAATAACCTCGCTGATGCCACCAGAACCGCTTTTAATTGTCTGTCTGAGGTTGATTCTCTGGTGATTGACCCACATAAACACGGTCTTCAACCCTACGGTTGTGGTTGCGTGATTTTCTCCGACACCGCTGTGGGGGCTTTCTATAAACATGAGTGTCCTTTTACTTATTTCACTTCAGATGAGTTGCATCTAGGGGAAATTAGCTTAGAATGTTCTCGACCTGGGGCTGCGGCTGTGGCACTTTGGGCTACACAGCGTTTGCTTCCCTATACTAGAGACGGAGAATTTGCAACTGAACTGAGTAAATCGAGAACGGCTGCATTAGCTTTGTGGCAAAAAATTCAAGCTGATGGTAGGTTTGTTGTCCCATTTGCACCAGAACTAGATATCCTAGTTTGGACTCCCAGAGCGAAGAGTGCTAGTGTTGCTTCCCAGTTGGCGAAAGATATTTTTACTGAAGCAGCCAAAAAAAATCTACATTTAGCGATCGCTCATCTTCCCATAGAATATTTTATTGATGCCCATCCAGAAATTGAGCCTGACCAAGACCACCTGACTTGTCTGCGTTCATGCTTAATCAAACCAGAACACCTTGACTGGGTAGAGGATATCTGGCAAATATTGCAGCAAGTAAACAACCAAATACTACCCCCTACCCCCTAACTCCCAGGGCTGTTTCATTCCCTAAAAGGCTTGCAAATGCAAGAGTCTAGAAGATGAAAAATAAGCTTGGCATTCAATCTTAGGCATCAAAATGGTCACCAATTTATGACTTTTGCTCTGATATTTATTGCCAATCATATTGACAAAATACATACCTTATCGAATGAAACAGCCCTGCCCTAACTCCTGCCCCTGCTCCCTGCCCCCTGCCCCCTGCTCCCTGCTCCCTGCTCCCTGACTCCTGCCCCTGCACCCTGCCCCCTACCTCCTCCTACAGCAAACCCTACTTAGCATGATGATCAGGCAGAATATCCTCCACATTCCGCAGTTTTGGAAAAAAATAGCCACCAATTCCAACTGACACAACGCATAATGAAGTAATTACATACAAAAGAGCCATACCACTACCAGTTTCTGTACCAAAAATGGGACTCAAAGTAGATGACAACAGTCCTCCTGGTTTCATCGCTGGTTCAAAAAATTTGTCAGCTAGTGGTCCAGCAATTAAACTGGCAACTGTACCAATAATCATGCCCATTGTATGGTCAGCAGCAAAAATTCGCCCTTGCACATTTGGCTCTACTTTGGCATACCAGATGGCATTACTGGAACTAAATAATAGGGGCAGGTTGAAAGCAGAACAAAAACTAGTACCCACCCAAATAAATGGTATTTGAGCTATACCGAAAACAATTTTACTCAAGCCAGTCCCAATAAAACCAAGCAACATCCCGTGAATTCGCCGCTTAAATCCCCCCCAAATACTTAAAAATGAACCGCTAACTACACCACCCACTCCAGCCGCAGTCATAATAATACCTAAAATCTCGGTGTCACCACCTGTGCGGGCGAGAATCATCGGCTGAAATATAGTTTCTGCTATTTGGTGAGCAAACCAAAAACAGGAGAATGCGATCGTCATGGACAACAAACTCGGTTTTGACAGGATGTAGCGAAAACCAAACCCTAACTGTTCCCAAATTGTTTTCCCTTCTTTGTTGCTTGTCTCTGTAATAGCAGGTTGAGGTATGGAGAGAAAAATAACTGTTCCTGTGGCTATAGCAAAGGTAGCAATATCAATCACAATAATGCCTAATAAACCGATGGATGGATAGAGACTACCAGCAAAGGCTGGAGCAAAAATTTCCGAAGCATGAACAACCAAGGCACTCATACTACTAGCACGAGTGTAATGCTGTTTTGCCACTATCAAAGGAATAGAAGCGGAATAGGCCAGATTTTGGAGATGTCCAAAGCAACCAGAAAGGGCAATCAGAAAGTAAAGATGCCAAATTTGTAAATTGTTATTAGCGCACAACAATCCAATGATGATGGTACAGAGAATGGCGCTGGTGTCGCCCAAAATTATCAGATATTTACGACGATAACGGTCTACAAGAACCCCAGCAAACAAGGAAACAAAAATGAGTGGGAGTTGGTAAAAGAAACTGAATAAAGCTATGCTTGTGGCTTCTCCAGTTAATTGCCAAACCCAAATAGTCAGAGCAAAGCGAGTCATGGCGCTGCCGATCGCAGAGACAATCTGACCGCACCAAATAATCATGAAGGTACGCACGGCAAATATGGGGAATTACTAATCAGGCAGGGGGCAGGGGGCAGGAGGCAGGGGGCAGGGGGCAGGGGGCAGGAGGCAGGGGGCAGGGGGCAGGGGGCAGGGAGCAGGGGGAAAGAATTAGACAGTCATCAGTTGCTTAATGGCATACTGTTTGACAGGTTCTAAAGGCTGCTCTTTGCCAGAATTCAAAACAGTCATGACCTGACCGCAAGCTTCCACTCTTGCTAAATAACTACCTTGTCTGCTGTGATCTGGAGATGTGAAATCAATACGAACTTCTGCCCAATCTGCATTCCACTCATCGTTTGTTGTATCTTGAGCTAATACTTGACCAGATTTGTGGTATTCAAGCCATTCCCAGCCATGTTGCATCCAAATCTCGCGTTCGACTATTTGCTCAAATTTTGTCATTCCTGACCAACCTCGATAAAACTGACGCAGTTGTTTGACTGGGGTGTTACGCCAAACTAAGGCATCTAAAATATCTGGTTCAATATGTCCCCAAAACTGTCCTGTGGGTAGGTCAAACAGAGTTGGTGCAAATTGATGACCACCAATGTGAGAACAGCGCCAGACTCGCAACTTTCCCGCAGATGCGGCTGCATACTTATGGCGTAACTTTTGATAAATAGGATAGCCGAACCGAGAGCAAGCAACATCTACATTCCCGTGGGTACAAACCAGAATCTCACGGATCTGATTTTGAGGCTGTTGGTATGGTTGAAATTGATCTAGGTCATTGGGGTGTTCTAAAAAACCGCCAGTAAATTGACCAATTTGGCTTTCAGGGATTAAATATTCCTGCTTTTCAAACTCAGCAAAGTTTGTTGTAGGGCGTTTGTAATGTAGAGCGCGGACATATCCTGGTACAGAATATTCTCGGTCAGGTGCGATCGCAATTGGCATCACTGGTATGTGCCGATTTTCTAATTCATGAAATAAATCGTGAATTGGACTGAGAATTGGATTGCTGTGTAAGTTTTCTTCTGTCCAAGGTAGTAGCGCCTCTAAAACTAGCCAAGTATCGGCTGTATGCGCTGTACCAATGGGGTCTTCACCGTTGTTTTTAGAAACAACAGAGCAAAATTGACAATCGGATAAGAGTTTTTGAGTTGTCATGGGGAGAGTAATTGTTTTTGTAGTTCATTGACGTAAAGTTCTGTACCAATTGGCCCTGGTAATCCTAAACAAAGATAGCCGGGGATGAAATATACTCGATTCTCCTGACTCGCTGGCATAGTTTGAGCGATCGCATTTTCTGACCACTGTTGCTTGAGCTTTTTCACTTGAGGATCAAAGTAATTCTGACCACTAATTTGATGAAAATCACTAAAGTTAGCTCCTAGCAAAATAATTAAGTCTGCATCGTTGAATTGGGATAAGGTTTCTATAGAAAGTGGCGGCGGGAGACTCTCATGAGACTGAGACAAATTTTGAGGAAGTAATACTTGAAATCCCAAATTAGCAACCAGAGAAGTACAAAAACTTTTGGTATTGGGAAAACGCAGTTGTTGCTGAAGCGACTGACCCGCAGAGACTAAAATCAGCACTTGAGGATGAGCCGCAACAATGGGAGAAAATGCTTTCTGAGCAATAGCTAATCGCTGGTCATTATTAGCTAGTATTTGTTCTGCCTGAGCGGAACGTCCTAACACTTGAGCAATTAATCGCAGATTAGATTTCGCGTCAAACCATTTCAATAACAGCGTTGGTGCAATTTTAGAGAGCATCTCATACTGAGTTGTGTTAGCTTCAGTACCTAAAATTAAATCAGGTTTAATTTTCAGTAATGCCTCAATAGAAGGACTGTAAGCAAGACCTACATTAATCGGTTGACCAGTTATTCGCTCTCCCAAATAGGGAATTTGTTGACTAGGATTGTTATAATCACCATGATGAAATGGAAGTTGGTCGGCAAATCCTGCTGGCTGAACATCAAGAGCCAGTAACAGTTCCAGGATATATGGGCCAAATACCACAATTTTTTGAGGGCGATCGCAAATCTTAGTTTCCCCCATTTCATGTCTAATAACTTGACATTCGCTTGTGGGAGAAAATTGTTTACTAACAGGATGCTGAACAATCTGATTTCCACAGGCTGTAATCATGTAAGTAGTAAGCATGGCCAGCACAAACAGCTTGAGTATGCGACGTATCCACGACATAGAAAGCATAATCATCTAAAATGTCAACGAAATTGAGCCAACCACCGTAAACGGTTCACCTGGATCATTTCCTCTCTCAGTGGCAGTCGATACACCTGAAATGTAATCAATGTCAAAAATGTTTTTAAAATTGAGTCCAACTCGCCACCTATCTTTGCGATAAAAAATTGCGGCATTCGTCAGCCAATAACTGTCTACCTCAAAGCTATTTTGCAAATCACCCGCCCTGCTACCCACGTAATTTAATCCCAGTCCAAGACCTAATCCTTGCAGACCACCTTTTTGGATTTCGTATGTTGTCCAGAAATTGGCACTGTGTTTGGGAATACCTGCCAACTGATTACCAATTGGTGTAGTATTGTCCTTTGTGACCTCAGCGTCAATATATGCGTAAGAAGCAATGACATTCCACCCAGGTATAATCTCTCCTACAACATCAAATTCTATACCTTGACTTTTTTGCTCACCAGTCGCTACAGAGAATCCAAATCCAGGCGCATTTAAATCTGAGTTAGCTACATTTTGTTTAGTGATATCAAAGTATGCCAAAGTTGTAGACAGTCTACCTCTGAGTAATTCGGCCTTGACACCAACTTCATATCCTTCACCACGTTCCGGTTGCAGAACATCATTATTGACCGTAATCCCTGCATTGGGACTAAATGAGCGTGAATAACTGGTGTAGAGAGAAACTTCTTCAATTGGCTTATAAACAATACCGATACGTGGACTAAAGGCATCACTATACTGAGTCTGCTCAGAACCAAACTGATTGTTTCTATTGGTTTGGTTGACTGTGTCATAGCGAAAACCTGCCAGCACTATCAAATTATCAGACAAAGAAAGCTGATCTTGGAGATAAAAACCTAGTCTATCTGTCTTTGTTTGACTATCATTCAGTATAGGTAAATCTTCAGGTCTTGGTCTAGCAAATGCTCTGTATACTGGATTGAAGATGTCTATGGGTATAGACGTGGCAAAATCAAATCTGGTAAAGAAAAACTGGTCAACTCGACTCAAATCTATGCCTGTTAAGAGTTTATGCTTGATAGGTCCTGTGGTAAATTCACCTGCTATATTTGTTTGGAAAGAATAGTTGCGAGAATCGTCTGTTTGAATAGCCCAATTACGTTCGGCAATACCATTTGTTTCATTCACTGAGCTAACATAAGCTACATCAGCCAAGATATTTTGCTGCAAGTATCTAAAAGCATTATTTAATTTCCAGTTTTCGCTAAAACGATGCTCCAGTGTATATCCTACTTTGAAAAAATTCTCTTTCACCACATCATCAGGTTCACTAATAATGCGATCAAACGGGATATTGGCAACTCTGTTACCGAAAGCAGGTACACCAAAAGATGATGGTCTTCGATCATTTAAAGATTCCACTTCTAAAGTAAAATCGGTATTATCACTGATTTTCCAACTTAGAACCGGTGAAATAAAGAAACGATTGACATTATTATCGACATTTTGAAAACTTTCACTGGTTTGATAAAGGGCATTTAACCGATAAAGTAAATTCCCATCTGTGGTTAACGGACCGGAAACATCAATACTGGGTCTAAATAAACCACGGCTACCAAACTGAGTTTGAATTTCGTAAAAAGGTTCTGATAAGGGCTTTTTCGTGACTAGGTTGATTACTCCTCCTGGTTGAATATCACCATACAAAACAGAAGCTGGTCCTTTGAGAATTTCAATTTGCTGCAAATTTGCGGTTTCTGGAATTCCTCCATTGCGAAATTGATTAAAACCATCACGCAAGACTTGAGTGCGTTCAAAACCCCTGACATTAAACAAAAGGTCTCTACCAAAACCTGTGCCACCAAAGGTCACACCGCTAGTATTTCTTAAAGCTTCATCTAGGCGGGTCACTTGCTGATCTTCAATCACCTGACGAGGAATGATTTGAATTCCTTGCGGAATATCACGAAGAGGTGTATTAGTTCTAGTTGCTGTTGAGCTATTTGGGATGAGATATCTATCTTGCACACCTGTCACCACCAATTCAATTGGCTCTTCTGCTGCCGCTGATGGCTGTTCTGGTTGGGTTTCATCCTCTGACGGAGTTGCTGGCTGTTGGGGTGGTGATGAAGCTACAACAGGTGCCAAACCAAAAATTAATCCTTCCTCACTATCAAACAACTCGGCACTTGGTAAACTTGTTTCACCAATTATGCTGACTCGGATAGTATTAGCATCTTGATTTGTGACGGTAATCTCAGTAATACCTGCAATTGGTTTCTCAGAACGGAATGTGAAAGCCTCTCCACTAGGTAAAAGTAGTTGTGCATTAGCGATATCAACAATATAGCTATTACTAGTACTGCGATTTGTAAGTTGTAATTGGTCTCCTTGGGAAGTTTCTAGAAGTATCTCTACACCTTGATCGGTGGGATTAGCTTTCACACCAGTTACCTGTATAACTGCTGAATTTGCTTGAGACAGCCATCCTTTTACAGTCCTGGTGGGACTATATTGCCAACGGGTGAAATCTGGACTTATGTCATACTGAGCGTAACGTAGTGCAGCGAAGTATCTCGGAGATTCTTCACTTCGTTCAGAATGACACTTTTGACCCGTTTTTAGTATAACAAAGTCGTTGAGGTAGGGAATATTGTCTACTTGCCCTTCTACAAATTTATGTCGTTTTTTGGCGGGAGTGAGGGATTTTTTTCCTTCCACTTCCATCTGGCTGATACTTTCAGCCCATACAGGTTGAACAGCGACAAGGGCTAATGCTCCTGCTAGAAAAATTGAGATCTTCATATTTTACGTCCTGACAAATCCTGCCAACTAAACCCCGATCGGGTTAGTTAGCTATTAATTAAGAATCTTTTGCAAAAGTGAGTGAAAAAATTATACGAAGTTAACCTCTAGAATTTCTTTGTGAAACGGACTTTTTTCTTTGTGAAACGGACTTTCTTAAAAAAGGTTAGTAATTTTCACTCATTTGATAGGCTTTAGGACCGACTGCAAACTTGCGTCGGAATGCCACGCTAAATGCTTCTGGATTGGTATAACCTATGGCTGTGGCAACTCTGGCAATTGACATATCCCGTTTTTTCAGCAACTGTTGGGCTTGTTGTAACCGATAGTCTTGTAGGTAGCCGAAAACTGTTGTCCCAAAGACTTGGCGAAATCCCTGTTTGAGTTTGCGCTCGTTAATTCCTACCTGTCGGGCTAACTCTAATAGGGTTGGGGGGTTGTTCATTGTCCGCATCAAAATATCTTTGGCTGCATTTAGTCGCTCAATGTCATCTTTTCGTAACTTTGCAGCAGCTGACTGATGTGAGGTTTCTGCCCAATTGGTAAACTGTAAAATCAATAATTCCAGAGCTTTAGCTTCAAGATACATTTGCCTGGTAATTCCTTGATACGGACAATGCAGGATTTGCTGGAGGACTTGTTCCATTGCCATAGTGTTTTTACCAAGGCATTGATGAAACTGTGTTGGTTCACCAACTTTAATCATCTGCCGCAAGGTTTCCGGCAAAAATTGATCATCTAAATTAAACAATCTGAAATAGTCGATGTCTCCATAAATCATTACCAACTGGATTTGTTCTTCCGCTCGCCATTCCTCGTATTCTAAGATATTGGGCAGGCAGTAAATGTAGTTATAACCGGAGGTTTCTTCATAGTCATCTTTGATAGCTATAGCACCAGGAGTTTTGATTCTAGAACTACTGGATAGATAAAATTTTGCCGTGAGTGGAAATGAAGACTCATGCTGTCGTTCTAGTATTAAGGGTTGCCGCAGTTGGGTTTCTTGAATGTGAACAATCAGTCCGTTACGCAGCTTGGTGATGTGATCAACTCCTCTGCCAAAACACTTTGGCAATCTATAGATTCTTTCAAAACCAGTTTGATGATGGATGATCTCACCATTATGTTGAGCTTCTTCAACCAAATCTGCATAAGCCTGTTGTGAAACTGAAACTGTCATGGCGATCCTACTCGATAACTAATAATATTATTTCTCAATAATGTATTTAATGCAGATATTTTAGCTAAAACAAAAAGAAGCTTCTCACTCACTTACTAGGAAGTGATATAATATACTTATTGAGGGAGTGGACGACAAATCGCCCAACTCTATTAAAATCATAGGGAGTCGGATAAAGACGAGTCTAAATCAATAGCATTCTTCACCGGATAAGATCTAAACCCAAGGCCACAGCCCCCCATAATGGCGCATCATCACCCAACAACGATCGCACTACTTCAAAATTAACTTCAGGTAATGCTGTTTCCTGTGCTACCTTGCGTACTGTTGCCCAAAAACTATCCCCCGCTTTGGTGACACCACCACCTAAAACAAAGCGTTGAGGATTCATCAAGTTAGCTACATTGCCAATACCCACACCTAGCGCCCAAGCGGCTTTGTATAAAACTGCCTGTGCTAATTCATCCCCTTGGGCAGCTGCTGTACTCACCACTTGCCCTGTGATTAGGTTTAAATCATTACCTACCAAATCCCTGAGTATTTCTCCTTTGGTGCTGGCTGGGAAATTATGAGCTTCTTTCTCTAAAAGTTCCCGTGCATTTTGTGCCATATAGGGGCCAGAAGCTAAACGTTCAACACATCCTCGTTTTCCACACAAACATACTGGCCCAGCGGGATCTACAACCATATGACCAATTTCCCCAGCCATACCTAATGCACCCCGCCACGGCTTACCATCAAGTATCCAACCTCCACCGACACCAGTGCTGATAGTGATGTAAAACAGACTATCGTATCCCTGTCCAGCCCCAAACCGATGTTCGCCGATAGCAGCTACATTAGCGTCATTATCTATGCTGACAGGAGCATGATATTCTTCTTCTAGGAGTATTTTGAGAGGAATATTTTCCCAGCCAGGGACATGATGAGAAAGCCTGACTAGTCCGGTGGCTGCGTCTACTGGGCCACCAAAGCTGACACCAATGGCATCAGGTTTACTTCTATCTAGCACAGAATCAATGAGCGATCGCATAATTTCTACATCACTCAAAGCATCCGCATTTGCAGGTGAGAGGCGATTTTCATGGCGCAACCACTCTCTAGAACCAGCTTTCACCGTTGCTGCTGCCAGTTTAGTTCCGCCAAAGTCAAGAGCTAATATTAACGTCATAGCATTTTCCCAATAGGGCATTGTATATTGGGCATTGGGTATCGGATCGCCAAAACTATCCCCCAATCCCTATTCCCCATTACCTATTATCACGCCAATCAACCCTTGCAATCGTGCATGATGTCATCCTTTACAATAAATTTAATGAACTTGATCAAGTTCTAAGAAGTTTAAAAAAAATAGGTCAAACTTTGAGTTAATTATGTCTAATCGTCCTATCTATCTCGATAATCATGCAACCACTCCCGTAGATGAACGAGTATTAGCAGTAATGATTCCTTACTTTACCGAAAAGTTTGGTAATGCCGCTAGTATTAGTCATGTTTACGGTTGGGAATCAGAAGCTGCTGTTAAACAAACAAGGGCAATTTTAGCAGATGCAATTAACGCCACACCAGAAGAAATAGTCTTTACCAGTGGTGCAACAGAAGCCAATAATTTAGCAATTAAAGGTATCGCAGAAGCTTATTTTCAAAAAGGTCAACATATTATTACTGTTGCAACCGAACATAAAGCAGTTTTAGATCCTTGTGAATATTTAAAAAGTTTAGGTTTTGGCATGACAATCCTGCCAGTTCAACAAGATGGATTAATTGATTTAAATGAATTAGAAAAAGCTTTGCGTCCTGATACTATTTTAGTATCAGTGATGGCAGCAAATAATGAAATTGGGGTTTTACAACCTTTAGCAGAAATTGGCAAAATCTGCCATGAACGCCAAATCATTTTTCACACAGATGCAGCCCAAGCTATTGGTAAAATTGACCTAGATGTGGAAGCGATGAACATTGATTTAATGTCTCTCACTGCCCATAAAGTATATGGGCCAAAAGGTATTGGAGCGTTATATGTTCGCAGACGCAACCCTAGAGTTAAAGTTACTTCCCAGCAGCACGGAGGTGGACACGAACGAGGAATGCGTTCTGGTACGTTGTATACACCACAAATTGTCGGTTTTGGTCAAGCGGTGAAAATTGCTTTGGCAGAAAAAGACACAGAAAATCAGCGGCTAATGGAATTAAGAGAAAGATTGTGGCATCATTTAGCTACTGTAGAAGGAATTCATTTAAATGGACATCCTCAAAAACGATTAGCAGGAAATTTAAATATTAGTATTGAAGGTGTAGATGGTGCTGCACTTTCTCTGGGTTTACAACAAGTAATGGCCGTGTCTTCTGGTTCTGCTTGTTCTTCAGCAAATACTGCACCTTCCTATGTTCTTACAGCCTTGGGAAATTCGGAACAGTTAGCGTATGCTTCGATGCGGTTTGGAATTGGCAGATTTAATACTGTTGAAGAGATAGATACGGTAGCACAACAGGTAATTTCTACTGTTCAAAGTTTACGCAAGCAGGTAAGCAAGGTTGGGTAGAAAGATTGGCTCCAACAGTGAATATGCAGGATATACACGAAAATCAAGCCCTGTTACTATTTTGATAACAACAAGGCTAAATAAGGTCAAAATGGTTTATCTGTTAGCTTCCACACCCGCCCAGAAATTAATTTCCGGGCTAATAACCAAAGTTTACTTTAGTAAACTGGCTATTTTTTCAGATTTTTAGTCATCTTGAGATGACTTTTGCTATGAGACTGGGAATTAATTCCCAGGCGGACTTTGAAAATATCGCTTTCTGGTGGCTAGAATTGTTACTATATCTTCAGATTAGACGTTGAAGCCTTGATCCAATCTGAAACCCTAGAATTATTAGAATGGCAACGCCTTTGCCAGCACCTTTCCACCTTTGCCGCGACCAAGTTGGGATCAATAGTTGCGCGTAACTTGCCCATCCCGGAAACCCAGACAGAAAGCCAAAAGTTGTTAGCTCAGACTAAAGAAGTCTATCAACTGGAAAGTCATCTTTCCCCTGGTTTGTCTTTTGAGGGGATTCAAGATATTGGTGATGCCCTAGAACGAGCCGAACTGCAAGGAATTTTATCAGGTGAGGAACTGTTAGCGATCGCTACTACTCTCTCTGGTACGAGAAATTTACGGCGTGTAATTGATAACCAGGAAGATGTACCCATCCTGACTGAGTTGGTTTCCGAATTACGGACTTACCCAGAATTAGAGCAGGAAATTCACCGTTGTATTGACGAACGTGGTCAAGTTACTGATCGCGCTAGTCAGAAAATGGGCGAGATTCGCATTGATTTGCGGCGGATACGCAGTCAAATTACCCAAAAACTGCAAAACATCATTCAAGCTAAATCGGGGGCAGTTCAGGAACAACTGATTACTCAACGGGGCGATCGCTTTGTTATCCCTGTCAAAGCACCGCAAAAAGACGCAATTCCCGGTATTGTTCACGACACCTCAACCAGTGGCGCGACTTTATATATCGAACCTCATAGCGTTGTCCCAATGGGGAACCAACTCCGGCAAACTCTCAGAAAAGAACAAACCGAAGCAGAAGCTATTCTCCGCACTTTAACGGAACAAGTAGCCGCAGTTAAGCCAGATTTAGAAAGGTTATTAGTCATTGTGACAACATTAGATTTGGCAACGGCTAAATCTCGTTATAGTTTCTGGATTGGTGCTAATCCTCCCCGCTTCATTAATCGCGAAGACCAGGAAATTATCACCTTGCGGCAACTGCGTCACCCGTTGTTAGTTTGGCAACAGCAGCACGAACAAGGAAATCCCGTGATTCCCGTCGATTTGCTGATTAGTCCCAATATTCGGGTAGTGACAATCACCGGGCCAAACACAGGTGGAAAAACAGTAACTTTAAAAACCTTGGGATTAGCTGCTTTGATGGCCAAAGTAGGTTTATTTGTCCCTGCCCGCGAACCAGTGGAAATGCCTTGGTTTGACAAGATTTTAGCTGATATTGGCGATGAACAATCTTTACAACAAAGTTTATCGACTTTTTCAGGACATATTCGCCGGATTAGTCGGATTTTAGAAGCATTAGAGGATGAATCAGGAGAAGAGGCAGGGGGCAGGGAGCAGGGAGAAGGGGGAGATGATTTTTCCCAATTACCCAATCCCCAGTCCCCAGTCCCCAGTCCCCAATCCCTCGTCTTACTCGACGAAGTTGGTGCAGGTACAGATCCGGCAGAAGGTAGTGCATTAGCGATCGCACTTTTGCAATATCTCGCTAATCATGCCCAACTGACAATTGCTACTACCCATTTCGGCGAACTCAAAGCCCTGAAATACGAAGATGAGCGATTTGAGAACGCTTCGGTAGAATTTGACGAAAGCACTCTCTCGCCTACTTATCGGCTGTTATGGGGGATTCCAGGACGCTCTAACGCTTTAACTATCGCCTTACGCTTAGGACTAAAACCGGAAGTAGTGGCAGAGGCTAAAACCCAAGTGGGAGAAGCCAGCGATGAAGTGAATCAAGTAATTGCTGGTTTAGAAGCCCAACGCCGTCGTCAAGAAACTAAAGCTGCTGAAGCCCAAGAATTATTGCGACAAGCGGAAAAGCTATATAAAGAAGTTTCTCAAAAAGCCACCGCGTTAGAAGAAAGAGAAAAGGATTTACGTGCCTCTCAGGAAGTAGCAGTCCAAAAAGCAATTACCCAAGCTAAAGGAGAAATTGCCCAAGTAATTCGCCGTTTGCAAAAAGGTACACCCACAGCCCAAGATGCCCAGCAAGCAACTAGTGCGTTAAATCAAATCGGACAGAAGTACGAACCAGCACCACCACCTAAACCTAAACCGGGATTTATGCCCAAAATAGGCGATCGCATTCGTATTCCCAAATTAGGACAAACAGCAGAAGTAATCACCGCGCCTGATGCAGATGGTGAGTTAACTGTCCGTTTTGGAATCATGAAAATGACGGTGCAATTACCAGACGTAGAATCTTTAGATGGGCAAAAACCAGAACCTATTTTCAAACCCAAACCAGCCCCAGCCGCAGTTACTCCCCCACCAGCACCAGTCCCAGCTATTCGCACCTCCAAAAATACCATTGATTTGCGCGGAAAACGGGTATCCGACGGCGAATATATCTTAGACAAAGCCATTTCTGAAGCTGATGGGCCTCTCTGGATTATTCATGGACATGGAACTGGTAAACTGCGACTAGGTGTTCACGCTTATTTGCAACAGCACTCCAGAATTAGCCACCACGAACCAGCAGAACAAGCAGATGGAGGTAGTGGTGTCACTATTGCTCATATAAAGTGCTGAGTAACGAGTTCTGAGTGCTGAGTTCTGAGTGCTGAGTGCTGAGTGCTGAGTACCAATGACCAATGACCAATGACCAATGACCCATTACCAATCCTCATTAACTTCTCATATTGAGAAAAGAAATTTTCATTTAAAGTAAAACAAAGACAACCGCTGTTTACTAAACCGATTCAAAGCTACCTATGGGAAACCAACTTTTATGCTTCAGGGTCTGTTTCAAAATGGGTAACAGCAACAGCCTCCATTCGCCTGATCACCTATGCTAAAAGTTATGCACTCGGTAACCGATTCAGTCACACCAAACTCCCAGTGGGAGGATTTAAACCAGCTGCCAACACCCACAACAGTTGAATGGGACAATATCAAAACCCAGTTAGATTTGGTGCTGTTAGCCCTAGAAACTTTAGCTGGTATTGGTTCTGATGCTATGCTTTCGGCGGCAATTAATCTCAATTTAGAGTCAAAAGTACCAGATCGGGTAGCTTTATGGCGATTACGCCAATCAAATCCCTTACGCAAAGGTCAAGGAGGTCGAAAAAAGCTAGATGTAGAGGAAGCGCGATCGCTAGTTCTCATTACCTGTTACCTCGCTAAACAGCACCAAGAATTAATCCGTCGTGCTGTTGGTCTATTAGAACAAATAGCCGCAAAAAACCAGGAACCTCATCAAACGGCTTTACTGGGAGACTATATTGATGCTTTCTGCAACACCTATCAAGAACGGATGGAAGAAGATGACAAAATTAGTACAAAGTTGCTGAAAAACTTAGCGCTAAAACTGCTAGTAGATTTACTTTTTTATAGCGCTCCTCATGGACACCGTCGTTTGTGGTTAACACTCATAGACCGTTCCACAAAACAATTTTAGATTTTAAATTACTAATCCAAAATTCCTAGTTACTCTTTGTCCCCATTGCAATTCTTGCTATGCCTCGCTCAAATTCTGTTATCCGTCGCTATACTCCCCCGACTTGCACGCTAGAAATCTTGGCGCAAAGCTCACCTTTATCACGTTGGATGGGGCAAACTGTCCTCAAACAACTACATTTTGAACTACACTTTGATGATCCAGGACTACCAGACGACCGCCAAGTGCCAATTCAAGGCGATCGCGATCAACTAGAAGCTTTGTGTAATGCAGTCACAAACTACGTTCAAAATCTTCTCCAACAATCAGCAGATAGCTTTTGTCTGAGTTTTTTAAAACCGCAACCATCAAACCCAACATCTGATGAACCAGAATTAGATGATTTTGCCTCCACTTCATCCTCACCTAAAACTGTTAACTCTTTTAACATGGGGATTTTAGAAGCAACAATTTACTTAGAATCAAGCGATCGTTTAACTCATAAACTATTTCTCGGTTCCCTGTCCAACCCCACATCTGGACCCATAATTCAACTCACTCTATTGCAACTATTTGATTTAGCAACTGCCTTAGAGGAATACTCAGCCGATGTTTTAGTATTACCTGAGCTAAATAACGAGATTTCAAATTCTGTTCGCTATTTGCCTACTTGGACACCTGTTGCTGCAACCTTAGCATTGGCTTTAGGTTTAACTCCCTTAACCTGGCAATATGCCAACAACATCAAACAGCAGCAAAGGCAGGTCGCTAAAACAACAACTTCATCATCAGAAAAAGTTGCCCTCGAATCCTCACCCTCCCTTGACTTTACTACTCCTCAAGCAGGACTTGCTTCCCCAGGTAATTTGCCTTCACCCCCAAGCAATAGTGCTTCCATACAGCTACCCAACTTAGACACCACCCCTCCACTTACTGATACCAGCGTAGATCCAAAGCCTTTATCTTTCCCCAATTCAACTGTCCCATCCACAGCTAACACATCGCCAAACATCCCACTGACCATACCCCAAACAAGAAGGCCAGTCATTCCGGCAAATCTGCAAATTCCATCACCAACAACACCCAATAGCCAACAAAACTCTACAGGGGTGACTAATCAAAGTGGTGGTAATCTGGCCACAGGTCAAAATTTGCCTACTAGAAATAGCAATAATATCTCCACACCTGAATCTATTGCTACTTTACCTCCAACTTCTCCGCAAATAGCTCCTCAACCCGATTCACAGCAATTAAATAGAAGTACTAATTCTCCTGCCACAAGTGCTTCTTTTGCAAAGGATGAGAATTTAGTGGCAAAATTGCGAGAAGCAAGAAAAACAACCTTACCTAAAGAGGTTGCCGCCTCAGACAACACATTATTTGATATACCTCAAGTAGCAGAAGCCAGACAATATTTACAAAAGAATTGGCAACCACCTGCTGGATTTTCGCAAACACTAGAATACAGTTTGATGTTGGGTGTTGATGGCTCTATTGAACGTATTTTGCCATTAAATCGATCTGCTAGAGAATACTTTGATAGCACTGGTATACCCGCAATTGGTAAAGCTTTTGTTTCTACTAATAAATCCGGGCAAAATCTCAGACTTCGAGTTGTCTTCAGTCCAGATGGTAAGGTGCAAACATTCCCAGAAACGCCATGAGGAGGCAGCATGAAGATGATTTGTAATTAATTTGGCGTAGCCTGCTGGAAGCACTATTACGAATTATTTATGCCACTTGCCAAACTGGTACAAAATTTACACCAGTATTTGCTGAAATTGCTGAGTTTCTAACTACTCTTATTAAGTACAGTTGCGGAACTGGTCAGTTAATATTACCACTTTTGTGACCGCTTCTTAAAATTGTGTTGATAGTACTTAGTTAGAGGAGGGAGATATGCAAACATTTAGCCCACAAAAAGATAGTAATGCTTGGATTATTCAAACCTGGGCAGCTTTTATTATGTCTATTTCTATGACGGGTTTTGGTATTGTAAATTTGCCTGTGGATAATTGGGTAAAAGGCTTTATGGGTATGGGTTTAGTTTTTTCTGTCGGTTCAACTTTCACCTTGGCAAAAACTAGCAGAGATTTACACGAATCCAGAAGGCTAACTTCTAGAATTGACGAAGCAAAAGTTGAAAAGTTGCTTTCACAGCATGATCCTCTAATTCTTAAATAAAGGCACAACAATTTTAGATTTGAGTATAGTAGGGTGCGTTACGCTATCGTTAACACACCCTAAAAATTTGCTTAGTTTTTTAAACTTATTTTTATAATTCGGTGCAGCGAATTAGTAGTAAAATTAATTACTAAATATTTTTACTACAGCAAATTTGTATAACAAAATGGCAATTCCTAACATTAAGCATATTTGGCAAAGAGTAACAGACAATGGAGAGAAAATTGAATTAGTTACAAATATTACTACAGCCGCTGCGGGGTTAGTCATAGCATTGGGTGTAGTTCCTACTGCTATTGCTACTGCTTCTGTGACAACAGTAACGATGGCTAGTATCCCATTGATTGGACTGGGAGGAAAATGGTTACAGTCAATCTCAAATAACAGCAAGAGCAAGTTAGAAGAATGGGTAGCTCTTGCTATTCCTATTGCCTATATTAGCAGTTTTGATAATTTAGTGAGAAAGAATTATTGGTTAGAGAAAAGATTTAATAACGTTGCATCAGGTGTAGAGATACAACAAGAAATTACTGAATTAGGAAAGCTGGAATTAGATGCAGAACTAGCAAAACAGGCATTAACTGGTTTTCTCGAATCGCATTTAGGCTTAATTTTAAAACGGCAGTTATCTATTTATTTAGAAAAAGCTGGAATTGATAAATTAACAGCAGAAATTATTACAGGTTGGGTTGGTTGGGGAACTCTAGAATGTATCGAAGAACTAATCAGCCAAGAAATCAAGAGTAAATCAAGTTTGTCTGAGATTTTAAAACAGAATCTTATTGCAGCACAAGAAAAAATCAAAAATACTAAATATAGTAAGATTAACTTTTATCTCCAGGATCAAATTTCACCTGAGTCTAGCAATACTGTAATTAAGGAACGTTGGCAAATCTTAGGTGAAAAAGACTTGACTATTCCCGAACTCTATGTACCTCTGCAAGCTGAATTACTAGATAGTAACGGGAAAGTGATAGAAAATGCCAATCCTAAACAAAGTCCAGTGATTTTAGAAAAATGGGCTAAGGATTTATTAATTAATCCTGATTCTCAGCAACAAAATCAGGTGATGTTTATCCAAGGGGGACCAGGTAGAGGTAAAAGTGTATTTTGTCGGGTGTTTGCGGAATGGGTAAACCAAAACTTACATCCTATTTGGACACCAATTTTAATTAGATTAAGAGATATTAACACTTTTGAAAACGATATTAAACAGACCATCCGCACATCTGTCAATGCAGATTTTGCTCAGGGTGATGATAGTTGGTTAACAGATGCTAATACTCGATTTTTATTTTTATTGGATGGGTTTGATGAGTTAAGAATGCAGAGAAGTTCGACGATGGGTATAGAAGCATTTCTTAAACAAATCGGTGATTTACAACAAAGTTGTCATAGTAATTCCCAAATGGGACATCGGTTTTTAATTACGGGGAGAGAATCAGCTTTACAAGGAATTGAAAGATTTATTCCCCACAATTTAGCCAGGGTAGAAATATGTTTGATGAAAGAAGACGATCAAGAAGAATGGTTAAAGAAGTGGGGAAATAAATTTGGTGAAGATAAATCTCTAGCTTTTGGGAATTTTCTGAAATCCAATAACTGTCCAGAACAGATAAACACCTTAGCACAAGAACCCTTATTACTATATCTGTTAGCAGCAATGCACCGAGATGGAGAAATAACAGATTCAATGTTGGCTGGAGTTAGTAGTAATCAAGCCAAAATTATAATATATCAAAAAACTGTAGATTGGGTATTAACAAAACAACGTTCTCAAGAATTGAATAAGGAAATTACTGCATTAGAAACAGAAGCCTTAAAAAGGATTTTAGCTGAAGTTGGGTTATGTGTAACTCAAACCGAAGGAGAATATACTTTAATTAAACATATTGAGGAAAGGCTAAGAAGTGATGAAGATGCAAAAGAAATCCTCGAAGATGCACAAATAAAATTAGGTGATAACCCACTACGAAATGCTCTCGCAGCATTTTATTTAAAACCAGCTTCTGCTAATGGAGTTAAAGAAGGCGCAGTAGAATTTGTTCATAAAAGTTTTAGTGAATTTTTATTTGCTCAACGTTTACAAAATAGTTGTAAACAATGGATTGCAGGAGAAGAAAAAAATCAACGCTGGCGGTTTAATGTTAGCAAAAACCAATTTGACAAAGAAATTTATGACTTATTAGGTTATGGTGGACTTACAGGAGAAATTGTCCAGTATTTAATAGGGTTAATTCTGCCTGATAGCGGTGAGCAATTGACATCAGAGGAATTGCTAAGATTATTTACTAGGTTGCAAGATTTTTATTATGACTGGTGTGCTGGTAAATTCATCAATGCATACAGAAATAACTTAATTGATGAAGAATATCAAGAAAATTTGCCCCAAAATAAAATGATGCAGTTGCACCGATATGGTAAAAAAATAGGACTGCGAGAAGTTGATATTTATACTGGGCTAAATGTTTTAATTCTCCTGTTTAAATTACATAATTATGCTCGCGCCAAAGATGAGTTAAAAGACAAAATCTCATTTCATCCTGGTCAGCAGTTAGATAGATTCGATGAGAATTTACTAAATCGCATCATTAGCTATAGCAACATAATTAAAATTGGTGAATTCCTCATAATAGTAGGTCAATACCTCAGAAGCGCAAACCTCTGTCGTGCATATCTGGGTGGAGCATTCCTCATTGATGCAGACTTCAGTGGCGCAAACCTCAGTCGTACAAACCTCAGTGGCGCAAACCTCTGGCGTACAAACCTCAGTGGCGCAAACCTCAGTGGTGCAAACCTCAGTCGTACATACCTCAATGGCACAGACCTCAGTGGCACAAACCTCAGTGATGCAAATCTCAGTGGCGCATACCTCAGTGGCGCAGACCTCAGTGATGCAAAAAACCTACTTCCAGACCAAGTGAAATTAGCTACCGACTGGCAAAAAGCAATTTATGATGATGATTTTCGTCTTCAGTTGGGTTTAACTTCAGTTGACTAAATGCAAAAAAGGCTGGTAATAGCACCAGCCCCATAAAATGTTAATTGCTTGATATTTAAATTTTAAGATTGTTTGTTTTTTAACTTTTGTTTCTTCCGGCGTTTTTCAGTAGTGGCTACAGCATGATCAACAGGATAACCAACTACAGGAATTACCTGATATCTGCGGTCTTCTTCTAGATTTCTTAAATCAGTGTAATCAACCCAGTGAATACAATCGACTGGACAGGTGTCTATAGCTTCTTGAACTACCTCTTCTGCATCCCCATCTTGGCGAACTACACGCGATCGCCCATAATCTGGTTCAATATAAAAGGTATTCCGAGCAACATGGGCGCAATGTTTACAGCCAATGCAGGTAATTTCATCTACATAAACGCCTTTTTGCCGCAGCACGCCGCCTAATTCCGGTTCTAAACCAGAACGTTCTGGTTCATCCCTTAAAAAACCACCTAATTCTGGTTCTAAGCCAGAACGATTGTTTTCTAAATCTTCTGGCAACGGCTGCAATTGAGACATTATGAACTCCAGCGTTGTACGACTAAGCGAATGGAACCATCTGCATTTTTTTGTTGTTCAGCAACCTGAAAGCCGACTTTAGCGGTTTCTTTCACCACTGCTTGGTAAGCATAGCGCTGAGTGACTTGGCGCAAAAATCCATCTACAGATAAATCTTGCTGCCAATATTGTAGATCAGCTACCAATTCGTATTCCTTACCATTCCATCTAAAACCGATATCATAGCCATTTTCCTGTTCAATAGAAACTTCCGCAGGATGAGTTTGACCGTGATAGCCACGTACTTCCTGTGGGCCAGGCTTCCAGTCTATGCCCAAGTCAGTCAGTGCGTCTTTTAAGGATTCTAGGTTACGGATTTGAGTCTTGATTTGGCTAAAGTGTGACATGGTGGTTGTGAATCTATGACAATAAACTAGTTTGAAAACTTACCATTCGCTGAATGCAGTTTGCGTATTTACTACAGCAGATTCTGGGATATTATTGTTGGCGAAAAACTCTGAGGTTGGCTCTTGATTCAGTACTTGTCCTAATTGCGCTTCTATGGCTGCTGTTACTTCAGCACAAGAGTTGCCTACCATACCAGTAACTGTTTCTTTTACCCTACCGTCTGGATAAATTATGAATTCTAATGTTTCCATGAGATAAAAGCCAACCTCGATAATACGCTTGAACTTTACTGCTTGAGCAGAACTGGTCAAAATCTAGAAGCAGAACTTAGATACAAACTTGCCATTTGTTAACTAATGTTCCATCTTTCACCATAAATATCTCAGAATCTTTACAAAAATTATTATTTTTAGAAGCATACACTTTTCTTATTAGAAAGCTTCTCCTAACTTGGTTAATTAGTCAAGGTCAAAATTACTTATAAAGTTTAAGTATAAAAACTCCTAAATGTTAAGATTGCAAGGAGTAGAGGTAGGAAGGAGAATATAAGAAAATACATACAGCACTTCCCGGTGTTATGAAGTACAAGAACCCCACCCCCAACCCCCTCCCCCTTCGGGTTCACCAGTCGCCTACGGTGGGAAACCCGCCTACAGCGCTGGTTCACCGCAAGCGATGAGGGGGCTAAGATGCCAGCAATTCTCATTTTGGACTGAACCCATCTCAGTTGAAAAAACTCGAACAAGAGAATAGGCTTTCTAGGAAAGGCTATTGAGAAATATTTTTGATAGGTCGCGCAAAATTTCCAAAATGAGAATTGCTGTTAAGATGCACCTCATAAGAGCGGAAACCGCTGTATATGCTCATGATTGTATTGAGCTTATTTTTGTATGATGGTGAAGCGATTATTCAGAAGAAGCCCTGATGAGGGTTTAGCAATGCTAAACCCCTACACATCTAGGTTTTTCGCAATCTTGCAAAAATCCGTGTCCCAAACGTGTTTAGTATAGACCTAAGAGTGTCAATTCAAGTTGTGTATTCGGCATTAATTTTCACATAGTCGTAACTCAAATCACACCCCCAAGCTTGACCTATACCGTGACCATTACCGACTTTGACCGAAATTAATACTGTATCTTTTTTGAGATAGGCACCTGCTGCTGCTTTTTTTAAATATGCACTAGCTGAGGCTTTATCAAAAGGTAAGGGTTGGCCATTTTCAAAAAGTAAGAACTCCCCTAATTTAATCCGCAAATTATCCTGTTCAAAGGGTACTCCTGCACGTCCAGCAGCGCCAGCAATACGTCCCCAATTGGGGTCACGTCCAAAGATTGCAGATTTGACTAAGGAAGACCCAGCAATGGTTTTAGCGATTTGTCGTGCGGCTGCTTCATCTTGTGCGCCGGTGACTTGTACTTCTACTAAGCAGGTTGCACCTTCTCCGTCACGAGCGATCGCTTTCGCTAAATGCTGACATACTGCTGTTAACATGGCTTCTAATCTCTCTGCTTCTGCACCCATTTCTGTAATTGCTGGGGTGCGAGATTGACCATTAGCTAAAGCAATTAAGCTATCATTTGTGCTGGTATCACCATCAACGGTAATAGAATTAAAACTTCTATCTGCTGCTCTTGTGAGCATTTGTTGCCAAAGCGTGGGTGCAACAGCCGCATCACAGGTGACAAATGCCAGCATGGTGGCCATGTTGGGGTGTATCATTCCCGAACCTTTGGCAATGCCGCCAATTCTCACGGGGCGTTGGCGTAGCCCGCCGGAGGCATCGCCTATAGTTGTTTCTAGAGCAATTGATTTTGTGACTAAATCGGTGGTAATAATTGCTCCGGCAGCAGCATCTGAGCCTGTTTCTGATAGTGCTGCTACTACCTTGGGTATGCCACCACGCAGTATATCCATTTTAATTCTTTGACCAATTACCCCTGTAGAAGCCAGTAAAATCGCTTCTGGGGAAATACCCAATTCTTTGGCTAATAAATTAGCACTTTCCAGAGCATCTTTAACACCTTGGCTACCTGTAGCTGCATTAGCCTGTCCAGCGTTGCATAATATAGCTCTAGCACTATGTTTAGCTTGCAAACGTTGACGGCAATAATCCACACAAGCGGCTCTAACATGACTAGTTGTGAACACACCGGCTGCGATCGCATCCACATCTGACAATATTAGCGCTAAATCCGGCAATCCTGAAGGTTTCAGTCCGGCGGTAATTCCCGCTGCTCGATATCCTCTAGCTGCTGTCACCCCACCAGTAATTTCCTGCCAGTCTCCCATAATTTTTCTCACAAATATATATATTGAGTAGGTTGGTAGATTGCTGCTCCCAACTTTTTCTGCTTCCAGATCAGGTCAGCTATCCCGTATTTATCCTTATTGTGAGTTTATCTGTAAGATGGCAATCTTGCACCAGTTGAGTCGGTTTGATTGTAATGGTTTTTAACCGTATTTATAGTGACAGTGGTACACATCTAAGCATAAAATTGGGTGATAATATTTATTTGTAACTTCCAAAAAACTATTAAACTCAGTTTTCCTACTGTTACTGAGTAGGCTGACAAAACTAAAAAAGAGAGCCAATTAAATAGCTCTCCAAATCATCAGGGTGCATCTACTTATCACACTATAACATTTTTAGGGTGATGGGTGAAACCCCTTTTTCAGGATTTTTCTCAAAAAAGTTACAAAAATTACTTTCGTTTTAGCTCGTGTTCAATACTCTTTTTAGTGATTATTTGTCAAACTGATTTTGAATACTTCACAAAAGCAACGCTATAGCCCTACTTGTATTTCCCATTTTAGATAAATACTTGGGAAAAGGGAAACTCAGTGGCTTTAATGATCCGATACTTAATCTCAAAAATATAATTACGTAAATTCTCCGCAAGGAAGAGAGCCACTTAGGTAGCTCTCCAAATCATCAGGGTGCATCTAACTAGCAAAGTATAGCACTTAAGGGATGAGGGGTATCACCCATTTTTTGCTTTACTTACAAAAATCTGGTGTGAAATATTCAGAGAAAAAACTGAATTATCATCACTCAAATGAACCCATAACTAAGCATTAAGCTTCTTTTCCAGCAATTCGTTAGTCAGTTTTGGATCAGCACGTTTACCTGTCTTTTTCAGCACTTGTCCAACAAAAAAACCTTTGAGGTTAGTGTTACCAGCACGATACTTTTCTACCTGTTGGGTGTTAGCGGCTATGATCTCATCTATGATAGGTTCTAGGACAGTAGGATCACTAATTAACTCCTGACCTGCAAAAGCTTTTTCAGGAGTCACACCACTCAGTAAATCTGGGAGTTTTTCCTTTGCTTGAGCGTTGCTAATTTTACCAGTTTCAATGCGAGTAATCACATCAGCAAGATTAGCGGGAGTTAAAGCAATTTCTGCAATGACCAGTTTTTGCTTATTCAGGTAAGCAGCAATATCTTGGGTAATCCAGTTAGCAGCAGCTTTAGGATTTGCACCAGATTTGATGGAACTTTCAAAATAATCAGCTACCGAACTATCTTCTGTCAAGACTCGTGCATCATAAGCTGAAAGACTCAACTCATTTTCATAATGATGGCGTTTTTGCGCCGGTAATTCCGGTAACTCACTCAACCAAGCTTCTAATTGTTGCTCACTCACCTGAATTGGTGATAAATCTGGTTCCGGGAAATAGCGATAATCGCTAGAACCTTCCTTCACCCGCATACTACTTGTTCTTTGAGAACCTTCTTCCCACAAGCGAGTTTCTTGAATAATCTTTTCCCCAGCTTCAACTGCGGCAATTTGGCGCTCAATTTCATAGTCTATCGCCTTTTGGATAGCACTAAAAGAGTTCATATTCTTGATTTCTACCTTCGTCCCAAATTCCTCTCTTCCCACAGGACGAACAGAAATATTTACATCACAACGCAGAGAACCTTCTTGCATATTTCCATCACTAACACCAAGATAGCGCACAATCCGGCGTAATTCTTGAGCATATTCAGCTGCTTCTTGTCCAGAACGCAAATCAGGTTCAGAAACAATTTCCACCAACGGCACACCTGCGCGGTTGTAATCTACCAGAGAATAGGTAGAACCCGAAAGTCTCTCACTTCCTGCGTGTACGAGTTTTCCTGCATCCTCTTCCATGTGTAAGCGGGTAATGCCAATACGCTTGCGAGTGGGGTTGCCAGCATCATCCACTAATTCAATTTCTATCCAACCGTGTTCAGCTATGGGTAAGTCATATTGAGAAATTTGATAATTTTTGGGTAAGTCAGGATAAAAATACTGTTTACGGTCAAATTTGCTATATCTAGCGATTTGACAATTTAGCGCCAAACCCGTTTTGACAGCATATTCTAGCACTTTGGCGTTAAGCACAGGCAACACCCCTGGTAAACCCATACACACCGGGTCGATGTTAGTATTAGGGTCAGCACCAAATGCGGTAGAACTGTTGGAAAAAATTTTGGTGTTGGTACTGAGTTGACAATGGGTTTCTAAACCTATAATCGCTTCATATTCAGTTTTTACGGGTGTAGCAGTTGTCATAATTACGATTTTTCTGAATTTTCTTTAGGGTACTATTTTAGCTGAAAACAAAAGAATTTCTGTATGTACTGTTTTTCTGGGATAAATCCAATAAATTCGCCAACTTATAAACTATCCTCGCACCCACATTACCATCCCATTCAGCATCACCAACTTCACACAAATCAAAACCAATAATTTTTCTACCGCTATTTACCAATTCCCTAAACAAACAATAAGCTTGTTCTAATTCCAACCCCCCAGGAACCGGAGTTCCAGTATTTGGACAAAGTTTAGGATCTAAACCATCCACATCAAAGCTAATATAAACATTTTCAGGTAAATGATTGATAATTTCTCGACATAGATCAATCCAAGTCTTTCCAGAATATAACTCTTGTTTAATCGCAGGATCATAATAAGCTATTATCCGCCCATCATAATCATTTATTATATCAACTTCATCTTGACAAATATCCCGCAAACCTACTTGCACTAACTTAGAAATTTGCGGTATTTTCATCGCATTGAACATAATAGAAGCATGGGAAAATTCAAATTCCTCATAAGAATCGCGCAAATCTGCGTGTGCGTCAATGTGCAGAATTCCATAACTATCATATTGAGCAGCTAAGGCTTGGAAATAACCCAACGGTGAGCTATGATCACCACCAATAACAGCGACTTTTTTACCCAGATTCATTGCTGCTTGACAATGTTTAAACAGCCATTGATTCACCTGTTCACTTGCTTGATTAATCTCTGTTAGTAAAGATGTTAAATCAGGTGTATTTGTTAGCGCTTTACCTTCCGCTTGTCTTTCGATAATTTTGGCTGCTTGTTGACGGTAGTAATTATTTTTATCTAAAATATCTTGGGGAATTTCCACCATAAAAATTCCCTGTTTCCAACCATCAGGATTATCAAAATCGAATAAATCTATTTGGAATGACGCATCTAAAATCCGTTGTGGTCCCTTAGCTGTACCAGCACCATAGGAAACAGTAACTTCCCAGGGGACAGCAAAGATAATCAAGTTTGCAGACTCGTAATCATAAGGTAAACCTAGTAAATTACCATTGATTTCAGCTATACCGCTGGGATTGTAGTCTTGGATTTGATTACTCATCACTTATCTTTTGGATGTATATCAGCAGACAAAAACTGCTTGGTTGATATTTACATTGTAGCTTACGGATAAAAGGGTATTGAGTGTAGTGGAGTGTAATAAAACCTCTTTGTTGCCCCCTCAAGTACGAATGTTGAGTAGGCGAAAAGAATCGTCCTTAAAACCAATTACCAACTAATATATAAGCACCCCAGTAACTAGGGTGACTATAGTTAGGGTATTTGGTTAATAATTTTACTTGAGCGCGACGCAAAGCTTCTGCTTTAGTTACTTTGCTATTGACTAATTCATTGTAAAATTCACCAATTAAGATGGCAGTAGATTGATCATTAATATGCCACAGTGAAGCGACTGTGCTACGCGCACCTGCTTTTATAGCTGCACCTGCCAAACCTAATGTAGCACGATTGTCACCACTGGCAGTCTGGCAGGCACTCAAAACCAATAATTCTAAAATTTGCCTACTAGTGTCACTCTGACTACGGAGCAAGTTATCGAACTGTAAAATATTGATAGAACCATCATTGGCTAGAATAAAAGTATCTTCCGGACGAGAACTAAATTGTCCGTGAGTTGCCAAATGTAAAACATTAACAGGAAGAGTATTAACATTTTTTTCTAACGTGATGCTAGTAAAGTCTTCATCTAATAGTTTTTTGGTAAATGCTCCTGTTTGAGCAATGAGGTCAAATTCTAGTTTGATTCCTGGTAAAGGTGAGAATCTTGGGAACTCAGAAGGTGGTTTTACTAAACCAGCAGCAAGTATTTTTAGTGGTGTTTGCGCCAGAGGTTGGGGAGCTAATAGTTGAAGCCCTAAACTAAGAGCAATAGCATATTTTTCTACTAAATATTTCTCACCATCATAAAGAGCAGCTAGTGGTATATTTCTTAATGCTCCGTCTAGTACGAATACCAAAGTATTAACTTCATTTGTGGTTAAATTAGATTCAATAGGTTTAATTAACCAGTTATAGACTTTTTGAGAAAGGACTTTTACTTCTTCTGTTCTATCCGGTTCTAAAATATATTCCCGCAGTTGTGTTAAGGTGCGTTCAATTTCCACCTGGGATTTTTTTACTGTATGATAACGGAGTGGTTGTTGAGGAATTTTGACAATTACGTGGAGTTGTTCTGGCAGAATAATGGGGTAGAGTATGGCAGTATTGGGATTTTCCTTATCTACTAATTGATCTAAAAGTACTTTCTGCCCTTGTAAACAAGCTTCTCTAAAAAAGTTATCGAGTTCTGCTAACTGCAATGCTTCTATAAGTGTTCTAGCTTTATCTAATTTTTTAATATCGGTTTTTTCACCAGAATTTTGCAGCAGTAACGCCACTAACTCACGATAAACTGGCTCTACATTGTCGCGGAAATTAAATTGGATATCTTGATTGACTGCTACTAAATCAATACGTAGTAAATTCAATGTTTCTACTGCTGCATCATAGGATGCGATCGCTCCTATAATATTACCTTGGGCTTTTAATAATCTACCCATCTGCCATTGCCACAAATAAGTAATTTCCGGAGCGTTGCTGGTTTGTGCTAATATCAAAGCCTGTTGTGTGAGGTTAATAGCCTCAGCAAATTGTTGGGTTTTTTCATACAAGTTACCCAAATTCCCTAAAGCATAGGCTTCGGCACGGATATCATCCAAACTCCGGGCTTGTTGTACAGATGTAGCCAGGAGTTGAGCAATTTGGGGTTTAGGAGTATTCAAACTACCCAAACTATGGGCAAAGTTAATCTGGGCGTAAATAGATGGACGTGAAGGTGGAAGTTTTGCAAGCAGAGATTGAATGTCTGGGATTAATATTTGCGCTGCTGTGAATTTTTTCTCCTCAATTAATAAATTAAGATGATTGAGTCTTGCTTGAACTTTTGTGAGGGGTGAAGGTGAGGTATCAAGTGCTTGTTGATAGAATGCGATCGCTTGGGGAATTTTTTGTTGATTCCGAGCATTATTTCCTAAACTAAGCAGACTTGAAGCAATATTTTCTGTTGATTTTAAACTTTGATAAATTGCTAAACTTTGTTCTAAAGCCAGCCGAGATTTTTCTGATTCCCCTACATTTTCTAATGTATCACCAAGGGAAAGTAAAACTGCTGCCTTTGCCAAAGAATCACCTTGAGATGCTAAGGTTTGATTTACCTGCTCTAGTTTTTTGATAGCTTGCTTATTAAAACCTCGATTTCTTAATGATTGAGCTTGATAAAGTAGTGCCAAAGCAATACCGTTTTTATCTCCCAGCTTGTTGTAAATATCTTCAGTCTGTTTCCAAGTACTAAAAGCTGCTTCTGGCTTACCTGTTAAGAGTTGTAAGCGTCCTTGAATATCTAATGTTTGAGCTAAAACTGCTAAATTTTTATTAGTTGTACCTTGTGCTTTAAATCCTTGTAAATCTAAACTATTGGTAATAGCAATTTGAGCTTGTTGCCAATCACCAAGTTGTTGATAAGCCAAAGATAGATTACTTAAAGCTACAGATTGTTTTAAAGTATCTCCCTGCTGTTGATATGCTTGGATTGCTTGCTGTAAAACTTGCACCGCCTCAGCAAATCTACCACTTTCATATAATGTTTGGCTTTCGACAATTTGTGATTGTGAATCTTGATTAATTATTCTCGTTTGAGAAATGTTTGCGATCGCTGGATTTATCAGAATACATATAAGTACAGTTAACACAACTAGCAAGCAAAAATTAATAAATTTTTCTTTCAACATTCCCCACTTCCTTAAACTTCTCTGTATTTTTGTGCCTCTGTAGTTAAATAGATTATCTCTAAACCATAGAGACACAAATAACAAGCCCCCTGCAACTAAAAACGTAAAATTTCGCGCTCATATTCTGCTGGTAAAGGTATGACTTCCCAAACCAAACCTTCACCTGGTTCTAACATCACTTCTAGATATAATTTTTCTACAGGTGTTGTCGCTATATCTTGATTATTAGGAAATGGCTGTAAGTCTTCCGTTAGTAGCCTGAGTTCCAATCCTACAGGAATCATACTTTCTGGATTTGCACTGAGTAATTCAAAACGCCAAATTTGTTCTTCTGGATTACTTTTAGGGAAAACTCGTAACTCATAAGTATTCCCAGCTACTAATAATCGCCGAGATAAACCTAGATTAGACGTTAGGGTTTCTCGACTCCTCATTCCTGAAGACAAGGCTGTAAACTGCTGTAATTCCCAACCGAGTTGTTGAGCAAAATTTGACACCCCTTCCTCAAGCCATTGCCTTATTGATGCTGGTTGGAAAATTCCTTGACGCAATTCATACAAACGTTGTCGCCAACCACCGTGTGCTATTAATGCTCCCCAAAGGCTAAAGGGAACTTCTAAGCGAGGAAACTTGATATCTGCGTTACTTAATCTTTGCAGTAAATTCTCTGCTTGGGTTTGGGGTAAATTTTGTAGAGGAGGAATTGCCGCACGGGTTATTTCTTGAGGAGATAATTTGCGAGTTACCCAAAGCACATTCAGGTCTGAGGTTAGCTGATCAGATTCTAAACTGTAAGTGCGATCGCTCTCATCATAAACCCCCAAACTTTTAATTTGTTGATGAGTTGTGTAACCAAACACTCTCATCCAGCCTGCATCTGAATTTACCTGCACTGCCAAATAATAGTCAGCTACCCATTCGGGAATATCCACCCATTCTTGAGGTATCCGTAATTCATCTACATCCATCGCTAAGGTAGGAATTAACACCAAGCGCGAGTTATCAAAACTCATAGCTGTACCATTAACGAATTCCCAAAAATTCGGTAAAGCAGCCAGATTGGGATGTACTCTAGCATTGGGTGTAATTTCTGCTTGCAACCAATCTAAAAACGTAGTTAAACAAACTTGATTAATCCTAGCACGCTGAAAACCACCAGGCGTAGAAAAGTTATGCTCTAAATTTGGTGATATCGGAATCACTTCTAGAACCAATTCATTATCAACAGCGAAAGACACAGCAGAATCAAACATAATCTCAGGCGGTTCTATAGTAATTATTAAGCCATTCTTCTAGACTTTGACTTACAGCATCCACTACGACAGATGTAGGGGAGATATGCAAATGAATTTGACTCCACTCCGTTAGGGTAGTGAGTAATGAGCGTTTAATGCTGGTAAGGCGGCGAGAAACGGAATATTGTTTAATTTCTAGCTGTTCAGCTATTTGTTGTTGAGTTAGCTTTTGCTGATAATAAATTTGAAGTAATTTTTGAGACTGAATATCTAACCTAGCTAAAGCATCTATTAAAACTTGATTTAATTGTGCTTGTTGTGTTTGTCTGGTGGTAGCTTCTTCATGGGCAATAATTTCTGTCAGTAAAGATGCTGGTAAATTTGTGGGTAATGTATCTAATAAATTACCTGATTCTTGCCCATGAATAGGAGCATCAACAGACACAAACTTCGGGTAAAGAAAATCTCGTACAGCTTTAGCGCAGGTACTTAGCCATTTTTCCAAAGTTTCTGGAGTCACTTGGCTCAAGCTTTGTCTATTATATAGCTGAGTAATTGCTTGCCATGTCGCAGTATCTGGTTTTCCTAACTGACGGATAGATTGGCTGTCACTACTATAAAGCTCCTTAAAACATTCCCAAGCTAAGGCGTAACTATTAATAATTTGACTATTAAAACCAGCATTCTCTAAAGCATTTATCAACCGCTTCCGGCTAATTTTATGCAGCAAAGCCCAATCTGTACATATATCTGCTTCCTTCCCTAGACGTAGTGAATCTTTGAGAAAACGCTCAAAAGCATATTCTGCATAGCTTTTTAAATTTGTACTGTATTCAGGATTAAAATTTTTGAGAATTTTATGAATGCAGGAAATAGCTATCTGAAAACAATCAGCAACAGAAAATTGACTCGTAAAATTTACAGCTATTTTTCTAGCAACCCAGAAACATACCTCCTGTAAATAAGCAGAAATATGTCCCACCGCTAAAGGACTAGATTCTATTTCCCAGATTTTGTACCAGTACAGCACCCAAAATTTATCAGATGTCTGTTGTGGGTATTGTTCTAAGCACTTTTTGATACTTCTGTTAAGTTTGCTGTCTGTCACCCAAAAACTAAACCTATCTGCATCAAACTGCACAAAGGTGGAAAAGGTTTCAATCATGCCCTGTCGGGGTTGCATAAAATTTTTGTGCGTATAGAAGATTTAGAGCTTACGAATTTCTACTTAATTGTAATACATAGTATTCCAGGCACTGCCTACATTTTTTCCAAAAAATCTTTTCACTAGGTGCATAAAGACAAAAAGCCATCGTAGAAACACACAGGAAGGCAAAAGTACAGGTAAATTCCTGAAGCTAAAAGTCTATTCCTAAAAAACATCAAATAAAGAAAAGAGAAAAATCATGTCCAATATTGACATTATCCGCGCTTGGAAAGATGAAGAATATCGCAACAGCCTGAGTGCAGAACAGCGATCGCAATTACCTGAAAACCCGGCTGGGATGCTTGAGATGGAAGATCACGAGATGCAAAGCCTAGTTGGTGGCGAGGCATTGTCTAGCAGTCCATCCCAACCTGTTCAGTTAAGTCTTTGGTCGCACCTTACCAATTGTCGGAATATTAGCAACGCCATGTCATCAACCGCAAAATGCTGCTGTTACAGCATCTAACGATGAGAGAGGCATTTCATTTTAGACAAAGCCCCTAATGACCAAGGGTGAGCAATCACAGCTCACCCAAATTTACGTATCACGACTGGTAATGGAGGTACAAAGTGACACTATCAGAAAATATAAAAGCATCTAACTCTCCCCCCTCGACTCAATCTGAAGCTTGGTATCATGCCCTGACTTTAACAGAACGGATAACATTCCTAAATGGTGATACCTGTCATACACCCAACAAGAATATAGATGGGAAACTGGCAAAGCATCTTATAGAACGCTGGCGTTCCCAGTTTTCCACAGGGAAGTTGTTCGAGCAGCGTCTGACAGTTGATGGCATTAATGAAAATGAATTCTTGGAGTTACTGGGTGAGCCTATTAATGCAGTGCGAGATCGTTGCTCTACAACTCCAGCATGGCTCGAATGTCTTAGCCAAGCCTATGCTCGTCCTATGTCTTTCGATGCCGTAGCGCTACTCCAGCAATGGGACAAACAACCAGAAGTAGGATTTCTGTATGTCATTGAGCCTTTGCTCCGCCAAGGCATCGATCATCTTCGCCAAGGCATCCAGAAACTAGAACAAGCCCACTCTTCCCTACCTTTTGACCCAAACACCATCGAAGCCATACTTTTGACAGATTGGTCTCAGGAATTGCTCCACCTCTTGAATCGCACCCTAGTCCTGGAACTCAACGTGGCTCGACTACAGGGACTTCTGGAAGGAGATACGCCCCAAGAACGCTTTGAGAGCTTCATCCAACGGTTACGCCATTCGGATGTAGCCTTTGCCCTGCTAGAAGAATACCCAGTTTTAGCTCGTCAACTCCTGATCCATATTCATCATCTCAGTAGTTTTTGTCTCGAGTTTCTCACCCACCTTTGTCAAGATTGGCCTACTCTGGCAAATACTTTAGGAACGAAGACAACATCGGATAAATTGTTGCAGTTAGAGGGAAATTTAGGAGACAAACATCGGGGTGGCCGGTCAGTACTCATGGCCACATTTTCTTCTGGCTGGAAAGTAGTTTATAAACCGAAATCATTAGGAATTGATGTACATTTTCAAGAACTCTTATCCTGGTTAAATCAACAAGGTGATCACCCAACTTTACGAACTTTAAAAGTAATTAATCGTGGTTCCTACGGTTGGGTTGAGTTCATCAAAGCAGAGGATTGTCATACAACTATTGAAATAGAAAGATTCTACGAGCGACAAGGTGCATATCTAGCAATATTGTATGCATTGAGTGCTACTGATTTTCATTTTGAGAATCTGATTGCGGTGGGAGAGCATCCTGTGCTGCTTGATCTAGAAGCAATGTTTCATCCACCCAGGGAAAGGAGAGACGAAAGCAATACCGAGCAACTTGTTGTTAATAAAATTCTTCAGTCTGTATTGAAAGTCGGGTTACTACCAATGCGCCTTTGGTTTAATTCCGAGTCAGAGGGCTTAGATATCAGTGGCCTTGGTGCCACAGGCGGTCAGCTATCCCCCGAACCCCTGCCCTACTGGGAAGGAGCTGGTACAGACCAAATGCAACTCAAATCCAGTCGATTCCCTTTGAAAGAAGGTGATCACCGTCCCAAGTTGCCAGGAAAGGAAGTTCGTCTGCTAGATTACATTCCGTCGCTGATCAATGGTTTCACGGTGATGTACCAATTGCTCATGAAACATCGGGATTATCTGCTCTCAGACTCAGGACCTCTGGCTGCTTTTCGTGAAGATGAGGTGCGAGTCATTCTCCGTCCTACACGGTTCTATGGGATGTTACTTCATGAGAGCTTTCATCCGGACGTTTTACGCAATGCTTTAAACCGCGATCGCCTGTGGGATCAACTCTGGAGTGAGGTCAAAAATGATTCCGATTTGATTCGGGTTATTTTTGCGGAGCGAGAGGATCTTGACCAAGGAGATATTCCGGCATTTCACACCTATCCTGGTTCATGTCACTTGTGGAGTAGCTCAGGGAAAAGGATTGCCAACTTTTTTGACGCATCAACAATGTCCTCTCCAGCACGGCGTTTGCATCAGTTTAGTGGTAACGATCTCGCTCAACAGACTTGGTATATCCGGGCAACGTTGGCAACCACAGTCACCGGAGACGAACTTAAACACGATTCAGTCTCTCGACCAACAATTTCTCATTCCTCAAATACTGTTGCTGTTCAGAGTCAGTTTCTAGCAGCTGCCCTAGCAGTCGGAGATCGACTAGAGTCGTTGGCAATCCAAGGTGGAGGAGATGCCACTTGGGTGGGAATAGAACTGGTTGACCAACGTAATTGGATGCTGGTTTCTTCAGGGATAGACCTTTATACAGGGCTACCAGGTATTATGCTTTTCCTTGCTTATCTTGGGGCGGTAACACATCAAGAGCGATACACGGTCTTGGCTCAATCGGCAATGAAAACTCTACGCCAACAAGTCCAACAAGTCCAAAAAGTCCAGTCCGTGGTTACATCAATTGGTGCTTTTACCGGATGGAGCGGATTGATCTACACCCTCACTCACTTAGGAGTGCTTTGGGAACAACCAGAATTAATTGCTGAAGCGGAGCAAACTGCGGCATTACTCCCCAGTTTAATTGAGTACGATCAGCAGTTCGATGTGATCGGGGGTGCGGCAGGCTGTCTTGTTAGTCTGATTAATCTTCATCACCATGCCCCTTCTGCCTTAACTTTGCAAACTGCTCTCCAATGTGGAGATTGGCTTCTGGCTCATGCTCAACCGATGAACCGGGGTTTAGCTTGGGTTGCGAATGGATTCAGTAAAAGTCCGCTTTCAGGCTTTTCACATGGTGCAGGAGGTATCGCTTGGAGTCTCTTGAAATTATACCAATTCACAGGTGAGGAACGATTTCAAACTGCTGCAAGGCAAGCAATTGAATTTGAACGCTCTCTCTTTTGTCGAGAGGAAGGTAACTGGTTTGATCGGCGTGAAGCTGAAGTTCCAGAACAGGGGACAGAGAAAGTATCGCCCAAGTTTATGACAGCTTGGTGTAATGGTGCGCCAGGGGTTGGGCTGGCTCGTTTGCATTGTCTTCCCTATTTTGATGATTCTCAAATTAGAGGAGAAATTAATACAGCCCTGAAAACCACGCTGGATCATGGTTTTGGTGGCAACCACTCCCTCTGTCATGGAGACCTGGGCAATCTAGAACTACTGTTGCAAACCAGTATCACCCTTGATGATCCTCAGTGGAAAACTGAAGTTGACCGTCTGGCTGCCATGATTCTCGCAAATATTGAAAAAGAGGGCTGGCTCTGTGGCGTTCCCTTCCAAGTTGAGACACCAGGACTGATGACAGGACTAGCAGGTATTGGTTATGGATTATTGCGCCTAGCAGCACCAAAGCTGGTTCCCTCGGTACTAGCACTAGAACCTCCCAAGGTTAATAGCCGAGTTTAGAAAGCAATCGAGTATGCAACACTACCCAATAACTAACCATGAAATTCCAGCTTATTCAACAGCATAGTGAAGAAGACTGTGGCGCTGCAAGTCTTGCTTCCATTGCTAAACATTATGGCAAAACCTTTACCATTTGCCGATGTCGGGAAGCTGTAGGCACAGGACAGCAAGGAAGCACCCTATTAGGATTAAAACAGGGTGCAGAAGCCCTTGGTTTCAATGCAAGGGCTGTGAAAGTAACTCTAGAAACTTTCAACGAAAAAGAAATTCCTCTACCAGCTATCATTCACTGGAAAGGTTATCACTGGGTGGTTTTATACGGCAAGCAGGGCAATAAATACGTTGTTGCTGACCCAGGTGCAGGCATACTTTATCTCACAAAAAAGTCGCTTCTCGAAAGCTGGACAAATGGAGTAATGCTCCTGCTAGAACCAGATCCAGTCCGCTTTTTTGCTCAGGAAGATGAACAAGAGAAAGTTGGCGGTTTGGGACGCTTTATGCGGCGTGTTTGGCCTTATCGGGCCATTCTTGGTCAAACCTTATTACTCAACTCGGTTTTAGGTCTGCTTTCCCTCGCTTCCCCTTTCTTGTTGCAAATCCTCACCGATGATGTGCTAGTTCGTGGAGATACTCAACTTTTGACTAGCGTTGCTATTGCTGTTATCGTTATGCACCTAGTTAGTAGTAGTTTGCGACTAGCACAATCAAATCTTGTTGCCCACTTTGCTCAACGTCTGCAACTAGGATTAATTTTTGAATTTGGACGACAAATTTTACGCTTACCTTTAAGTTACTACGAATCTCGTCGCAGTGGCGAAATTGTCAGTCGCCTCGAAGATATTCAACAAATTAACCAGTTAATTTCTCAGGCTGTTGTGAGTCTGCCTAGCCAGCTATTTATTGCTCTAGTTTCCTTAAGCTTGATGCTGTTCTACAGTATAAAACTCACAGTTGCATCTGGTGCGATCGCACTTTTGATGACTCTTTCTACAGTCGCTTTATTACCCACTTTACAGCAAAAAATTCGCAGCGTTTTGGTCTTATCAGCCGAAAATCAAGGCGTTTTGGTGGAAACCTTCAAAGGTGCGATTACTCTCAAAACTACTAATGCTGCTCCCCAATTCTGGGAAGAATTTCAGGGTCGATTTAGTCGCCTAGCTAATCTCACCTTCCGTACTATTCAAATTGGTATTGTCAACGGCATCTTTTCCAACTTAGTATCCAACATTGGTAGCATCGCCCTACTCTGGTTCGGCAGCACTCTAGTAATTCGGCAGGAATTATCCATTGGGATGCTCCTAGCATTTAATAGCATGAATGGCAATTTTACCGGTTTTATTAAAACTACTATCGATTTTGTTGATGAATTCACCCGTGCCAAAACTGCTACCCAACGCCTCACAGAAGTCATTGACGCTACTCCAGAAACTCTAGATAATAGCCAAAAGCCTTGGGCAAAAATTTCTCCCAACGCAGATATCACCTGTACCGACCTCAATTTCCATCATCCTGGCAGAGTGGAACTGTTGCAAGATTTCTCTCTAACTATTCCTGGTGGTCAGGTAATTGCTCTCATCGGCAAATCTGGCTGCGGTAAAAGCACTCTGGCTAAATTAATTGCCGGTTTATATCAACTTCAATCTGGCAATATTCGCTTTGGTAATTATAATCTAGACGACCTGGCTCTAGACTGCTTCCGCCAACAAGTGATTTTAGTCCCACAAGACGCACACTTTTGGAGTCGGTCGATTATGGAAAACTTCCGTTTAGGTTCGCCTGATATTAGTTTTGAGCAGATTGTGCAAGCTTGTCAAATTACTGGGGCTGATGAGTTTATTAGCAACCTCCCGGATAAATATCAAACTGTCTTAGGGGAATTTGGTGCTAATCTTTCTGGTGGACAACGGCAGAGATTAGCCATCGCGAGAGCGATAGTTAATGACCCACCAGTGTTGATTTTAGATGAATCTACCGGCGCACTTGACCCGGTTAGTGAAGCCGAAGTATTAAACCAATTACTAACTCACCGTCAAGGTCAAACCACTATTTTAATTAGCCACCGTCCCAAAGTTATCCAGCAAGCTGATTGGATTGTGATGCTCGAACTTGGACAATTAAAAATTCAAGGTTCTCCAGAGGTTCTATCTCATCAACCTGGTGAGCATTTAGATTTTCTCGATGGGGTTGATTTATCGAGAGTCAATGGTTTTGCCAAAAATCTCTCCAACTTGTATCTAAATGGAAACTCCCCAAGCAACATTCGTTAATCTCTACCCAAAAAACTGTCATGGTTAACCAAATTAATGCAGACTCTTTACCCGAAGTTGAAAGCAATGAATTTCTCCCACCGATTGGTAATTGGGCGAGATTAGGCAGTTTGGTACTCGTTGGTGCTGTTGGGGGAGCGATCGCTCTATCTTCTATCATCGAATATAAAGTAACCGTTAAAGCACAGGCGAGTGTCCGTCCCACAGGAGAACTGCGGCTCGTGCAAGCAGCCACAGAGGGTCAGATAACAAACATCTTTTTTCAAGAAAATCAGGTAGTGAAAAAGGGAGATGTGTTAGCCACTGTCGATGATTCCCGCTTGCAAACTCAAAAAAGTCAACTGCAAAGCAATATCCGCCAAACACAACTACAACTGCTGCAAATCGATGCCCAAATTACAGCTTTAAATCGTCAAATTAAAGCAGAAACAGAACGAAAAAACCGTGTGGTAACTTCGGCTCAAGCGGCCTTCAATCGCGCCCAGCGTAATTATCGAGACCAGCAAATTACTGTCCAGGCGGAAGTAGAAGAAGTTGAGGCGAATTTAAAAAGAGCGCAAAATGAATTGTCTCAAGCACAGGTGGAACTACGTTCATCTCGTGCTAATCTCCAGTCAACTGAGGCAGCGATGAAGGCGGCTCAAGTCAAACGCGATCGCTATCAAAAGGTCGTTGAAGCGGGAGCTTTATCTTTGAATCAACTAGAAGAAGTGCAGTTAGATGTTGTCCAACAGAAACAAGGAGTTGAGGTGCAACGAGCTAATATGGAGGCGCAACAGCAAATTATTGCCCAGCAAAAACAAGCTGTAGCCGCCGTCAGAGCTAAACTCAAACGCTCCCAAACTGCTCTTAATCCTAGTGATTCCGAAGTTGCGATCGCTAAAGAGACGATTGCTCAAGAAAATGCTAGCGGTCAAGCAACTCTCGCCACCCTGAATCGAGAATGGGAAGCTCTGTTTCAACAGAGGATTCAAACTAAAAATCAAATCCAGCGTGACACCAGCGAATTACAACAAATAGAAAGCGACCTCAGCCAGACCAAGATTACAGTACCAGCAGACGGAATTATCTCTCAACTCAACCTGCGAAACCCTGGTCAATTGGTGAGTCAAGGTGAAAAAATTGCTCAAATTGTCCCTAGCAATGCTCCCTTAGTCATCAAAGCCGCAGTCTCTCCTGATGATGTGAGTAAATTAGCAAAAGGTCAGGAAGTACAGATGCGGGTTTCTGCCTGTCCTTATCCCGATTATGGGACTCTTAAAGGTGTCGTTAGTCAAATTTCTGAAGATACAATCCAATCTCAAGGGAATCAGCTGGTATCCAATGCTTCTAACCCGCAGAGTGGCGCGAGTTCTGTTTACGAGGTAACGATACTTCCAGAAAGCTTATTTTTAGGTAGGAGCAATCATAAATGTACGATTCAACCAGGAATGCAAGGAAGAACTGATATTATTTCCCGCAAAGAAACAGTCCTAAAATTCCTACTTAGGAAAGCTAGATTAATTGCGGACTGGTAATATTGTTTTCGACAAAAGACTTATTTTTGTTAGAGATGATCAAGTTATAGATAATAAATTTACAACTTAAATTTTTACACAATTAACTGGATTTAAAAAAATTGCTTGTAAGAGGATGTTTTAAAAGTTTCGAGTGGTGTTTTAGACACTCGATGATAGCTTGCGTGGCGAAGCCATTCCCCTGCCCTAACCCCCAGGGCTGTTTCATTCGATAAGGTATGTATTTTGTCAATATGATTGGCAATAAATATCAGAGCAAAAGTCATAAATTGGTGACCATTTTGATGCCTAAGATTGAATGCCAAGCTTATTTTTCATCTTCTAGACTCTTGCATTTGCAAGCCTTTTAGGGAATGAAACAGCCCTGCCCTAACCCCCCCTTAAAAAGGGGGGAATTAGAGTCAAAGTCCTCCTTTTTAAGGAGGATTTAGGAGGGTCTAAAGTTTTTAATACATCACTAACCACTTTTCAAACATCCTCTAAGATTATTGGTCAACACTGAATTTTTGTAAAAATAATCTACATTTCCGTAAAAGTTTCAACTTAAGTTGAATAATTAAATATAGGCGTTTTCACTAATCTATCGGTGCCATAAAGTGTTACAAGATGCTGATGGTTTTGTAAACTGCATCTGCTGGTAAGACACTGAAACAACAAAAAAGGTAAAAATGAAAGACAAACTGAAAAACCTGAAAGATATAGATTTTCTCACTGAACTTACTCCCAGTGAACAAGAACAAATTAATGGAAGTGGTATCGAACTTACCTCACCTCTGCCGGCTCCTGTGCCTAATGGTCGTTCAACGAATGGGATGTTGCCACCACCACCAGAACCAACACCACCACAAGAAGATGACTCAAACTGGTATCCAGGTAAAAGACATCAAGACTTCCTAAAAGTTTGATTTCAATTTTTCATTAACATATGCCGATTTATGCAAAAGTGAAGTTCTAATATTGTTGAGGATGGTAATCATGGGTCTAAGCTGTTCATCTTGGTGCTGGCGATTTAGGTTAGCCAGTTTAATAGCCGTATGTGCAGCATACACTGCATCCGCAGATTTAGCCAAAGCTCAGATTACCTCTGATTCCTCCTTAGGCACTGAAAGTTCTATGCTAACTCCGAATGTTAGTATAGATGGTCTTCTTGCTGATCAGGTTGATGGCGGAGCTATTAGAGGTACAAACCTATTTCACAGTTTTCGAGAATTCAATATTGGGAATGGACAACGAATCTTTTTTGCTAATCCTGGGGGAATTGAAAACATTTTCAGTCGAGTAACTGGAACTAACCCATCAACTATTTTGGGGACACTTGGTGTCAATGGTGGAGCGAATCTATTTTTATTAAATCCCAATGGCATTATTTTTGGATCTAATGCGAGGCTTGACCTCCGTGGTTCCTTTTTGGCCAGTACAGCCCAAAGCATCACATTTAATGATGGTATAGAATTTAGCACTACTAACCCCTCTACTCCTCCTTTGCTAACTCTCAATGTTCCCACTGGCTTGCAATACGGACAAAATCCAGGCAGAATTCTCGTTCAGGGGCAGGGTAATGAACTAAGAATTAATCAAGATACTGGTGAGGTACTTGAGGTCAATCGCACTGGTGGTCTAGAAGTCAAACCAGGTCAAACCTTGGCTCTGGCTGGTGGTGAAGTTGTGCTGGAAGGCGGAAGTTTGAGCGCCGAATCAGGGCGAGTTGAAGTTTGGAGCGTTCAAGGAGAGGGTTTAGTCGGTCTTACACCAATTAACCCCGGCTGGGAATTGAGCAATCAAAGCGTGCAGAACTTCCAAGAAATCCGCCTCTCTCAAACTGCTGCTATTGATACTAGTGGTGCTGGAGGTGGCAATATTCAAATGCAAGGACGGCGAGTGCTACTACAAGATGGTTCATCGATTTTATCCCTAACGAGGGGTCAAGGAAGTGGAGGAACTATCAGCATCAGAGCTTCTGACTCTATCGAAGCTAGTGGCACCGCCTCCAATGGCGAGGCTAGTTTATTTTTAACAGAAACAACAGGTCTTGGAAAAGCTGGTGATGTAGAAATCAACACCGGAAAATTGATTCTCCAAAATGGAGCGCAAGTCTCATCTAGTACTTTTGACCAAGGCAGTGGAGGAAAAATTATTGTCAACGCGTTAGATTTAGTTTCAGCGACAGGAGTTGCTGAAACTGGAAGTTTTGCTAGTGGCTTATTTTCTGTTGCTAGTGATAGTACTGGCAATGGCGGCAGTGTGGAGGTAACAACTAAACGACTGATACTCCAAGAAGGGTCCCAGGTAAGTGCCACAACTTTTAGTCAGGGACGTGGAGGAAATGTACTGGTGAATGCTTCAGAGTCAGTGGAAGCTATTGGTATTGCGCCAATTGGGCCTAGTGGCTTATTTGCTGCCAGTGATAGTACTGGTGAGGGCGGCACAGTAGAGATTAATACAGGGAAACTGATACTCCAGGATGGTGGACAAGTAAGCGCCACAGCTTTTAATCAAGGTAATGGGGGCGATGTATTAGTCAACGCGAGGGAATCAGTAGAAGCGATTGGCATTGATCAAAATGGTATATTTTTTAGTGGATTGGGAGTACAGACTCAAGGTACCGGAAATGGCGGTAGATTAGAAATTAATACAGGGAAGCTAATACTCCAGGATGGCGCACAGGTGAGTGCCGCCACGTTTAATCAGGGTAATGGAGGCAATATACTCGTCAATGCAAGGGAATCAGTAGAAGTGATTGGCATTGACCAAAATGGAACATTTCCTAGCAGATTGACAGCACAGACTTTTGGGACAGGAAACGGCGGTAGAGTAGAGATCAATACAGGGAAACTAATACTCCAGGATGGCGGACAGGTAAACTCCAGAACTACCAGTGCGGGGAGCGGGGGCGATGTACTTGTGAATGCGAAGGAGTCAATAGAAGCCATTGCTCAAAAAGGTCGGTTTATCAGCAGTTTGGAAGCACAAACTTCTGGTATTGGCAAGGGTGGTACTGTAATAGTCAACACAGGAAGCCTAGTTCTACTAGATGGGGCAAGGGTAACTGCCTCTACTTCTAATCAGGGTCAGGGTGGTACTGTAATAGTCAACACAGGAAGCCTAGTTTTACTAGATGGGGCAAGGGTAACTACCTCTACTTCTAATCAGGGTCAGGGAGGCAATATACTCGTTAATGCCTCAGAGGTAGTGGCAGCAGGTTTTGGGAGTGGTTTGAGAGCGCAGACTCAAGGATCTGGCGACGGTGGGACTGTGACAGTAAATACGGGAAGGTTTATCGCTAGCCAAGGCGCACAAACTTTAGCTGCCGTCTTTGAGAACAGTACAGGCAAGGGAGGAAACATTAATATCCAGGCTACTGAGATCCAATTAACTGGAACTTCTGATAATGGTGATCCTACTATTGTGTTTGCTACTACTCGCGGTGAGGGCAACGCAGGTGAAATCACCATTGATACGGCTCAATTAATTGTTCAAGACGGAGCGCAAATAGGAGTTGGGACTTTTAGTAGCGGTCAAGGTGGAAATCTTTTTATCAAAGCTTCTGATTCAGTTGAACTAATTGGCACAGTTCCACAGGTTCCCAATCGACCCTTTTTTCGAGATCAGTCGGGTCAGCAGTTTCCTAGTGGTTTGTTTACTGGCTCTCAAGGTATTGGTACAGCAGGAAACTTGAGGATTGAAACCGATAATTTAACACTGCGAGATGGAGCCACAATTGGCGTAAACAATCAGGGATTAGGAGATGCAGGTAATCTAGAAGTGGAAGCTCGTAACCTGTTGCTAGACAATAAAGCGGTTCTCTCAGCCACAACTACATCAGGTCAAGGTGGAAATATTATGCTCCAAATCGACGAAATCTTGTTATTACGCCGTAACAGTCAAATCTCCACTACCGCAGGTATTGATCAGGCTGGTGGAGATGGTGGCAACATCTTGATTGATAGTGGTTTTATCGTTGCCGTCCCTAATGAAAATAGCGATATTACTGCCAATGCCTTTCAAGGGCGAGGTGGCAATATCAACATCAACGCTCGTAGTATTTTTAATTGGGAACAACGCCCATCAATACCGGCTAATAATACTAACGATATTGATGCTAGTTCCCAGTTTGGCTTAACAGGTACAGTCACAGTTAATACACCTGATGTAGACCCTAGTCGTGGCTTACTAGAGTTACCAGATAATTTTATAGATGTGTCACAACAAATTGTCTCTAGTTGTAACCCCGGAAATGCCGCTAGACGTAGTTCTTTCACTGTCACAGGAAGAGGAGGAATTGCCCGCAGTCCCATAGAACCATTCCAAGGTGAAGTATCTACAGCACGATGGATAACATTAGATGCGATCGATGTTCATCAAAATAATAACGTGATCAATGAAAGTCTTCAATCTCCTCCACCTAAAATAGTCGAGGCGCAAGGCTGGATTGTCGATAAAAACGGTACTGTATCTTTAGTAACTCAAGTCCCAAATATTAACCCTCGTGGTTTGTCTATCTCTAGTGGTAGTTGTTTCTAAGTAAAATGGGAATTTTTCATGCGGCGAGACTCAATTTTTTACAAACTATTTCAACAATATCCCACTCTTTTATTTGAATTACTAACAAATCCGCCAACTAATGGTGATAGTTATCGATTTGATTCAGTAGCAGTCAAAGAACCTAAATTTGAAATTGATGGTGTATTTCTGCCACCGGAAAATGCAGGTGCAGGAGTGGTGTATTTCTGTGAGGTACAATTTCAAAAAGATGAAAGGCTTTATGAACGGGTATTGGCTGAGTCCTCACTGTATTTTTATCGCAACCGTGACAGATTTAGCGATTGGCAAGCAGTAATAATTTATCCATCTCGCAGTCTTGAACAAAGTGATATTAATCCCCATCGCTCATTCCTGAATGGCGGACAATTACATCGAGTTTATTTGGATGAATTGGGCGATATTCGTACCTTACCTGTTTGGGTTGCACTGATGGTATTAACTACAGTACAGGAAGAACAAGCTCCAGAAGCAGCAAGATATTTGTTAACTAGAACTCGTCAGGAAGTATCATCTCCCACGAGTCGAGCCATAATAGAGATAATCACCACAATCATGGTGTACAAATTTGAAGAATTAAGCAGAACAGAGGTGGAAACAATGCTAGGGATAACTCTCAAGGAAACACGAGTTTACCGAGAAATTAAAGAAGAAGGACGCGAAGAAGGGCGCGAGGAAGGGCGCGAGGAAGCAACAGTCAATTTAATTGTGCGACTGCTAACGAAGCGATTTGGAGAAATTTCCCCAAAAATGCGCTCCATAATTTCTGATTTACCTTTGCCTATTCTTGAAGATTTGAGTGAAGCACTGTTAGATTTTACTAGTGTGGCTGATTTACAGTCATGGTTAGGAGCCTGTTGACGGCTTGATTCACTGCATAGACCCTGACAACAGTCGTATATATTAGCGTAGCATCCTGTACTAAAGTAAGTTACGTCGCCATATCTGGGGTAATGGTGTTGGGCAAGTTAATAGTTTTAAAGTTAGGCACAGGTAGTTTTGAGGCAGGATTTCCTGTAACACTGCAAATTGGTGATGAAAATGTGCGGCCAATTGTAGAAATTAGTGGCGAACTACCACCATACCCAGAAATTGCCCTTTGTTACCATCAATGGCAGTCTATTTACTGTCAACTCAAATTTTCTGGTCGCCCTATCGGTATTCCTAAGCAATCGACACAAACCCCTTCCTTTGAAGATTGCGAAAAAGCGGCGGATAATTTGAAATTTCACTTAAATACTTGGCTATCATCGACTAATTTTCGTCCTATCCGCGAAAAATGGCTGGAAAAACTTTTACCAGAAGACCATATCCGCGTACTCCTCCAAACTAATGACCTGAGATTACAAAAACTTCCTTGGCATTTATGGGATTTATTAGAACGCTATCCCAAAGCGGAAATTGCTCTGAGTGCGCCTAGTTATGAACAAGTTAGCCGACACTCACTGCCTCAATCACAGGTGAAAATTTTAGCAATTTTGGGTAATAGTCAGGGAATTGATATCCAAACAGACAGTCAAATATTGAAAGAATTACCTCACGCTAATACTACCTTACTAGTCGAGCCATCAAGTAAAGACCTGACTGACCAATTATGGGAACAAGACTGGCAGATTTTGTTTTTCGCGGGACATAGTGCTACTGACGGAAGTGGTAATCAAGGGAAAATTGATATTAATCCAACGGAAAGCTTGACAATTACTCAATTAAAGTATGGCTTGCGGAAAGCGGTAGAACGAGGTTTACATTTAGCAATTTTTAATTCCTGTGATGGTTTGGGTTTGGCGCGAGAGTTTGCAGATTTGCATATACCCCAAATCATTGTCATGCGTGAACCAGTTCCTGATATGGTGGCGCAAGAATTCCTGAAGTATTTTTTAGAAGCTTTTGCCAGTGGTGAATCTTTATACATAGCAGTCAGAGAGGCGAGGGAACGTTTGCAAGGACTAGAAACTCAATTTCCCTGTGCTACTTGGTTGCCTGTAATTTATCAAAATCAGGCAATGATGCCTTTATTATGGCGAGAATTATATGTCAACCAGAATAGTCAGCAAATAAAAACCATATTATCCAAAAACCCAAATAGAGGAGGTATTAAGCTACGACAAGCTTTATCTGTGGTTATGCTTACCAGCATAGTGATAACACCATTGTTAATGGGAGTGCGGTATTTTGGTTTACTGCAATCATGGGAATTAATGGCGTTTGACCACTTACTGCGTCTGCGTCCCCAGGAACAACCAGATTCTCGTATACTGATAATTGAAATTACAGAAGAAGACGTACAAGCTCAATCTCCCAACAGGCGGGGGTCTTTGTCAGATGAGGCTTTGGATAAGTTATTAGCCAAATTAGAGGCGTATCAACCAAGGGTGATTGGGTTGGATATATATCGAGATTATGCTGTACAGTCGGCTTATCCAAAGTTAGCAGAACGCATAAGAAAAAGCGATCGCTTTGTGGCAGTATGTCAAGTTAGTAACCCCCAAACTAACAAACCAGGTATCAAACCACCGCCAGAAGTCTCTACTGATGCTCTTGGCTTTAGTGATATTGTGGTCGATGCCGATAATGTGGTACGCCGTCATCTCTTGGCTTTAACTCCCCCTCCCACATCTCCCTGTACTGCACCTTATGCTTTAAATGTACAGTTGGCTCTTCGTTATTTATATCGAGAAGGAATTAAGTTACAATTTAGCCCTGATGGAGCATGGCAATTAGGTAAGCTGACCTTAAAACCAATTGAGGCTCATACCGGAGGATACCAAGGTATTGACGCTTTGGGACACCAAATTTTACTTAATTATCGCTCCTTTCCCAACTTAGAAGCGATCGCACCCCGCATCACTCTACAAGAAGCATTAGCTGGTAAACTAAAAACCGATGCAGTGAAAGACAAAATAGTTTTGATTGGCACAACAGCCGAAAGTTTTCGTGATTATTCATTGACTCCCTACGCTTCCCCTCAAGGTAAACCGCAAGAAATAGCAGGAGTTTGTTTACAAGCACAGATGGTGAGTCAGTTGTTGAGTGCAGCTTTGGATGGAAGACCTCTATTATGGACTTGGAATCTCTGGGGTGAAGTGATTTGGTTTTGGGGTTGGGCTATCACAGGGGGTTTACTTGCTGCATATGTGCGACAATCTAATTATTTAGGATTGGTAGTTGGGGTAGCACTCCTGAGTTTATACGGTTTGTGCCTGGTATTATTAATACTATACAGTTCTTGGATTCCCTTTGTACCTGCGGCGATCGCTTTAGGAGGTAATGCTGTCATTGTAATAGCTGTCATCAAGCCTATCAAATAACCATAAAAATATATTTTTGCTTGACTACAAATTATGAAAAATCTTCAATTAACCATACTCTTAGGGATAGCATTAAGTAGTAACATATGCTTCCCTCTACAACTTCAAGCTTTACCAGTTAATCATCATTTTACCTCAGTCAAATTTATCCCACCACCACCACCACCAGACCGTAGTGCAGCTGGTTCTAGAAGTGGGGCTGCAAGCCGTGGATGCACCGCAGGTAGTCAAACGGTAACAGCCTTAGTACCAACCTATCAACAGACTCTTAGCCAAGGTAAACAGGAAGCGGTTACTATAACTCAAGTTTGGGGTTTAACAAACACCGAAAATCCTGATTTCTTCTTTTTTGTTCCCTACAATGCCTCATCTATAGCCAACATAGAGTTTGTTTTGCAAGAGCAAACCCATAACAAAAGTAAAACTTTATATCGTACCTATCTAACACCACCAGAATCACCAGGAATTATGAGCGTTCATTTACCTCCCTCTGAAGCCTCATTACAGGTGGGGAAAATGTATCATTGGTTTTTTAAGGTGCGGGTTCAATGCTATCAAAAAGAACCGACAAAGCTGGATTATACAGATGGTTGGGTGCAAAGGATTAACCCAAATTCACAATTAACTGAACAACTCAAACAAGCAGAACTCGAACAAAAGGCAACGCTCTATGCCGAAAACGGTGTTTGGTACGATGCTATTATGAGTTTAGCTGAATTACGCCTGACCAATCCTCAAAATAAGACTTTAGTAGAAAAGTGGACAACTTTGCTAAATTCAATTGGCTTAGAAGAAATAGCCAATCAACCACTGATTCACTGATTAATTATGTAGATAATTTAAACCTACTTGAATTTTAATTAATCTACCTATAGGATGTGTACAAATATCAGATAACCCGTTAATCATTTATCATGTTAAATTTCAATAAAATATTTATTTATCCTAATTTGTTACCTGTGTAATTTGAGTTATTTGCAAAGTAAATGTAAATGCAGTTTGAGCGTCAGATATGGAATTTAGGGTAAGATCACCACGATGGGCGCGAGCAATTTCACGAGCTAAACTGAGTCCTAGTCCAATTCCTTCAACTTGGCGGGTACGTGCCGGATCGCCGCGATAGAAGCGATCAAAAAGGCGATCGCGATCGCTTGCGGGAATATCTTTTGATGCATTGACGATAGTGATGTGGATATTTGTTTGCATTTGCTGTGCATAAATCTTGATCCAACCGTGGGTAAGATTGTATTTGATGGCATTACTCAACAGGTTGTGTAGAACTTGCATGAGCAAATCGCGATCGCCCTGTACCTTAAGTCCAGCAGGAATGTCAGTTTGTAAGCTTAAATGAGGAGCCAGCAGTTCTACGTCCTCTACCATCTCCATCAGCAACTGTGACATATCCACCTCAACCAAATACAAGCTCATTTGTCCAGCATCTGCTAGAGATAGCAGCAAAAGTTTCCGCATAATTCCACTGAGGCGGCGTACTTCATCCAACAAATTGCTGAGGCGTTGTTGCACAACACTTCCGTTGTCTACCTGTTGCAGGGTTCTTTCTAGTTCGCCTTGCAGAATGGTTAGTGGAGTTTTTAGTTCGTGGGCTGCGTCTGCACTGAAGCGGGAAGCTTGGGTAAAACTGCGTTCCAGGCGTGACAGCATTTGGTTAAACACCTCAATCAGTTCCACAAACTCAATATCCGTTGTCCCAATGGGAATTCGCTGATCTAGCCCTTTGACTGTTACCTGTTGAATAACACCGGTTAATTGAACGATAGGACGCAACGCCCCACCAGAAATTAACCACGCTCCAACCGCAACCAGTAGCAACGCCACTGGAATAGAAACAAGGAAGATATTACGAATTGTAGCCATCTCTTGATTGACCAATTGTAGGCTCACAGCGATCGCAATCTGAGTATTGGGAAATTTAGCGGCACCAATCCGCCAAGTTGCTGTTGTTGTCTGTGCAGTGACAAATTGCAGAGGACGTGGGCGAAAAGGCAATGGATTTGGTCGTTCTCTAGGAGGGGGAGGTGGTAGAGGTGTTAATTGAAGACGCTTAACCAACAGATTGTTCACCTCAATATCAGCAGGTAGAGAGTTAGATTGAGAGACTGTGTTGCCGTTTGCGTCAAGTGATAACAGCGCGATGGGGGTTTTGGTATTGGTTTCCAAACCAAAGAATAGCAATTCTGGGCGCAGAGATGGGCTGCGCTCCCTTTCCATGCGTTCTGGAATAGGCGATCGCTCTTTTATAGGTGGACGACTTGCTCGCATCAACTGATTTAGCAATTCTGCATCGAGTCGGCTAATCTTGGCATTGTAAATCTGAAACCAGGAGACTGCACCAAATCCTACTAATGTACTGCCAGCTAGAGCCGCAGACAACAGAGCAATCCGGAGTCGAAACGATCGCAGTTGTTTCATAATGAAGATTCTGGTTTGCGAAACCGATAGCCAACACCGCGAATACTTTCAATCCAACTAGCTTCATCAATAGGGTCAATTTTTTTGCGAATACGCTGGATACATACATCTACAACATTGGTATTGGGGTTAAAGTCATAGCCCCAAATGTGTTCTAGGATTTGGGTACGGGTGAAAACTCTTCCCGGAGAGCGCATCAGATATTCCAAGAGATTAAACTCGCGGCTGGTGAGTTCTATCGCTTTTTGATTGCAAGTAACTTCTCGTGTAATGCGATCGAGTTTAATTGACCCCACAATCAGGAGATTTTGGCGTTCTCCTACACTCCGGCGCACAACCGCATGAATACGAGCTACTAATTCTTCTACAAAAAACGGTTTAGTAATGTAATCATCTGCGCCTAAATTTAGACCTGCCAAGCGATCGTCTAGTTCATTGCGAGCCGTCAACAAAATCACCGGAGTATTGCGCCCTTCTCGCCGCAGTTGTTTGAGAATAGATAAACCATCTTTTCCCGGAATCATAATATCCAAAATAATCGCATCATATTCGTTATCCAATGCCCGCAGATATCCTTCATCACCGTTATCGCAGTAATCTACGACAAATCCTTGCTCCTTCAATCCAGCCCGGACAAAGTTAGCAATTTTCGCTTCATCTTCGACAAATAGAACATTCACAAGTCTTTACTACTTCAGTTATTTTTTCATTATATATTTGTCATCTTTTTACTTAAATTACAAATCTGTAATTTATTAATTAAGTGGGCTATGATTTACTTTTTGTGAGCGTTTATCTAACAATGGTTATTCCTCACACTACCGTCAGGCATAATAGTTCTACAAAATATAGCTCCTTCTAGATTTGTATCTTCTACAATAGCACCCTCTAGATTCGCATATTTTAAATTTGCATTGCTCAGATCAGTGAGAGTTAGGTCAATATGTCGCAAAATTGAACCACTCAAATTTGCATCTGATAAATTTGTACCACTGAGGTTAATTCTGCTAAAATCAATCTTGGATAAATTCGCGCCAGCTTCCAAATATTTAGCCTTTAATAAATCAGTCCCGACAGGAAAGATAGTCTTTGAATTATAAAAACAACCTTCTAATATTGCATTAGTCAGGGTAGTGTAACTCAAATCAGCATCACTTAAATTGCAACTACCTAAATTTGCCTTGCTAAGATTTGCTCCTATTAAATTTGCACCTTTTAAATTAGCATAAATTAGCTGAGTATTCCTTAAATTTGCTCCACTAAGGTTTGCGCCACTTAAATTCACATTATTCATACCTAGTCCGCTAAGATTAGCTCCACTTAAATTAAGATTATGTAGGTCTTTACCTGACAAAATATACTTGTGATAGTTAGAAAGATTTACTGCCGAAGCGACAAGGATAGCTTCGGATAAGTCGATATTTGGAGGAAAAATTGTTTCAGAACTGTAGAGAACTTCATTAACGTTTACTCCTTCTAAATTAGCTTCACTAAAATTCGCATGAATTAAATCAGCTTTGCTAAGATTTGTATTTACTAAAGTAGCTTTAGTAAAATTTGCATTGCTTGCTATCACTCTTGTTAAATTAGCGTTACTTAAATCAGCACTCTCAAGGTCTGCATCTTCAAGGCTTGCTAAAAAACCTCCAGAATTACCTAAATCAAGCCTAACTCCTCTTAAGTTTGCTCCTTTCAAATTAGCATCTTTGAAAGATGAACCTCTCAGGTCACTTTCTTCTAGATTTATACCTAACAAATTTGCATTACGTAAATAAATTTCTAATAAAGCTCCTCTGCTAAGATTTGCATTGCTTAAATTAATATTTTTTAAGCTGCCATTCCATAATTTGATACCAGGAAGCTGTATCCCATTTAAATCAGTTCCTTCTAAATCAGAAAGCCTCAGTTCAACGTAAGCAAAATTATTGGTAAAATCCCTTTCTCCAGCAGCATAGCGTTGCAACAAATTATCTTTAGTGGTTGTGGGATTACAATTATCGTTGCGAATATTACCGCCTGGCATAATAGTATTGCACAAAATAGCATATACAAATTCTGGAATTCCAGAAGTTTCACAAGCTTCAGCATTCCTGAAATTAGCATTTTTCAAATTCGCATCCTGAAAACTAGTATCAACTATTTGTGCATTCTCAAAATTTGCACCTTCTAGATTAGCTCCTTCCAAACTACTCTCTAAGAAGTGACAATTTTTTAGCTTACCTCCCTTGAGACTGGCATATTGTAAATTACATTCGGTTAAATTAGCATTAGTTAAATCTGCTTCATCTAAAATTGTGTAGCGTAGATTTGCATTTTCTAAATTAACTCCTCGAAGAATAGTCCGCCGCAGATTCGCACCATGTAATTCGGCACGCCTTAAATTCGCATTACTCAAGTCAGCTTCACTTAAGTTAACACCCAATAGATTGGCATCCCCTAAATTAACGCCAATAAAGCTTCTTTCGCCACTAGCATATAGTCTGAGTAACTCTTCTGTATTCATAAATCAAATAAGGTTCTGATTAACACTACTAATAGTATCTCCGCACATACATAGATCCTGCCACTACCACGCAAAAATTGTTGGAAGAGGTAGGAAAGTAGCATGATGTTAGCGTTCAAATTTTACCTGAGTGAATATTTCACAGAAGCCAAGAGTTGCGATCGCTCTTAGCATTCCTTCATTAAATTACAAAAGTGTAATTAACAAACTAGGCAAGCTGTCATTTTCAGGTGAGTTAATCAGAAATGTCAGCAACAGTAATTTTCGAGGTTAATGATCATGAATATTCGTAGAGTTTTAGCCGTAGCAGCAATTCCTTTTGTGATTGGTACATTCGGTTTTGTTGCACCCAATCAAGCTAGTGCAGAAATTCCTTCTCATCGCCACCCACCGGTTGCACAACAGCAAAGACCAAATAAAAAACCACAGGTAAAAAAGCACCAACCCCGTCCACAACAGAAAAAGCGTCTTCCTCAACCTCATCATCAGGAGATAGATCGCAACCAGGTAAGACCGAATAATCGTTAAAAGTAGAAGATTATGAACCATAATCACCAATTAGGTCGCATTCTCACTCGCAGAGAAGCACTGGCTTTATTTAGAGCCGCTGGAACTGCAATATTTGTGGTGGGATGCGTATCCAGAAAATCTGATGTCACCGTTTTGGCATCATCTACACCTGTCTGTGTCATCAGTCCAGAACAAACTGAAGGCCCCTATTTCGTAGACGAGAAGCTTAATCGCTCCGATATCCGTTCCGATCCGGTGGATGGTGCGGTGAAAGAAGGCGTACCACTGCAACTGAAGCTGCATATTTCCCAGGTCGGTAGTAATGGGTGCAGACCTTTAGTCGGTGCGATCGTCGATGTTTGGCATTGTGACGCATTAGGTGTCTATTCTGGCGTAACAGACCGCAGTTTTAATACTGTTGGCAAAAAGTTTTTGCGCGGCTACCAAATTACCAATGCTCAGGGAAATGTCCAGTTCACAACTATTTACCCTGGTTGGTATCCAGGAAGAACTGTGCATATCCACTTTAAAGTCCGCACGAATAATCAATCAGGACAAAGTTACGAGTTTACGTCCCAATTATATTTTGATGATGCCATTAGCGATCGCATCTACAGCCAAGCACCCTACGCCAGCAAGGGACAACGCATCCAGAAAAATGCTGATGACGGAATTTTTCAAGATGGTGGCGAGCAAATGTTACTCAAGCTTACTAAGAATAGACAAGGCTATGCAGCAACCTTTGATGTTGGGCTTCAGACAGCATGATTTGAGCAGTGTATTAGGTACAAAAATTACAAAACTGTAATTCAGACGCAGGGCGAACTGTAATTTTGAGTCGGTTAAATCAGAAATATCAACGATCTAATTTGTCGGAGGATAACCATGAATCTTAATAGAACAGTAGTCGTAACAGCAATTTTCTTTCTGGCTGGTACATTTGGTTCGATTTCGCTGAATCAGGTAAATGCTGCTAATCCATCCTATCAAATTGCCCAGGCTTCACCACAGCCTAACCAACGACCACCACATCCCGATTTTCAAGCAGCAGCAGCGAAGTTGGGTGTCACTGAACAACAATTAAAGGCTGCTCTGGGCGTACCTGCCAATCCTCCCAGTCAAGGGAACGGAAATCAACGACCACCACGCCCCGATTTTAAGACAGCAGCAGCGAAGTTGGGTGTCACTGAACAACAATTAAAGGCTGCTCTGGGCGTACCTGCCAATCCTCCCAGTCAAGGGAACGGAAATCAACGACCACCACGCCCCGATTTT
>NZ_JAYGGY010000082.1:0-105169 GCF_034931625.1 Anabaena cylindrica UHCC 0172 | reverse complement strand
CTTACCTTCTTAGAAAACTCACATTGTGTCCTATTTGTCAATATTTAGAGGGCTGGATGTAGAAACCCCATCTATTGCTTCGCAGAAGTAAGCTACAACGAAGTAAGATAGGGTAGTTCATAGGGAATTAGGTAAAAATTGTGATTATAGTCATTGATAATTACGATAGCTTTACATACAATTTGGTGCAGTATTTGGGGGAACTAGCCAGAGATTTCCCAGTAGCGGCTGAATTGAAAGTTTTTCGCAACGATAAAATAACTGTAGATGAAATTAGGGATTTAAAGCCCGATGCGATCGTAATTTCTCCTGGGCCAGGTCGTCCAGAAGATGCAGGAATTTCTGTAGATGCGATCGCACAACTAGGATATAGTATTCCTATTTTGGGTGTTTGTTTAGGACATCAAAGTATTGGTCAGGTATTCGGTGGTAAAATCGTTTCTGCACCAGAATTGATGCATGGCAAAACCTCCCAAGTATCTCATACTGGAGTTGGGGTTTTTCAAGGATTAGAAAATCCCATTACCGCCACCAGATATCATAGTTTGGTGATTGACCGCGAAACTTGCCCCGAAGTCTTAGAAATCACCGCTTGGGTGGAAGATGGCACAATTATGGGAGTACAACACCGGAACTATCCTCACATTCAGGGAGTCCAGTTTCATCCAGAGAGTGTACTGACTTCTTCGGGTAAGCAGTTACTGCGGAATTTCCTGGAACAAATACAGACGAGAGTGTGATTAAATGAAACGACGAGAGTTGATGGGCTATGCTGGGGCAGGTTTGGTGACAGCATTAGTGACTAATTTAGGTTCCAATCTTCCAGCTACAGCCCAATCTAGTGGTGTATCAGTTCAGTGGTTGGGTCATACTTGCTTTCTGTTCACTGGTGGGGGTGTGAAAATTCTCGTTAATCCCTTTCGGACTGTCGGCTGTACAGCTGGTTATCGACTCCCCAAAGTTGCAGCTGATTTGGTCTTAATTAGCAGTCAACTGTTAGATGAAGGTGCAGTAGAGGGACTACCAGGAAATCCCAAGCTGATTTATGAACCAGGAGTTTATGAATTTAAAGGTCTTAAATTCCAGGGAATTTCTATAGATCATGACCGCAAAGGTGGCAGACAATTTGGTAAAAATACCGCTTGGAAGTGGAACCAAGAGGGAATTAATATTTTACATTTAGGGGGCGCAGCTGCACCTATTTCCATTGAGCAAAAAATCCTTACAGGTCGTCCCGATGTGGCATTAGTTCCTGTGGGAGGAAGCGCTAAAGCTTATAATGCTGAAGAAGCAAAACAGGCAGTTGCGGTCTTAAATCCAAAATTGGTAATTCCTACCCATTACCGCACCCAAGCAGCAGATGCCGCTAGTTGCGATATTACACCAGTAGATGATTTTTTGGCTTTGATGCCTGGTGTCAATGTGCGCCGGAGTAATGGTGATACTGTGGCTATTAACTCTAAGACTTTAGCGGAAAATACTGAAATTCAGATTTTGAGTTATAAGTTTTAGCTAAATCGAGCAGAGATTTAAGGTTTTGTTTCTCAACCCAACGCTTGAAAATTTTGTAGATGTTGGGTTTCACTGTTGTTTAACTCAACCTACGCATTTACTAGAAAATCGCCGAACTATATGGTAGGCGATTTTCATAAGTTCTCAATTTTTTTATCCCATTTTCCGACTAATGTGGGTGCAAATACTCCCTGATAAGTAGCTAAAGTGTACCCACGAAAAACCAGAGAATTTCTATGATTTTCAGGGATATTAACTTCTAACTCCCAATTTCCCCCCAAAGCTGCATTTCCCGTTTTTGTTGCTGACGCGCTAATGGTTGCGTTGGTAATTTTGTGTAACGTGCTAATAAATTCTTCCCCAGCATCCCCCGCAGCGACTTTACAACCATAGAGTAAAATACTCTGACTTTGCCAACGCTGTAATAAAGCAGCATATTTACTGATGTTGTCTAAATTCAGTTGACTATTTCCTAAATACAAACATCCCGGAGAACCGTGAGAAACGATGTGAATAGCGGTAATTTGGGGATGAGATTGTAAAAATTCAGTAATTTCTACAATTCCATCTCTATTTGGGGAAAGAATAACAGTTTCTACTCCGTCAACAACTCCTGTCTGTAGGGTTTCATAGTCGGAAATTGAGGAATCAATGAAGACAATGGTAGAGACTTGATTGAGTGAATAGTTGTTCAACATATTTATTATTTTTACACCTGATAACAGAATGTAGTTTCCTGTTGTATTGAGACTAGGATTTAGCATTGCTAAACCCCTACGAATCTTAATACAGATAAGCTTAAGCACAACTAAGATAGTAATGGATTTTACCTATAGATAAAACCGTAATTTCTCGGATTTTACGGTTACATCAATCAGTTAGTCCGAGCCAAAATAAAATACCCAAACCTAATCAGGCTGGGCATTAATTATCTTTATAAGTGAAAATATTTTGGGTTTACAGGAAATAAATAAAACATAAATCAATATATTTTTTTGATGAATATTAGGCTACGCAACTACGTATATATATTTAAATTAAGGCAATTCATAAATTGCCTCTACAGCCTGTACCTTTAGGAAACTTCTAACCCCTTCCCGCAAGCGAGGCTACGGTGTACACACAAGTCGGGAAATTCTCTTTTGTGTCATAACATTCCACCCCTAGCCCCTCCCCGCAAGCGAGGAGGGGGACTGGATTTACAGTTAAATTCGGTTTTTAGGGCTGAAAACTCTCTCTGAGTCAGGATGTGTGTACACCGTAGACAATTTTGTGTATAGGTTGGTAATGGGAAGAAACCAATTACCAATTACCTATCACCTATTACCAATTTAAGCTGTATACCACTCTGGAGTCAGTTTATCTGCTTCAGTGACAGGAGCTTCAGTTGCTAGAGTACCATTCATTGTCCAGATGGTGTCTGCACTTGTTTGTTGATCACGCCAGTAGATGTCGGTTTTGCCATCGCCGTTGAAATCGCCAAGGGATGATGTTAAACCTATGCTATTGCTGGGTAAGAAAGCTTCAGAACTTACTTGTGTGCCATTCATCAACCAAGCTGTGTTTGCACCAGTTGTGGCATTGTGCCAGAAGATATCGGTTTTGCCATCGCCGTTGAAATCACCAATGCTGGATGTCCAATCAGCGCCAAGTGTGTTGACAACGCCTTCGGTAACGAAAATACCATTCATTGTCCAAATTTTGTTTTCACCTGTTTGGGAGTTGCGCCATAAGATATCTGTCTTGAAGTCGCCGTTAAAATCGCCCAGGCTAGTTGTCCAGGATGCATCCTGTGATTGTAAGTTATATGGGGTGGCTTGGCTACCATCCATGAACCAAGCGATATTATCACCGGTGGTGTTGTTGCGCCAGAAGATGTCACTCTTGCCGTTACCGTCGAAATCGACAATGGTTGCAGTTAAGGCTACATCTGTGGTTTCGAGAACGGTGGCACTAACTACTGTGGTTCCATCCATTTGCCAAATGGCGTTCTCACCGGTTTGAGTATTATGCCAGAAGATATCGGTTTTGCGATCGCCATTGAAATCCCCAATGTTCGCAGACCAACCTGGATCTACTCTATCTAAGTTCAGGAAACTAGACACTCTTGCGCCATCCATTAGCACAACGACATTCTCACCTGTTTGTTGGTTGCGTAACAAGAAGTCGGTCTTATTATCGCTGTTAAAATCAGCAGTTTCATAACTCCAGGTTGTTAAGTCATATTGACCTAAAGAAGCCTGTTCTATCACTCTTGTACCATCCATCAGGCGAACTAAAATTTCACCTGTTTGCACATTCACCCACAGTTTATCTGTTTTGCCATCACCGTTGAAATCAGGAACAATTGCGGCGCTAGTTAGGTAAGGATTAGGGTTGGGATTGGTGCTACCTACTGGAATTGAGGGTAATGAATCAAGTGGGAAAGGAAATATTGAATCTTCTTGTGATTGAGGTGCGGAACTATTAGGAAGTTGCGTATCAAGAGATGTTGTCAAAGCTTGTGATTTTTCGAGAGATTGTAATCCTGATACTGCTAGTTCTTTTGAATATAATCCTGAGCGAGTTGCTGCTTGAAACATGGTGTGTTTTTATGGGTAATTAATATAAAGTTTTAATTTGTTTACAATAAAGATTCTGTAAACAATAAACATTTGGCTGATTCTTTTTAGCAAATGTCATTATTTAAAGATATATCTCTACTGTTTATAAATTGCTTTTATTAAAAACAAAAATAATATCTTAATAATCAAAATAGATTTTTTATATTGTTTATTAATGTCATTGTTTAATCATAAAATCCTGGTTTTTTGACAATCATGTTGATCGCAGTTCTCAAGGAGTTAAAAACAAATCAAAGATGATGACTAGACATCTCCAAAAATCAAATGTGCGTTTCCTAGAACCGTTGTAGAGACGTTCCATGGAACGTCTCTACATTCTTTTCCACCAGATGTCTACTATATTTGTGAGTGACACTAAAAAATGAGATAAAGTAAAAATTGGCTAAAATAACTGAGATTAGTAACTATAGCGGTTCTCGGTTGAGTGAGATACAAGAACCCCACCCCCAACCCCCTCCCCGCAAGCGATGAGGGGGCTATGATGTATTTCATTCAAGTGCATACCGCTATATTAATAGAAATACTTCTAGTTACTAAAGTAAAAAACAATACTATAAATTCAACAGTAAATTAGCTATGCAAACAGAATATCGGCAACGTCGTGAGCAGTTAATGGCGAAAATAGGTGCTGGTACAGCCATTTTTAGGAGTGCGCCAACGGCGGTGATGCACAATGATGTTGAGTATAATTATCGTCAAGATAGTGATTTCTTTTACTTGACTGGGTTTAATGAGGCTCAAGCTGTAGCGGTGTTAGCACCCCATCACCCAGAACATCGGTTTGTGTTGTTTGTTCAACCCAAGGATAGAGAAAAGGAAGTTTGGAGTGGTTATCGCTGTGGGGTAGATGCAGCGAAGGAATTTTATGGTGCAGATGCAGCTTTTCCAATTGCAGAGTTAGATGAGAAGTTACCCCAATATTTAGAAAAGAGCGATCGCATTTATTATCATCTAGGACGCGATCGCAATTTCAATGACAAAATTCTCAAACATTATCAAAATCTGCTGCGGACTTATCCCAAACGCGGGACAGGGCCAATTGCTATTCAAGATACCATTACTGTCTTGCATAGCATGAGATTGCATAAAAGTGAAACAGAATTAGACATGATGCGAAAAGCGGCAGATATTGCTGTAGAAGCGCACAACCACGCCTTAGAAATTACTGCACCTGGACGTTATGAATACGAAATCCAAGCAGAGATGGAACGTATTTTCCGGTTGCGGGGTGGAATGGGGCCAGCTTATCCTTCCATTGTGGCGGCTGGGAAGAATGCTTGCGTGCTGCATTACATTGAAAATAATTGCCAAATGCAAGAAAACGAACTGCTGCTAATTGATGCAGGTTGCGCCTATAACTACTACAACTCTGATATTACGCGGACATTTCCAGTGGGGGGGAAATTCACCGCAGAACAAAAAGCATTATATGAAATTGTCCTAGAATCACAAAAACAAGCGATCGCACAAGTACAACCAGGAAATGCTTTCTCTGCACCACATAACACAGCCGTGCGCGTCCTCACAGAAGGTTTAGTCGAACTAGGTTTACTCAAAGGTGAAATTGACAAATTAATCGAAGAAGAAAAATATAAACCATTTTATATGCACCGCACCAGTCATTGGTTAGGCTTAGATGTCCATGATGTGGGAGTCTATCAACATGGAGAAAACCCCCAACTTTTACAACCAGGACAAGTTTTAACAATAGAACCAGGACTTTATATAGTTCCCGACACCAAACCCGCAGAAGATCAACCAGAAATTGACCCTCGCTGGTTAGGTATTGGGATTCGCATTGAAGATGATGTCTTAGTCACCGCAGATGGAAATGAGGTATTAACTGCGGGAGTACCTAAAGAAATTGAGGATGTAGAAAGATAATATAAATCCCCGACTTCTAAGGTGAATCTTCAAATTTATTGAGCCGATACAAAAAGAAGTTGAGGATTTGGGTACTTAACTACATCCTTCTACATAACCTACTTCCGGCATTTTACCTGACCTATATCTAGTGACACGCTGACCATCAGTTTCAAAAATAACCCTATAATTTTGGTCAGCTTTATCTTTGGGTATTAAAGTTAAATAATGTCCATTTGGGTTATAAGCATGACCTGTAACTTGAATTTGTCCAGGATAAAGCGCTTTAATTCGTGCTTCTGTATCACCAATTTTTGCCCCTGAAACTGTAGTTACTCTGGGATCATCTATATCAACCCTAGCAATAACATCACTAGTGACATATTTCTGACGACTTTTAACATCATCTTTTGTCACCATAAACGATATATTTTTAAGTTCTCCTTCTCCATGAATATAGTAACATCCATCATTGGGAGAAGCGGAAACATATAAACGAACACCAGCAGCAGCAGCAGCATCAGGAAGATTCATTCCTGCTTTTACCGCACCAATACCATTAATAGTTACTTTTGATTGACTGGTTAATTTTGTCTGTGCAGTCACCATTCCTACTGTGAAGATAGAAGTTGTGAGGGTGATAGCAGCAATAGTGAATAATTTGCTTTTGCTATTCATAGTATTTTTGGAGGTTTGCTATATTTAGATACAATACAAAATCTCTAATTTCGCATTTTTATTTTTTCAAAGAACAAATTAAAGCAGAGGTGACAATGACACTAAGTTTAGTCAGACACCAATTTATTGTATTGCATCCGACCGATAACCGCTATATCGCTTAACCGAACCTACAATTTTATCATGAATATTTACTCAATCGGAAAACTAGGAATTAAAGTATCAATTTCCTGCATTAACCGCAAGGTTTTTGTTAAAGCAAAAACAATTTTTTGATAGTGGATAATTTCATCTTCAGATAATATACGATTGGCATTTTTTCTATCTTTTAACCATTTGTCTAATACTTGATATCCACCAATTTTAAATTCCCATATATGCGAGAGAATATCTGTAAAATAACTCTGTTTATTTATATAAACTCTTTGCAATTCTGAATTATAAGTAACTTCGCTAACTTGATTATCTCCTATTGCTTGGTATGTTGTAGTTAAGGAATTGAGTGTATCAGATTTCATTAAATGTAAATTAACTAATTCTTCTCCTTTTATAGCTAATGAGTTAAACAGTTTTTGATTGCTGGTTAAGGGAAGACGAGGAAAATCTATTTTTAGAAATTCTGCGTATCTAGTGCGATAGGTGGGACTATGAAAAATAGCATAAGCGTAGTAAAATATTTGTTCTGGAGTTGGTATTTTACCAAGTTTTTCTTTGATAGCTTCTAAGAATTTCGGAGATAAGTTAGGAGTTTTTTCTACAAAAAGATTTATTTGTTTATTTTCTGTATTCGGGTAAATGTACAGAGGGAAAACACTTGGTCTACCTCTATTACTAAAAAAACTACGATTATCAACTATTTGATTACAAACCATGAAATGTGTATATTGATTATCTCCTGAAGCTACTTGTCTCATTGCTAATAGTCCCAGGTTATTTTGAGTTAAATTTGTTAAAACCTTTTCTTGCATTCTTCTAAGAATACTATGAAAATATGTGAATCTTGTATCAAATGGTCTATAATATATCGGTTGAATTAAATCATTTTGTATACCATCTTTGATAATCAATAATCGAGATTTAAAAAAATTCCAGTTAGAAGAATCTGCGATTTTATAAATGTCAGCTATATCTTGATCAAGAATTTCAGGATTAGATAATTCTTTGACAAAATCTTTAATTTTATGTTTATCAAAAGCAATTAAAACGTCATCTTTACCAGTTTCTATAACATTGGAATATACTAAAAATATATCCTGAATATTCCAGTAATTTTTATATTCTTTCTCTATATCTAGAGAATAATTTATAGCTGTAAAAAAGTAATTAGGTTCAGTTGGTTCTAACTCTATCCAATCAACATTATTCAAACTTGCATATTCTAAAAACTTATATTTATCTTCACGACTTCCCCACAGATCATAATATAAGACCTTAGCCATTTCCTTAATTCCATCTCTGGATTTATAAGCATTAGAAAAATAATCAGGTTCGCTTTTTTCCCGCACAGCAATTAAAATAGATACACCTTGTTGAATATCAAAAACATTTTGATCAACATTTCCCTCTGGTGTAGTTTCTTTCAATAAGGAATTACCATGTAAATCCATAATATATAAAGTATCAAAATACTTTAATAACTCCTCTCTCATTCCTCGATGAATTAAACCATTGAGATAGGAATGATTAGTAATAAACCCAATAACACCATAACCTTTAGGTGTTTTTTGAATTTGATATTGAGCAAAACGAATAAATTTAATATAATCATCATCTAAAGGTTGAATATTCTTTTCTTTTTCTAATCTAACTCTACCTTTATATAATTCTAAAAGTTCCCCAATATGGGTTAACTCAGTAATCGTTTTACCTGCTTTCCCTGTTTTATAAACTCTATTCCAAACTGAACCAGTATATTCAACATCAGCTAAATATCTTTCATCTTGATTTAAAATTCTTTTGCGTTTACTGGCATTTTGGGAACTAACAGAATAAGGAGGATTTCCTAATACCACCATTACCGGAACTTCTGTTTTCACTTTTCCCGCTTGACTAGATTCTTCAGCAATAATTTGAGTAATACCAGTAATTAAATCACTTTGTTTTATTCCTGCTTCTAATGTATTAGTTAAATAAACTTTTAACCTTTCTTCTGGTTGAAACTTATAACCTAAATCTCCTAATAATAAACCTAATTTTAAATGCGCTATCGTATAAGGAGTCATTAATAACTCAAACCCAAAAAGACGATTGACAAGTTTTGCATCTCTTAAAAAAGTATTCCATTTATCAATTCCATATTTAGCGACATTATCCCGAATTTGCTTGATAACTGCATATAAAAATGTTCCTGTACCTGTTGCAGGATCAAGAATAGTTACTTTGCGATTTCCTAAACCATGTTGTAAATCAAAAATTTCTTCATTCACTAAAATATCATTAACAGCACGCACAATAAAATTAACTACAGGTTCAGGAGTATAATAAACTCCTCTACTTTTTCTTAATGAAGATTGATAAGCAGCTAAAAATGTTTCATAAAAGTGAATAACTGGATCTTCTGTGCGGGTTTCTCTGCCGAATGTTTCTAAAATATTGGTCATGTCAACTGTATTTAATAATTCTACTAAATTTTCAATTGACTTATGAATTTTACTAACGCTATCAGTAGCAATAACTATATCAAATAAACCTTTTAAAAATGGGATTCTATCACTAATATAAATACTTGCTGTTGTGCGGTTAAATGCAAATTGCCCAGGATTTTGTGCATGACCAATTCTAGCAGTAAATAAACCATAAGCAATAGTTTGAGCATACATATCGGCAAAACGCTCATTATCTATATCCAGAATCAATATTTGTTTAAATGTTTCTTTTAATTGATTTAATTCTTCGGTGTTTGTTTCTATATTTAAGGTTGCAAAAATCGCGTTTCTAATAGTTTTGGTATAAGCTGCCATTTCTTTAGCCAAATCATAATAGTTATTAATATCTTTGGCTTTTTGATCAAGAAATAATTGCAGTAATTCTGTAATTGGTTGTAAATCATCAACTAGAATAATTTCAGCTTTTTTAAAATCAGCTAATTTAGCCTTCTTTTCACATTCTCCATCTACATACCAACTAAATTCTAGATAATTAGTTAAAATTAAGTTATAACCAATATTTGATTCTAAATAACGTTTGAGTTGTTCAGTTTTTTCTGTTTTATTTAAATCAACATTAATATCCTTAGCTTCTATATATCCCAAAACTCGGTCATTTTTTCTGATAGTAAAATCAGGAATACCTTCTTGGTTGCCTTTTTCTTCAATTCTGGCATTAATACCAATCATTAAACCTTCAATCAGACTTTTAAGACTAGGATAATGACTGCGTTCTCCACCATGTTTAATATTTTCCTGTAAGTCTTGAATATAGTTATTAAAATCAGTCATAATTAGCAGTAAATTAATATATAATTTTCGTTTGACGATAGCATAAAACACCATAATATCTACTGAAGAGCCATATTAATCTGACGGAAATATTGTAAATTTTATAAATTTAATTTCTTAAATAAAACATTATTCCGCTTTTTAGCATCGCTAATCAGTTTGTCAAAAGATAGTATTTCTCCGTAAGTATTAAGCTGAACATTATAACCAAAGTAACCTTGTAAATCTGGTGTTCGATAATAGGTAGCATTTTCAGCAAATTCTTTAATTTTAGGAGTTATATCACAAATGATATAAGCGTAAAAAGGAGTATTATCCGTTAAATTAACTAACCTACCTTCTTTGTCAGTAAAAGTGCCAGATTTAATTTTTCTAATATAGTTATATACTTGTGCTATTGGATTATCGTTATCTGTGTAAGCTCCACGCATAGGACGCTTGAATTCGATTATAACAACTGATGAATAAGGTTGACTTTCACCCTCAACAAAAGCAATTGGGTTATTCAATATCAGCAAATCTGGCCTTTCGTTACTATCTATTACTAAGTGCTGATCAATACTATTTAAAGGCTGATCTGAAGCTAGAAATTGGTGATATGTTAATTTTTCATCTATAATCCAGAGATTTTGTCTTTCAAATGCAACATCTTCTGATGTTTTTCTTAGAGGGAAAACTATTTCATGTATATGTCGTTCTAATTTATAATTGCCACTGTCATCTTGTTTTAAGTTCTTTTCAAAAAGTTCTAAGATAAGTTTTTTTTGAATAACATATTGTGCTAGTTTAGTTTTACTAACATCACTATATTGCTCAACTAACCGATATAGCCTTTGAGTGTATTCAGGGGATTTATCAAAATCATCAACAATAGAGTTAAGTATTTCTTTTCCTTGCTCTTTTAGTTGAATTTCAAACTGTGATTGAAGTTTATGCAGTTCAATATCGAGTTTAGCTGGTGCTAGTCCTGGAGGAATTTGTTCTAAACTTTCAGTCGCATATTTTAACAGGGGACGATATTCAGGAGCATCATTAAAAATAAACTTTCTAATCTCTTCTTCTTTATTCTCTCTAATAGTTTGTAAAAATGGAAATAATTCTTCCTTGATTATGCACACAGAAGCATTTCTTATTTCCATTAAAGAAATATCACGTAATTCTTCTATTGGAAAATCATCAGGATAGTCAGGTATATTAAAATTGACCCTTTCTGAATTTACACGATTATCAAAATATGAACCATAAATATATGCTAAATATGTAAATGGTTTATTATCTCCATCTCTAATTTTTCTACTCTTAGATAAATCAACTATATATTTATCAAGGGTTTCAGATTTTACTTCCCTGTTATTTGCACAGTAACATAGTTTATGTTCCGAGTTTTCACTACCATAAAACTTCAAGCTTTTAAGATAAAATTTATGTCCAGATAATTCAAATTCATGTTCTTCAGAATTAGGCTGTAGATTATTGGTAAAATAATTATTAATATTGATTGAGTGTCCTCCATCAATTACTTCTATTGAAGGGACTGTATCTAGTAAAAAATATGAAATACAATGATCAAGAATTTTTCTGGCAATATCATTAGCTTCTAGGGGACACTTTGTTCTATAAGGGTTTTGAAAGTCTATTAATTTTACGGTTGTCTCGCATTCAATATTTGATGTATTCAAATTTATATTAAAAGGTTCTTCAACTCCTTTTTCTGTACTGAAAATAAATTCGCGCTTAAAATACTCATCTGCGTTTTTATAAATACTACTAACTGTAATTCTGTTAAAAGCTTTTAGCCATAAAAACCTGCCTATACCTTTTGAGCCTCTTGATAACTTCAAAGTCGAATCAGCGGTAAGAAATGAGCGGTAGTTTCTCTCATCAAAACCTATGCCATTATCTATAATTGTAAAACCTTCTATTGGCGCATAACCACTTTCAGCTATCAACCCTGGTTGAAAATCGCCTCTTTCAATAAATATTTTAATAAATCCATTATTAATTTTAGCATCCTCAATAGCATGAATAGAATTAACTACCGCTTCAAACAGAGGTAGTAAAGGTTTTGAATCAGGTAAGTGAGTGTTTCTAATTCGTCCACTTAAATCAACTTGCATAGGAAACAATTAAACTCATTCATTATAAACTTTAGCATTCAAGGAAGCGATTTACACTTAAACCTATAAATAAAAAAATAGGGACGGCTTTTACCATCCCCATCAATTTCAAATCTAACTAAAAAACTTAGATTTGTGGTACAAACTGTGACTTATCAGGTACAACTGTGTACTCAGCGACAATCTGACGGAACTCTTCACCGTCAATGGTTTCTTTTTCAATCAACAAATCTACCAAACGATCTGTGACACTGCGATGTTCACGGATAATTTTCTTAGCGTTATCGTAACACTCTTCTGCGATCGCTCTGACTTGAGCATCAATCCGAGCAGCAATAGAATCAGAATACTCTGAACGTGTTGTCCAGTCACGACCTAGGAATACTTCTCCCTGTTGGCTTTCTAATGAAAGGGGTCCTAAATCAGACATCCCAAACCTTGTTACCATTTGTCTTGCCATTCCTGACAACTGCTGTAAGTCTCCACCTGCACCAGTGGTCACTTCTGCTGGGCCAAAGATGACTTCTTCAGCAGCACGTCCACCCAAAGCACCAGTAATTCTGGCTTTGAGTTGAGAACGGGTAATTAAACCTTGTTCTTCGTTAGGCATAAACCAGGTTAAACCCTGTGCTTGTCCTCTAGGAATCAGGGTAACTTTCTGTACTGGATCATGGTCTTTTAATAAAGTACCCACTAAAGCGTGTCCGATTTCATGGTAAGCAATCAAGCGTTTGCTCTTGCTGTCTACCAAAGGAGTACCTTCCATACCCGCAACTACCCTATCTACGGCATCATCAATTTCTAAGATGGTAATGCCTTCTTTGCGTCTTCTCGCGGTGAGAATTGCGGCTTCGTTAAGGAGGTTAGCTAAATCTGCACCGGTGAATCCAGGAGTACGACGAGCGATCGCTTCCAAAGATACACTAGGATCTAATTTCTTGTTGCGTGCGTGAACTTCTAAAACTTCTAAACGGCCTTTAATATCAGGTGCGTCTACAGTTACTTGTCTGTCAAAACGACCGGGACGTAATAGCGCAGAATCCAATACATCAGGACGGTTGGTAGCAGCAATAATAATAATGCCTGTATTACCTTCAAAACCATCCATTTCGGTTAATAGCTGGTTGAGAGTTTGTTCTCTCTCATCGTTACCACCACCGATACCTGCACCCCGTTGACGACCTACTGCGTCGATTTCATCAATAAAGATGATACAAGGAGCGTTGTCTTTAGCTTTCTTGAATAAGTCGCGGACACGGGAAGCACCCACACCCACAAACATTTCTACAAACTCAGAACCGGAGATTGAGAAGAAAGGAACACCAGCTTCACCTGCGATCGCTTTTGCTAGTAAAGTCTTACCAGTACCAGGAGGGCCAATTAACAATACACCCTTGGGAATCCGAGCGCCAACAGCGGTGAATCTTTCTGGCTGTTTGAGGAAAGTAACCACTTCTTGTAGTTCTTCTTTCGCTTCCTCAATCCCAGCAACATCATCGAATTTTACCCCAGTTTTCGCTTCCATTTGGAAACGAGCGCGGGACTTACCGAAATTCATCGCTTGTCCAGGGCCACCAGGAAGATTGTTGGAACGACGGAACAAAAAGAATAAACCAGTAATCAATAACACTGGGAACACAAGATTACCCAACAATCCCCAAATTGCCCCATCATTACGCATGGGATGAGCATCAAAACTGACTTTGTGTTCTTTGAGTTTGCTGATTAACTCAGGAGCATTAATAGGTAAATCTACCCGCCAACGTTGAACACGGTTTTCGATATCTTGGTCATTAGCTTCGATAATCGCTGTTCTACCACCGTCGTAAAGATCCACATTGGTCACGCGGTCTGCATCTAAGTATTCTAGAAAGCGACCATAAGTCATGCGAGTATTAGCTGCATTTTTACTTGTGTCCGCAGGAACGTTTGCAAAAGCCCCTTGCCAGAAGAAAAAGCCAATTACCAAAGCAAGCACTGACCAGAGTGCTACGACTTTCCAAGAGAATTTCATCTTTTAATTTACCTCTAGATGCCAATACGACTAATTAGCTTTATTCACCAAATACCCAGTTTCAAAAGTATCAAGTTGTCAACTTCGATCTTTCATTTTTCCGGGATTGGTAAATCTGCTGTGTAACGGATGTTTATAAATCCATTTTGTTTAATTGGATGTCTGATCACCGCTTGGGGATTACCAAAAAGCTATTAAGTGCTTATGGCAGATCCGTCACGCTTATCAAAAATCTTAATTAAAGTTAACTTAATTCTCATTTTAATACAAATACAGGATTGTCGAGACACGGTGAGTTTTTTCACTATCCTTTCCGTGTCCTCAAAATGCGTGAAACCTTTGACAGTTATAGGCTTAGACTCCAAAAAAGCAGATTTTAGATTTTTGGGACTCCTGCTCCAGAAGCTATATATCTGGACAAAACTCCGTCTCTTGTGGATGAAAAAATCCAAAAGCCAAAAGCCAAAATCTAAAATCCGTTGACCTACTTAACTTCTGTAATTTTTAAAGTGTAGGGTAAATATTTGCCTTTTTCGTAGGAACCGACCCAAATTTGGTAAGTCCCTTTCAACCACTCACCCACAATTCCAGGATTTTTACCATGAAAATCATCATTGCACCAAACACCACCAGGGCCTTTAATAATCATGGTGGTGTCCGCTGGACTTTCTATTTGCACTTTTAGGTAATCGAATTTACTTATTAATTTCAGTGTATGATCTGCTGCTTGATCTACAAACCCAGTACAAGGGCCTGTGGGGGTTTCTTTCCCACCTACTTCGCTTGCTCTCACTGAACCACCACTCATCCCCCGCATTTTCAAAGGATCGGGTGAAAATTTGGGTTTGATGGTGATATCTCCGAAAATTGGTGGCGCTTCTTGAGCATTAGCAATATTATCAATAACAGGTATGATGCAGAGTGTAACTATCATCAATGATAATTTGATTCTTATATTGAGCGCTTTTTTAGGCATTGCATTACATTCATTTCTAAGTAATTTTTAAGACATAGATTTTACACACCAAGTTCCCAGAAAGATGAGGGGGCAGGGAGCAGGGAGCAGGGAGCAAGGGAAGATGATTGTTACCAATTACCAATTACCCATTACCCACTACCCATTACCTAATTAATTGCTTGATTTAACCGAGGTTTATCTAAACCGATCTGATTTAGTAATAGCCATGATTGGATGAGATCAGGTCCATGTACATCTCCTGTTAAGGCGGCTCTGAGCGATCGCATGACTAAGCCTTTTTTGACTTTTTGCTCTTTCACCACTTGCTTAATTATATTTTGCGCCGTATCTGCTGACATTTGTGGCTCATTTTCCAAAGCTGTCATGATAGCTTGCAGTGTCGCTTTTACCCCTTCTTGCTGGAGTTGAGCAGAACCTTCTTCGCTAAATTCTACCCCTTCGGTAAAAAATATTTTGCTCATGGCTACAGCATCCACCAAGCGAGTTAAACTTTCCCTAATTAATGTCACTAGTTCTTCTAACCAAGGACGTTCTCTGCCACCTGTAAATTCATACCCAGCAGCTTCCCAGAAAGGTATGAGCAAATCGGTGAGTTTATCTACTGCCATGATATGGACATATTGACTATTCAACCAATCCAATTTGTCCCAGTCGAATTTAGCCCCGGCTTTATTAACACGCTCAAAGGTAAACTCTTTAGCAGCTGTGTCCAATGTAAAAATTTCTTGGGTTGAATCTGGAGCCGACCAACCAAGCAAGGTCATATAATTAACCAGACCTTCAGCAGTAAAACCCATATTCTGAAAGTCAGAAATAGAAGTTACTCCATCTCGCTTGGAAAGTTTGCGCCCTTCTTGATTCAAAATTAGTGGTGTATGGGCAAATTCAGGAATTTTTGCACCTAAAGCTTCATATAACAGCAGTTGTTTAGCTGTATTGGCGATATGGTCTTCTCCGCGAATAACATGACTAATTTGCATATCAATGTCATCGACAACGACGACGAAGTTATACAGTGGTTGACCAGTACCTTCAGTAGCAGCACGAGCAATGACGATATCACCACCCAAATCACTACCACGCCAACTCATGTGACCCCTTACTAAGTCATTCCAGACTATTTCCCGTCCGTCGTCAATTTTGAATCGAATTACAGCGGAACGTCCTTCGGCTTCAAACGCTGCTCGTTGTTCTGGGGTGAGGTTGCGGTGACGGTTATCGTAGCGAGGAGCTTCGTTTCTGGCTTTTTGTCTTTCTCGCAGTGCATCTAGTTCTTCAGATGTGGTGTAGCAACGATAGGCTAATCCCTGTTCTAGGAGTTTTTCGACTGCTTCTTTATAAATATCTAGGCGTTGAGATTGAAAAAACGGACCTTCATCCCAGTTCAATCCCAGCCAGCGTAACCCTGACATAATATTATCAGTGTATTCGGGGCGCGATCGCTCTAAATCTGTGTCTTCAATTCTCAGAATAAACTTCCCGCCGTGGTGACGGGCGAATAAATAATTGAATACAGCAGTTCTGGCTGTACCAATATGTAAATTTCCAGTTGGACTCGGAGCAATACGAACTCTAACACTCACAGTTAATTCTCTCTTTCACACAACAAAACAATTAGGGGCGTATTACAATACGCCCCTTATATGTAACTTATCACTTTTTAACGGGACTGACGGGGCTCGAACCCGCAACTTCCGCCGTGACAGGGCGGTGCTCTAACCAATTGAACTACAGTCCCTTGCTTTTCGCAACTTCATCATTGTTGCCTTTTTTTTTCTACTTGTCAAGTAGTTGGGAGCTAAAAATTCAGAAATTGATAATTTTTTCTTTTTTTGCTTCTGGGAGTATAACATAGCACATAAATGGCTGTTAATTAACCTTAAATAACAGAAAAAACGAATTACTACAGACTCACAACTCATCAAAATAGCCAGTAAGTGGGAAACAGGGTGCAGGGAGAGAGGAGGATTTACAGGTTTTGTCAAAATGATGACTGCGGCGAACGGAGATATCATGGTGCAATTTACAGAGGTGACTATTACCCAATTGCGATCGCAATAACTAAGATATAGAGGTTGATTTATTAGGAAGAGACTCGAATGACCCAAAAAAACACCAAAATTTTGCAACAATCAGGAGTTATTCCATATCGTATAAAAGATGGAAAACTTGAAGTTTTATTGATCACCACACGTAAACGTCAAAGTTGGGTAATTCCCAAAGGAGGAGTTTGCAAGGGAATGAGTCCACATGATTCAGCAGCAAAAGAAGCCTGGGAAGAAGCGGGAGTTCTTGGTCAAGTGAACACCGAGAAATTGGGCGCTTATAAATATCAAAAAGGTGGTAATACTTATCGAGTAAATTTATTTTTGCTCCCAGTAGATAAAGTCTTAGAAGATTGGCCAGAAGCAGCCCAAAGAGAACGTTTGTGGTTAGAGATAAACCAAGCTGCCATGCTAGTCAAAGAAACTTCTCTGAAAAGAATTCTGCACAATTCCAAAAGCCAAGTAAAAATTTAATACATAGCAACCAAGAGCAAGCTACACCCACAATTATCAAATATAATTCCTATAAATGATTATTCAAAAAAACCGTGATGCAAGATTTCTTACAGTCTTTTAGTCGCATTGCTAGAAATTATTATCCAAATTTTTCAGTAGACATTTCATTAATATCAATACTTATGTAACTGGCTTGCTTTGTAGAGTGAGTCAGACTCCAAAATTCGTCTGATGCACCCTAAAATAGACATTAAGTGTGATACGTATACTGCCAACGGGTGAAATTTGGACTTATGTCATACTGTATCCCTACGGGAAGCAAGCTACAGAATGACACTTTTAACCCGTTTTTAGTATAGCTTTCGTCTTGGATATCTCTTATAAATTTCCGTTATAATTCTAAAGCATTTCTATCGCACTAAATCCTATCATGGCCGACATTCCCCAAACCGGACAATCAGCACCTGACTTCACCACCCCAGACCAAAACGAAAAACCAATTACCCTAGCTGACTTTAGTGAGTGGATAGTTCTCTATTTTTACCCTAAAGATGATACTCCGGGATGCACCACAGAAGCCAAAGACTTCACTGATTTAGCTTCAGAATTTACCACTTTAGGAGCTAAAATCATCGGTGTCAGTCCAGATTCATCTAAAGCACATTGCAAATTTATAGACAAACACCAATTATCAATTACCCTTTTAAGTGACCCAGAACATCAATTAATAGAAGTCTATGGTGCTTGGAGGTTAAAAAAATTTATGGGTAAAGAATATATGGGTGTAGCTCGTTCAACTTTTTTGATTTCACCCGATAAAATTATAGCCTACTCTTGGCCTAATGTAAAAACAAAAGGTCATGCCCAAGCAGTATTAACAAAATTGCAAACATTAGCAGTTAAATAATTAAATACCTTATCACTTATTAGGTCATTATTGAGATTATGATAAGATGCGTTTCCCCATTCAAGACTATTCTTACTTCCTTCTTCCTCCTGACTCCCAATACTTGTCGGTTAAGGCTCAAAAGTCATTATATGGTAGGTTGGGTTGAGGCACGAAACCCAACAAAATCCTTGATAATGTTGGGTTTCGCTGTCGCTCAACCCAACCTACATTTCCTTAACCGAGCAGTATTGTCCTGACTCCTGACTCCTAGCCCTAACGAAAAGACTTTTTAAGCAAACCCTATGTAAAGATAAACAAAATAAAAATAGGGCATCCTAAATGGATGCCCCATTAAATTTAGCTAACTTGCTAACTAACCTCCAAACCTATGCCCCTACAGATTCCTTGGCTGCATACAAAACCTCAGCCGAGATATCTTTAAACCCACGCTCACGGGCAAACTTTTCGGTATTTCGCTTCACTTTACCGCGCACGAAACCAGGAATTTTATTCAATTCTGCTTGTCCATCTTTTGTCCAATTCAAACCAGATTCTGCGGAAATTCCTTTGGTAATTACTTCTTTTGTATCGTGTCCACCAAAGATTTCTAATAAGTGATCTTCCATTCCCAAAGTGAAGGAATTGTAGATTAAATCAGTGATTTGATTTGTGCCTTCATAACCCATAAATGGTTTGTAACCAATGGGGAAATTCTGAACGTGAATAGGTGCTGCAATCACACCGCAAGGAATATCCAAACGTTTACCAACGTGGCGTTCCATCTGTGTACCAAATATAGCAGAAGGTTCAACGCGTGCGATCGCATCCCCAATTTCTCCATGATCATCTGTAATCAATACCTCATCGCAATATTCGCTCACCTGTTCTCTAAACCAGTCAGCATCATACTTGCAATAAGTACCAGCCCAAACCACATGAATCCCCATTTCCCGCGCTAAAATCTTAGTTAAAGCCGCCGCATGGGTATTATCACCAAAAACCACTGCTTTCTTCCCAGTCAAGTTCTGACAGTCAATAGAACGGGAAAACCAAGCAGCTTGGGATACATGGAGAGTTTGTTCATTAATGAAGTTTTCATAATCAACCTCACCACCTTGGGCATTAATCACCTGCTGAATCTTGCGGATACATCTTGCAGTTTCCACAACACCCATTGGCGTAATATCTACGTAAGGAGTCCCGAATTCTTCTTCTAGATATTTAGCTGTAGTTAACCCAAGTTCCCGATAAGGAACTAAGTTAAACCAAGCTTTTGGCATATTCTTCAACTCATGAACCGAAGCACCTTCAGGAATGACAGTATTTACCTCAATTCCCAAATCAGCCATTAGCCGTTTCAGTTCGGTACAGTCATGGTTATTGTGAAAACCAAGGGTAGAAATACCAAAGATGTTAACTGAGGGTTTAGCAGTTTTTTCTGTGGGTAGTTCCCCACGCTTACGGGCTTTCTCAATGTAATATTGAACGATTTGTTGTAGAGTCCGGTCTGCGGCTTGTAATTCGTTGTAGCGGTAGTGGTTCACGTCCGCCAGCATTACGTCCCCTTTCGCTTCCAACTGCGCCCTTTCCACAAAGTTGTGTAAGTCTTCTTGCAGAATGCTAGAGGTGCAGGTGGGGGTTAAAACAATTAAATCGGGGTGTTCTTCAGCGTCTTTACGGGTGATGTTATCCACCACCTTTTCTTGAGAACCACGGGCTAAAACGTTTCTATCAACCACACTGGTTGTCACTGGGGTGAAGTTCCTTTCCCGCGATAGCATGGAACGCATGACATTAAAGTAGTCATCACCGAGAGGGGCGTGCATGATTGCATGAACGTTTTTAAAGGAACTAGCAATCCGCAAAGTACCAATGTGGGCGGGGCCTGAATACATCCAGTAAGCCAATTTCATCCAGTCTTCTCCCTTTACAACTCAAATAACTATAAGTGCTTGATTATTAAATCGCTTCTGATTTTCTCAAACCTACTGGCTATGAACAAATAAGGTTTGTTGCGAGATTATTTGATGTGGGGAGCGGTAAAACCTAGTTCCTGACTGGGTTATAGCTACTGATTTAAACAATATTCATGTTGTTTAAGTCAATAAATCTTAATAATTTGATAAATATTTTTATCAATTTTTGTAGATTATATTTTATCTAACCAATTTTGCCAATCTTCTGCTAAAAGGTAAGGATTCAGGATACAGAATTAATATAGCAGGGAACAGAAGAGCCAAATATTCTGACTCCTGACTCCTGACTCCTGACTCCTGACTTCTTGCGCTAAAAATTCAATTATTTCTACACTTAAGCTTTCGGCACAGTCTAGCCTATATTGAAGAGATACATTTTTTTATCAAAAAACAGATTAAAATTTTATCTGTAATTGTCCTGTTAACGTCTTATTATTGTAAGGACTATCACCAGTCATTAGATTGCGAACATTGCTGAAACCATAACCAAAATCTAAATCTATAGCTGGTGATATTTTAGCTGTACAACGAGCTTGATAACTATTACCTCCAGTTTTGTTTCCATTAAGTATTTGTCGTCCCAGCGTGGTATTTAATCGACAATTTAAAAAAGAAAAAATATCTTTTCTCCAGCCAATTTCAGCGTTATAAACTAGGAAATCTCCAGGAGAAAAATAGCCACTTATATCTTGGCGATCACTCGTATATTTCCAAGCAAACAAATTAGCAGCAAACCAAAATTCACCCCACTTATGTTCTAGCCTATTAAAAGCCTGTTGTTCAAAATTACCATCATTATATAAGCCAATACGATACAGAGAAAAAAAGCTAGTATTAGGGTCAATTTGCCAATAAGCATTTAGACCAGATCGCAAAGCTGTAATTTGACTTTCTAATGTTTTAGCACTAGTCTTATAAGGACCTTGTTCTACTACTGCTGCTAAAAATAAAGCTGACTTTAATTGATTATCTGGAGTGAGATTAACGAAAATTGGTCTATCTATCTGAGCGTTGAAATTGAAAGCAATTGGTAGACGATTAAATATATCAATTCCTGCTGCTACTTGGATATTATATTGACCTGTTTTTCCTTCCCATCCAACTTGAAGCGGAATATTCGTAACTGACTCAACTTTCGATTGAGTAAAAGTATTAAACCCAGTTTTTAACCTAATTTTTTCTCCATTGAGTAACCGGAATTGAAAGACTGGTTCAATAATTCTATTCTCCTGTTGGAAATTACTCATATCGCTACGAAAGCCTGTTTGGATGTTTTCCAAAACTAACGCTGGCGGCACAGGTGTAGTAGATGTTGGTGGAGAGGTTGGTGGAGAGGTTGGTGGAGATGTTTGTTGCGTTGGTGCTATTGGTTGCGGAGTTAACCGTAGTTCAGGATTGAAGTTTTCAGGTGCAGCAATCAATATTGGTATTGACTTTAACTTTTGGGGAAGAAAGTTGCTGTTAAAAAATATATTTGGGTTGTTTAGAGTAGCAACATTTGTAATTTGTGCTGTTAATTCTGAGACTGAATTTAAGTTTTCATCTAGTGGGAAAAAAAGAGAGGACTCTGTTTCTGTAATATCTCCTTTATTTTGGCGTGGGTTTGCCAAATTTTTCACCGCAGTGACTGGTTCTATTAAAAGTGATTCTGAACCCCCATTTTCATCTGGTTGGATAGCAAATGCGGATACAGACCAAATATTAATACTATTGATTACACTTAGGGTGATAAGTAAATATGGTATTCGTTGTAGTAATTCGAGTGGAAGCAACACCTTATAAAATAGTTATGTAAAGGAACAGATTGAATATGGTCTTTTGGCTATTACCAGTCAAGATTTTTGTAGGCTCTTATTTTGGCGAAAGTGTAAGGATTCAGGATACAGAATATTTGATATAGAAGGGAACAGGGAACAGAAGAGAAAAATATTTCTCTTCCTTCTTCCTTCTGAATCCTGACTCGAAAGCATTGACAGAAGAATTAAAACGAATTCCGCTCATGTTCCTGTTTTGTCGCTATGATATAGCGGTTATCGGTTGAGTGAGGTACAAGAACCCCACCCCCAACCCCCTCCTCGCAAGCGAGGAGGGGGCTATGATATACCTCATGTGATTAGGAAACGCTATCATTATTTTCGCTTACTTACTTCCTTACTATACCAGACCAAACTGTGAGAGGTTTACCAACTTTTTTGTATAGTAAGCTTTCTAAAATTACGCCATTATTATTGGCGGTGAGGGCTTGGTTTGGCTGATTTAAAGACTCATAAAACCCGTTATACCAACCTTTTTCAGATTTGAGTTTAGTTTGGACAAAATTAAACAATTTGCCTGTGTAAGCAGTATTGTAGAGTACATTCCAGCCTACTGCGGCTTTAGTACTGAGAAAACGTAAATTGTTATATTTTTTTCCTGTATCTGTAATGGTTGCCCAGGCTTCTCCGTTGACAAATAAGCTGCTATAAACAAAGTAGGGAGCGCGATCTAAGTTGTCTTCTGTGACAGCCGTTAAAAGTTTGGTTTTTTGATAGCGGGCTTCTTGAGCAGCTAAAACTCTGTCGGCATAAGCTTTAGGTAAAGCTTGAAATCCGGTTTCAATGCCATCTAAGATATAAGGTTCGCTGAGAACGTAATTATTTGCACCTGAGTTTTTAGAGTCGCGTTGATCGTAGGGAACACCCTGTCCATATAGATTGACAAAGGCTGTATGGGATTTGTAATCTAAGGCTTGCTTGACATCTAAACCCCAGAGTTTTAAACCATAAGCTGCATAATTTTCGTAACCTAAACGCCCTTCTTGGTTGTATTGTTCTTTGCCGGAAACAACAGAAGTGCCGTACATTTGCCCGTTTTTGACTAGACGCTTGACTTGCCAATGTTTCCAAACGGCTTCTGTTTGCGATCGCATTTGCGGATATTTTGTGCCGACAATTTTCAGCCACATAGCCAAACGTCCTAAATCCAAGGCTGACCAACCAATTTCTTCCCGTTTATCTAGTTGACCATAATTTACAGGGATCAGCGTTTGAGAATTGTAAACTTTATTTGGTAATTCCCCTTTATACAAAGGCATGGATGCCAGGGTTTTTAACATCTGACTCATTTTGCTCTCAAACTCTTTGACAGTAATGATATTGAGTTCTCTGGCACTGACTAAAGCGGCGATCGCGGCTGCTTGATCCCACATAGTGACAGAGGTAAAACCATCCACGGAATTAACTAAGCCAGTTTGATCATTCCAGTTGCGTTTAAAGTATAACCACGCTTGACGCGCCATCATAGTTTCATCTGCGGTCAATGTCCCTGTTCCTGGCGCAATATAGGGATTTTTGGCGCTTATCAGTTCAGTAGGACTAATAGGTTGACCTGCTAAAACCATTGATTTAGCATCAAGTTGGACAATGTTATCAGTGATAGGAGCAGGGGTTGAGGATGCTGATACTTCTGGTTTTTGGATAGTATTATTAGCAGCAAGATGCTTTGACAAAGAATTTAAACTAGCGATCGCTATGACAGCCGTTACAACCCCACCAACAGTCGCAAGCATAGATAGTTTTTTTGATGGTGGCTCAAAATCTGAATTCATATTATTAAGTCCCTTATTTTCTTATATGACTGCTATCTAAAACCTAGACAAGGCTAGACATTTACTTCTTACTTCAATGAGAGCAGTTATCCCTCACTCAGTAAGCACTCACGCTTTAGCCAAACGCGATTCCAGGAGACAGGAGAATTATTCGTCATACTTTTATTGTTCCGCACAGTATTTGATGATCGTCTATTAATTTTTATGAAGACAGAGAAAGTTTTTAACAACTTTGAAACATGAATCGCCCAGATCATAATATATTTTGAGTTGAAATTATCAAAAATTTTCTCAATATTAGGTATTTTGGCTATAGCGGTATGCAGTTTAATGATACATACTATTTGCTATAAAATGTAAAAAGTTAGAAAATGAAGAAAAAGAAATATCTATACAAAATTACGTCTATATATTTATAGATTTTCAACCGTATTTTTACGTAATTATTTTAGTCTATCGATTAGAAATCATAAATTCCCCGTTCCTTTCTCATGAAGAAAATTTTTAACGCCAACCTACGATAGTGATAAATTTTTTAGATTGAATTTTCTTGATAAAATATCCACAATGACAATACTTTTAACTGGCGGTAAAGTTTAAATATGAAAACATTCTTACATAATGATGAAACAGCCAGGATTGAAGCACTTTTACAGTACAAAATTCTGGATACTCAAGCAGAAGAAGAGTTTGATGATATAACTCGTTTAGCTTCCCTTATTTGTGGTACTCCCATCGCTTTGATGAGCTTGATTGACACAAACCGTCAATGGTTTAAATCTAAAGTTGGGTTAGAAGCATCAGAAACACCTCGTGATATTTCTTTTTGCACTCATGCAATCCAGCAAACTGATATTTTTATGATTCCAGATGCCACCCTTGATCAAAGATTTGTTAATAATCCCCTGGTGACATCAGATCCTAACATCCGTTTTTATGCAGGTGTACCCCTAATTAATGATGAAGGTTATGGGTTAGGAACACTGTGTGTTATTGATGAAGTGCCAAAAAACCTCACACCAGAGCAGATAGAAGCATTAAAAATTTTAGGTCGCCAAGTCATAAAACAGTTAGAACGGCGAAGCAATGTAGATAGTTTACTCCTCTCAACGGTATTAGACACAGTTGATGCTTTAGTCATAGTTCTTGATCCTCAAGGGCAAATTATCGGATTTAATCGAGCTTGTGAAGAAATCACAGGTTACTCCAGCCATGAAGTTAGAAATAAATGCTTTTGGAACTTATTTACAGAACCTAAAGATCGTCCGGCAGTCCAAGCTATATTTGAAGAAATTAGATTAAGTCAAGGGTTGAAAGAATATGAAAACTATTGGCTGATAAAAAGCGGAAATCGGCGGTTAATTAGTTGGTCAGATAAGACAATTTTAGATGAAAAAGGTAATGTTGAATTTATTATTTGCACTGGCATAGATATCACTGATCGTAAACAAGCTGAAGAATTTTTAAAGCAGCAATTAGCAGCAATGGAAGCTGCCAGTGATGGGATTAGTATTCTGGATAAAAATGGTAATTATATTTATCTGAATAGCTCACACATTAATCTGTTTGGACACAGTGATCAAACTGAACTGCTAGGGAAAACATGGCAACAATTTTATGAACAAGAACAGATTAAATGGTTTGAGCGCAAAGTATTTCCTGAACTAATGCAACAGGGTTATTGGCAAGGTGAAACAATTGCTAAAAGAAAAGATGGCAGTACCTTTACCGAAGAAGTATCTTTAACAAAGTTGAAAGATGGGGGATTAATTTGTGTTGCTCGTGATATCAGCAAACGCAAACAGGCTGAACAATATCTGAATATACAATATGCTGCTACTCGTGCTTTAGCAGCAGCTAAAAATATTAGTAATACTACTCACCGCACTTTAAAAGGAATTTGCCAGAATTTGGGATGGGACTGGGGCGAAATTTGGCTACTAGACAAACAAGCCAATGTTCTGCGTTGTGCAGATGTTTGGTATGAACCTGATTTAGAGCTAAAAAAATTTGAAGAAGTGACTCGAAAAATTACCTTGTCTCCAGACATGGGGCTTCCTGTCCGTATTTGGTCTAATTTTGAACCTGTATGGCTAAATAATATTTGTGATTATCCAAATTTTCAGCGAATAGAGATTGCTACTAAAGTAGGATTAAAAGCGGCTTTTGGTTTTCCTATTCGCAGTGCTAATACAACTATTGGAGTAATGATTTTCTTTAACAAAAAGGTTCAAGAAGAAAATATAGATTTGCTGAAAGTGATGATGTCTATTGGCAACCAAATTGGTCAGTTTATCAAGAGGAAGCAGACAGAAGAAGAACTGCAAAACCAGAATTTGCAATCACAATTGTTAGCTAATATTACCTTAAAAATCCGCGACTCTTTACAAATTGACGACATCCTGGAAACTAGTGTTACAGAAGTCCAAAAGCTTCTACACGCTGACCGGGTAGTTATGATGCAGTTACAGGACAATGGCTCTTTAACTGCGAAGAAAGAAGCATTGATTCCTGGTATCCCTGTTGTCATGGGAGAAAATATTGTTGATCCTTGTTTTGCAGAAAATTATCTCCAAAAATATCGTCAAGGATGGATTGGTGTTATTAATGATATAGAGCAAGCTAATATTCAAACTTGTCATATAGAACTGCTGCGAAAGTTTGAGGTTAAAGCTAACCTTGTTGTTCCCATTTTCTGTAAATATCAACTTTGGGGTTTACTAATTGCTCATCAATGTAGCGAACCTCGTCAATGGACTAGCTGGGAAATAGAACTTCTCAAGTCCTTATCTGATCAAATAGGCATTGCTTTAGCTCAAGCCAAATTGCTAGAAGTCGAAATTCTACAAAAACAAGAACTCGAAGTTGCTCGTCACCAAGCTGAGTTAGCATCTCTAGCCAAAAGCAGTTTTTTGGCTAACATGAGTCATGAAATCCGCACCCCAATGAATGCCGTTTTGGGTATGACTGGGCTACTGTTAGAAACTCCCCTCACCTCAGAACAACAAGATTTTATAGAAACAATTCGGATCAGTGGTGATGCTCTCCTATCCTTGATTAACGAAATTTTGGATTTATCCAAGTTGGAGGCAGGAGAAATGATGCTGGAAACCCTAGATTTTGACCTCTGTACTTGTATTGATGAAGTGTTAGATTTATTAGCTCCCCAAGCACATAAAAAAGGATTGGAACTGGCCGCATTTATGCAGCCAAATGTCTATAAATATCTCAGGGGAGATATTGGTCGTTTGCGCCAAATTATGATGAATTTGATTGGCAATGCGATCAAATTTACCAGCAAAGGAGAAGTATTACTAGAAGTAGAATCGAAATCAGAAAATCAGGATTTAGCTATTCTGCATTTCACCATTACAGATACAGGTATTGGTATTACTGCTGATGATCAAAATAAACTTTTTCAACCATTTAGCCAAGTTGATGCTTCTATTACACGCCAGTATGGTGGCACAGGTTTGGGATTAGCAATTTGTCAACAGTTAGTGACTTTAATGGGAGGAGAAATTGGGGTAAAAAGTCAAATGGGACAAGGATCTCAATTTTGGTTTGATCTACCTTTTCCTAAACAAACTCAGCCTTTTTGTCAGATTCTAGAGCCTGATATTTTAATTAATCGCCGTTTGTTAGTAGTTGATGATAATGCTACTAATCGGAAAATTATTCGCTACCAAGCTACATCTTGGGGAATGCAGGTAGATGAGGCTGATGATGCCTTAACTGGTTTACAAGCTTTAGAAATCGCTATGGCACAGGGTAGACCATATGATTTGGCTGTGATTGATATGCAAATGCCTCAGATGGATGGGTTGACCTTGGGAGTACGAATTAAAGCCAATTCTGCAATCGCTAATATCCCTCTCATTATGCTAACCTCTACTAATCAAAGAAATGAAGTACAGGAAGCATTAAACATAGGATTTGCTAGTTATTTAGTTAAACCAGTCAAGGCATCTCGGTTGTTAGATACAATTATGAATATTTTGGGTAGCCAAGTAAATCTAGATCAGCAGGAAGTCGTTAAATTTGATCAACAATCTATAAAGATAGAAAATCAACAAATAGATGTTTCTAGTAAATCGCAATTAAAATTGCTAATAGCAGAAGATAATCTGATCAATCAAAAAGTCCTGCTCAAACAACTCCAAAACTTAGGTTATTCTGCTGATACTGTCGCCAATGGACAAGAGGTCTTAGAATTAGTCGATAAAATTCCCTATGATCTCATTCTTTTAGATTGCCAAATGCCAATATTGGATGGTTTTCAGACAGCAAAAGAAATTTGTCGTCGGCCAGTAAGTTCTTTTGTTAATCATCAGCGGCCTATTATGATTGCTATCACTGCTGGAGCTATGAAAGAAGACCAGCAAAGCTGTTTAGATGCGGGTATGGATGATTATATTAGTAAGCCTGCGGCTAAAGATAAATTAGCAAAAATTCTAGAACGTTGGGGTTCGAGAATTATAGCTTCAAAGGCGGCTATAGTTCCAGATATTATCCCTGAGCCAATAATAAAAACCACAAATAGCGAATTGGTGGATTTTCCAATTAATTGGGAACATTTACATGAAATTTCTCAAAATGATCAAGAATTTGAGTTGGAGTTATTACGAGCTTTTGTAGAAAATAGCCAACTTCATATTGAGTTAATGAAGACGGTAATAGCGAATAATGACTTTGAGCAGCTTGCTAAAGAAGCTCATCATCTTAAAGGTTCTAGTGGAAATATAGGAGCTACAACCATGCAGAAAACATTAGAAAAAATAGAACATAAGATTAGTAATAACGATATTCTTAATATATCTGAATTAGTAGTCTATTTAATAGAATGTGTAAACAAAATTCAAGATTTCTTAAATAATCAATAATTAGGTTTTGCTGATAGCGTAGCGTGAGCCATAAAAATTTTTTAGTCAATAGGTAAGAGTTAAAAATAATTCAGAAGCATTTACAACTTTAATAATGTTTACTAATAAATAAACAATAACGATTATCTTCTGTTGGCTCATAAGTCATTTTGTCTGCAATAGTAGACATAATTTTTAACCCGCGTCCTCGTTCTTCATCATTATCTTCTAATTCTGAAGTTATTTGTAGTTGCTTAACCAAATCAAAAGGTTTTCCACAAGACCACATTCTAATTTCTATATCTTCTTTGAATCTAATCACCTCTAATTGAATCGGAGTTTCTATAGGTAAATTTTTATGCGCGTGTTCAACAATGTTAATAAATCCTTCTACCAAAAGTGTTTGCAATTCCCACCAAGTTTGTTGATTGTTAAACGGAGGCTGATTGATTTGCTCCAGCCAAGATAAAACTTCGCTAATAGCGTTAATATCTGTATTGGTTTTTAGATATATTTTTTTATTCATTGGTGAAGTTCTATAATATTTGGATAGCAGTGTATAGTGAAAATAGGAGAAGTGTAAATATCTAAACTATAGCAGAATTTAAGAGTTAAGATTCAGAACTAAAAATATCTTGCTGTATAAATACCTTGTCCATTTTTTGTAGGTTGGATTAAGCGACAGCGCAACACATTTGTTGGGTTTCATACCTCAACCCAACCTACAAATCAAGACTTTTTTGGATTTGGACAAGGTATTGTGTATAGCTTTAAATTGTATAACACTATAAAATTTAGTGTAGAGTAATGAATGTGTATTTATTCCAAGTTTTTAATGATAAAAAATGTTAAAAATTCTTATCATTGATGATGATCCTATATTGCGAATGATTTTGAAAAGGACGCTACAAAAACAGGGTTATGACATTACCATAGCCTCCAATGGTGAAGAAGGAATAGTAGCAGCCAAAAGATTATGTCCGGCTCTCATCATCTGTGACTGGGTAATGCCTGAAATGGATGGTCTAGAAGTATGCCGTCAGATTAAAACAGATTCGCAACTAGCGACAACTTTTTTCATTCTCTTAACTGCAAAAGGAGCATCTCCAGGAGAAGAAAATGATCGTGTCAGAGGACTAGATGCAGGAGCAGATGAATTTATCTCTAAGCCAATTGAGATGAATGAATTACAGGCGCGGGTGAGAGCAGGATTAAGATTACACCAGTTAAGTCAAGATTTACAGCATCAAAAGCAAGTTTTAGAGCAATTAAACCAAGATTTGCAGCATCAAAAGCAAATTTTAGAAACTGAACTAGCAGAAGCGGCTGATTATGTGCGATCGCTTTTACCACTACCACTTGAAGGCTTAGTCACAATCAAATCTCTGTTTGTACCTTCAGCACAATTAGGAGGGGATTGCTTTGACTACTATTGGATTGATGATGATAATTTGGCCATTTATCTGTTAGATGTGTCTGGACATGGGGTAGGTTCAGCTTTGTTATCTGTGTCTGTATTGAATATTTTGCGATCGCAGTCTCTACCCAATACTAACTTCTGTCAACCAGCAGAAGTTCTCAAGGCACTCAATGAAAGTTTTCAAATGAGTAAACATGGTGATAAATACTTTACTATTTTGTACGGTGTTTTTAACCGTGTTAACCATCAGCTAATTTATGCTAATGCTGGACACCCGGCAGCTATTCTAGTATCTAGAAATGATCCAAAAAATATTAATGTTAGGCAACTAAAATCTTTAGATTTACCAATTGGCTTTTTACCAGATTTCAATTTTGAAACTGCTGTTTTAGAAGTTGAAGAAAACAGCAGCTTATATATTTTTAGTGATGGTGCTTACGAAATTATCCAATCAAATGGACAAATTTGGGGTTTTGACTCCTTCGTTAATTTATTACTCACCTATAGCAAAACAAATATCAATCATCTCCATCAAGTTTTACCTGAGATTGTGAAATTAAGCGGACACGAAAATTTTGATGACGATTTGTCTTTGCTACAAATTAATTTTGGTGTAAGAGCTTAATTTCACATTCAGACAGAAAAGATATACAGCAGAATTCAGGAGACGCTACGCAGACCTATCGGTTCAGGAATAAAACTGGCTTTGCGTATAGGTTTGAATTTAGATGTCGTACTTCCTAACTACGCAAACTGCTGTATTGACAAAATTTGGGATTCTCTTTTTCTCTGTTCACTCTAGATACTCGATAACCTAAGTTGTGGCTACTTTGCTAGTAAACTCTTCTCTATCGCTTAAAATGTTCAAAACTCTATCTATTTTGGTTAATTCAAATAACATTTGAACTTGAGCATTAATTGAACATACAAACAGTTCTCGTTTAGCATTTCTAACACTTTGCATTGCTGCGACTAAAGCACCTAAACCAGAGCTATCAATAAAAGTCACCTCTGACATATCAATCAATAGAATCTCAACTTCATTGTTAACAATGTCACTAATTTCACGCCGTAACTCATTACCTGCGGCAGCGTTTAAAATTCCTGATGGTTCAAAGATGTGAATTGTCGAAGTCATAAGTTATTTACCTTTTTGTCCTAGTTTATAAACTTGAGATTTAACGGTTATTAAACATCTTTATCTGGTTGCCAAACAGCAGCGCTGATGATTGCCCAAAGTAGGGATAATATATATATAGACCATGCACCATTAATCAGATAAATCAAAGGAGTTTCTAACTGACCAATGGCAAAGCGATATAGACTCCATATTATACCTAAAATAATCAAAATAAACACAGTTAGCTGTGGCCAAATAAGCTGGAGATAAATTCCTGATTGCCGTTGCTTAGGTGTAACTTGAAATTTAATGGATTTTCCGGTCAATACACTCCATACAGCCTGGATTAATAGGGGAAATAAAGCAATGGCATATTGTTCTGAACGCCATAATTCCCCAGATTTAATACCCCAACCAGCAACTAAGAATGTCAATCTATTAATAATAAAAGTGGGTAAGAAATGGATAGCGAAATCAAATCCATAAGCTTTTACAGGGATAATTCCTGTAAAAAAATAGATAATGGGGCAAGAAATAAAAACCAAAGTTGCAAACCCAGAAAAGTAGCTATATGTGGTTTTAAAGTAGTGTAACCGTTGCCAAACTGTTAATCCTGGTTTTGTTAGGGGATTTTCTCTGACTAACACTTGGATTGTACCTTGCGCCCAACGCATTCGCTGTTTGAGGGTAGAACTTAGATCATCAGGAGCCAAGCCTTCTGCTAACAATTCATGGTGATAAATTGATTTCCAACCAGCACCATGTAAACGCATGGCTGTATTCATATCTTCTGTAATACTATTACTAGAAACACCACCAATTAATTCAAATTCATCTAATCGTTTTTCATCTTTAGCAAATTCATCTGCGAAATATTGTAACCCAACACTTACTAGTGCTTCTCTTCTCAGGACTGCATTTGTGCCTGTATAGAAAGCTGAGTTCATGCCATCTTTACCTTGTTGGAGAGGTCCATAAAATAAATTAGCTCGATGTCCAAAGGGATCTCCAGGGGGAATATTATAAAAATCTTGGGGAGTTTGTACAAAAGCAATTCGGTTTGGTTCATATTTTCCTGAATACAAATTATAGGTATAGAAATATGGCAAAACTCGCTTGAGAAATGCTGGTTTAGGAATATGATCTGCATCTAAAGTCAGAATAAAATCTCCTGCGGTTTCCCCAGAAAAAATGGCGTAATTGAGATTACCTGCTTTAGCATGATGAGCTACTCCTGGTTGTTTAGGTCGAGCAATATACCGCAATCGCATCAATTGTACAAGTTCTAATTCTTTGCGGCGAATTGCTACTTCTAACGCATGGCGCTCATGATTAAGACGTTCATATAAGGTTGATTTAGTTTCATTACTACTATTTTGATTTTGAGGGTTTAACCAGAGAATGAACTGTTGTAAACTCTGCACAAATCTAGCAGGAATATCCTCAAAAATATTTAATGATGTAGAAGATGATTGTTGTAGCCATTTTTCGGCAGCTTCTACATCAGGCGCTAAATTTTCTAATTGCTGAATTCTTTTATTTAAAGTAGATAGTTCTACATCAATTCGATCAGCTTCTGCTTGTAATAATGGTGATTGTAAATCTTCTATGCCTAGTCTTTCTGACATAGATCGCATTTGCTCAGAATTACCATCGTCTAATATATAAACACGCAGTTTTGTAGTTGGGTAATCTATTGCTAAAGCTGCTCTGGCAGTTTCTTCAACCATTTCTGGTGGCTCGTTATAGCAGGTTATAAACACATCTACAGTTGACCAATCAGAGTTAGGAAGGGGTGGGTTTAACTGATTGAGGGACTTAATCTGTCGGACTATAGGTCGCCATAGTCCAATTACAAACATGACTCCGCCAAAATAACTGTAAATTTCTGCTATTAACAAAGGAATAGATAGCCAGAGCGCATCAAAGTTGATGGAATGAGTGATCCGCCATTGTAAATACCAAGCGCCAAAAATTAAGTTTATTTCTGCTAAATATCGAAAAAGTAGCGTTCTTTTTTTGAGTGTTGAACGACTATTCCTTGAAAAATTAGATGAATCATGGATAGAGGATACTGAAGTCATTTCGTTACCAAAAATAAACAAAAATAACATTTAAATTAATCAATTAGTGGTTGTTTGTTTCTTGCTTGATAAAGTAGACTTTCTAGAATCACAGCATTAGTATTCACATCAATAGATTTATTTATACCCAGGTCTTGATTTTCGTATTTTCCAGAAAAGTAGCCGCGATTTTTATCAGCTAAATCCTGAACATATGCTCGTAATTTTTGAGTGTAAGGATCATTATTTATTAAAGCTGACCAAGAAAATGCAGCTTTGGTACTGAGAAATCGTAATTGGGGATAGGTTTTTTCACTGCTATTGATAGCTTGCCAAGTTTGACCGTTAGCGTAGACGCTGTAATATAAAAAATAAGGAGGACGATCTAAGGAATCTTCATTGACAGCAGTTAAAATACCTGTGCGTTTAAATCTTTGTGATTGTAATTTTAAGAGGTTTTGGATTTGAGGCTGAATAGAATCCGGCCAACCTAGTTCTAAACCCCAAAGTAGATACGGATCATTTGTGAGGTAGTTGGTAGCACCGGAATTTTTCAAGTTGCGTTTATCAACTTGGAGACTAATTCCATCTACCTCAACTATTTGGATTTGTGAATGTTGGATTTGTGAATGAGAAAGAGCTTTATCGGCATGAATATTCCACCGCTTTAAGCTATGAGCTGCATATTGTTCATAACCCAATCTTCCTTCTTGTACCTCAATAATTTGGCCATTTTTTGGGAAATATGCACCATTCAGCCACCCATTTTTAACTAGTTTCGATAAATTCCAACGAGCAACTATCCGATTAATCCTATCGCTATATTCAGGATAATGCGATCGCATCACATCCAACGCTAACAGAAATCTGGCTAAATCCAAAGCTGACCAACCACTCTTCCCCTGTGGATCTGGTGTATTATTGAGCGATAGCATTTGACCTGTGCTGGTGCTGTAAGCTTTGTTGGGTAAACCTGTAGCTGGTAATGGTAAAGTTTCCAAAGTTTCCAGCAGCCTATTCATGCGTTGTTTAAATAAGTCAGTTGGTAATAAACCTAATTGTCTAGCAGCATGAATACCTAATAAAGCACTACCCTGATCCCACCAAGTTGTCCATTGGTAATTATCTCCCGAATTAACTAAACCTGTTTGCGGATTCCAGTTACGTTCAAAGTATTTCCACGCAGTTTGTGCAGCAATTTTATCAGCTTCTTTAGTCAATTTTGGCGATATATTGCCAAAAGGGACATCTGGTATTTTTGGCTGTGGTGTCAGTAATGATGGAGTAGTTGCAGGAGGTGAATATTTTGGTTTTACAGGTGCAATAGGTTTTGGTGGAGTCGAAGACTCTGGAAACTGTGGTTCAGGATAAAAGTTATCAGGGGCAGCAATAATTAGGACAGGAACACATGAATACACCTGTATAGTACAAACAAAAGGTTGTTTATTAGTGATTGGATATGATACAAGTTCTAAAATCATGTCTGTTGTCCTTATTAAATCCGTGTTTATCTGAGTAATAAATTTAACCTATACTAAGTAAAATTCTCAGGAACTATTAAATTATCTCGTATACAATTATAATTGTATTGATTTGTGATTTATTTATACACAAACTAGACCGTTAAATCTCTAAAATCATAGTTTAGTATTTAATCTGAGTCCTTGCTTCAAATTTTATCTTCTTTTAGTGTATTAATTTTTCATCTGTTTTCGATAATTTTGTTTACATCATGAATGAAATCATAGTCCAAAATGGAAATATTTACTGAATAATTGCTTTTAAGTCTTCAGTCAAATCACCAACTTTTATTTGTAAAATATGCAACAACGCCGTCACCACAAATTAGTAAGATGGATTGCATTGTTCCTCAGTGGGGCATTTCTGCAATTTTTGTTTTCTATACCAACTGTATCTTTAGCTCAAAATTCTCCTGCAAATGCTAATAGCTGTAGTCAAATTACAGCACCTCTCACACCAGAAGAACAGATTTATGCGCGTTCAGCTTGGCAGTATTTTGTCAATAACTATCAGGAAAATACCGGGTTTACCAATTCTACCGGCGGTTATCCCTCTGGTACTCTCTGGGATATTGGTAATTACCTGATGGCTTTAAATGCAGCGCGGTGGATGAATATGATTAACCAATCTGAATTCGACTCCCGCTTGAACAAGTTTCTGACTAATTTTGCTAATCTCAAGTTATTTGAAAATGCCTTGCCGAATAAGGTCTATAATACCGCCAATGGACAGATGACCGACTATGGTAACAACCCTCTCGAAAAAGGGATTGGTTGGTCAGCTTTAGATATTGGACGTATCCTGGCGGCTTTTCATATTATTGGGACTTGTCATCCTCAATATAACGATTGGCTGAAGGGAATTATCGCTAAGTGGCAAGTGGCGCGATCGCTCAAAGATGACCAACTCTACGGAGCAGTTGTTTTACCTGATGGTAAGACGTTGTTGGTACAAGAAGGGCGGCTTGGTTATGAAGAATATGCTGTCAGGGGTTATGAACTGTGGGGATTTAAAGCCCCCAAAGCTGTGGAACTAGAGCCTTTTAAATTTGTCGAAGTGAACGGTGTGCAAATTCCTGTAGATAGCCGTGACTTTCAAACCACTAATGCTAATAATTATGTAGTCAGTGAATCTTACATCCTCGATGGTATTGAATTTGGCTTAGAAAGTTATTTAAAAAAATATGCTGCTGATGTTTTGGAAGTCCAAAAGCGTCGCTTCGAGTCTACAGGACAACTGACTGCTGTTTCTGAAGACAACATAGATCAAGCTCCTTATTTTCTCTACAACACTGTTTACTCTAATGGCGTGCCTTGGGCAACAATTACAGATGAAAATAAGCCCTATCCACAGTTGCGAAGCATCAGCACTAAAGCAGCATTTGGTTGGCGCTATCTTTACCCAGATAATGCCTACGCCCAAAAAGTTTTTGATGCTGTCAAGGATTTACGTGATCCTCAAGGTGGTGGTTTCTATGCTGGACTGTATGAGGAAACTAAACAACCTAATAAATCCCTGACTGGCAATACTAATGGCCTAATCATGGAGATTTTATATTACAAAGCCAGAGGAAATCAACCTCTGATTGGCAGTAGTGGGGTGAGTTTTGCAAAAATGCCGTCTGGTAGTTCTTCACCAGCAGATTCAACTCCACCAGCCTCAACTCCACCGGCTTCAACTCCACCTACAGAAACTTCCAAAACTCCAATCCAAAATCCTATTCCTATAGCCGTTACACCTGCTAAAACTAATACAGCTTCTAGTCCAGCGATAGTTAAACCTATTCCACCAGTGGGCAATCCTCAGCCATCCACACGGTTACCTAAACCTTTAACAGTTGTCCAACGCCGCTATGCTCAAGCCGCCTGGAACTACTTTGTAGCTAATTCTCAGGCTGCAACTGGACTGGTAAGCGATCGCTCTGATATTAAAGGTTCAACTTTGTGGGGTTTGGGAGATTATCTCTCAGCACTCAATGCAGCATGGGCAATGGAGATAATTTCTCCCAAAGAATTTGATCAACGTATCCGACAGTTGTTAGGGGCTTTAGCTCAGATACCACTGTATTCAGGGGAATTACCAAGTCGGGGTTATGATCCGCGTACATTGCAACCAGTTGATTATGGTGGAAATCCCGTTCCTGAAGGGACTGGTTGGTCATCTTTAGATGTGGGCAGACTATTGACAGCCCTTTATAGCTTAAAGACAGATCATCCAGAATATATAGAAGTTGTAGATCAAATAGTTCTCGATTGGTCATACTTGCGGGTGGTGCGGGAAGGTATTCTTTCCAGTGCCAATGTCATCAAAGATAAAAATGGGCGATCGCTTCCCCGCATTAATCCGGAAACCCGTTTAGGTTATGAAGAATATGCTGCACGCGGTTTTCAATTATGGGGGTTTAATGTTGATAAATCTGCTGTTGGTGGTGAATATAAAACAGCCTCAGTGGAAGGGGTGGAAGTTCCTATTGAACGGATGCGTACAGATACAAAATCAAAAGTTAACCAATATACAGTTAGCAATCCGTTCTTACTGTATGCCTTAGAGTTTGGTTTAGATCCAAAAATGCGATCGCTCTTTACAGCCGTCTATCAGGCTCAAGCCCAACGCTACCGTAATACTGGGACTCTTACAGCCTCAGCTACCACTCTCATCGAGCGTCAACCTTATACCATCCACAGTTCAATTATCGGTCAAAATCAGCCTTGGGTGGCATTAGGTGATGATGGTAAACCACTACCAGAAGGCAGATTAGTCAGTTCGGCTGTGGCATTTGCCTATTATGCCTTGCTGCCAGAAGATAGCTATACCCAGGAATTAATCAAGGCAACAACTGACTTATATAACCCTTTGCTGGGGTTTTATGAAGGTTTTTATGAAAAAACAGGCAAAACTGCCTTTGGTTCCACAAGCAGCACTAACAGCATGATTCTGCAATCTTTACTTTATACAGCAACAAAGCAGCAGCCTCTCATCCGTCCTCATACCGCTATGAACTCACCTTGGTGGCAAGCAGTTGCAAAGGGCAATTCTGGTCGTGGTTTACCTAATAGTGCCACTCAAAAATCCCAGTTCATGACTAATGGCTCTGAAAATCACTGGGATACTTTAAAAAATGGAAATTAACCAATAAAGTCCCTCTTAGAGCAATAGTTGTCGGTTAAGGCTCAAAAGTCATTATATGGTAGGTTGGGTTGAGGCACGAAACCCAACATTATCACCCACATTCAGCATGAGTAAATATACTCAAAATATTTTCCCCAGCAGGTTATTTTGTCAAAAAAAGAATTTCATAAAACAGCTAAAACCCAATCATAATAACCACTTCATGCTTTTTGCTATCTAGGTCGGTATTCAATGAATTTAATCTCAAACCAACTAATTTATTGACATTATTCTCAATAAGCTTGATTCTAACTTTAGGTAGAGCTGCGATGGCTACGCCGCGCCGAAGGCATCGCCCTAATATAGAATTGCGTGTAATCGTCTGAAAGCCTTATTCTCATTGGGTTATGGATAATTCCAAAAATTCAAAAAACACCTGCGGAATGTGGGTTATCAAGGATTTTGTTGGGTTACGCTGTCGCTCAACCCAACCTACATTTTCTTAACCGACAAGTATTGCCTTAAAGGGGGCTAAATTTTTCAAAGTCCCCTTTTTTAAGGAAGATTTAGGAGGATCTACAAGTGTTAGATTAATCTACTCACTCAAATTAATTGCGGGATTCCTACTAAAAAACCCCCTCGGCATCAACTTAAAACCTACTTGATGTCGTGGCATCACCGGCCAATCTTCTGGACGAGGAACATGAGTCATTCCCATTGTGTACCAAACAACAATATCTTCATTTTGCAAAGATTCATTATCAGCAACATATTTTGGTAAACCTTCTCCTAGTTTTGTTTGATTGGGATAATCTCCCCCTGCATACATTTCACTAGGTTTGTATTTTGTCACCCAAAGATGATGAGTTGCAAAACCAGCTTTTTCGCGGATCTTTGCACCTTCTACAGCATACAAAATAGTATTTCCTCCTGGCATCAACATATATGCAGGAGGAACACCTAAACTGTTCTGTTTATCTGCACTAGCAATCATCCATTCTCGACTGTGTTTGATATCTAAATCACGGACAGCAGCTTTTTCTGTTTTTAATGGTGTGTCTTCTACAGTAATGGCATTTCCCAAAGGATTCTTATCACTGATTGGTAAGCCTTCAACATTCATTTCCATCACAGAATTAGCTTGACCATCTACATCTAAATCTAGACGATAGTTGAAGAAGTGTTGATGATTTATTCCCAAAATATTTTTAGCTAATAATCTGCCAAAAGACTTATTCTCAGTTTGTGTTTGTGCAGATGTTCCTTGTGCTAAATCAATACCTGTTAATTCATTTTGGACTTCTAAAGTACCATCTTGATGAAAGATCCAATTAATGCTGTAATCATAATTATCAACAGCCGTGGTCATCTTCATGACTAATTCACGACTACGACGTACATAATTTTTTTGGCTGTTGTATTCAAAATGTTTCCAGAGTACACCATTGTCTCTTTCATAGATGCCAATCACCCCAGGCATTGTATAAGCATCTCCTTCTCCATTAGCAAATACTGCATCTAGTAAAACCCCATTTTCAGGAATTTCTTGACCTAGTTCCATTTTATTAGCTAACAAACCGAGGTTATATTCTCCGACATCAAAGGCGTTACGAAATGACCAATTAGGATTGGAATCACCATAAGGAACTGCCATTTCTGACAAACTGCCACGATATAAAATTGGTCTATATTTTTCGCCGTCGTTGTAATTAACAAGATATAAAACTAAACCTTCACGAGGATGCATGAAATAACGAAATTTCCAACCTTGCCAATTAATTTCGTTACCTTTAATTTTGAAGGTTTGACCATGAGGTTGAATAATTTTTAATGGTTTTGGTGGTGGAATTAATTTACTGAAAGATTTTAGATCATAGTCCCAGTTTTCTTGAGAAATAGGAACGACACCGTTATCAACAAAACTATCAATTTCACCTTTGTTTAAATTAACTGTGATTAAAACTCCTTCAATGGGACGGGCATAAAAATTTGCTTGTTTACCTTTATAATAAGATAATGCTCGACAAAGACGATTACCTGATTTTTCTTCTGCTGGAGTGAGTATTCCTGCTGTCCAGCAACTGATTTGTACTTGGTCAAAATCTGTAATTCCCCGCTTTTGCATGGCTTTTTGCCATTGAGGATCAGATTTAATGACCTCTTTTGCTATTTCATAATCTGGTGGTAAAATTGCAGGTTGCACACCAGGTTTTTCTTGCCATGAAGTTAAGGTTTTGGTGTTGAGATTAACTATTCCTGTGAAAGTTTTGTTGAGTTCACGTTCATAAACTAATAAAAAAACCTGGCGTGCAAATGACTTACCAGGTGTAAAATTCAATACTTCTTTTTTATCTGGTTCTTGCAAAGTAATCATAGGAAAAAATGCTGTATCACTCAAGGTTTTTTCTTGTTTGAGTATGTCTACAGCTTGATTGATTTCTACCTCGGTTAATGGGTTTAAAGGATGGGAAATTACAGATTCCTGAGCAAATAAAATGCCCATAAATCCCAGTGTGGCTGTAGTGAAAACAATGATGGCAACAACTAGCCCAAAAAACTTTAGTCTCTGAATCATTAGTTTACTTATTTTAGGACTTAGTTATTTATTTCCCAAGTGTTAATAGTAAAACCGATAGATTCAGAAACTATACTAAAAACGGGTTAAAAGTGTCATTCTGAACGAAGTGTTCGCGTAGCGTGCCGTAGGCTCTAGAATCTCCGAGATACTTCCCTGCACTACGTTACGGTCAGTATGACATAAGTCCAAGTTTGACCCGTTTGCAGTATAATTTGCAAATTATTGGCTGGATTATGCAATCACCAAACGCCGCAAAGATTCAGCACGACGTTTAGCAATGGCGTTATTAGGAGCCAATTTCAGTGCTTCTTCATACATTTCTAGTGCTTGAGAATTTAATTTTTTCTTCTCGTAAGCGTGTCCAAGATTATTCAGGGCTGATATATAGTCTGGTTTCAATTTGATTGCTTCTTTGTACTGACGAATGGCTAAGTCATATTGCTCTTGGGCAAAGTAAACATAACCCAAACCGTTGTAAACTGGGGCAATATTCTCTTCTCCCTCTTCTTCAGCGGCTTTAAGCGCTTTTTGAAATAGAGGTATTGATTGAGTAAAGACTTTTTTTTCGGAATAAATACTGGCTAATTCGTAATATTCTTGAGCCGTACCTTTTTCTTTAGTTAACTTGCTTTTCAACTTAGAAAGAGAATTTTCTAGTTTGCGAGTTTTGAAAATTTCTCGAAAAACACTCACACCTGCAAATGCGAGCAGACCAACAAAAACTGAGAGATAAACGACGGCTAGATTGTTATCCATTGCCTACAAATACAAATATAAAAAGTGCTTTCTTTATCTATTATTCAACTTTCTGGCAAAATGGGGAAATAAATAAATTAAGAATTAACAATACAATCAAAAATAATTTGTAATAATACCTTCTTCCTTCTTCCTTCTTCCTTCTTCCTTCGCGTCCTTCTCTTCGAGACGCTTCGCGAACGCGTCTTCGCGGTTCATTTAATCCATATTCTGCTGTTAAGGAAATAACCCCCAAAATTGTGCGCGTTCTTTGAGCCAACCTGTAGCTGTGTAACGAGCGATCGCTTCATTCACCTTTCGCCTTAGCTCATCGTACTGTAAACCCTTGGGCATGACAACCGATAAAGGTTGAGCAGATAGCTTAGTACTTAATAGTCGATATTGGGGATATTCCTGCACCCAACCACTGAGAACACTGGTATCAGCAGCAAAGGCATCAGCATTGTTATTTTCGATTTTCTCCAGTGCTTCTGCGTAGGAATTCACGCCTACTAATTCAGCATTGGGTATAAAATATTTTACCCTGTCGATTGTGCTGGAGTTGTTGAGTACGGCGATTTTACGTTTAGATAAATCTTGCAATTTTTGAATAGATGTATCTTTTGTAACTATTCCTGCACCATCAATATAATACGGAACACTAAAGCTAACTATGCGGGAACGTGATTCAGTTGCTGTCACTCTGGCAATAGTCATGTCTACTTGGTTGTTTAAAATCACAGACAAGCGATCGCTATTAGCAACAGGTTGAAACTTCACAGCATCCGATTTTCCCAGCAATTCCTCTGCCAAACGCTTGGCTAAATCAATTTCTAAGCCTTGTAAATTGCCGTTATCATCCTTAAATCCCAACGGACGCAAGTTATATTTAACAGCAATATTTACATAGCCTCGTTGCTGAATTTCCGGCAACGTAGCGGCTGATGCAGTTCCCCCAAAACAGAGGCAGAAAATCAACATCAAGGTAGCGGACAATACCAGATGTAACTGATTAATTTTTGACCATCTGTTACATCCGTTATTCATCCGTCGCCACCTTTATCCTTTAACTGCGTTTGCCATTTCTGCAACTTTAGCAAAACTTGCAGGGTCAAGAACTGCCAATTGTGCCAACATTTTGCGGTTGAGTTCAATGTTAGCTTTTTTGAGATTACCAATTAACTGGCTGTAGCTTAAACCATGTTGTCTAGAAGCTGCGTTGATACGTGTAATCCATAGACGACGGAAATCACGCTTCTTCTTTTTGCGATCGCGGTAAGAACTGCGAAGCGCCTTCATTACCTGTTGGTTAGCGGTTCTAAACAGAGTTGAGTGAGAACCACGGAAACCTTTAGCTATTTTGAGAATTTTATTGCGGCGTTTACGAGCTACATTACCGCGTTTTACCCGAGTCATATCTTAACTACCTGTGATGTTTTACAAATAAGGGAGCATCAAACGTACATTGTCTGCATCACGTTCACATACAAGTGCAGACTGGCGCAAACCACGTTTCTTGTTGGAAGACTTATGTTCCAGAAGGTGGCTTTTGAAGGCTTTGCGACGGACAATTTTACCAGTACCAGTGGCACGGAATCGCTTCGCCGCTGCTTTACGAGTTTTGAGTTTAGGCATGGTTTTGGCTATGATTCGACACAATCTATTATTATATATTAAAAAACCCAAATTAATTTTTTATGGGGATGACGACTTGAGGATCTAAGACAATACTTGCACCGGTTTTGTCTACGTGGTAAGTCCAAGATTGATTTTTTACCTTGACAATTACTATCCAGCCTTCTACCGGGTCATACTGTTGAGTACAAACTTCACCAAAATTGAATTCACAAGCATTCCCAAAGGTTTTTTGTGTCGCTTCAGTGATTTTTATGGCATTTTTTGGTAAACCAGAGCGTTTGGAAGCATCACTCACAACCTTATCAGCTATATCCTTCGGCAGTTGAGCAGCTTTAGATATATTCACTTTGGGGTCAAGAAAGATTTGTGACCCAGATTGATTAACATGATAAGTCCATGATTGATCTTTTACCTGCACAACTACCTTCCAGCCTTTAATAGGTCTGTATTCCCTAGTGCAAATTTCTCCAAACTTAAAAATACAGGAATTTCCAAAGGTTGTAAACTCAACTTGAGTAATTTTTAAATTACGTATTTTTACCCCAGAATGTTTAGATGCATCCTGTAACACTGCTCTAGAAATGCTTTGAGGAAAATCGTCTGGAGATGATTGTACCTGTTGTGGACTAGGAACAGCTACAGATGTATTATTGTTAGTAATATCCATGCCACAAGCTAACAGACTTGTTAAGACAAAGATAAAAATAAGGGTTTGAGGTAGTTTATCGATATTTTTCAGATGAAATGACATAATCTGTTTTCCGCCTCAACTTAAAAGGATATACAAATTTATTTACTGTTTTTAGCTTGATTTTGTTCCCCAAATTATTCCTTAAATTTATGGTAGGTTACGGACTATAGTCCTAACCTACCCTACAAATTGGGGATTTTTTTATTTGAAAGTCCCTTATCTATACTTTCTCTAGTTGGAGATTTTGAGAACTGTTTTTGAGCATTTCTACTATGATCTCAGCAGGAGCAGGACGACTGATATAATAACCTTGACCTTCATCACATCCGCGCTTTTTCAGGTAATTAAACTGTTCTTCTGTTTCTATTCCTTCGGCTGTGATGTTTAATCGCAGACTTTTTGCTAAGGCAATAATGGCATTTGTCACCGCTGCACTATCAGGATTAGATGTGACATCTTGGACAAATGATTGGTCAATTTTGAGGATATGAACAGGTAGGCGTTTCAAGTAGTTGAGAGAAGAATAGCCAGTACCAAAGTCATCTAAAGCCAGCAATATACCAAGTTCTCGTAATTGTTTAAGGGTGGTAATCGAGTTCTGAATATTACTTATTAAGAAGCTTTCCGTTACTTCCAATTCTAAAAAAGATGCGTCTAGTCCCGTTTCCTGTAGAACTTGACTAACAACATCTACTAAATTGGATTGTTCAAATTGTAAAGCAGAGAGATTTACTGATATACGAATGGGGGGAAGTCCAGCAAGTTGCCAAGCACGTATTTGCTTGCAAGCACTTCGCAATACCCATTCACCAATTGGTACAATTAAACCATTTGCTTCGGCAATGGGAATGAATTTTGCTGGAGAAATTAAACCTTTGGTGCTATGTTGCCAACGAACTAATGCCTCCATTGCAACTATTTGTCCACTATAAAAATCAATCATAGGTTGGTAATAAACCAATATCTCTTCACGTTCTAAGGCTTCATATAATTCATTTTCTAATACCAGACGCTCCTGTAGTTGAGTATTAATATCTGATGAATAAAATTGATATTGTCCACGTCCTTGTTGGATTGCTTTGTGAAGTGCTATGTCAGCTTCCTGTAAAAGTTTTTCTACACTTCCATGATGATCTAGGCTATTGATTGTAATTCCAAAACTAACTGTGATATGAATCTGGCTACCGTCTATTAAGAAAGGTTTGGCAATGCTACTCTGAATTAATTGAGATAGTTTAATTAAGCTTTCAAAAGAAAGTATTTCTGTCCTAGCAATAACAAATTCTTCTCTGTTGATATGTCCAAGCATATCTGTTTGAGATATACAGGTAGTTAAACGTTGCACAACTTGTCTTAACAGCACATTTGATTGTTCATGACCCAAACCATGATTTATATTAGCGAAATCATCAATACTAAATAAAAGTAAAGCTATGATCCATTCATGACTATGGGATTGTAATGTGGTCTGGTAGACGCGATCGCTAAACAACTCCCGATTAGGTAATCCAGTGATATTGTTGTAGTTAGTGATGTAGTGAATTAATTCATCTAACTTATGGAGAGTTTGTGAAGTATCAGCCATCAGCGTTCCCGCTTCATCCACAAATGTCGTCGGTAGTTTAGGTAAAGCTTTATCGCTTAGATAGTCCTGTAAGGCTTTAGATGTCAAAATGACTGGAGCAAGTAAGTAATTGAGTATATATAGGGTAATGGCTGTACCCGCTAAAGTAGCCAAAAGAGCAATTAACAGAACTCGTAATGTCATCTCTGTAGAAAAGGAATTAGAGATGAGGAAACTAATGAGTAATGTCAAAAGAGGTATGTGCGTGCCTAAAAAAGCCACCAACATAATTTTGGCAGTGTAACTTTTTTTAACCCAACTAAAACGATCTAATGATGAGTATAGATAAAGTTTTGGATTGCGTCGCATAAATTTTATGTGAAGATTGTAAATTGGATAAAAAAATTTCCAAAATGTGTGATATCAGCTTATATATTTTTTTTAAGTAGATAAAACACCTTAATTTTTAATATTCCCAATCTACAATTCAAAGTTTCTATCATTTGTTAAAATGAGGGCTTTTTCTAAGCAATTTATATGAATAAATATTAACCAAATAAGAATATTGATCTTTCATAATCCTTGTAGAGACTTTGCATCCAACGTCTCTACATTTTTTGTCACCAGATATCTAATCAATACTGCTCGGTTAAGGAAATGTAGGTTGGGTTGAGCGACAGCGAAACCCAACAAAATCCTTGATAATGTTGGGTTTCGTGCCTCAACCCAACCTACCATATAATGACTTTTGAGCCTTAACCGACAAGTATTGGATATCTAATGCTGATTATCAAACTATCTAACTACGTTTTTGGGAAACTGGCGCTTTAAAGCTGGAAAAACGGGACAAGGGGCTGAAGCTTGTAAATTCTGCGGTTTATTCCAAGTAAATGGTGCTTTTTGAGCCGCAGACATCCATAACAGCCGCTTGGCTCTGGTCATGGCAACATAGAGTAAACGGTATTCTTCAGCCATTTTCAAATATTTGGCATCTTCCCAAGCTTGGCTGACGTTGGGGATGGTTTTGGTGTGGAGTACGGCACGAATTTGGGCGCGAGCGACTTCTGATAAAGTAAAATCACCTAAAAATTGGCTTTGGGGTGGAACCCAAAATCTACCAGGAATGAGGTTTTCGTGCAGAAAGGGCAAAAACACATAATCCCAATCTAGCCCTTTGGCTTTGTGCATGGTGATAATTGTGAGTTGACCTGCTTGGGTATATTGTTCGTCCAGATTTTCTGTATCTACTGGTTCAAATCGTTCGGAACTGACGATTTCACTTAAAGCGGCAAGCATTGCTTCCATTGAGGTGTTACCGAAGAGTTGCTGGTTTACTCTTTCTGCAAGTTTGTCAGCGGTTGCTAATTCGGCTTGGTCATAATTTAAGGTTAAGGCGAAGAAGGAAATAATCTCATACAAGGGCAGTTCTAGACGGGCGCGGAGTAAACTACGACAAAGATGGGCAGCTTGTTGGACTATATCTGTTTGCGGTGCGGCTAGGGGTCCAGGATATAAAAATTCTTCTGGAATACTAGCGAGGGCGTTGAGGTCTTGGGTAGGAATTAATTGACGTTGGACTAGGACATCAAGGGCGGCTTTGAGTTTTCCGGGAGAGTGGGGGCGATCGCAAAATTGCAGTAATGATAAAATCTCCTGGGGTACATGAGAACGTCTTTCTCTCTCTCCCACGTCATAAAGTTTGATGTTATGTTCTTTGCAAATCGGTTCTAAAGCCTCCCCTAACCATCGTCCTTGGCGATTTTCTCGCACTAACACTGCCGCACAGGATTGAGGATCTTGGGTGAATAACTCAACTACTCTCTGGGAAAGCAACTCAACTGTTTGATGAATATCAACAGGGGTATAAAGTTCAAGTCCTCTCCCCACTGGTGCAGGATTAGCATTTGTCTGAGGATCATTGATATCCACAGGGAGAATTGTCTGCACCAAAAATGGAGTTTCGCCTTTATTGATTTTTGACCACTGATTATTCACCCACTCCAACGCAAAGTTAGCTGCGGCAATAATAATCTTTGTACTCCGACCAGCTTGATCCATTGTTGCCAATCTTTGTTCAAGATGACATTTTTTACAAAAGTCCCGAAAATAAATCGGGTCAGCAGGAGTAAAAGTCGAGTTAATCGCTTGATTAGGATCACCCACTCGCACTAGGTTGAGTTGAGGAGTGCTTTTAGGAGTGCTGAGTGCTGAGTGCTGAGTGCTGAGTGCTGAGTTTTGAGTGCTGAGTAAAGAATTATCAGGATCATCTTCATCTCCCTGCTCCCTGCCCCCTGCTCCCTGCTCCCTGCCCCCTGCCCCCTGCCCCCTGCCCCCTGCTCCCTGCCCCCTGCCTCCTTCACCTTCACTTGCTAATATTTCTAAAAGTCGCGTCTGAAGCGGGCTAGAATCCTGGGCTTCGTCTTCAAAAACGGCGAAAACTTGATTTTGCTCAATGCGACGGGCGCTGTCGTTTTCTAGAACTCGCAAAGCGGCTAAAATCATATCGTCGTAGTCGATGAAATCTGGCGACATATCCGATGGGCTACGTCTACGCATTAAGTTTTCATATTCCTCATACAATCCCACCGCAACTTGCAAAATTGCATACTTATCGGTAGTTTTTTGACTCCATTTTTTTAATTGTTCTGGTGTTATTCCTGAGCTTTTGGCTTCATGGATAACGGTATAAGCTAAATCTGGTAATACTTCTGTTCGCAATACTGACTGACGACGCAGTTTTTCTGTTTCTTCACCATCAAATTGTTTACCTGCGAGTAAGTGAGAATATTGTTCGGTATTATGAATAATCCATTGTTCTACCGCTTGACGAATGAAACGATGGCTTTGGTTAGGGGTAATTAATGTGACATTTTCTAGCTGCAAACCGGATAAGTTGGGATGGCGACTGGCAATGTTTAAGGCTAAACCATGCAGGGTATAGACGGCAAAGCCTGTTTGCGGTAAAGATAATTTATCTCGTAAGCATTCGCGGATTTTTGCTTTAATGTTGGCAGCAGCGGAACGGGTAAAGGTGACGACTACCAATTGACGACGGTAATTGTTTCCTGTGGAAAGGGAATGTTGATATTGACGAGCAATTGCGATCGCAGATGCATCTGCCATTCCTCTCGATTTACCAGCACCAGGAACCGCTGACACAGCTAATGACCCATGTTCCCAGTCGGCCATTTGCTTTTGTCCAGGTCGCAAACTATCACGAATGGCTACAATGTTGTCGTTTAATTTAGCAAAGGAGGATTGCTGACTTGCTTCTAATTCAAGGCTTTCTTGATGTACTAAATCAGTAAAATTATCTTTAGACATATCAATATTTCAATAATGACAAATCGCAAACTTTTTATATATGATTTGGGTTTAGCTGGAACGATACCTGCGGTGTGCATAGCGATCGCAATTGGTACTATTTTGCGCTTTTGGCATCTAGACTTAAAACCTCTCTGGCTTGATGAAATAATTACGGCTATTTTTAGCTTGGGTAAAAATTACCGTGATTTACCTTTGGATGTTCTCTTTCCCCTCAACCACATTCAGGAAGTTTTTGCTTTTCAACCAGGTGTTAGCTGCCCTCAAATTGCCGAAAATCTTGCTAGTTATTCCACTCACCCACCGCTGTTTTTTTGCTGGATGTACAGTTGGTTAGGTTTTTTGCAGCCTTTGGGTATGGATTTGGTGGTTAAACTGCGATCGCTACCTGCTTTATTTGGTGTGGCTACAATCCTAGCAATTTATGGAGTCAATCGCATTGCTTTTTCTCCTACATCTGGAATTATGGCAGCATTGTTGATGGCATTGTCCCCTTTTGCTGTTTACCTCTCCCAAGAAGCAAGGCACTATACCCTTCCTATGCTCATAATTACTTTAGCATTATTCTTGCTTATGCTAATTCAGCAAGATTTGTTTTATAAACAAAAATTACAATTTTGGGTTTGGCTATTATGGGCAATTATTAATAGTATCGGTCTTTATGTTCACTATTTTTTCAGTATAGCATTTATCGCCGAAATAGCTACACTATTACTGCTAATTTATCAGGGTAGAAGTAAGATTTTCAAACTCCGTCAAGTCTATTTATATCTAGTTATCTTTACCTGTTTTATTCTTATTAGCTTCATGCCCTGGGTACTAGTTATAGTCAGCCATTTACGCAGTTCAGAAACTAATTGGTTGCCATCTGCTCATCATGTTGAACCTATCTATCAAACTTTGATCACCTGGGTGTTGATGATAATTACTCTCCCAGTAGAAAATCAGCCCTTGTTGATTGCAATTTTCTGTAGTTTTCTCATGGTTGTATTTATGATTTGGGCTGGTTGGCAAGTCTTCCCAAATTTAAAGTTACTATGGTTAAAAAGTACAACTCATTTACCTACATTCACACTTTTAAGTTTTACTTTTTTTGTATTATTACAATTCTTCTTTATTGCTTATTTATTAGGTAAAGATATTACGGTTGTTCCTCGTTATCATTTTGTCTATTATCCTAGTTTTTGCGCCCTACTAGCAGCCAGTTTAGAAAAGGTCAAAATTTCCAAATTTATCTTTTTATTGATTGGTGTAATCAGTTGTATTTTTGTGCTTTCTAATTTAGGCTTTCAAAAGCCTTTTCAACCTGAGAAAGTTGCCCAAAATATGAATTTTGAATCTAATGTACCATTAATGTTAGTGGTGGGATATGACAATTATCAAGATGTCGCTGGGGGATTCAGTTTTGCTTTGGCATTAGAACAACTTAGAAGCCATGAAATTGCCAGCCAATTCCAGAAAGATAGTTTGGTTTTTTTAGATAAAAATTCTGATTTTTCTGCCTTTAGTAATAAGCTTTCTCAACTTTCTATGGCAGATGTATCTCAATTTAATTTATGGTTCGTAGGTTCAAGCATGAAAAAACGAGATTATCCACCAAAGTTGGCACTTACTGCTGGGAAAACTACTTGTAATATAGAACCTACCCAACACTATCGCACTGGTCACTTCCCCTATCAACTTTATCGTTGCAGTAATTCGTAATTGGGGAATGGCAAAACTCTTCTTACCAATCACCAATCACCAATCACCTAAACTTATTCGTCTATTTGCCAAGCATCCTTGGTAAATTCTTCGTCAAGAACTTTCTTAGGACGTAAAATTACGATTATTTTCCCTAGTAGGGTATTTTCTGGTGCAGTGTCAAACCACTGAAAATCAATTTCACCGGAGTTATCGACGACAAAGTAGCTGGAAATATCCCATTCTCTTTGTGCGCGATCTATAACGACTAGTACAGGTTCTGTTTTGGTTTGGGTTGGGTTAGGGAAGATATCGCTACTGGCAATAATTACTACTGGATCTTCAGCAGATCGCAGTACTTGCCAACCTGGTAAGGATACCCAAGCTTGTTCTCCGGCAAATTTGACAATCCGAAATGGTCCAATTTCTGTAATTAGGGGTACAGCTTGCACATCTTGTGGTGTCAATGGCAACTCACCAACTACAGGTACAATCCGGGGTAATTCTTCATCTGACTCTAGACGGAAAAAGGGCAGAATTGGCGCAGAGCGTTGAGCAACTGCGGTAAAGTCCATTAATAGTTGTTCGATTTGTTTCCTAGCTGTTTGTGAGTGAACAAATCGTAATGCTTTGGCAATTAAGCGCGATCGCTCTTGTAAGTCAGAATTTTGTCTTGCTAATTTCCAAACTTGATACGCTACAGCATCTCCAGGATGGGCTGTAAAACCTGTTGGGGGAACAGAAAATCGAGCAAAGTCTTTAATTGATTTAGCAATATCCCGCGCTTCGTCTACATCGAGTTTATGGAGAAAAATCAAATCGGCAGCTGCGGCTCGGTCTTCTTGGGTAAGTAGGCGTAGTTCATATAGAATATCACTAGCCCTTTCGCCATAGTATGTCTTTGTAGCTTCGGATGCACCAAACTTTTCTAAACAACCGTAAACCTGTGAGCCAACGATTACCTGATTTTGTTGACTTGGCTCAAATCCAGTGGCTTCAAAAATTTCTTGAGGATTGTAACCGTTTTTTTGTAGGTAAGCGATCGCTGCTCCCCATTCCACCCAGTTACCCTGTTTTTGTCTTAACTTGACTAATAATTCTTGTGCTGTATCATTAGCAGCATTCTCAGTATCTTGAGTATTGGTTGGTATTTCAGTCATAATCTAAAGTGTAAGCTTTAACTTAATATGGTGATTCTTTGAGATGTAAACGATGTACTTAGTTCCTGGCGTAGGCTTTTAGCATCTGCCTGATGCCGGAATTTTATTAATCAACGTGTAATTAAAATATGTTACTGCTTAACCTGAATAGCATATCCTAATTCTAATCTCTAAAGTGCTAATCTCTTGTCAGACTCAGAATCTTCCATAATCAACGCTTACTGAATCTGGGAATATGATTTACACTACCCGATCAGGAGTGTTTTACCCATTACCAATCCCTAATCCTCTATTCTCAAGTTAGCCTTGTATGGAATATAACCAAATTGGAAAGAAGATATAAAACAACTTATGGATAACCTGAATAGTGACATTGAGCAAGTGCGCTCTCAAGTGAGTAATCGTGAACGCCCAGCAAAACTCAAAATTCTTGTAGTTGATGATGAACCAGATAATCTGGATTTGCTGTATCGTACCTTTCGCCGTGATTTTAATGTCCTCAAAGCCGACAGTGGTATAAATGCACTGCAATTGTTGGAGGAAGAGGGGGAAGTCGCAGTCATTATATCCGATCAGCGGATGCCAGAAATGAAAGGAACCGAATTTCTGAGCAGGACATTACCACAATTTCCCGATACAGTCAGAATTATTCTCACTGGATTTACTGATATTGAAGACTTGGTAGAAGCTATTAATTCCGGTCAAGTTTTCAAATACATCACCAAACCTTGGGATTCTGGAGAACTGAAGGATGTAGTGCAAAGAGCAGCAGCAACTTATGATCTGCTCAAGCAAAGAACTGAAGAATTACGCCGTGCTAATGCCCAAATGGATTTGCTGACGGTTTTAGTTGAAGTCACTCAAGCAGCTTCTAATTTAGAAGCAACTCTAACTCCCATTGCTAAAGCTTGTAGTGAAACTTTTAACGCAGACGGCTGTATTGTGCAACTGCTTGAGGGAGAAACTCTAATGGGAACTCAAGGGTTATACAGTAAAAAAGGCAAGATTGAAAATTGGCTCTCTCAAGATGCACTAGCAAAAGCTGCGATCGCAACTGGTCAAATACAATCATCTCTAAATATACCTAAAGACCCTAATCTTAGTAGTCTTACTCACTACCAAGCCGCTGGGGTGCAAGCACATTTAATTATCCCGATTACTTATCGGCAGAAAATGTTGGGGGTATTATCGCTACAGTGGCAACAACCTTGTGTTTTAAGAACAGATGAACTCAAACTCATTCATTTATCGGTGGAACTATTAGCGATCGCTCTATCGAGTGGTTATACTACAAACGAGTGAAATCTAGACCTAATGCCATACTGTATCCCTCATCAGAATCCGAGGCAAGCTACAGAATGACACTTTATAAACTGTTTCTAGTATACCAATCTCAATTTTCAATAATTATCTGACTAATGGGCAACGAAATTCGTGACATTTTTGACCGTATTGCTCCAGTTTATGACCAATTGAATGATTGGTTAAGTCTGGGACAACACCGCATATGGAAAGAAATGACAGTCAAATGGAGTGCAGCTAAACCTGGAGATACTTGCTTGGATTTGTGTTGCGGTAGTGGCGATTTAACCTTTCACTTAGCCCGATATGTAGGAGTGAGGGGAAAGGTATATGGTGTAGACTTTTCCTGCAACTTACTCACAGTGGCCAAAGAACGCTGCCACAAATATTACCTCCAAGCACCTATAACTTGGTTAGAAGCGGACGTATTAAATTTACCCTTTGATGACAATCAATTTGATGCCATCACAATGGGATATGGTTTAAGAAATGTTAAAGATATTCCCCTTAGTCTCCAAGAAATATATCGTGTTCTCAAGCCTGGTGGCAAAGCAGCTATTCTAGACTTTCATCGACCTAGTAATGCTATATTACGTACCTTTCAGCAGTGGTATTTAGACAACTTAGTTGTTCCCCTAGCCACAAATCTAGGCGTAAAGGAAGAATATGCTTATATCAGTCCCAGCCTAGACCGCTTCCCCATTGGTCAAGAACAAGTGCGAATAGCGCAAAAAATCGGTTTTGTCAATAGCATACATTATCCCATTTCTAACGATATGATGGGAGTGTTAGTAGTAAATAAATAATTGGTAATTGGATGGCAAAAGACAGGAGAATCAGAATTATTTTTAATTTTTAATTAATTTCTCCCAGTCCCCAGTCCCCAATCTCCAGTCCCTTGTCCTCGTTTCCTAATCCAAAATACTGTGGATTGGTCTCATTTTTGGCTTTATGTATCACCCCCTATCTTGGGTGGAGTTATCGGCTATTTCACCAACGATATAGCCATCAAAATGCTATTTCGCCCCTACCAAGCTATTTATATTCTGGGGCGGAGAGTACCTTTTACTCCCGGATTGATTCCCCGTAATCAAGAACGGTTAGCAAAAAATATTTCTGATACGATTATGGGGTCGCTGTTAACGCCAGATGAATTACAAAAACTGGCGCGACGACTCCTACAAACAGAAAGAGTAAAAAGTGCGATTCTCTGGTTATTGCAGTTAGCAATTGAACAAGTTCAAGGTGATAAAAACCAGAAAAGCATCAAAGTTGTCGCCGGAATTTTACGTGATTTATTAGGAGAGTCATTACCACGCCTTCTTAAAGTTTTAGCACGACAGGAAAACTTTTTAGAAGCACAAATCAACCAAATTTTTGACCAGATATTACTGGAATTTCAACTGAGTGAAGAACAATCGACTCGGTTAGCTGATTGGTTGTTAGAAGTAGTTTTACCACCAGATGTGTTAAGACAAGCGATCGTTGACTTTTTAACTGATCGCACAATTCAAACTATTGATGACAGCTTTCGAGAAAAAACCAGCGGTACTTACTGGGTAGTTGCTAATCTATTTGGTTTACGTAATACTCTCACCCGATTGCGGACATTTTGTTTAGATGAAAAAGAAGCTACTAATAAGCGGTTGCAAGAATTAATTCAAGATTTGCAAATGCGCGATCGCTTCAAAAAACTGTTACAAGAGTTATCTTTCCAAAATCTACCAATTGGTACAGTCCGTCAACTCAGAAAAACAACGAGAGATAGTGTTCGTCATTATCTCCAAAATAGTGGTAGTGATTTGTTAAAAGAATTAACTGAATCAGCAGATTGGGAAAATATTGCTGGATTACTTCTAAAGCGTTTAAGCAATTCACCTGTTGTCAGTACTTCTTTAGAAGTTGTTTCTGAAGAGTTAGCATTAATTTTGGAACGGTATTTAGAAAGAGATTTAGAAGCAATTGTCACCCAAGTAATTCCTATCCTATCTATAGATCAAGTAATTATCGACCGAGTAAAATCAACCTCACCTGCTGATTTAGAAGCCGCAATTGAGGGAATTGTAAAAAATGAATTACAAGCAATTGTGACTTTAGGCGGTATTTTGGGTTTTGTCGTCGGGTTATTTCAAGTAGGGTTTTTAATTTTAAGTCGATATTAAAATAATTCCTTAGCCATGAAGTGATGCCACAGGTAGTTTCATTAGTAACGACGAATTATATATTTTTGTGATGGCGATGCCGGAAGATACACTCAAATTAATAGTATGATTTGTAATAGCAATTAAACCGTAGTTACCTGCTATATCTCTGTGCTTTCGGAATATCCCCATGAGCTTGATTAACCTGGATCTGGTCTTCAACGCCATTACGAGCATCGCCAAGCCTTTAATTAAAGAAAAAATTCTGCGGAGTGAAACTGTAATTAAGTTACTCCAGCAATTTAATTTAGATCCAGAGCATCCACCTGCCGATTTTAGTGGTGTTTACGCTTACGCCCTAGTAGAATATGGATTAGGCAAACCGAAGCCATTACTAGAATTATTCCGACAAGAAGCAATTAAACAAGCTTTTCGCACAGCATTAAACCATAATAATCCTTCAATTCTCCTTTCTGAAGTTGATGTTTTTCTAGATGCCTATACCTTGGGTGATGATATCAGAAGTTTGGGGCTTGATGTCAGGAGAGAAGTAGCTGAATTTGCTACGGTATTTATTGAAGTTGCCAAACGCACTCGCACACCCGCTGACGTGTTGATGAACCAGAAAATTGGTTCTCTACATAAAAGGATTGCCGGTATCCAAGAACAACTGGAAAGATTGCCGACGCTGGAAGGAATTCGCACAGAAATAGCCAGATTAGCAGTAGAAAATTATCCCGCACTAGCTGGAAGTGTAACCGAAAATCAATGTAGAGCTATAGCCCTTGCCCAACAAATGCGAGGATGGTTTGAAACCTTGAGTTATCGCCTAGAAAAATACGAAATCTGGGCGGAAGAATATTTTGAATGGATAATCAATATTCCAGTACGTCGCAGTTTTGACCGCATTCTTGTCCGTGGCGTGGCAGGAGAAGTTGGACTAAGTGATGTCATGGCCTTGCGTCAGTCAGTGGAGGAACAAAAAACAGATGAAGGCTGGTTGGTAACTACCCGCCGCATTTCCCGCGCCGCCAGAGATGAAGTCAAGAAAGAAGAAAATCGTCACCTTGACTGTTTTACATTTGACGAACTGATTGATTTGGATGCTGACTTTAACGGTTATCTCGACTGGTTAGAAGCAGAAATCCAACGCCGCAAAATTGATACAAAATATGTACCACTTGCTTGTACAAAAGAAGAAATTGACCCAGTTACCAAGCGACGAATTGGGGTAAGTCGTTATGAAGAAGAAGACGGCTGGATTGATGGTTATATCGACCTTTGGCTTGATGATCCTGCAAAAGAGCATATTTCCATTTTGGGAGAATTTGGTACAGGTAAAACTTGGTTTGTCTTTCACTATGCTTGGACTGCATTGCAACGTTACCGTGATGCCCAAAAACGTGGTGTTGAACGTCCCCGTCTCCCTCTAGTAATTACCCTGCGTGACTTTGCCAAAGCCCTAAATGTCGAAAATGTTTTGGCAGGTTTCTTTTTTACCCAACACAATATCCGCTTAAATAGCGAAGTTTTTGACCAACTCAACCGCATGGGTAAATTGCTGCTAATTTTTGATGGCTTTGACGAAATGGCAGCAAAAGTTGACCGTCAACAGATGATTAACAACTTCTGGGAACTGGCAAAGGTGGTAGTTCCCGGTGCTAAAGTCATCCTCACCTGTCGTACTGAGCATTTTCCAGAGGCGAAAGAAGGAAGGGCATTACTAAATGCAGAATTGCAAGCATCAACTAAAAAATTAACAGGCGAAACACCGCAATTTGAAGTGTTGGAATTGGAGAAATTCAACGACGAGCAAATTCGGCAGGTGTTGTCATACCAAGCTGAACCGACAACAGTTGAGCAGGTAATGGGCAATCCGCAATTATTAGACTTAGCCCGTCGTCCCGTAATGACTGAGTTAATTTTAGAAGCATTGCCAGATATTGAGGCGGGTAACCCTGTGGATATGTCACGGGTTTATCTGTATGGATTAAGAGTGTGGAATATCAGAGATGATAAATGCTTACAAGTCTTTCACATAAATACAGAGTGGGTTGTTTCAACTACCTTCAGTTCGAGTGGTGAGATATTGGCTAGTTGCAGTAGCGATGGATTAGTTCAACTTTGGAATACTAACACTGGTAAGTGCTTAAATATCTTGCATAGCGGTACAAATCAAGTAAAATCGCTGGTCTTTAGTCCAAATAGTGAGATACTTGCTAGCAGTAGTGGTAAGGCAATACAGATATGGAACGTTAGCACAAGTGAGTGCTTAATAACATTGCCAGCACATAAGAGTTCGATTTTGACGGTTGCTTTTAGCATAGATAATCAAATGCTTGCTAGTGGCAGCAAAGACAAAATGGCAAGATTATGGGATGTTTGCACTGGTGAATGTCTAAAAACATTAGAACATAATAATTGGGTTCGTTCGCTTATTTTTGGCTTGGACAATAAAATACTGATCACAGCGAGTGATAAAATAATAAGGCTATGGGATATTGACAGTAATCAATGTCTTAAAACTTTTAACGGACATAATGATAGAGTTGGGAGAATTACTCTCAGTTCAGATGGCAAAACGCTTGTTAGTGGGAGTTTTGACAATACAGTTAGACTGTGGGATGTTAGCACTGGAGACTGTTTAAATACATTACAAGGTCATACTTCTCCAGTAAGCTCAATTGCTCTTAGTCCTGATAGTCAAGTAATTGCTAGTGGTAGCTATGACTGTAGAGTAATGCTCTGGGATATTAACACTGGGGAGCGTTTAAATACATTACAAGGTCATGGTAGTAAGATATTGTCGATTGCTTTTAATCCAGATAGTAACGTTTTTGCGAGCAGTGGTTATGACCGTACAATAAGACTTTGGAATACTCGCAGTGGTGAATGCTTCAAAATTTTAAGAGGTCATGATAGTTCAGTAAACTCAGTTGCTTTTGATCTGAATGGTCAAACTCTAATTAGCGGTAGTGATGATGGCACAATCAAAATTTGGGATGTCGAAACTGGCGAGTGTTTAAAAACCTTGAGAAGCGATCGCCCTTATGAACGCATGAACATCACAGGTATTAAGGGTTTAACCGAAGCTGAAAAAGCTACACTTAAAGCATTAGGCGCAGTAGAAGATGGGGAATAAATCAGAGAAGATATGCAAGGATGCCTGCGGCAAGCGATCGCACCACCCATCCCTTTACACTAATACAGTAAGAGCGATGCCTGCGGCGAGTGAAGCGATCGCATTCCCAATACTGGAACGTTTGTGGTGCGATAGCGAAGCTGACCGAAGGTATCGCTTTTTAGGGATGCTAGAATAAAGAAAAACGGAAAATATTACCATGATATCAGCACATTTAGCAATTGTTAAAGATGGAAAAATACAATTAATTGATGACCTATCTATTCCTGAAGGAACAAAAGTATTAATTACCCCTATTCTTTTAGATAAAGAGCCAGAAAATGGAGATAATTGGGATTATTTTTCTTTGATAAATCTTAATCAATGTTATGAAGACAATGAACCAGAATATACCCTAGACTCAATCAAAGAATATAACGATAATTATGAAAGAAGGTAATATTATATTAACGCCTATTCCCCAAGCGAATGGAGAAATAAAAAATCGCCCTGCACTGATTTTAAAAGAAATGCCAAAATATCAAGACTTTTTAGTCTGTGGTATTAGTAACCAATTAAAACAATATATTTCTAATTTTGATGAAATAATTTCACTAGATGATGATGATTTTGAATCCAGTGGCTTAGTTAGTCAATCTGTTATTCGATTGAGTTTTTTAACCGTCATCTATCGTAACAGTGTAATTGGTTCAATTGGCAATATTTCAACCGAAAGACATCAAAGATTATTAGAAAATTTAAGCCAATTTTTAATAAAATAAACTGAGTAATTAAGTAGAAAAATCATCCCTTTTTTTAGGGATAAGGCGGTATACAATCGCTTTTGGGTATGTGAGGAGTGCGATCGCACCACCCAACATTGATATAGTAAGAGCGATCGCCCTAAAGTAAAATTAAAAATACAGTACAAACAATTTTATATTATATGTACAGCCTAGAAATTCCCGAAGGACAAGCTGAATTTGCTGAACTACTCCGTCGAGTGCGAGAGGGAGAAGAAGTAATTATTTCTCAAGCTGGTACTCCTATAGCACGTATAATCCCCATATCTGAACAGATATTATCTCGTATTCCAGGTTTAGACCGTGGTAAAGTAATAATTTCCTCCGACTTTGATGCTCTCCTACCCGATGATATACTAAATGCTTTTATCAACCCAACAGAAGAAGAATGAGAGCATTACTTGATACACATACCTTTATTTGGTGGGTTATTGACGATAATCGGCTTTCATCTATAGCTAAAAATATAATTACTGACCCAGGAAACATCTTATTTTTAAGTGCTGCGAGTGCATGGGAAATTGTAATTAAAGTACGTTTAGGAAAGTTGAATTTACCAGAACCGCCAGAAATTTACATTCCCAGTCGGTTGACTATAAATCGATTTGAAAGCTTGCCTATTCAAATGACTCACGCTTTACAAGTTGTCAATTTACCTGCTTTGCATCAAGACCCTTTCGACAGAATACTTATTGCTCAAAGTCAAGTGGAAAAAATGCCAATAATCACCATAGATAACAAAATCAGTCAGTATCTTGTAGATGTAATTTGGTAGTCTAAAGATAAGTTCTTGAACATCACCGATTTAGTCTAAACTCCAGTCATAAAATAAAAACTCTTAATTTATCTAGGTTTTAGGTTTATATGCCTAACGGCACGCTCCGCGAACAGCAAACCCTAATTATTTTGATTTTGGATAAGCAATACGTTTATGATGGAATTGCTGCCAAACATCAACAAATATTCGAGAAACTTTTGACATTTCTTCCCTTGTTAATCCAGAGTCTATTAATTGCTCATCTTGCCATTTAGCCCGGATAATATTATTCAACATATTTAATGCTTGTTCTGGGGTGGCATCTTTGAGGCTTCGCAATGCAGCCTCACAAGAATCAGCCAACATCACAATTCCTGTTTCTCTAGATTGGGGAATTGGTCCATCGTAACAAAAATCTGCTTTATTGACGATAATATTGGGGTCTTCCTTAGCCATTTGCTCGGCTTGGTGATAAAAATAAGCGATCGCCATTGAACCCTGATGTTCAGGGATAAAAGCTTGAATTGCTGTTGGTAAACTATGTTTTTTAGCCATTACCAAACCTTCAGTTACGTGCTTTTTGATAATTGCCGCACTCCGCCAAGGATCTTTAATTTCTGTATCGTGTTTATTCGGACCCCCCATTTGATTTTCAATAAATCCTAGAGGGTCGTGCATTTTTCCAATATCATGATATAAGGTTCCAGCCCTAACTAACTCCACATTGCAGCGCAGTTGTTTAGCCGCAGCTTCAGCCAGAGTCGCCACAAACAACGTATGTTGAAAAGTACCTGGAGTTTCAGTAGCCAGTCGTTTTAACAACGGACGGTTAGGGTTAGCTAGTTCTGCCAAACGAATCGGGGTAATTAAATCAAACAGTTTTTCCAAATAAGGACTTAAACCCAAAGCGATAATACTCCACGCCAAACCTGATACAGCAAATAACAGTGCTTCTTGCAGGACAATATACCAAGCAGAACCAAACGCCGCACCAACAAGTATATTCAAACCCAAGTAAATACCACCTTGAGTCAAGCCAAGAACAATACCTAATAACGCCAATTCCTCACGAGATTTAAATCTTTGGGCGACATAACTGCTTAAGATTCCCCCCGCCACACCAGCCAGTAGCGCAATCTTACTGATGTCCATACTAATAGGTAATATCAGCGATACTAGTCCCACAACGGTAACACCCAAAGTCGGGCCATAAAAGCTGCCTAACAATAAACCAATAGCGATCCAGGTAGTATATGGCACACCAATTGCTAAAATACTAGGGATACTAAGAGTGAGCAATAATATCAAAAAGCGATCGCGTTCTCGCAGGTGATTGCCAATCCGCCGTTCTACCCAAACAAAAACACCAAGGGCTATGCTAACTAAGCCTCCTAAAAGAGTCAAAGCCAGCCAATTCACCTCTCTACGAATCAAGCGATAATTCTCCAGCACATCAAATTTCCATTCTGTAATTCGTTCCCCCTTCTTAACAATTACTTCTCCTTGCCGCACTTTTTGCATTACCGATGGCACTTTATCCGCTTCTAATTGAGCCTTTTGTCTCGTTTGTTCTTCATCTTGCATGAGATTTGATCGGAGTACAGCCAACAAAACTTTACTTGCCAATGATTCAGCTTCACCAGGGACAGAGATTTGTACTTGTAGGCTCACCGCATCCTGTAAAATACTACGCGGCAGTCCAGGTGCTATACCTTGAGTAAGCATCCGTTCTGCACTTTGGTGTACTCCCATTTGTGTTTTTGCCCAATCCTCATCTGACAGTTGCAAAAGAAAAGTTTCTGCATATACTGCCTGTGTTTGTTCAGTCTCCATTTTTACAAGTTTGTCAGTAGCTTTGGCATATGCCGATCTAATTTGACCTATTTGGGCAATGAGTAAAAATAGATTTTTTTCTGAAGTGGTGAGGCGATAAGCTTCTAGTTCTGCTAATGCTTGAGAAATATCCGTCTGTCCCTCTTTGATTAAGGGTATAGATAAGGATAACAGCGGACTACGCAAAGGTCTGGAAAATGGTTGTCTATCAGTTGGCCTCGACTTAGGCATCAACAATTTATAATTTTGTTTCTGATTATTTTCTAAAGTTACTTTTAACTGTTGCCATTCAGACTCCAGACAAGAACGGAGATAGCGTTGGGTAGGAATAGACAAAACTGATACATCGAAAAAAGGAAAAGGCCCAGCAACAGCACGAAGTTCATTAGCATCATCGAGCAGTTGTCGCAAATGTTCGTTAATTTGTTCATTTTTTTGGGCATTAATCATCAATACAGGCTGAGAACTCGTTCTCACTGCTTTGCGCTCGTCTTCTGTTTGTTTGCGATCCTCGATATTTGCAGTATTAGGGGCAATAAATGTCTGTGGTGCAAAAGAACCAACTTTCATCTGAGGCTGGTTATATAATTCATGCCCCATGACACCTGTGAGAGATATCACGGCAATTATTAAAATCACTGTAGAACGCTTTTTATATAACCAACTGCAAACAACAGCATAAATGCCGTGATTCGGTTTGAAAGATTTTGGTGTTGAGTAAGGAGCTTTTCTTCCTTGTTGGTGTCCACCTTCGTCAGTTGTAGGTAACAAAAATACAAGTAAATTCTTGAGGATATTCCTGAAAAATTTTTTGTTATGACTCTGACTACTGGGACTACTCATCAAACCCAGCCACTTCACTTTACGGCATAACACTTTGCACTGTCGCCGCCATTCCCGGAATTGCTGGGTCAAAGACCGCAAAAATTTCTGCGTTTTCATTACCTCTGGGTGTAGTTCCTTACTTTGATAGCCCAAAACAAGACAATCATGACTACTGCTCCATGAATTATTAGTCTATATATACATAAATGGATTCTATCGGACAGAGTTTTTTACCAAACAACCAAAATGACTACATATCAGACAGCCATTTTTCTTACGCATTGGTTTGTGTAAATTTTAGCAGCTGATCTGCTCTGAAAAACTGACCCAAAACCAGATAATTCCAGACAAATTAGAAATTAATCAGATGCTTTAGCTAGAAATTTATGTTTCATCGTGGGCGAATAACGCGGGGAGCCGCAAAGATAGATAGTGGAGTCAATTCCCGATTTATGCCACATCCTTCTTTTGTGGGCTTGTTTGTATCCAGGGTAATATTATACACACCTGACCAGACTGCTACAAGTGCATCGGCTAATTCTAACATTTGGGAAAAGCTGCTCAGTCCCCAGCCGGGTGAATTAATGGCTAACAGTTGCCAATTCACAGGAATGCCAGTTGTACTGTTATATGCTCCTGATAAGGCTCCAGTAATTGCACTTCTAGGATGTGAGTCCATACACCAAGGATCTTCTTTCCCAGAATTAACGGTAGTTCGCAAAACTGTTAATTGCCAATCTTCTAAGGTACTCAGAAAGCAATAAAAAGCTAAGGCGATATTGCTACTTAGTTGTTCTTGTTTACTCAGTTCGGTTCGCGCCTGTTCTAATCCCGCTCCTTGCGCTAATAAAGTATTAATTTTTAATAATTTTTGTGTTAACGGTGTGGTTGTTTCTCCCAGAAAAGAAATCGTTTGGGGAATAAGGGTTAAGGGGTCGAGTTTTTCTGTTAGAGATTGAGCGATCGCATATCCTATAACTAGGGCTGCATCTTTTACTATCGACTCAGTATCCCAAATTTGTAATATTTGCAGCAAATTTTGTTTAAGTTTAATAGTATCTTCGTGAAAAAAAATTGCCACTGGTAAGGTGGCTAAAATTATTTTTACCCAAGTATGATCAGTTTTCTCCCAAACAAGAGATGCTTGTTGCTGATGCTTTAACCAATCATCTAAATCTAATCTACCCAGTGCAATTAAACTTTGGCTACCCAAAACCGCCATTTTACCTAAATCACCAGCATTCCCAACAGCTAAGTTTTCCCCCAGGAATGCGCCTATAAAAATACCTCTAACCCGACTTATGAGAGAATAGCGCATACAATTTTGGATTTTAGATTTTAGATTTTGGATTGTATATTTAGTCCAAAAACCAAAATCTACAACAAACTCTTAAATTTCGTCCTTTCTCAGATGATGTATCAATGCTTGTAAGCCCAACAAATAACTTTGGACACCAAAGCCACTGATTTGACCAATCACCACTGGCGCTATATAAGAATGATGACGAAAATCTTCACGACGATAAATGTTGCTAAGATGCACCTCTACCGTTGGTAAATTCACAGCAGCGATCGCATCCCGCAAAGCCACACTAGTATGAGTATACGCCCCAGCATTAATTACAATCCCTTGATGTAGCCCTAATGCCTGGTGAATCGTATCCAGCAAGACTCCTTCATGATTTGACTGCACAGCAGTAACTTTAGCCTGTAGCTTTAGTCCTTCTGCCTCTAACAATCTATTAATTTCCACTAGGGTCAGAGAACCGTAAATTCCCGGTTCCCGCTGTCCTAGTAAATTGAGGTTTGGCCCGTGCAGTATCAAAATGCTTAAAGTTGGCAACGTTAACTCCAATCACTTCAGGTAATTAGCGACTGCGGCGACGTTCGTTCACAGGAATCGGAATTAGTTCCGGTTCCGGTTCAGCCTCTGGACCAAGCAAGGCCCCCATTAGCTTCCGCGCTAATTCTTTAAGCTTTTCCAGTACCCTTTCTATATAATCCATTGAACTGAACGCTCCTGAGATACTACCTCAATTTTAATTAACTTTAGTCGCAGAAACTGGCGTATTATTGCACCTCTGGCTTCTCACAGGGTTAACACGTTCTGAGATTTAGAGCTAAAGCCGCTGCTAAAATTTTTTTTGTGTTCTCCCTTACTTCTTAGATTATCACATTAGTGATGGGTGATTGGTAATGGGTAATTGGTAATTGGTAATTGGTGATTGGTAATGGGTAATTGGTAATTGGTAATTGGTAGTGGGTGGCAGAATATAGATACTTCCTGATCTTCCCAGTTCCCAGTTCCCAGTTCCCAGTTCCCAGTTCTCTAACTAGTTGTGTCTTTCTTTTTTGTCCTACTGGTTGATGACTTAGCTTTAGAAGTTGTTGATTTCCTAGTTTTGCTAGTGGATTTGGTAGATGCTTTAGCTTGCAGCAATTCCAGTGCCGTAGACAGCGTCACATTTTCTACTGTTTGTCCTTCGGGAATAGGCACATTAGTTTTGTCATGCTTAATATACGGGCCATAGGGTCCATCATAGATATTGATAGGAGCATCATCTTCTGGATGTGTACCCAGTTCCCGTAAAGCTGCCTTAGATTTGCTACTGGCAGCACGTCCTTTTTTTGGTTCTGCTAATAACTCTAATGCACGTTCCAAGGAAATTGTCAATACATTATCAGCAGCTTTCAAAGATCGGTAATCTTTCCCTTCTTTCCCCTGGTCGTGAACAACATAAGGCCCAAAACGTCCCAAACTAGCTTGAATCTTGGCACCAGTAGCCGGGTGAACTCCCAATATCCGGGGTAATGCTAAAAGACCAACTGCCATGTCTAGGGTGACATTTTCATGGGTTACACCTTTGGGTAGGGAAGCTTGTTTGGGTTTGGGGTTTTCGTCAGTTTTATCCCCCAACTGCACATAAGGCCCATAAGTGCCAATTTTTACATAAATTGGTTCGCCAGTTTCTGGATGCCGTCCTACTTGTTCAGGTCCAGTGGTTTTTTGTCGTAGTAGGACTTCTACTTGTTTAGGGTCTAGGTCTGCGGGTGTGAGGTCTTTGGGAATAGATGCTGTGACAACATCATCACCATTTTTCACTTCTATGTAAGGGCCATATTTACCAATGCGGACTTTAGCATCTAAATTTTCTAATATTACGGTTCTAGCTGTAGTGGCATCAATTTTACTTTCTTGTTCCCTCACCAGGGTTTCTAAGCCTTGGTCGCCGAGATAAAATTTCTGCAAATAAGGTAGCCATTTAGCTTCTCCGGTAGAAATGTCATCCAGGGTTTGCTCCATTTTGGAGGTAAAGCTGGGATCAACAATATCGGGGAAATGTTTCTCTAATAAATCAGTTACAGCAAAAGCGGTGAAAGTAGGAATCAAGGCATTGCTGACTAACTGGGCATAACCTTTGTCGATGATAGTGCCAATGATGCTGGCATAGGTACTAGGACGACCAATGCCTTCACTTTCTAAGGTTTTCACTAGACTTGCTTCTGTGTACCTAGCTGGGGGTTGGGTTTCATGTCCCACAGCTTCTAGTTCATTACAAGTGGGATGATCGCCAACTTTTAGTGGTGGTAAAATTACCTCTTGGTCTTCTAATGCGGCTTCGGGATCATCAGAACCTTCGACGTAGGCGCGGAGGTAGCCAGGAAAATCTATGCGCTTTCCAGAAGAACGAAAACCAGCATCTTCAACTTGTAACTGGATGGTAATTTGGGTTTGGCGAGAGTCGGCCATTTGACAGGCGACGGTGCGCTTCCAAATCAAGTCATATATAGCCAGTTCTCTGCCGCCTAAAGCGGTTTCTTGGGGGGTACGGAAACTACTACCTGCGGGGCGAATGGCTTCGTGTGCTTCTTGTGCGCCTTTAGATTTGGTGGTGTATTGACGGGGCTGGGGGCTGAGGTATTGTTTGCCATATTTTTGTTCTACACAACTGCGGGCAGCTGCGATCGCTTGATCTGACAAATGTACCGAATCTGTACGCATATAGGTAATATACCCTTGCTCGTACAAATTTTGAGCAACCCGCATTGTATCCCGTGCCGAAAGGCGCAGTTTACGGTTAGATTCTTGTTGCAGTGTGGAAGTTGTAAATGGTGGTGCAGGTTTACGGGTGACTGGGCGTTCTTCAATGTCGTTGACATTCCAAGTTTTTCCTGTCAGCCGTTCCTTGAGGTCTATTGCTTGTTCCTCATTAAGCAACACCACATTGCGCCCTGCGGTAATTTGTCCCGTCGCGGCATCAAAATCGCTACCTGTGGCAACTTTCGTGCCTCCTAGGTTTATTAACTGAGCGCTAAAGGGGGTTTTTTCCTGGAGCAAACTGGCTTTTAAATCCCAGTATGTACCTTCATGGAAAGCACGGCGTTGGCGTTCCTTTGTCACCAATAACCGCACAGCTACAGACTGAACTCGGCCAGCAGATAATCCCCAGGCGATTTTTTTCCATAGCAGGGGCGATAGGGTGTATCCCACCAACCGATCTAAAATGCGTCGGGTTTCTTGGGCGCGAACTAACTGCTCATCAATAGTGCGGCAATTTGTCAAAGCTTTTTTGATGGCTTCTTGGGTAATTTCATGAAATACCATCCGCTTTGTTGGCACTTTTGGCTTCAGCAATTGGTATAAATGCCAACTGATGCTTTCGCCTTCCCGGTCTTCGTCAGTTGCTAGAATTAATTCATCAACGCCTTTGAGAGCTTCTTTAAGCTGAGTGACAATTTTCTTTTTATCCTTGGGGACAACATATACCGGTTCAAAGTCGGCTTCTATATTCACCCCAAGCTGCGCCCATTTCTCCCCTTTGACGGCGGCGGGAATTTCACTGGCCGACTGCGGGAGGTCACGCACATGACCCATTGAAGCTTCTACCCGATAGTCTTTGGGCAGGTAGTTACGAATGGTACGAGCTTTGGTTGGAGATTCGACAATGACGAGAGTTGACATGGAAATTTCAAAAAAAGAATAGCTGCGAAGCTAAACAGTCAAGTTGGGATAGTTTCGGCGAAATGTCAAGATGAAATATCACGCCTAAGCAGTGATTTAATCCTTACACAAACTGCCCAAAAGGGTGAAAATTTTTTCAACTTTTGGCACAGTTAGTCCCAGAAGTCTGGGGAGGGTAATGCCAAATTGAAATTGTCAGATATTTCCATCTTTAACTTATCTAACGCACAATTGGCGACTACAGTTTTTAAAATATCCCTGAAGTATAACTAGTGTTATGCCTTCTTTCGTTGAGGGCTAGGGGTTCTGAGCAATTATAAATTCTCATTTAGCTCACTGCCTGTGGAGCAAAGGATACCTCAATGATTAACTAAAGTGTGATACCTGCGGCTTACTGGGGGAAGGAAGCTACGGGTAGCCTATACGTAGAGAGAAGCGATCGCATTATTACCGCTTTAAAGTTCTTATCCATGTTTATTTACTACTGTTTACTACCATCTGCCTTCTCTTGTCAACAGATGGGAAACCCAACTTTTAGTTATCATAAAAGTCGGGAATCTTGAACCCACCCAAACTAACCATGAGTCAACTAAAAACCAAACTCACTCTCGAAGAATTTCTGGCACTTCCCGAAAGTGATCTTGCTTATGAGTTTGTTAACGGTGAATCTATACCTAAATATAAAAATGAGCAAATGTCTCCTAAATTTTTTCATGGCTCAACCACAGGAGCATTATTTATACTTTTATCTACATGGGCAGAAGGAAAAGGTCGTGTTGTCGTGGAATGGGGGATTAAATTAACCAGAAATCAAGAAAATTGGATACCCGTACCTGATTTAACCTATGTTTCCTATAACCGTCTTCCTGCTGACTGGCTGAAAGATGAAGCTTGTCCTGTGATACCAGAATTAGTGATTGAAATTATTTCTCCTGGTCAAACTTTTGGAGAGATGATCGAAAAAGCTATTTATTATCTTCAAGCTGGGATTTTTCTTGTTTGGATAGTAGATACAATATCTCAATCTATCACTGTCTTTACAGCATCTTCTCTCCCTGTGACTTTTCGAGAAAATCAAGTCATCAGTTATGAAACATTACCAGAATTAGAAATTACTCCCCAGACTATCTTTCAACGTGCTGGTTTAATTCGTTAGTTTAAATCAATACTATTGCCAATTTTCCCAAATATGTCTGAAACCCAATAAAATCGTGACAATATCAATAGGGTTTCAGGGTTTTGGCAATAGTATTGTTAAATATCCCCGATTTTTTAAAAAAACTTCAGAAAATCTTAAAATTCAAGATATTTACAAAATGAATAATAAAGAAAAGCAATAAGCTGTTACGCATTTACTTTTTTATGCAAAAGCCTTACTGCAAGCACTCTAGGCTACAAAATATTAGATTTAGCTGCGTAACAGCTTATTGTATCAAAATTGACGCAAAAAATTTTTAGTCTTTGCAACTTCATGTCTTTCCTGTTCCCTATTCTCTGCATATGCAAGTAGATTTACAAATTAAATCTGCTTGCTATAATACTTAAATATTGCCATTACTCCTGAGTCACATTATAACCATGAAAAACAATATTTTTATTGATCCAAAACTCATTGATGATGCTATTAAAGCGACTGGAATGAAGACTAAAGAAGAGGTAATAGAACTTGGTCTTAAAACATTAATTAAACTAAAACAACAAGAAAAAATTAAGGCTTATCGAGGAAAACTTAAATGGGAAGACAACCTTGAAGAGATGAGAATAAATTCATGATTATTGTAGATTCAAGTGTATGGATAGACTATTTCAATGGCATAGAAAACCCAGAAGCTAATAAGCTAGACACACTTTTAGGCGTAGAACAAATTGCTGTTGGTGATCTCATTTTGACTGAGGTACTCCAAGGATTTCGCTCAGATACAGAATATCAAACAGCAAAAGAATTGCTTACTTCTCTGACGATTTTTGAGATGTTAGGTGTTGATCTTGCTATCAAGAGTGTTGATAACTATAGATTTCTCCGCCAACGTGGTATTACCATTCGTAAAACGGCTGATGTGATTATTGCTACTTTCTGTATTCAAAGCCAAAATGCACTTCTATTTACTGATAAAGATTTTTTGCCATTTGTTAAGCATCTTGGGTTGCGTACAGTTTCAACAACAATATAAGGATTTTAAAATAAAGTAGAAAAAATCATGATTACCCTGTATCAACGAGTTTCTTTAGGGCAAGACTTCCCAGAATATCACCTCAAAAAAGGAGATGTTGCCACCTTTATCGATACCGTTAACCATCCCACAGGCAGGGAAGAAGGATATATACTCGAAATATTTAATGCTGTTGGTGAGTCGATTAATACAGTCATCGTGCCAAAATCAGCTATTGTCGAACTCAAAGCCGATGAAATTCTTTCGGTTCGGTCTCTAGTAGAAGTATTATAAAATTTCTTTACCTAAGTTTTATTACTTAGACAAAAGTCTCAATAAACACGCTGAAAGATTTGGCTGAGTGTGAGTAATATGGATTTCAATCTTTTTTGTAGTGCTTGCTGCGTCTACTGACTAACTTTGCTAGTGGTTAAAACATACGGTTAAATGCAATTATGGTGAAGAACTATAGATAGAATGAACAGAGTTAGCCTTCATATCTAATCGCCAAAACCTATACATATCATGGATTTTGCTAATATTGCATCCCAGTTAAATGCTGGAACGATTTTGCCAGAGGGGATTGTAATTATCACCCTCTTAGGGGTTTTGATTGTTGATTTGATTTTGGGGCGGACATCTTCACGCTGGATAGGATATCTAGCGATCGCAGGTTTACTCACTGCAATTGTCGCCCTATGCTTACAATGGGACGCTACCAACCCCATCGGTTTTACTGGTAGCTTTAATGGTGACGACCTGAGTATTGTCTTTCGAGGCATTATTGCTCTGTCTGCCATTGTCACCATCCTCATGTCAATTCGCTACATTGAGCAGAGTGGCACTGCTTTAGCAGAATTCATCGCCATTTTGATGACTGCGACTTTGGGAGGAATGTTTTTATCAGGTGCTAGTGAATTGGTGATGATTTTCATCTCCCTAGAAACCCTGAGTATTTCCTCTTATTTGTTGACAGGTTATACCAAACGTGACCCTCGCTCCAATGAAGCAGCGCTGAAATACCTGTTAATTGGAGCTTCCAGCACAGCCGTATTTTTATACGGTGTATCACTGCTGTATGGTTTATCAGGTGGACAAACGGAATTGAGTGCGATCGCTAATGGTATCGCCGCAGCCAACGTCAGTCAATCTCTCGGCTTTATCATTGCCCTCGTTTTCGTAATTGCCGGCATTGGTTTTAAAATCTCCGCTGCCCCCTTCCACCAGTGGACACCAGACGTTTATGAAGGCGCTCCCACCCCAGTTATCGCCTTTTTATCCGTCGGTTCCAAAGCAGCAGGATTTGCCCTTGCTATCCGGTTATTGACCGTAGTTTTCCCCCTCGTCGCCGATGAGTGGAGATTTGTCTTCACTGCCCTTGCAGTCCTCAGTATGATCTTGGGTAACGTTGTCGCCCTAGCCCAAACCAGCATGAAACGGATGTTGGCTTATTCATCCATTGCCCAAGCTGGTTTTGTGATGATTGGCTTAATTTCTGGTACTGATGCAGGTTATTCCAGCATGATATTTTATCTACTGGTCTACCTGTTCATGAACCTGTGCGCCTTTACCTGCATAGTTCTCTTCTCCCTGCGGACGGGAACCGACCAAATAGCTGAATACTCAGGGTTATATCAAAAAGACCCACTTCTCACTTTAGGATTAAGTATCTCTCTTCTTTCCTTAGGTGGTATTCCCCCACTAGCTGGGTTTTTCGGGAAAATTTACCTATTCTGGGCTGGTTGGCAAGCCGGTCTTTACTGGTTAGTCCTACTCGGCTTAGTTACAAGCGTCGTTTCCATCTACTACTACATCCGTGTAGTTAAAATGATGGTAGTCAAAGAACCACAAGAAATGTCTGATGTGGTGAAAAATTATCCCGCAATTAATTGGGATTTACCAGGTTTCAGACCTTTACAAGTAGGTTTGATAGTAACTTTAATCGCTACTACCATCGCCGGTATTTTGTCAAACCCACTGTTTACCTTAGTCAATAATTCAGTTGCGAATACTCCCATATTGCAAGCAGCAAAAATAGTGAGTACTCAAGCGAGTGTAATTATCACTGAGCAAGCAGAGTAATTCTTGGTAATTGGGTAATAGGTAATGGGTAATAGGTAAAAATTATTGATTAAACTCCTTTATTTTCCTGTCACCCGTTACCTATCACCTTTTTTTATCACAAGCCGTCTTATTGATTGTATGGATTGGAATCTTAATCTCAAATTTGGTTTCTTTCATAGGTATAGAATTGTAGTTCAGATATCCCCCATGTTCTTCTACTACAATTTGATAACTAATTGATAAACCAAGTCCTGTTCCTTTACCTACAGGTTTTGTTGTAAAAAAGGGATTGAATAACTTGCTATTTAATGCTTCTTCAATTCCTAAACCATTATCGGCAATACTGATTTTCACCCATTGATTATCTAGTAATTCAGTAGTAATACAAATTGTTGGTTCATTTGTTTGTGAATTTAACCTTGAGACATCATCACTAATAAACAACTCTTCTAATGCATCAATTGCATTAGTAATAAGATTCATAAACACCTGATTAAGTTTAGCAGGATAACAAGTTATATCCGGCAAATTCCCGTATTTTTTGATAACTTTAATTTCTGGATATTTATAATGTTTACCTTTCAATCGGTGTGCCAGAATCATTAAAGTGCTTTCAATTCCCTCATGTATATCCACTAACTTCAATTCAGCTTCATCAAGCCTAGAAAAATTCCGTAACGATTTCACAATTTCCTGAATGCGTTGTGTTCCCACTCTCATAGAATGGGTAATTTGACTGATATCTGCTACTATAAAATCTATATCTATCGCTTCTTTAATATCTTGTATTTCCTGATCAGCATTTGGATAATATTCTTGATATTTTTCTAATAACTTTAACAGATTTTCAATATACTGTTCAAGATGAAAGAGATTACCATGAATAAAGCTGATAGGGTTGTTAATTTCGTGAGCAACACCAGCAACCATCTGACCTAAACTAGACATTTTCTCAGATTGAATTAAGTGGTTTTGGGCAAGTTGTAACTCTTTTAATGTTTGCCTTAAGGCAGTAGTACGTTCTTCAATTTTGAATTCTAGTTCTTGATTTGCTTTTGAAAGCGCTGCTTCTGCTTGTTTACGTCCCTGGATTTCTTTTGCTAATTCATCTATTTTTTTAGTAAGCAAAATAAAGTTAATGTTGGCTGCTTTTTTCGGTTCCAACCGCAGGAGAATTAGAGCTAAAGATTCATCAGACCAAGGTTGAATAACTGCACCTTGACAACGACATACTAATGTTTCTCCATCACTATTTTGTAAAGTTAATGAACCCAAAATCATGGCACGGCTACGAGAACAAGCTTTCAGGTATGCAGAAATTTTATGGTAAGGCTCAGTTACAAGATCAAAAATCATTTTTTCTTGCAATTCCTGACGGCGTAATCCCAGCATATCTGTTACTGGTTGATTAGTGGCTAGTATCTGACCATCACTATTCACTAATAGTAAAGGTTCTGGCAAAACTCTGGCAAATTCAAGAAATTGTTCAGGAGTCATGCGGTTTATATTTTGAATCTTTAAGCATTTTTACAGCAATGCAATAATCTAAGCATCCAAATATTGGCTGAATAATGATGAATTTATAGAGTTTATAATGATTGAAAATATTCTCGTCCTGTTATATCTTCTGACTCTGGTGTTGTTTTTAGATAGACTACAATCCTACATCCAGTAGCACCCTGTGCTATTGTCTCTTGTAACTCTACTTTGGCGTATCCCAAATTATCAGATGTAATAGTTCCAAAGACATTTGAAGTCATCATACACATAGCAGGGCGATCAATTACTTTTTCTGCAAATGGGCAGTTATGGTTTCCAAAGACAATTTTTTCATCATTCTCCTCAATGACATAAAAACTCCCTTGGATTCTTTTTTTCAAATCAATCAAGACTCTAACAACTTGCTCACGGTTAAGATTTGATACTTTTAGAGCAGACTTATAATCTTGGTTAATCTGTCTACCCATGCTTTCACCAACTACACTAATAAATCCAGCGGCTTCTTCTAACCCCACTACGTCCTGTAATGTCCCTGATAATTCTCTAATTAAGGTACGCAAAAAAACATCACGCTCTAAATTGATATTGATGTTATCTAATGTCATAAATTTTAAGACTCTAGTTTCTAAACTCTATTGATATAATTCCTAAAAATGGCTCGTAAGTAAATACGTTATGAACAATTAGTGATTATACAGTTAGAAAACTATATGAAATCTGACATTCTTTTATTTGGAAGTATGTTATCAGCTCTCCCTAACCAAAAAAAACCTGCCATTCTGTGAAACTTAAGTACAAATAGGCAGGGTTGCTCAGTCTATAGCTGTGTTGCTTAACTGAATATTTTGGCGGTAAAGATCATCGCAAGAGTTAATACTACTTAATTTTCTGTTTAATAAATGTCACAACTTGAGTAAGCTGTTTCTTGAGGCTATCAATCTCTGCTTGCATCTTCACCATTTTTGCATTCAGAGCTTGTATTTCTGCATCAGAGCTACCTACTACGGAATTAGGTTTTGCCGCTACTGCTTCTTGTCTCGCAGGAGCAACTATTGGTTGCTCAGTATTAATACGAGTTCTTTTAGTAGCTATGGTCATTGCTGACTTAATAGCAGTAATCAGCTGTCTTTGATCAAAAGGCTTATTGAGAAATTCAAAATATTCAAATGGTTCAGGTATTTTTTCCGTTACCTCTTCCTTGCGGCCAGACATGATCACCAAAGGAATTTTCTTTAATTCTGAGTTGGCTTGAATTTTCTGGAAAACTTCCCACCCACTCATTTTCGGTAAAATAAAATCCAACATGATCAGGCTGACTTTTTCTTTAAGGATGAGATTATATCCTTCTAAGCCGTCTTTTGCCTCCAATACTTCAAAATTGCCCGGAGGCAACATTTCTCTGACTTTTACCCTGACAACTGTAGTGTCATCAATAACTAAAATTTTGTTTGCCACGACTGATTACTCTACCAGAGACTTTATGTTTAGATGGCTAGTTTGCCGATTGACATTAAGAATTCTCCCACTATATACAAAATTTATGTAAATTGGGGGAGAGTATATTTCTGTATAAGTGTCAAAAAAACAAGTAGTTTGTAAAACTTCTGCTTGCGTTGTGATCAATTTGTATCATAGAAATTCCATGAACTAAAAAACTTAAACTAATGTCAGTATTCAGTTAGGAGTAGGTTTATCTCTACAAGTCTTATCTTACAGGCTTTTGTGGTAATTTAAACTGATAAATAATTTCTGCTGACCTGCACTGGTGTAGTGTCGCTAAAATAACTATCTAGTTTGCAAAGCCGCAAAAACTCATAAAACTTGCTTTTTTCTCTCCTGCTTTCTTGCACTAGTATATCTTTTATCTTTATTTTTGCATTTTACTGGGATTTCTATGACTTTTTCCCGACAAGCCGAACTCAAATCGAACATTGCGGCCATGCCTAGCTGGTTACGTCGTTCTCTTGGCAAAGCTAGTGAAATTTCTACCGTACAACGTATTATTAAGCAGCGCCAAATTCATACGATTTGTGAAGAAGGCCGCTGTCCTAACCGGGGGGAGTGCTATGCCCAAAAAACCGCAACTTTTTTATTGCTGGGTTCAACTTGCACTAGGTCTTGTGCTTTTTGTCAAGTAGATAAAGGTCATGCTCCAATGGCTGTGGATGAAGAGGAACCGCAAAAAGTCGCGGAGTCAGTCCATCTGTTGGGATTGCGTTATGTGGTACTGACTTCTGTAGCCCGTGATGATTTGTCTGATGGGGGTGCGAGCCATTTTGTGAAAACGATGGCGGCTATTCGCCAATTAAACCCAGAAACTCAAATTGAAGTGCTGACACCTGATTTATGGGGTGGTGCGGGTGTTGGGGAAGCAGGGCAAAGCCTACGAATAGCGATGATTGTTTTAGCCAAGCCTGCTTGTTTTAATCATAATGTGGAGACTGTGCGGAGATTAACGGGGCCAGTGAGACGGGGGGCAAAGTACGATCGCTCTTTAGGAGTGCTGGCAACTGTTAAAAACATTGATTCTAGTATTCCCACTAAGTCAGGTTTAATGCTGGGACATGGCGAAAGTAAAGAGGAAGTAATTGAAACAATGGCTGATTTGCGGGCTATAAAGTGCGATCGCATTACCCTTGGTCAATATATGCGACCCTCTTTAGAACATCTACCAGTACAAAAATACTGGACACCAGCAGAATTTGATGAACTCGGCAGCATAGCCAGAGAAATGGGATTTAGTCATGTCCGCTCTGGCCCTTTGGTGCGTAGTTCATATCATGCAGGGGAATAAGGAGGCAGGAGCCAGGAGGCAGGGGGCAGGGGGCAGGGGGCAGGGGGCAGGGGGCGGGGTGCAGGGGAGAAATATTAATTTCCCAATACCCATCTCTACAAAAATATTTTTAAAGATTCTGGAGAATTGGTGCTTCTGTTTGCTATTTGTTAAAAAGTCATCAAAATCAGGAGAACCAAAATTATGACTTCTAAAGGTAAAGCTGCTAAACCTACTTACGTTTTTCGTGCAAGTTGGGCGTTGCTACTGTTGGCTATCAACTTCTTGGTAGCGGCTTACTACTTCCACCTCATTGACTAGTTAAACGTGAACTGGTGCTGCTCAATGAAGAGGCAGGGGGGAACGAGGCAGGGTGCAGGGGGAAACGACCTCTTTCTCCTGCTATGGAGTAGAGCGAAACATGGGTTTGAATCGCCTAGAATTCCCATCTGAAATCATCCCCCTTGCTCCCTGCTCCCTGCTCCCTGCTCCCTTGCCTCTTACTCAAATCGTGCCTTTGAATAAACCTTTGGGACGAATGAGCAGCACCAAAATCATGATTAATAGGGCTATACCCTGTTTGTATTGTGAACCTAGCCAAGGAGTACTGACTTCCTGAACTATACCAATGATAAAAGCTGCTGCGATCGCACCATAGGGGTTGCCGATACCTCCCAAAATTACAGAAGCAAATAAGGGTAAAATCAAAAACCAACCCATATTCGGGCGAACAGCGGTAATCAAACCATACATACTTCCACCCAAAGAAGTGAAAGTTCCCGCAATTACCCAAGTCCAGAGAATAACTCTATCAACGTTGATACCAGAAACTCTGGCTAAGTCTAAATCATCCGCCACGGCTCGCATCGCTTTACCAATTTTGGTATTTTGGAGCAGGTAATGTAACGACACAATTGCCAGTACTGCTAAACCCAGTACCAATATTTGATTTTGTGGTATTCTCAATTCCCCAAATTCTAAAGCCGGAGTGACAGGTAGATCATAGTTTTGGTTTTTACCTCCCCAAATAAAAATAATCCCATTGCGGAGAAATAAAGCCAGTCCGATAGAGATAATAATCAGTGTTGTCGAACTAGCACAGATCGACCTCATCCTTGACCACAGTAATTTTTCTGCCAGTAACATTGCCCCTACAGTTCCTACAGCAGCTAGAATCATCGACAGCCAAATATTTACCCCCGTAGTATTTACGATCAGGGTCAGATAAGCTCCCAATGTGAGAAAATCACCGTGGGCAAAATTAGATAATCTTAAAATTCCATAGGTAAGAGTGAGTCCGACTGCGGCTAAAGCAATAATGCTTCCCACCGCAATCCCGTTGATAATTAATTGAGCAAATTGTGCATCCATATGTTTTAAGTTACTATGAAGAAGTTTTTGAGACAGTAATTTCCTTCTCTAAGTGTTTGATTAACCGTTACAATTGACACTATCAGTTATGTTTTTCAATTTAAAAAAATTTGTTCGTTAATATACATAAAATCCAGTTTGCATTTTCTTGGCGGTCTAGGTGACCATGCAGCAGTCTTCAAGCTTACCAGAACAGAACTCACAGATAAATGGAACGCCAACAGTTTTGACAACAATCCAGAAACTGCGGGATAACTTGTGGTTGGAACGCAAGTTGAATCACTTGCAGAGTCGTCTCAATGATTGTCTGCTTTCATTTACTGAAACAATGCCACAGTCCATCATTACGGCAGCAGAGATTTTTCAAACTGTGGTTGACGAACTTGACAACGCTTTAAATGCCAGTTGGGAAGAGTCTCCGCAGTTTGCTGTAGGCATTGCTCAATGTCAACCAGAAGAAATTGTTGGTAATATTTGCTATGTTTCTAGTTCTTCTACTCAAGGAATACCAATTCCATCAATAAGATCCAAAGTAGGGAAAAAACTGCGATTGAGATTAAACGCTGCCATTAAACTAGAAGATTTGCAGCAAATGGAAAGAGAAAAAAACCCTTGTGCTTGGCGTTTAGTTGATGATTCTAGCAACGTGATGACATGGTTAGTTATTGCCACAACCAAATCCAATCATGATAGTGACAGCATCGACTCATTACCAACTCAACTGCGATCGCAATTAATCACCAGAACAATCGGTTATTGTCATACAGCTTTGGCACAACTGAAGCAAATGCAGTCTTGGCAACAACATTGTCAACAGTTAGCTAACTTTAATCAAGAACTAGAACGTACCAATCAACTTAAAAACCAGTTTCTGGCCAATACCAGCCACGAAATCCGTACCCCTCTCAGTTCTATCATCGGATTCACACATTTACTGCTGGCACAAGGTTACGAACCAGACAAACAGCGTCACCAAGAATATTTACACATCATCCAATCCAGCGGTAAGCATTTGCTAGGACTGATTAATGATATTTTGGATCTTTCTAAAATCGAAGCCAATCAGCTAGAAGTGCAATGGGAAATAGTTGATGTGCCATCATTATGTCGCAATGTCTTAGCTTTAGTGAAAGAGAAAGCCGCTAACAAGGGTTTGAAGCTGCGTCTGGAAATAGACGATGATGTCAAAACTTTACTAGCTGATCCTTTGCGACTCAAACAAATGTTATTGAATTTACTCTTCAATGCTGTTAAATTTACAATGACAGGTAGCGTTGGCTTACGGGTAGCTACACAAGATTTATATTTACGTTTTACAATTTGGGATACTGGAATTGGCATATCTCCAGAAAACCAAGCGCTACTATTTCGTCCCTATAGCCAAATTATTAACCCCGCTGCTGAAACCAATGAAGGGACTGGTTTAGGCTTAGTGGTGACTCAGCAGCTGGCAGAAATTCACGGTGGTTCTTTGGAGTTGGAATCAGAAGTAAATCGCGGTTCCTATTTCACCATTTCTCTTCCCCTCCAGCCAATGGGAAAAGTTTTGGAAGCAATAGAAGTCAAGGCAGAAAAGGATTTAGAAATTAGTAAAGAAACAAGTAATTATTCTGGTTCTCTCTCTGATTCTATTATCCCTCTCAATACCTCACCAAAAATCTTGTTGGTAGAAGACGATGTAGGTAATGCAGAATTAATAAAAATTTATCTAGGTAGATTGGGTTATCAGGTAACTTGTGTCCAAAATGCAGAACAAATGTGGGCAACTCTCCCACAGCTACAACCAGCAGGAATTTTAATGGATGTGAGTCTACCAGATGGCAATGGTTTGAACTTGGTACAACAACTGCGAGACAATCCCCAATATCAACAAATACCAATAATTGCCCAAACAGCAATGGCTATGAAAGGGGATAGAGAAACCTGTCTAGGGGCTGGTGTCAATGACTATATTTCTAAACCCATAGATTTACAACTTTTAGCCCGTCTGATGGCAAAGTATTGTCAATGAGGAGATGAGGGTGCGAAAAAGTTAAACTCAAAATAGAGCTTCTAGTCTCAACGGCAGAAACAACCAAATCAACTTTCATGACCGTAACTACCTATAAATGGACAGTTCAACGCTATCACCGGGCAATAGCAGCAGGTATTTTTGATGACCAGCCTATAGAATTATTGCGCGGCGACCTCATCCTTATGCCCCCAGAAAGAGAACCTCACGCTTATTACAACACAGAAGCCGCAGATTATATCCGTACTCTCCTTGGTGCAAGGGCAAAAATCCGCGATGCCAAACCCATCACTCTACCCAATGACTCAGAACCCGCACCAGATATTGCCATAGTCAAACCTTTAGGTGAAGTCTATTTAGAACACCATCCTTATCCTCAAGATATCTTCTGGATTATTGAATTTTCTAAAGCTACTCTCAGCAAAGACCTAGGTGAAAAAAAAGAGATCTACGCAGAAGCAGGTATTGCTGAATATTGGGTAGCCAATCTCAAGACTCCGCAATTGCAAGTATTTCGAGACTTAAAAAATAGACAATATTCAACAGAACTGATCATAACTACAGGCACTATTGCCCCCTTAGCCTTTCCCGACGTATTTGTTCAAGTGCAACGCCTGATAGGTAGATAAAAAATCTACTAAGAGAATGTTTGAATTACTCCAAAATTCATAATTATCTTCATCCACCCCTAAAATAGGAATTGTCAGGTGCTATCAGGTTTTGGCAGGATTGAGAAATGATGCTAACAGAAAAATTGGAGCAATTAAAAGCTTTATTTGCAGAAATGGAGCAGGCGCTGATTGCCTACTCTGGGGGCGTTGATAGTACATTAGTGGCTAAGATTGCCTATGATGTGTTGGGCGATCGCGCTTTGGCTGTAACGGCTGTTTCTCCTTCGCTGTTACCAGAAGAGTTGGCAGATGCAGAAGCCCAAGCCGCAACCATTGGGATTAACCATAAAATCGTCCAAACGCACGAAATGGAAAATCCCAATTACACTTCTAACCCTGTTAACCGCTGCTATTTTTGCAAAAGTGAACTCCACGATACACTTAAACCTCTAGCTTTAGAGTTAGGCTATCCCTATGTGGTAGATGGGGTAAACGCCGATGATCTGCACGATTATCGCCCCGGCATTCAGGCTGCTAAAGAAAGAGGTGCGCGATCGCCCTTAGCAGAAATTGAAATCACTAAAGCCGAAGTTCGTCAACTTTCTCGACAACTCGGTTTACCTTGGTGGGATAAACCAGCCCAACCTTGTCTGAGTTCTCGCTTTCCCTATGGTGAAGAAATTACCATAGCCAAGTTACAGCGAGTCGGCAGAGCAGAAATTTATTTACGAAATCTGGGTTGGGACAATCTGCGGGTACGTTCTCAACAAGACACCGCACGAATTGAACTATCACCAGAACAAATTCAAAAATTTGTTTTAACTACAAACTTACCCTCTTTAATTATTGCATTTCAGAATTTGGGATTTATTTACGTCACCTTAGATTTAGAAGGTTATCGCAGCGGCAAGTTAAATCAGGTTTTAAATCGGGAAACCGTGGGTAATAAATCTTAACTCCTCTAATTACCCTCAATTCAGGCTTTGGGCAACCCTAAACTCTGTCTGCTGTAGAGCAGCTTGCCATACATCATATCCTTCCGGTGTTAAATGCACCCCATCCGTCGTTAATTCTGGACGTAAGTTGCCTTCCATATCTGTAAACCAATTGTGGATATTCAGATAATTTGCACCCTCTTGTCTGGCTATTTGAGCTATTTGGGCATTAAGGTGACGAATACGACTATTGGGAATTATAGTCCGGCGAATAGGCAAAATTGATTCCACCATAATCTGACTTTTTGGATGAGTTTGGCGTAAGCTGCGAATAATCTGGCGGTGATTACGCAAAATTGAAACATCACTAGCACCTCTGAGTAAATCATTGATCCCAACCATCAAATAAATCACTTCTGGACGTGTTGTCGAGAATGCTCCCAGTCTTCTCAATACACCCTCAGACCTATCTCCAGATATGCCTTGATTTAGCCACAATTTACCAGAAGGCAGCTTTTCTTTAGGAAACCACAAACTCAGAGAATCACCCACCAAGATACTCAACCGGTTTGTACCCTGACCTTGGGAAATAGCTCTAGCTTCCATAGCTAATAAGCTTTTCCAATCTTGATAACTGAGTTTATACTGTTTAGCTGACTTCCACGAAGATGATAAATCGTCATCATCCACGCGTGTGTAAATCTGACCAATTTTTAATGACGCTAATCTGAGGTAGTACAGTTGACTTCCAGATAAAAAAGTTTGTTTGGTTTTTTGGGAACTTAAGTTCAGTGATGTTTTTATGGGTGTTGGCAAAATATAGTTAGTGAATTCTGCTAACAAGATGTCAATACTGGGAGTAATTTTTTCACCTGCTTCTCGCTGCGAATTCTCAGATGTGGATACAGCTTGGCTGCTGAATTCTGGTAAAGAGATACTTTTTTCACGTACTTGTCGCTGTGAACGCCTTGGTGTAGAAGTAGCTTGACCGCTAAATTCTGGTAAAGAAATGTCAACATTAGTGATAACTTTTTCACCTACTTGCGACTGTGAATGTGGTGTTAAATCTTCCAGAAAACCAGTATTTTCTGGTAGGATACTTGACATCTTTGGGATATCTGATGTTGGTACAGTCAATCCTGTTAACAAGCTGGCTGCCAACAGATAAGGTTCCTTCATCGTTTTTTCTGTCCTTGTAAATACTCACTACTTTTCCTTATGACAGTCTGTTCAGGCTGAATTCAGGAAAATTTTGCTTTCCTTACATCTGTATCAATATCCCCCATGAGAATATAACTTCCTAAGCCCAAGTATAAAATACTACATTCAGCAAGCGGCTCAAATTTATTATTATTATTTACAAGTAAGTAAAAATTTTTTCAAAATTAGAATAACGTCATTTAAAGTGCTAAGATTTATCCGAAGTCATTAATGTTTCCTTTTATTCCGTGGCTAGAGCTAGTACCGCAATTGGTGTCAGTCCAATAATTAAAGAGATTGTGCAAAAACAGGCACATTCTACACGTCTAACCTTAAAAGAGGTTATTCTCATGGGGATGTTAGCAATTGACAAATTGGATGATCAAGGTCGTCAAGAGTTAGCAGATCAAGTCCATCAAATGCAGGTTAATGGTGACATATGAATCTGTCTTGAGGAGTCTAAACTCTAAAATCTCCAGTGCAGAAACATTGACTGCACTTGAGACGATAGTAAAACCACGACGACTCAAGTAAGGACTCTCTGCTAAATCCATAGCAGTATCCCATTAAATAAACCTCTTTCAGTTCCAGAGATATCTATAGACATTGTGAGATTTCAGCAATGAAATCCACTGTTTTAGAACCTGATCAGGTATCTAGAACTAGATATCCGTCAACAGTTACAAACTGAATAAAGAACTCTACAAAACCCAAAGGATAACTGACTGGATGGGGGTTTTTACCGCTTATTTACAGGTCGGAAATAACCACTATTTAATCCAGTCTTGGCAATTTTCAGCAAATTCGGCGAAATTGCTACCTGGTTATCCTTGGGTAATTTGTCCAGAAGTTCATGTCCATTGAGACCAATGTTAGCTTTATAGCCATTTTTGAGTAAATTTTGCCTACTCTGGCTATAAGGCTTCAAAAATTTTCTTTTATCTGTTTTGAGATGTGGTGTTTGACAACTACTAAATTCACTGCATAATTAACAGCAATATTCTTAATTGTTACCTATTTAGAAGGTGTGGCAACACTGGTCGAAACTGGTAATATTTTTTTATGCAAAAAAATTTTAATTCTTTAGCAAATTTAACTTACACTAGTATTACCCTTTAATCTGGCTACTTTCCAGCGATGTTCTAGTAACGTAAGTTGCTAGTTAGGGAAAATGTCTGATATGGCTAACGCCACGCTATGCCTACGTCACACTACGTGAACGCGAACAGGATATCCAGGATTTAAGGATTTACAGGATTAAAACAGAAAATTATTCACTAATGACTAATGACCAATGACCAATGACCCATTACCGTTCTCAACTAGCAACAGGTGTAAATGATTGATGAGAATTAGCAGTGAAAGAATAATTAAATTTATATTTTTCTAGAATTATCTAATGAATAAACAATAGGAATTTCTAATTGGACTTCTGTACCTTCTCCAGGAGTAGAATTACAGCATTTTCTTGTAATTGAGAGGATATAGTAAAATTGGGTACAAGAAAACCTATATCAATCATTTCATATTTTTTCAAAAATATTAATATAAGTCGCTTCTGTAGAATGTGGGGTACGGAATTTGTGATTTTGGTTGGGCTGATGAGATTTGGGGAAATCTGCACAAATCAGATAGAATGGCTATAGAAGCTCGTTAGCAATATCATCTATTATGTAATATGACTACACAAACAATATCTGCACCAGAAGTATATCAAGGCCAGTTTGGCAATTTTACAATTACGGAGAGCGATCGCACAAGTGTGATCATCTATCGTACAGGTTTAATGGTAGCTGCTGTTAGTTTTGCGATCGGTAGCGGGTTAGTTTTATTCTCTCCTCAATCTGTCGCAATTCCAGCAATTACTCCACTCTACACCTGTTTTAGTCTTGCACTGGGTGTTAGTTTGCTAACCATCCATATTTATATGGCATCTCTGCACCGAATCTTACAACTTTTCTGGATAATTGGCAGCATTTCCGCATTGATTTTTGGACATTTTGATAGTCAACCTTTTGCGATTACTGTTTATAATGAACCTCTGACTTTATTCGGATTTGGTTTTACTTTCGCAGCATTAACAGGGATCTTTTTTAAAGAAGGTTTTTGCTTCAACCGCTTAGAAACTAAAATTTTAACACCCCTTGTACCTCTACTTTTATTAGGACATTTAACAGGAATTTTATCAACTCAAGCTGAACAAATTTTATTAGGAATTTGGACAATTTGTTTTCTAGTGTTTGCATTACGGAAAACAGTACAAAATATTCCTGATGATATTGGTGATAAATCTGTATTTGATTATTTAAAAAATCAACGATTAGCGAAAATTTAAGGGAGGGAAAAGGTTAACATTGATTTTATCCAATGGGAAAATTGAAAAAGTGTTTTATCCTGTATTTCCACCTGATAAAAATGCAGAACAAGTAATTGATTGGCTTTCACAAAACCAGTAATCAAGAAGAGATATAACCAGTGACAGAAGAACGCAAATATTGGTTAGCTTGGTCACAAATTTCTGGTGTTGGTCCAGTATTATTGCAAAGATTACAACAACATTTTGGAAATTTAGAAACAGCTTGGAAAGCAAATTCCAGTGATTTAAGAACAGTAGAAGGTTTTGGATTTCAAACATTAGAAAAAGTCGTCCAACAGAGAACCCGTTTAAACCCAGAACAACTACTTACCCAACACCAACAAGCAAACCCTCTTTTCTGGACACCAGCAGACACAGAATATCCTCAACTGCTGCGAGAAATTCCCAGTCCACCTCCATTATTGTACTATCGCGGTGAAGTTGATTTACAAGAAAATTCGGGACAAAAACCCTTAGTGGGAATTGTGGGAACTCGTCAACCTACAGAATATGGAATTAAATGGACTCGTCAAATTAGTACCGCTTTAGCAAAAAATGGTTTTACTGTTGTTTCGGGAATGGCCGAAGGAATAGATACGGAAAGTCATTCAGCAGCAATGAAAGCTGGAGGAAGAACAATAGCGGTTGTGGGAACTGGTGTAGATGTTATTTATCCCCATAAAAATCGAGATTTATATAAAGAGATTTTGACTTCTGGAATAGTAATTAGTGAATATCCGACTAAAACTGCACCTAATCGTACCCATTTTCCGAGAAGAAATCGTATTATTGCGGGTTTAAGTCGTGCAGTATTAGTTATAGAAGCACCGATAAAATCTGGTGCGTTAATTACAGCTACCTATGCGAATGAATTTTGTAGAGATGTTTATGCTTTACCGGGAAGAGTTGATGATCAACCATCACAAGGTTGTTTAAAATTAATTAGTCAAGGTGCTGGTATTATTAATCAGCAATTAAGTGAATTATTAACAATGTTGGGAGCAATTCCAAACATAGATGTAGAGATACCATTAGTTAAATCTGCTCCTTTACCTAATTTATCACCAGAATTACAACAGGTAATAGATACTCTATCTATTGATGCTTTATCCTTTGATTTCATTGTGCAGAAAACAGGTATGAATGCTGGTTTAGTTTCCAGTTCTTTATTACAGTTAGAACTCATGGGTTTGGTTTCGCAATTACCAGGAATGCGATATCAAAGATTTTGAGAGAATGTTTGCAAAATCATTAAATTTACTCAAATAATGATTCTAAATCTCTATAGCCACTAGCAATGCGAGTAATATTAATGTCATCTTCTTGAGGATAGTAAAATATAATATAGTCATCTACAAGAAAGCCACGGAGGTTTTTTGCTAGTCTTCCATAACTTTTACCAATACTTGGAAAGCCTGCAACTAATTTACACTTGTTTCTAATTTTATCAAAAAGTTGACTTGCGGCTTTTGGATTACTACGACCAAGATACTCACAAATTTCTTCTAAATCTTGAATAGCTTCATCTGAAAATGAATATTTACCCATTGCCTAATTCTTGTTCTATCTGTTGAATTTTTGCTTGTAGTCTGGCAAAAACCAACTCACCATCTGTTACTTGTCCATTATTAATTTGTTCAGTTCCTACAGCTATTTTTTCTCTTAGTTCCTCTAGTCTTCTTTCTCTATCCAGCAGTAAATCAAAAGCTTCGTTAACTACATCTTCTATATTTTTAAATCTCCCCCTAGCGATATAAGCTTGTATTAATTCCTCGGTTTCAGGTTTAAGTTGAATATTCATAATGTATTCTCCATCTTATTGATAGCCTTAAGGCTGTTCTAACAAGAAAGTCATATTTTCTGCAATCTATTCACTTTCTAATTTTGAATTGTTTATTGTGGTGGGTAATATTGTGGAGTGATTGCAGGGGCTGGATAAGTACCCATAGGCGCATTGTTAACTGTTCCGTTAGGTGCTATTGGAGTCATTACCTGGGGTTGAATAAATGGTTGAACAGGTTGCTGAAAATTATTTGTAGGTAGATTATTTGTGGGAGTCCGGGGTGTGATAGGAGTTTGGCTAAAGTATTGGTAAGCGGCACTAGAGATGGAACCAATAAGTTTTTCAGCAGCAGGGTCATTGTTGGGACGTTGTACCATGACAGCAGCTATATAACGCTTACCGGTGGGGATATCAATTAAACCTGCATCTCCTAACATTGTGCCGATATCACCGGTTTTGTGGTATGACTTTGCTCCTTCTCCTAAGCCGGAAGGTAGGAGATTATTTCTTTGTGTGCGACGCATAATATCAAGCATAATATCGCGCGATCGCATACTCACCATATTTCCCTGATTGAGTGCCGCAATCAAATTACCCAATTCTCTAGGACTGGTGGTGTTTGTGCCTTGTAAATCTGGGAGTGGAGAGCGAATTATTGTAGTTGCTAATCCCCAACTGCGAAAACGCTCGTTCAGTACCTCTTGGCCTCCCAATCTGGCAATGAGCATATTTGTGGCTGTGTTATCACTGATGGTAATCATCTTTGTGGCAACATCAAGGGCAGTGTACTGACTACCTACTGTACTCGTCTGTAAAGTCCCAGAACCACCTGCAATCATCTCTTGTTGCAGAGTCAGCATTTCATCCAGACGTATTTTCCCCGCGTCTACTTCCTGAAAAAAAGCAATTAGAATTGGTACTTTAATTGTGCTGGCAGCAGAAAAACTAGCAGTACTATTAATATCCACATAAGCCCCAGTATCTAAATCTACCATGAACACCCCAGGTGTCAGATTTGGATTGGCTGCTGCTAAATTCTGCACATCGGTTTTTAAAGGGATAATTTCTTGGGATAAATATAAACTGGAAGCGGTTACAGAGGAATTAGTTGGAGATTTTCCCGCGTTAGTCTGAGATGGGGAAGAAGATGTGGTGATGCGATTAGCAGGGTCTAATACTGACAACAGCGTGCCAACAATTGCACCTAAACCGATGCCCACAATCAACAACCGTAACGTATACAATATGGTTCTAGCCATTGGCTTTAACCGAGTTTTGCGGGATGCTCGCCTATCTATTTTTGGCTTTCCTTGCTTTGGTACACGCACTGTCTTCAACTTCGCAGTACCCGGTTGTGGCATCTTGCCCTTAGATTTAGGGATAGATTTAGGGATGGGTTTAACTGCTGTCGGCATAACTATCTTAGAGCGTGGTCTTCGCCCCTCAGAGGGGAGAGCCGGAGGAATGATATTATTGTGATTAAGCCTTGTTAGCGCCACACTTTCGCCTCTAGCTATAACCTGTTGCTGTTTCTTGACAACGGGTGTTTGTCCAGCCTTTTGGCGTGGACGGCGACGACGCTGTGAAGGTTGCTGTCGTGAGACAGCTATTAGTTTGTCACTTGATTCTGACACTACTCCTCCTTGTGACCCGCTCAACTGTTTTGTTTGTAGATGTTCGACTCAAAATTGAATCTTCCCGCACCTTGATATACTCAGATAAACTTCTGGGATTAAGTAGCTTTTTTCTGCTCAGTTTAAGTCATATTAACCTAAGTTGCTAGTTAGGTGATTGGGCATTGGGCATTGGTGATTGGTCATTGGTCATTGGTCATTGGTCATTGGTGATTGGGAAGAAAGAAGTTATGAAAAATTTTCCCCCTGCTCCCTACTCCCTGCTCCCTGCTCCCTACCTCTTGCCTCCTTCAATGCCCATTCCACTTGTCGTAGAATTCCGCGTAACATAGCAACTTCAGCGGTTTGGATGTGAGCGCGATTATATAAGTGACGGAATTTTTCCATCCTACTAGCTGCTGTATGGGGGTAAAGATAACCTATGGATAATAGCAGAGATTCCAATTCCTGATAGTAAGGTTCCACAATATCCAAAGGTGCGATTTCTGTAGGAGGTTTTTTCTGAGTTATAAATATTTCTGCTAATTGTGATAATTCGTAACAACAGATGGAGACAGCGGTAGCTAAATTCAGGGATGGATAGTTGGGACTTGTGGGAATGAAAACTAACTTTTGGGCATAATTTATTTCTTCATTGCTTAGTCCTCGGTCTTCCCTGCCAAAAATTAGGGCTACTGGCTGTTCTGGTTCTTCTAATAGCCAGGGTAGGGTAGTGCGGGGGTTTTCTAGGGGGATTTCTCCGCTGTAATCACGGCCTATGGTAGCGATCGCACGCACGCATCCTTGCAATGCTTGTGGTAATGTGTCTACTATGACCGCAGACTCTAAAATCTCTTTGGCATGGACTGCCATTTTTAAGGCATCATCGGCAGAGCGATCGCACTGCGGATTCACTAATACTAGGTTACATAACCCAAAATTTTTCATTACCCTAGCAATTGAGCCTAAATTCAAGGGTCCTGCTGGTTCTACCAACACAATTCTGATTCCAGCCAAACCCATATTTTTCCTCCTGATAAATGAGTACTGAGTACTCAGTAAAAATTTTCTCTACCTACTTCTGCCACCTGCATCCTACTCGACACATAACTGTACAATCTTCTCAAAATGAAAGTCATGCACTAAATTAGTGAGAGCTTTTGCTAGATTGCTATGTAATTCAGGGATTTGATTTATTAATTCCACAGTTTGACGTTTGCTACATCGACCAGCAGATCCATGTAGTTGAGTAATCCATTCCGCAGGCATTACCTGTAAAGATGAAGGAGTAAGGATAAAACATGAAGATTGTTCCGTTTCTCTTTCTATATTTTCGGTCTTCTCTGCGTAGGTATACTTAACACCTAAATGTTCTGCCAGTTTATTCAACAGGAATTCTTCTCGAAATGGTTTGTGAATGAAATCGTCACAACCTATAGACAAGATATAAGTCCGCTGTTCTTCAAAAGCACTAGCAGTCAAAGCAATAATTTTGGTTTGGTGTTGAATAGCAGCTAAATTGTGTATTTCTCCCGCCCGAATCTGTCGTGTAGCTTCATAACCATCCATTATCGGCATTTGCATATCCATCAGAATTAGATGGGGTTGATAACGCTGCCAAAGTTCTAATCCCTCTTGGCCATTTTCCGCTGTATAAACCTCAAACCCCAGTGGACTAAGCATCTCTACTAAAAGTTTTTTACTCTCCCATTGGTTTTCCACAATTAGTAATCGGTAAGCGGGTTGATCAGGAGCCAAGTGAATAACTCGATGGTTAGATAATGGAGCAAGAACATCTACTTTTTCTGCACAATCAACCTTGATATGGAACTTAAATACACTCCCCGCACCCACAATACTATTAACCGTAATCTCTCCTCCCATCAGCTTGACAAATTTTTGGCTAATGGCTAATCCTAGTCCTGTTCCTTCATGGGAATGAGCAGTTTTAGTTTGCACAAAAGGAGTAAATAACCGCTGTATTTCCTCTGGTGCAACACCTGGACCGGTATCTTTGATCTCAAATATGAGGAAACTAGAAACCTGATTTTGGTTATCTTGACTTTCTCTGGTGCTTACCTCTAGGCTCACTTGCCCTTGTTGCGTAAATTTAATAGCATTCCCCAGCAAGTTTAGTAGAACCTGGCGTAATTTAACCTCATCGGTTTTGATATATTGGGGAATATTGGGAGTGTGATTAAAGATGAGTGTTAATTGCTTTGAAGTAGCCTTTAAGCGTAATAAATATTCTAGATTACTGAGTAGATAATATAGATCAAAACTAGTTGTATTGAGTTGGATTCTACCTGCTTCCACCTTGGACATTTCCAACACATCATTGATCAGTTCTAGTAAGTGTTGCCCACTGCTATTGATGATATTGAGATGTTCCTGATGTGTTTGATGCAGGGATACATCACGGCTCATTACTTGAGTGAAGCCCATAATAGCATTAAGTGGAGTTCGCAATTCGTGGCTCATATTAGCCAGGAATTCGCTTTTGGCTCGGTTAGCTAATTCGGCTGCATCTCTGGCTTTTTCTAGTTCTACTGATTGGTGTTGAATTTGAGCAAATAACTCTGCTTGATGGAGGGCTATTCCTAACTGTTGACCAATGTTAATGACAAGATTAATTTCACTTGATTGCCACGGACGGGGAGCAGAGTTTTGATAAACTGCCAACAGTCCCCACAACTTACCAGACTGAAAAATTGGGACAATGATATAGGATTTAGCTTGGAATTTTTCCAAAAGTTGCAGATAACAATCTTTAAATCCTGCCTTGTATATGTCTTCTACAACTCGATAACTTGTGCCTTGATTATAAATACCGTCTTTTTTTTCTTGGATATAAGTATCTGTACAGAATTTATAGTTAGGAGTATTATTCTTTGGGGCTGATCTGTCTAGCTTTCTTCTCTCAAACTTTCTGATAGAACATTGCTCATTCAAAACGAGATTTTCTGTTAATTGGGTATGATTATTGTGTTGTGGCAGCAAAGAAATCCATCCATTACCTACAGATTCATCTACAAATTCACCACTCCAATCAGAATGGAATTGGTAAATAGCAGCGCGATCGCATTTCAAGAGATTTCGCAATTCTACCGTAGTTGTATGGAAGATTTTGGAAATATCTAAAGTCTGTCGCATCCGTTCCACTACTCGCAGGTTTGCCCGTTGCTGTTCTATACTTTCTTGCAAAGCATTTTCAAATAATTGTCTCTCTAGCTCTGCTCCTGCACGGGCTGCAAAAATTCTAACAATCAGTTCTGTGGTTTGGTTGTTAACCATTGGCTTGGTGTCCAATACCTTCAAGTATCCCACAATATTTCCTACTGAATCATTGAGTGGGATCGCCAAGTAGCTTTCAACTTCTAACTCGACTAGATGTTCATGACGAGGAAAAAATGACTGGATGCTATGGGGATAGAAAACGACTTCTCCAGATAATATTTGTTGACAAGGTGTTTCTGCCAAGTCGTACTCAAAGTTTTCACCAAAGTCTTCTCCTGCCCAGAATGCTAGTGTACAAGCCCGCATTTTTGCAGAATCTATAAATTGGGTGACAAAAGCGTAGCGAACTTGTAAAACTTCTGCTAGGTAACGCACCAATGACCGAAAAAATTGACTTCCTGTTTTTGAAGCTGTACCTTCAACTATCAGCTGTAGGGCTGTTTGTTGGCGTTTGCTTTCGGTGATATCTTCAGAAATACCCAGTAAATACTGTGGATTTCCAGTTTCATCAAGAATGGGGATTTTTTTAGTATGTAGGGTTCTGATTCCTTGATGTATTGTGTGAATAGTTTCTTCGGGAATGTCTAAAATGTTTTTGTTGGTTAAAACTTCCCGATCTTTGGCAATAAAAAAATCTGCTTCTGTTTGAGAGAAAAGGTCTTCGTCGGTTTTACCAATTAATTCTTCTCTGGTATAGCCTAGTAGTTCTTCACCTGCTTTGTTAAGCCTGATGAACTTGAGATCCTTGGCATCCTTGACAAAGATCATATCGGGAATATTTTCAATGATAGAATCTAGGAATGCTTGAGTTTGCCTGATTTCTTCTTCTTGCTGTTTGCGTTCAGCTTCAAGCCGCGCTTTTTCGCTAATATCTGTATGGCAACAAATAAATCTAATTGGCTTACCATCTTCATTCCAAAGTGCCTGACCGCGTACCAAAATCCACTTGTAACTGCCATCTCTGCACAACATTCGATACTCTTGTATGAGGCTGGGATTTTCCCGATTCATATGAGCGCGATTTGCCTGAATCACCCCTTTGAGATCATCTGGATGAACGCGTTTGATCCATTCGTTAATGTCATTAGCAATTTCTTCTTCTTCATAGCCCAATATTTCTTTCCAGCGAGCCGAATAAAATACTTCGGCTGTCTGTAAATTCAAGTCATAAATACCATCTTTACTGGCTTGAATTGCCAATTGCCAACGTTCCTCACCTTGTCTTAATTCCTCTTCTGCCTGCTGGCGCTTTTTTTCTGTTTGATGAGCGCTGATAAACTTACCAATACTTTGAGCCATCAATTCAATAATTTCTTTTTCATGGCTCTCAAATTTATCAGGTCTGGTATCAGTAGAAAAAAAGCAAAGCGTACCATAAATATGTCCATCTACCCATATAGGAGTGCCAATATAAGACTCTATTTTTAAGCTTTGGTATAGTGGATGGCAACGCATCTCTATCATCTCTCCTACATTGTGGAAGGTAACAGTTTGTTGTTGTTCAACAACCTTTCCACAATAAGCATCTGATAACTTAATTTCTAGCCCAGGAACCAGGCTGCTTATATTAGATTGCACGGCCAAAAATGAATATATCTGATGATTGATCTGACCAATTGATCCTGCTGAAAATCGCAGAACTTGACAACCTGTATTTAAATAATCTAAAAATAGTTTTTCAACATTACTAAAATCAGTCATGTTGATTCGATGTAACTGCTTTAGGCTGGAACTAAAATCAGCCAGTGCCTGGGTTTTTTGCAGTAATTCTTCATTCTGCTCAACTAGCTGATTTTGTAAGCGCTGAATTCTGAGTTGATTTTCAATCCTGGCAATTACTTCTTCAGCTTGAAAGGGTTTGCTAATATAATCTGCACCACCCATTCCAAATGCTTTTACCTTATCTAAAGGCTCATCAAGGGCGCTAATAAAAATTATAGGTATGTCACGGCTATATTCATTTGCTTTCAGCCTTTTACAAACCTCATAGCCATCCATATCGTTCATCATAATATCCAGCAAAATCAGATCGGGCAATTTGGCCTGGACTGACCTCAGTGCTATATCCGCATCTAATGCAGACCGCACCTTATAACCATAATTAGTAAGTACTTTGGAGAGCAAAACTAAATTTACTGGACTATCATCAACCACCAAGATATTTGCTAGGGATTGAGAAGGTTGCTGCTGGTTCATATTCATTAATTACGGGTTAGCAAGCGATCGCTTGCCCTAGCATTAGTCTACCCATTAGCTGACGGCTGTGGGCTGATTAAATAACAAATCTACGATCTCATGAGTTTCTAAGGGTCTGGCAAAGAAATATCCCTGTCCTTGATTACAACCGATTAACTGAAGCTTTTTCATTTGCTCAACTGTTTCCACTCCCTCGGCAATTACCTCCAGTCCTAAATTATGTGCCAGGTTTGCGATCGCTTGAACTATGTGGTTGCCACTGGAACAATCCAACTTCTGTACAAAAGAACGATCAATCTTTAAAACATCTAATGGCAGTTCATAAAGTCGGCTCAGGGAAGAATAACCCGTGCCAAAATCATCTATATACAACCGAACTCCTAAATTCTGTAAGTCCTCTAAAGTTTTATTAGCATTTACCTGGTTATCAATTATAGCACTCTCAGTAATTTCTATTACTAAGTTGTGAGGCTGTAGACCAGTTTCCTCCAAAACTTGCTTAACTTGTTCCACTAAAAGAGGAAGTGCCAATTGTTTACTAGAAACATTGACACTCACCGTCAAAGAGTTAAAAAGCTCAGGAGACTGCTGTTGCCAGTTACAAAGTTGACGACAAGCCTCTTGTAAAACCCAAAAGCCGATGTCGATAATCAAGCCTTTTTCCTCTGCCAGAGGAATAAATTTGTCAGGATATATAATCCCCCAAGTAGGGTGTTGCCAACGAATCAAAGCTTCAAAACCGCTAATTTGATTGTTTGTTAAGGAAACTATTGGCTGATAGCACAGCTTAAACTCATTGCGAGTTAATGCCATTTTTAGATCTCGCTCCAACCGCAAGTGAGCAAGTTCTGCCGATGACAGGAAGAGAGTTTGCGCTTCTGGCTGCCGTTCGATCGCATTCGTCAACCGCATCAGCCGTTCTGTATTTTTAGTAGCAATCTCTACCATCCGTAATTCCTGCGGCGAAAGATTACCGAGCTTACCTGAACTTAAAAGATCAAGCGCAACCTGAATTGCCGTCAAAGGAGTACGCAACTCATGACTTATACCCAAGAAGAAATTTTCATCCTTAATTTCTAAATTAGCAGCATCATTAAAGTGTAGATTTGAAGATAGACTATTTGTCATAATTCATACCCTGTATTTACCAAGTAATTAAGTTATTAATTAAAAATTGTATTGCTAGATTGTGGAAAATTCGTGGATATACATTGAATCAGCTACAGGAAGAGAGTAAATTACTTACTTCCTGGACAAAACCTTCACCAAAACATTTCCTAATTATTGATTTTATTGATTTTTGGGATTACTCCACAATACTTCCATTACTCCAACCAAGAGCTAGTAATAACTTTTCAGCTAATTGAGCCGGCTTAAAAGGTTTAGCAATCAGCGCTCGAATACCCAAATCCGCAAAGAGACGTTGATCAGATGCCTGTACTTTTGCAGTTAGCAAAATAACTGGAATATTCTGCGTTAATGGGTTCGACTGGAGTTTCTGAAATGTCTTGACTCCATCCATATCTGGTAACATCACATCCAGCAAAATAGCATCAGGCTGTTCAGTCTCAGCTTTTTGTATTCCTTCATGGCTGGTTCTAGCTAAGATAACTTTCAATCCTGCCATAACTTCTAGGCTGATTTTCGCAACCTCCCGGATATCATCTTCATCATCAATCACCAAAATTGTTTTTCTTTTCATCTCAACCTCCTAGAAAACCAATACTTACCCGTAGGGAAGTATACATCTGCTAGATTATGACTTGGGGAAGATAATATCCAATAAAAATAGATAATCTTCACTTTTTCCATTATTCCGAAATCTTCATAATCAATGTAGGCAGCAAATATCATATTATGAGTTTACTTCACCTTGTAGGTCTTGAACCAGTAATCAACCCATAATTAACTAAAATATCCAGTAATATTACTTAACTTTTAAATTGATTATAGCTATAAAATTTAACGATAAGAGATAAATTGTGAGGATACACAGGAGCTGAAGATAAACACTATGAGGATTCTACTGGTAGATGATGATGACACTGTAGTAAAAGTTTTGACTGATGTACTACAGAAACAGAATTATGTTGTAGATGTAGCCAGCGATGGTGAAACTGGTTGGGAGTTCATAGAAAGCTTTCAGTATGATCTAGTGTTGCTGGATGTAATGCTCCCTAAACTTGATGGCATCAGCTTTTGTCGTCGCTTGAGAGAGATGAAAAATCCAGTTTTAGTAATGCTATTGACTGCTTGTGATACTACAAATGATAAGCTTATGGGGCTAGATAGTGGAGCAGATGATTATGTTGTCAAGCCATTTAATGTTGAAGAACTTGCTGCCCGCATTCGCGCCTTAATTCGGAGAGGAAGTACATCTAGTTCTGTGGTACTTATGTGTGGTGAATTACGTCTTGATCCAAATCTGCATGAAGTAACTTATGGGTCACAATTACTGAAGTTTAGCCGCAAAGAGTATCTTTTAGTGGAATTATTTTTTCGCAATCAAAAACGGGTTTACAGTTGCGGAGATATTGTTAATCACCTATGGGCATTTGATGATGAACTACCCAATGAATCTACAGTTAGATCCCATATTAAAAATATTCGCCGTGAATTAAAAGCAGTTGGTGCGGGTGATTTATTAGAAACAGTATATGGGCAGGGATACCGGATTAATGCTGCTTTCCTTGCAGCGAAAAATGATCAATTAGTTGTCAATTCAGCTAAACAAGAAACTTTAGATAACTCTATTGTAGAAATATGGCAGCAGACAAAAAACTTAACTTTTGAACGTCTCATAGCTTTGGAACAAGTTATATCTGCTTTAGTAGTTGGTCTATTTGATGAAAACTCACACCAACAAGCAATTCAAAATGCCCATAAACTTGTCGGATCTCTGGGTATGTTTGGCTTTGATAAAGGGAGTAATTTAGCTCGACAAATAGAAATTTCCTTGGAGTCGGATTTTAAATCTCTATCGCGCTTTACAGTAGTTTACCAACAAAAAATTGCTCAGAAATTAGAACCGTTAGTGATTGCTTTACGTCATGAAATAGAAGGTTCTGCTAAAGAGCTAATTAATGTCAGTAATATAGGCGAAAAATCTGAATTATTTGAACCAATAAATGCTACAATTCTAGCCGTTGATGATGATCCACAAATTTTGATCACCTTAAGAATATTATTAGAACCTTTAGGAGTGCAGTTAACTTGTTTAGGAAATCCAGAAAATTTCTGGGAAACGTTAAGATCGACTTATCCAGATTTTCTGATTCTTGATATTAATATGCCTAGTGGAACAGAAGGATTAGATTTGTGTCGGGATGTACGTCAAAATCATGACTGGAATTGGCTACCAATCTTATTTTTGACTAGCTGTGCTGATGTAGAAACTTTGCAAAAAGCCTTTATCAATGGAGCAGATGATTATCTAACCAAGCCAATTGTCCCCAATGAACTCTTCACCCGAATTATCAATCGTCTCCAGCGCATCCGAACAATTAGAAATCAGATGTGATATCATCATCTTCGTTTGTTACATTTAATATATCTGTTTGGGCAGATAATTGAAAAAATAAATTATTAAATATAGCATTTCCTAGTCTAAAAAATGCAAAATTATCTGCGTTTAATTATTATTGCTTGTACCTCAATTGAATACGAATTGCTATATACTATGTTGATTATAAGTAATTATCTAATATTTGATATAAAATACTAATTTATATATTTTTTTTCAAATAGAATAGGATTTAGATAGTTTTTAAACTCACTTTAATTATGAATAATTTTCAGCCATATCCCTGTAAAGCTAATATTCTAATTGTTGATGACACGCCAAACAACCTACATTTGCTGTCCAGTATGCTGGAGGAACAGGGGTATGAGGTACGTTGTGCTAATAGTGGTGCGATCGCACTAAAGGCAGTGGAAATCGAGCATCCAGATATCATATTGTTAGATATCAATATGCCCAACATGAATGGCTATGAGGTCTGTGAGCGTTTAAAATTAGATGAACAGACTCAAACTATCCCAGTAATTTTCCTCAGCGCTCTTAGCGAAACAATAGACAAGGTTAGAGCTTTTAGAATAGGAGGGATAGATTACATCACCAAACCTTTTCAGTTAGAAGAAGTCCTGGCTCGAATCGAAACTCAGTTAAGCTTGAGACAAATGCAAATAGAATTACAAAAAGCAAAAGATCAAGCTCTTAAAGCTTTAGAAAAAGAGCAAGAACTCAATCAGCTAAAATCAGAATTTGTTTCGATGATTTCCCATGATTTTCGGAATCCACTCACTAGTATTCAAGGTTTTGCGGGGTTACTTGAATGTGGTAGTAAAGTTCCTACTCCTGAAACACTCAATCGTTACGTTGACAAGATTAATAATGCGGTTGACCAACTGCTCTCATTGCTAGATGAGATACTTCTCATTGGTAAAATGGAAGTAGGTAAAATGCAGTATGAACCTGTATCAGTTAATTTAGAAGATTTTTGCAAAGAACTCATTGATACCCTGAAATATAGTATGGGTAATCAACACCAAATCTGTTTTAATTGCACTGGCAACTCTACAAAAGCAGAAATGGATTTAATACTACTCCAACGTATCCTCACCAACTTACTTTCCAACGCTATTAAATATTCTCACTCTGGATCTGAGATTTATTTCGATTTGGAATGTCAGAATCATGTTGCTATATTTCAAATACGTGATCAAGGGATGGGAATTCCCTTAGAAAGTCAATCACACTTGTTTGAAGCCTTCTATCGTTGTAGTAATGTCGGTAATATCAAAGGCACAGGTTTAGGACTAGCAATTGTCAAAAAATGTGTTGAAGTTCATCAAGGAAATATTTCATTGGAGAGTCAAGAGAACTTAGGTACGACATTTACTGTATCCTTACCTCGTTATGCTCAGAGTAAGTTTCAAGAGTGAGTTTTAATATCACTATTATGAATCCAGTTTGGTTACTCAACTGACTAGTGAAGGCTAGAAAAAAGAATCAAGGTAGATGTTTATGTATTATGAAATGCAGAACACAGGCTAGTTTCACAAAAATGAAATAGAAATTCTGTATTAACTAGAGGAGCATAAAGATTGCTCATTTGTAGGAGGTAAGAAGCAGGAATTAGATAGATTCACATTTTTTGGTGTCGTGTCTAAATATTTATCTATTACGCTCCAAACGTTACCAATAGATACAGGTTTATTAATAAAATCTGTAGCACCAAATACCTTAGCTCTAGCTCTATCAAAAGCACCATTACTACCTGTTAAAATAGCTAGTGGTGTCTTAGCAAAAGCAGAAGTACGTCGTAAATTAGCGCAAAGTTCGTAACCATTAATACCTGGCATCATTAAATCCAAGAAAATCAAGTCTGGTTTATTTTGAATCAAAATTGGTAAAGCTTGCAGAGGATCTTCAATCTTCAGAAATCTCATTCCATTTGAGGTAACAATTCTCTCTAGAATTTGACAAACTTGAGAGCTATCATCAACACAAGCAATGAGGGGAATATTTCCACTATGAATGTGTGTAATCATATGATTATTTTTAATTCTTGCAAATGCTAATGGTAGATCAGGAACTTCTACTAGTTTTGTGATTCCTTGCTGAATATAGGGCAGTAATGAACGGGAAACGGATAATACACTCTGTTTCATTTCGACAGCTAAATCCCACAGAGTATGTTTGCCGTTGATTAAATTCTCAAGGGTTTTGTAGACATTTGGACTTACTTGCTCCCGGAGTTTTTCTGGTTTGAGTAAAACTGGTGCTAAGTCAGGAGATAAGTTTTCCAATCCAGCTTTTGACCAATTATTCCAGCAGTCTTGCATTTGCTGGAGAAACATATTTGCACTAATGGAACTAATTGGTGCTTCTAGTATTACTTCTTGATTGCGTTCGCAAATAAAAGAGTTAGAACTTAGGTGTTGCACTACATCAAATAAAAGTTCTGATATAGTACTTTCGGCAATAGCATTAATTTGATTTAGTTGGATTTTCTGACCTTGATATAAATTTTCAAGAAGTCGATAATCCCAGTAATGTAGTGACGTATCTTCAGAGCTTAAAGATAATTTGTTAGTATCAATCTGAGGGCAGAATTGAGCGATGTTTCTACGTAATCGGCGAGAGGGGTGAATCCCTCCTGTTGCCCAAACTAGCTGTCCCTGACTGTAATAGAAAATCCAACTTTTTCCTTGTAAAGTTTGAATTTTCAACTGTCCGTCGTATTGTAGTTGTGTACAAAGTTGAAATTCTTGAAAGAGTAGTTTAGATTCCATAGATTTTAGATTATTCATAGCTCGTTCCAGAAGTTATTTTACAAAATTTTTAGATAAGCTCAGGGCAAGGAGAAGCACTGATAGTTCTGCCACAGGAATTGTCCTATCACCCTGATGCTTCTAAATTTAGACAATTATTGTGCAAAACTTGTGGAGAAAATTTATGTATTTATGCTAGAAATAAATATTTATATATACAAGTATATAGCAGTGTTAAATTTAGTTAAGTGATTTGCTGCTGGTAGTGGGTAAAATATCAGTTATGATTATCTTCTTATCAAGCAGCAAGGTGGTTTTCAGCAGATATCTCAACTAAAATGTTCCCAATAGCGGCAGAACTTTCTGCTGTAACAACTCAATTAAAGCAAGTTCCATATATTCATACTCATCGGGAATATCCAAACAGATCACCCTCTTACCCTTGAGAAACGGCTGAAAGTTCTTAGATAGCTTGCTTTTGTGGGATTTTTCCATGACAAAGATAATATCAGCCCAGGTAATAGATTCTGTAGAAACTGGGTTATCGGCTGTTCTGTCCAAACCAGCAGATTCTACCTCTAGTCCTGGATATTCTGAAAACACAGCTTCAGCAGTAGGACTGCGTAATTTATTTTGGCTACAGAGGAATAATAGCTTTTTCATTTATATAGCAATTACCATTCAAAATAAGGTGCAAGCTGTAATAATTAAACGCAGATGGACGCAGATAAACGCAGATGATTTTGTACTTCACCAACTAGGAAATGCTATATCAATTAGTTCGGATTCAGTAATAGTCTTGACATCTTCCAATAAATCAACTTCAGTATAATGACGTGCAATTTTCCTTGTTCCTAAAAACTGCTGAAATTCCCAAACAGACAAATTAGCTAAACGTCGCGCTTGACCAAAAGTGAAAATATTTTGCTCATACAATTGTAAAGCTAATTCTTGACGAATAGCTTGCTCACCTTCGTTAATTAAATCAGATGATAATTGTAAATTAATGGAAGTCATACGCTGTAAAAAAATACTTGATGTCAATATATTAACAATCTTGTTTTATTGCTTCACTCATTAGCTGTAAGTCTTCTTTGGGTATTGAACCTGCAAAATGTAGTAATTCTTTACCGGGAACACCTTTTATTTTTGATTTTGTCAAATTACGGGCAAATTCCAGAACTTGATATTGCCAGTCTTGAGGCATGATTTTTAATTGTTCAATAACTTGGTCAGAAATAGATACAGTCATAATATTTATTCTTACTGTTGTGAAATAATGTGTTTTTGGGAAATCGAAGTCAGTCAAGGGTAGAGACCTTGCTACCACAATTTGAAACACCATACTTTTCGTCAGATGTTATTAGTAATCCTCACTTTGAGAATCCTGATTTCAATAACCCTTTAAGTTTTTGATACTCAACAACAGAAAGCACAACCACCAAATCTTCATTCTGACCCTGAATAGTAACAGGTTCTTTCTGAGCTTGATCTAAAAATTCTGTAAAATTCTGTTTTACTTCATTAGCAGAAAGATAAATCATAAAAACCCCCTTTCCTCCTATCCTAACTCATCTTCCTTCTTCCTCTTCCTTCGCGTCCTTCGCGCCTTCGCGGTTCATTATCTCCCCTTCTCACCATAAAACAAAAGACGCAGAAAACGCCTCTCTTGCGCCTCTGCGTCTCTGCGTGAAAAAAATCCTAAACCATCTCAGAAGTCTGCACAGTAGGCTGAGGCTGAGGCTGGAACATAAACAGCGAATAAACCACATCACGGCGGATATTCACCATCATATCCAAGAATAACTCATAACCCTCACTCTTATACTCAATCAGCGGGTCTTTTTGACCATAACCACGCAAGCCAACCGACTCACGCAAAGCATCCATTTGTTGCAGATGTTCTCGCCACAAAGTATCTATGCGTTGGAGAATAAAGAACCGTTCTGCTTGACGCATTAGTCCTGGTTGGATTTGGTCAATTTGAGCTTCCTTCATATCATAGGCAATTCGCGCTTGTTCATGGAGGAAAGCTTTAATTTCGCCCATTCCCATATCTTCTAATTGGTTAGGCTGCATATCAGCCAACAGGTAAACAAACTCTTTGACTTTCTCTACCAACTTTTCTAATTCCCATTCTTCCGAAGGTAAATCAGGGTTGATGTAATAATCAACGATGTCGTCCATTGTTTTTTCGGCGTATTTAATTACCTGTTCCTTCAAATCTTGACCTTCTAGAACCCGACGACGTTCGGCGTAAATAGCACGACGTTGGTTATTCATTACCTCGTCATACTCAAACACCTGTTTACGGATGTCGTAGTAATAGGTTTCAACTTTTTTCTGTGCGCCTTCCAAACTGCGGGTTAACATACCTGACTCAATAGGCATATCTTCCTCTACGTTGAAAGCATTCATTAAGCCGGCAACGCGATCGCCCCCAAAGATCCTTAATAGGTTATCCTCTAAGCTAAGGAAGAATCTGGTTGTACCTGGATCACCTTGTCTACCAGCCCTTCCGCGCAACTGGTTATCAATCCGGCGTGACTCATGGCGTTCTGTACCAATAACGTGTAAACCACCTCTACTCACCACATCATCATGTTCACTGCTGGTGAATTCTTCATACTCATGCTTAATGAACTGATAAGCTTCCCGCAATTTCTGAATCACAGGGTCATCTATTGGGGCTTTTTCAGCAGCTACAGCTACCTTATCTTCTGCTTCTAATTCCGGCAAACTGCGCTCACCGTACTCCTTCACCGCCACTTCCACGGCTTCTTTTAACAGCTGTTCTGCTTCCTTCGATAACTGGGTAGGGAAAATTTCGGGAGAAGCCCGCCAAGTTTTCACCTTTTTACCAGGCGCAAAACCTTGTCCACTACCATGACCTGTCGGTAGTCCAGAAGCCCTTTGCATACTAAAGGTATCTTCATCTTCAGGTCTAACAATGCGGGGCATAAAGTATTCCCGCAACTTCAACCTGGCCATATATTCGGAGTTACCACCAAGGATGATATCTGTACCCCGTCCCGCCATGTTGGTGGCGATAGTTACAGCCCCTCCCCGTCCAGCTTGGGCGACAATTTCCGCTTCCCGTTCCACGTTTTCTGGTCTAGCGTTGAGTAACTCGTGGGGAATTTCTATTTCCTTGAGGAGTCGGCTAAGAAGTTCTGATTTTTCGACACTGGTTGTACCCACTAACACAGGTCTACCATTTTGGTGCATTTGGGCGCATTCTTGAGCGATCGCTCTCCACTTACCTGCTTCCGTCTTAAACACCATATCAGACAAGTCTTCCCGTCTTCTAATGCGGTTAGTCGGAATAATCGCTACTTCCAGTTTATATATCTTCTCAAACTCCACTTCTTCCGTTTTTGCAGTTCCCGTCATTCCCCCCAACTTGGGATACAGCAAAAACATATTTTGATAGGTAATCGTCGCCAAAGTTTGGGTTTCTGGCTGAATTTCTACGTGTTCCTTGGCCTCAATTGCTTGGTGTAAGCCATCACTCCAGCGTCGTCCCGGTAACACCCGACCTGTAAATTCATCCACAATCACAACTTCATCATTGCGGACAATATAATTTACATCTTTCGAAAACAATTCCTTCGCCTTAATCGCATTAAACATAAAATGCGCCCAAGGATCTTCCGGGTCAAATAAATCTGTCACACCCAAAAGATTTTCAGCTTCAGCAAAACCTTCATCACTTAAAAGAACGTTACGCGCCTTTTCATCAACCTCGTAATGTTCATCTTTTTTCAATGTAAAAGCAATTTCTGCCGCTTGGACATATTTTTCTGTCGGTCTTTCCACCTGTCCAGAAATAATCAGCGGTGTCCGCGCCTCATCCACTAAAATCGAGTCTACCTCATCAATAACGCAATAATTAAACGGCGGTTGCACCACATCAGCCATTGATGTCGCCATATTATCCCGCAGATAATCAAAACCTACTTCGCTATTGGTGACATAGGTAATATCGCACTGATAGTTTTTTTGGCGTTCACTAGGATTCATTGTGGACTGAATCAACCCCACGCTTAATCCCAAGAACCGGTGTACCTGACCCATCCATTCCGCGTCCCGACGTGCCAGGTAATCATTGACGGTAATGACGTGGACACCTTTGCCAGTCAAGGCATTTAAATAACTCGGTAAGGTAGCCACCAAAGTTTTACCTTCACCGGTTTTCATTTCGGCGATTTGCCCGCTATGCAGAATTACGCCGCCTAATAGTTGCACATCAAAGTGACGCAACCCTAATACTCTCCGTCCCGCTTCTCGGACAACAGCAAAAGCTTCAGGCAATATATCATCAAGTGTTTCGCCTTTCGCCAGCCGTTGTTTAAATTCAACCGTTTTGCCTTTTAACGCTTCATCAGAAAGCGGCTGAATTTCTTCCTCTAAGAGGTTAATTTCTGTAATGTAAGGCTGGTATTTTTTAAGTTTACGAGCGTTGGGATCGCCCAACAATAGTTTTAGCATGGCAGTTTATAGAACTAAATCAAGGGGGATGGGAATTAAAGGTTTAGCAAATAGCTATATGATTATAAGCATTTAACTCAACCCAGCCATTTTGCTTGTGGATGGGCAAGAAATGAGAATGAACTCAAAAATTGAATGAAAACTAACCAATCAACTGATTATGTGATTGGTTTTAACTCATATCTTATAGTTAAACCTCTTTTATACTATCATTTCGCCCCTAGATGAAGCAGGAGGCTGGGAAGATGAGGAAGACAGGGAAGATTAGGGAGATATTCTCTTAACTGCTGTCACCTTCTTCCTACTCCCATTCTGGGGTCAAAGTACGGAAATCATACTTACTCGTACCAGGATGACAACTTACGCAACTACTAACTTGCAGCGGTTTTGGTAATTTGACACCGGGGTGCAAGGCTTTGAAATAACGTGATCTATTGAAGCGATAAGGTGTTGCTTCCTCTTGGAGTTGCACACGGGAAAATGTTGATAAGTATTTCCACACCAAAATCCGTTGAGGATCGACTAAAGGCTGAACCTGTACGCCGTAGTGCTGGGAGTCTTCAATCAGATTTTTCCAAGTTTGGGTAGGGAAAACCGCTGGTGGAATACCAATGTGACAGCTGGCGCAGTTTTCTAAATATAATTCTTGCCCTAATTTGTATTGTGCAGGTACTACATCAACAGTGCCAATAGTGGCAGCGGGGTTAGCTGCTTGGGTGCTGGTAGCTAAACCTAGTATGAATCCTATGGCTATACTCCAAGCAAAAATCACCAGCATGACGATGAAGAGTTGGCGTTTGAGTCGGCGTTTGGGAGATTTGGACTTTACTAAATTTGACATAAACCTCACACTCACAAATAAATGTCGTACCTGTTGCTAATCATCCCAGATTTACATTCCTTGCGTTAACCTAACCTACAATATCAGCCATGTCTAGGACGATATTTCATGTAAATATTTAGTAACTTGTATTTCTATTATTCATTTTGTTATAACGCTTTACTACACAGAAAATTTTGGTGTGGGGCTATTGATGCGGTAACACTTTGTTATTTACTTGCAGGTCTTATCATTTCTTTCAAACAGTGGAATACCATTTTCTTCTAAAAAATCGCTTGCCAATTCTATCCAACTTGCATTTAGTCTTGGGTAAAATTCCTGACGGGATGACAAAAATGGTTAAAATGCAGACAGAATAAGCCTCATAGCTCTC
>NZ_JAYGGY010000081.1:0-110384 GCF_034931625.1 Anabaena cylindrica UHCC 0172 | reverse complement strand
AAAACTGGTTTACTAATTGCTGTTACTGTACCTCATAACAGCGGGAAGTGCTGTATTTGTCAACAATTAGATATTCAACCTTGGAATGAAAAAATTATCCGTAATTTTATTACTAAACGATTATCACCAACTTCTATCATTTTTACAGAAGCAGATATTAATGAAATTATTCAAAAAAGTGGTAGAAACCCACAAAAAGTGACTCAATTTTGTTATCAAAAATATTCTCAATATTTAGAGAATGAATCATGAATGAAAAATCTCCCGTACCTCGTTTAGACTTAGCACCTAAATTACGCCATCCTCTTTCTTTATGGAATCCTTTAGATTATCTGCTATTGCTTTATTGGGTGTTTTATTTTCCCCAGGCTTTGCGATGGTATGTTGATACTTTTGGCGGGGGTTATATTCCTGAAGAACAAATGAATTGGAGTAAAGGACTGGAGATATTACGCCAAAATTCTGTTCAGCGTCAATTATTATTTCAAGGTGTGGTTTTAACAATAATTACACCAATATTAATTTGTTTCTTTCTCCAAGAATTAGGCTTGCGTGTTGATTGGTTCGGTGTGGCGGTAGGTGTGGCGGGAGGTGTGGCGGTAGGTGTGGCGGGAGGTGTGGCGGTTTTACGTCCAGAAAATTGGTTATTTAGTTTATTCAATCTGCCTCATCTCAGGAATGGCAGTTTTTTACTTCCTCGTATTACTATTATACACTTACCTTACCTTAATTCACGTTTAAAAAAATGGTTATTAAATGATTGGAACAACGGCATACATAATGTTAATCAACTATTAGCATATACCATGCAATTTATTCCTGTAGTGCAAACAGTGAATAACGTACTAAATGCAAAACCACCAGAACAAATAATTTGGTCAGTTTCTCAGTTAGCAGAAACTACTTATGATTGGGAATTAATACATTTTCTCTCTGCTTCTCTTAGTGAAAAACTTAAATCAAGATCGTTAGATGGTGTTCCATATCCTTTCCCTGGGAAACGAAGATTAAAAGCAAGTTTGAACACAGATACCCGTCTTGATACTCCTTCCCATGCTGCTGCTGCTGGCTTTTGGTATCTTTATGAAAAACAACCATTCAAGGCAATAGAAGCTTTTAAAGTAGTTCGTTCTCTTCTCTATGGGGAAGAAATGTATATTCTTGCTCTAACTTTAGCAGTCTTTTCCTCCCGTGACGATTTAAACTCTATTGCTAATATAAAAATACCTACATTTCCCACAACAGGTTTATTACGTCCTGTCACCTGGCAAACATTAGATAGATTTGTCAAAGTAATTGAAGATATAAAAATCATCAACCGTAGTGCCTCTCGTGTGTCTCGTTCTTCGGCTTTAAATCGAGCATTAGGAGAACTCACAACTATTTTAAATACAGCGGATACCTTACTCAAAGCAGAACAGGGATTAATTATAGATATTACTAAAAATTGGCAACTACAGCTATTACAAATTGCTGGGGAAGTTGGGGAAATTGTAATTACTAAACCCGTAAATAATCCTTATGTTATCGGCGACCCTGTAATGGGTAATTTATTTATTGGTAGAGAAGATATTATTAGACAATTAGAAGAACTTTGGCTGAGAGGTATTCAACTCCAGTCTGTAGTTATTTATGGTCATAGACGCATGGGTAAAACTTCGATTTTACTCAATGCTGCTAACTCTTTAGGTGCAAATGTCAAAGTTGTTTATGTGAATTTGCTCAAATTAGGAGATGTCACCCAAGGAGTAGGTGAAGTATTAATGGCAATTAGTGATGAAATTTCCCAAGTTGTGAATATTGAACCTCCCAATGATGATGATTTATTAAAACTTCCCGAACGGACTTTTAACCGCTATTTTGAAAAAGTAATTAAAAATTTATCTGGTGGGTTAATTATTGCGATAGATGAATTTGAGAAAATTGAAGATTTAATTAAAGCCGGAAAAATTAGCCCAGATTTTATGGGTTTCTTACGTAGTTTAGTACAAGCACATTCTCAAGTTGCTTTTGCTTTTGCTGGTTTGCACACTTTAGATGAAATGACAGCAGATTATTTTCAACCTTTTTTTGCTAGTGTTCTGCCTATTCGTGTGGGTTTTTTAAGTCGTGGTGCAACTGGTCAAATTCTTGCTAACCCAGCTATTGAAGATTTTTTATTAGACTACACACCAGAAGCACTAGATAAAATTTATGGTTTAACACACGGACAACCTTATTTAGTGCAGTTGGTAGGATTTCATTTAGTCCGACTATATAATGATTTCGTTTTTGAACAAGGAAAACCCCGCGAATCTGTTTTTACAGTGGAAGATGTGGAAGCAATTGTCAATAAACCGGAGTTTTTCCAAAGAGGTAGTAATTACTTTAATGGTGTTTGGGGTCAAGCTGAGGAAAATGGTAATATTCAACAAGTAATTTTAAGTCATCTTGCAAAACACACCGCAGGATTAAGTTTAAATGAGTTAGTTGAGTTTACGGTAATAAATGAAACTGATTTACAGACAGCTTTAGAAGTTTTAAAACGTCATGATGTCATTGTAGAAAATCAGGAACAATGGCGAATAATAGTAGAATTATTTCGGCGTTGGGTTGTTAATATGGCGATTCTTGGTTGAGTGAAATACAAACAGATATAAATTTGATTAAGATATAAATTTGGTAGGAAATATTGCTACCATAGAGCAAAATAGAGGTATGATTTATGCCTAACGTCGAATTAGCATTGCCCTAACACCAGAAATGGCTGCTTTGGTTCGTGATGCTGTAAAATCTGGTGAATATGCCAGCAGTAGTGAAATTATCCGCGAAGCATTGCGGGACTGGAAATATAAGCGTTTCATCCAATCCCAAAATATTGAGGAAATACATCGTTTGTGGCAAGAAGGTATTGATAGCAGTGCTGGAAAATATGCAGATATAGACGCTATTAAGCTAGAAGCACGAAAGTGTTTCGCTCAAATTTCTGAGAGGGATGTGTAATTAGATGGTGTAGAGGTTGTGCGTGTTGTAGGTGCAAAACATTTACCTGATGTGTTTGGTTAGGAATAAGTATTTATATAGCAATTCCCATTCAAGTGAGGTACAAGCAGTAATAATTAAACGCAGATGGACGCAGATAAACGCAGATAATTTTGTACTTCATTAGACTAGGAAATGCTATATCTGTAAGTTTGCTTTATAAAGCATCTCTAAGAATCCTAGAATCAGATTTAAATACTATCAGGATCTACACCCAAAGCCTTTAACTTTTCTGCCAATAATTGAGCGCGTGCTTCGGCATTTTTAGCCAGTTCTTCTGCGGTTTTTGCGAGTTCATCACCAGTTAGTAAAACATTACCATTTTGATCACACCAGCGTAACCAAGAATCATTTCTACCTTCAAATTCTCCAGTCCATAAAGTTACACCTAAACCAATATCTTCTAACCAATTATCTGTAGTTTCTACATAACGTCTACCTTGGATAGAATAAATTCTGAGAATCTCTTCTCCTAAATTTTGATGTGGGTCATATACAATATAGTAAGAAACTCGCATTTTCTCATAAATTTGCAGTTTTTTATCTAGTTCTTCACCTTCTCGATTTGATACGATTTCAATAACAACTTCTGGTGATTTACCAAACTTCCAAACTAGATAACAACGATTTTGTTTTTCCCACCAGTTTTGCGGAGTTTGCACATCAAAACTGACAAATACATCAGGAACTATGGAAGGTTCACCATAAGTATGATAAACACCAACATTTGCTGCCGCTAAAAAAACTTGATTTTGTAAAGAACTGTAAAGAGAACCGACTAAAAGGCGTTGTTGTTTTTCAGATGCGAGATTATCCACAGGTGTATCATCTTCAGTGACTAGCAGGTTGGCATCTGGTACATCACAATTATCAATTTCACTATTGATTAGAAGTTGCTCAATCATGATTGTATCCACTAGTTGAGATATGGAGATTATAACACTTTAGATGAGATTTTAATAACAATCTAAACTCAAACTAAATCCTGGTAATATCTCTTCACCTAATAATTCTGTAGGCAAATTTCGCAATTCTACATCTTGTCCGAAACGATAAATTTCTACTTGTTGCTGTTGAGGATTTATCAACCATCCCAGTTTTACTCCTGCATCCATATATTCTTGCATTTTCTGACATAAGGTTTTTAAATCATCTGTTGCTGACCTTAATTCAATGATAAAATCTGGTGCAATGGGAGGGAATTTGCGTTTTTGTTCAGGGGTGAGTGCTTCCCAACGTTCTTTTTTAATCCAAGCTGCATCTGGAGAACGATCAGCACTATTTGGTAATTTAAATATAGTGGAAGAACTAAAAGTGTAACCGAGTCCTGTTTGACGATTCCAAATACCTAAATCTATAATAAATTCTGCTTCTCTATTACCGCTTTCTCCTCCCACTGGTGGCATAATAATTAATTCTCCAGTAGATGTGCGTTCAAATTTTAAATCGCTGTTTTTTTGACATAGTTGATAAAACTGTTCATCTGTAAAATCAACTGTGTTTAAGTTTAATTTCAAAGGAGTAATAACCATACAAATAACCTGGTTAGCTGGTGATAAATATATAGTATCAAGGGCGGGAAAACCCCGCCCCTATGGTTAAATGAAATTAACCGAAATGTTTGATGATTGCGTCGGCAAATTCAGAGCACTTTAATGGTTGTACAGGTGGTTCCATTAACCGCGCTAGGTCATAGGTGACTTGGGAATTTGCGATCGCATCCCCCAATCCTTTTTTAACCAAATCTGCGGCTTCTTGCCAACCCATAAATTCCAGCATCATTACACCGGAAAGTATCACAGAACCGGGGTTAATTCTGTCTAACCCAGCGTGTTTGGGTGCAGTCCCGTGGGTAGCTTCAAAAATAGCGCAGGAGTCCCCAATATTCGCCCCTGGCCCCATGCCTAAACCACCGACGATAGCAGCAGCCGCATCAGAGAGGTAATCGCCGTTCAGGTTCATTGTCGCCAGAATAGAATACTCATCTGGACGGGTTTGGATTTGTTGGAAAATACTATCAGCAATCCGGTCATTGACCATGATTTTCTCTTTCCATTTGCCGTTTCCGTGGGTTTCCCAAATGGCGTTAAGAGTTGTTTCTACTTCCTTGACAATTTGCGCTTTTTTCTCTGGAGTCAGGGAATCAAAACCAGGATCAATCATTCTGGCATTTTCTTCTAAGGAGAGATTGGCGTTTTTCTCCTTGTTACCCAAAATCCAAGATTCCCGTTCTGTCACCGTTTCGTTACGGAATTCGCTGGCGGCTAATTCATAACCCCAATCACGGAAAGCGCCTTCGGTGTATTTCATGATATTGCCTTTATGCACCAAGGTCACTTGTTGCTTGTTTTTGGGCAATAACAAGGCGTGTTTGATGGCACGGCGGACAAGACGCTGAGAACCGGTTTTGCTGATGGGTTTGATGCCAATTCCTGCATCCAGGGGAATTTGCTTTTTACCATGTTCTGGGGTTGCGGGGATCAATTCCTCATTTAGAAACTTGATCAAGCGATCGCCTATTTCACTTCCCTGTTTCCATTCTATCCCCAAATAAATATCTTCCGTATTTTCCCGATAGATAATTACATCCAGTTTTTCCGGGGTTTTGTGTGGAGATGGAGTACCAGCGTAATATCGGCAAGGACGCACGCAAGTATAAAGGTCAAAAATTTGTCGTAGTGCCACATTTAAAGAACGAATTCCCCCACCTACCGGAGTAGTCAAAGGACCTTTAATAGCAACGCCATATTCTTCAATAGCTGTTAATGTATCCTGGGGTAAATACTGATAAGTTCCGTATAAATCACAAGCTTCATCACCAGCATAAACCCTAAACCAGCTAATTTTTCGTTTGCCTTTGTATGCCTTAGCTACCGCAGCATCAAGTACTTTTTCGGTTGCTGGCCAAATATCTATACCCGTCCCATCACCTTGAATAAAAGGGATAATAGGATTTTCAGGGACAACTGGTTCACCATTTTTGAAGGTAATTTTTGCTCCGGTTGTCGGGGGGGTAATCTTGTCGTACATAGTTAACACACTCCAAATGGAAGAATTTCAAGGAGTTCAGGAAGGGTATATCAGTAAACCCTTACTCCTGCAACTCACTCTTTATGCCTAAGGCGCAGATTATCCCCGGCTCTAACTGATACAGTATTGGTAGCTCAGGTGTAGGTTTCAGTTAAGCGATCGCTATTTTGTACGGTCAAAAATAGTAAACTACATTTCGCTATCTGTGCTTCATTTTGTAGAATGCCAAATAGCTGAATCGTTTATTCACGCTCACCGCTAACACGAGTAATGGCATGACAGACCCAATGATTTTATCAGGCACTGCTAATAACATCGACTCCCTGCGCCAAAATTTAATCGCTGGGTCCCAAAAAGTCCAACAACAAATCATCCCACAGTTAGCTAACTTGGGTAATGAGGGATTGGAAGTGTTGCAGGAATTTTTACTGAAACGTCGTGACACCCCAGCAACTTGGATTGATGGTAACGCCTACCAAGTAGTCTACAACTCTGATGCACCTACAGCCAAAGAATTTCTAGAAACTAACTTTCCTGAAGGAATTGTACCTCTAAAATCAGACTGTGGGATCAGTTACAATTCTTTGCAACAGCTACTAACTCGTCAAGAGTTCCAAGCCGCTGACCTTCTAACTATCCAAAAAATGTGCGAAGTCGCAGGACCCACAACTGTACAAAGAAAATGGTTGTATTTTACTGATGTAGATAATTTCCCAGTTCAGGACTTACAAACCCTTAATCATTTATGGGTAGTCCACTCGGAAGGGAAGTTTGGTTTTTCTGTACAACGAGAAATTTGGCTGGGGTTGGGTAAAAACTGGATCAACCTATGGACGAAAATTGGCTGGAAAAGCGGTAATAACTGGACACGCTACCCACACGAGTTTACATGGGATTTAAGCGCTCCTAGAGGTCATCTACCCCTCTCTAATCAACTGCGGGGTGTACGGGTGATGTCTTCGCTTCTCAACCATCCTGCTTGGAATAAGTAAGTAATTAATTAAATTGATTGAAATGCTTGGATATACTGCAAACGGGTCAAACTTGGACTTATGTCATACTGACCGTAACGTAGTGCAGGGAAGTATCTCGGAGATTCTTCACTTCGTACCCTACGGGAAGCAAGCTACAGAATGACACTTTTAACCCGTTTTTAGTATACATGGAAGAGGTATGAGCTAAATTGAAAGAATGAGGTTTATTCGATTGAAAAATATTGATTTCACACAAAGACGCAAAACTATTTTTAGCATTTTTGCGTCTCTGCTCGAAATCGTAAGAATTCAGGAGTTAGGAATCAGGAGTCAGGAGGAAGAAGGAAGAAAGAAGAAGGAAGGAGGAAGAATATTTTTCTCTTCTGTTCCCTGCTATATCAAATATTCTGTATCCTGAATCCTTACTCGAAATCAACTTTCTTTCATTTCTATTTGCAAAGGCAAAATTACAGTAAAACTAGAACCAACTCCTACTTGAGAAACTAGCTTAATTTCACCTTGCAATAGTTTTACTAACTGCGAAACTATTGTTAAACCTAATCCACTACTATCAGGTAAGTGAGACTTTTTATTAGTGCAACGAAAATAGGGTTCAAAAATCTGCTTTTGGTTTTCTGGTGTAATGCCAATACCCGTATCTTCAACGGTAAATTCCCATTTATGATTATCTGATATATGACAAGTAATATTAATCATTCCCGACTCTGTATAGCGAATTGCATTACTAACAAGATTTATGATAATTTGTTGTAATTGCAATGCATCTGTGGTTATTTTTTGGGATTCTTGCTCACAATTAACTACAAGTAACAATTTTTTTTCGGCAGCTAAAGGTTCAAGCATTTCACAAACATTATTAATGATTTCACAAACATCCGGTGATGTAAGTTCAAGTTTGATTTTGCCAGACTCATACCGCGATACTTCTAGTAAATCATTAATTAAACGTAGCAATTGTTTGCCATTACGTAATACTCGTTCAATATGTTCGATATTGTGAGAAGTTTCTTTTTCATTAGTGTTTTGATATTGACGTAAAAATAAATCAGAGTAGCCAATAATCGAAGCTAGAGGCTGTTTTAAATCATGAGTTAGCAAAGAAAGATTTTCTTGATTAGCATTAACTAATCTAGTTAGTTCCTGATTGTGCAAGATTAAAGTATTATAAAGATGATCTAATTCTCTTAATCGTTCATCAACATAACTATTAAAACAGCGAGCAATTGCTTCATCAAGTACAATGTTAATCAACCGAAAAGCCCGAATTATATCTTCAGGAGCTCCCTGCAACAAGTCTTCTTGTATTACATCACATATTACGGTTCTTAAATGATGATATTCCCTAGCAATTTCTTCGGAATTAAAGCCTTGTGCAGCTCTAATAACTCCATGTTCCCAACTAGCAGTAACAATTGACTTAAAATCATTACTCTCATATGTTGAAAGAACTGTGACTATTGCGTTTAAAATATATGGAATGTGGTTTTTAATTGCACTGAAGGATAGATTTTCAGCACTTTCTATCTGTTTATCTTTGCGAACAGCCGTCACCCATTTATCTAGAATAATATCATTTTTATCAGCCAGCACTTGACTAAAATCCATTTGTTTAAATTCCGTGAATCTATTGCACGTAAATGAGTTTAATTATCTTAGAAGATGATCTTCAAAATTATTGATATAAATTATGGCATGAATTACATAGGATCATAAATATATCCTATCCATCTTGAAAACTTGAGTTTTCACCATAGAAAAAACTATAGGTTTCAACTTAGATGGGGTTTAGATAGCAATCAACCTGTCAACTATAGCTTTAAAAATGCCATTCACTACCTAAAATATAAGCAGAGTGCAATGAGATCGTCTAGAAGCAGCCCGGAGTTTATGGTTAATATTCCCTTATAATTGTATAAAACTGCCAAATACAACGAATTAATTTCATAATGGCAAAAGTTGTTCTAGAAAATATTAAGCGTAGATTTAACAACGTCACTGCTATCGAGGATATTAGCTTTGAAATTCCTGATGGTGAATTTTGGGTGTTTGTTGGCCCGTCAGGATGTGGTAAATCTACGATTTTGCGAACTATTGCCGGATTAGAAACTGCTACATCTGGTAATCTGTTTATAGGCGATCGCTTAGTTAATGATATCCCAGCTAGAGCGCGTGATGTGGCAATGGTATTCCAAAATTATGCCCTATATCCCCACATGACGGTAGCGCAAAATATCGCCTTTGGGATGGAGATGCGGAAAGTTGATCCGAAGACGATTCAAGAACGAGTAACTACTGTAGCGCGATCGCTCTCTCTAGAACATTTATTAAATCGGAAACCCCAGCAGCTATCGGGGGGACAGCAACAACGGGTAGCATTAGGGAGAGCGATCGCACGTCAACCACAACTGTTTTTACTCGATGAACCTTTATCTAATTTAGATGCTCAATTACGAGATGATACCAGAGCAGAATTAAAACAGCTACATCAACAATTAGGAATTACGACAATTTACGTCACCCATGATCAAGTTGAAGCGATGACTTTGGCTGATAAAATCGTAGTCCTAAATCGCGGTAGAATTCAACAAATTGGTGATCCTCAAAGTATTTATGCCCTTCCTGCTAATGAAATGGTAGCAAGTTTTTTGGGTAATCCACCAATGAATATTTTACCAGCTATTTATAAAGGTGATAATTTTGATATTAGTGGACAATTATTAGCCATTCCTCAAAATATCAAATCAGGTTTAAATTTGCACCCAGAACAAATCTGTAATTTGGGTATTCGTCCTGAACATATTTATATTCAAGAGATGAACGTAGACGCGCAAGCGGCTTCCCGCAAAGTACCGCAGAGTCGCAGAGAAAGTGGAGAGGAAGAGTGGGGAAGTTTGGTTGCAGAAGTTAAGGTGGTGGAACCTTTGGGAAGGGAAACTTTAATTCGTGCAAGTTTACTTGGTTCTTCTGGGTTTATAAATGTGCAATTGGCTGGAGGTGTGCGTTTATATCCAGGTGAACATCTGAATTTACAATTAGATTCAAATCAGTTATTTGTGTTTGATACAAGCACTGGTGAGAGGATTTTTCCGATGGTCTAAAACCTTAATTCTCCTGACTTGGAGTATTCTCTATCCTGAATACTTACCTAAAATCTAAAATATATGAGAACCAGAATCGAAAATAATGTTTTATTTATCCATAAGGAGGATGTACCCGAATTTAAAAAAGGTGGTTCTGTAGTGAGAAATTCTTATTTTTGGGCGCTACGTTCTATAGCTGGTCGTGCTAGGCGTTATAGTGATTGGGAATATGAATCAGAAGTGTGGTTAGCACTAGCACGAATGCTAATGTCTTTTACTGAGTCTGGATATTTGGGTTATAGGGAAACCTTTTTAGAGTTTCCCTTATCACAGGGAGAAATTCCTCATGTGTTGCGGGATGTAGCTACTTGGGAATGAAGTCATGAAACATTAGGGTTTTGGTGTACCTAAATCAACGAAAGGTTCTTTTTCCAACTTCTCTAAACCAACTGATTCTAACAATTGTGACCATACATCTGGATCTTCAGTACGCAAGGAAGCAATGTGACTAATAGTATCATGCCAAATTCTATTTTTGGCGTAAATCTCTGCTTGTTTGAGAGGTGATGCTTGCTGAAGGTAACTATTTAATAATGAACCTAGGGTAGTCCGTTCTAGTGAACCTGATACATATTCATCCTGACTTCTATCTTCAGAATTACAAACAATGGTAAAAAACCATTGATATTTTGTGCCTGTTTTTAAAGAAGCATTGGATGGGATGGTTAATTTGACTATTCCTGGTTGATTAGGTGGGATAAAATTGGTTTGATAAACTTCATTTCCCTCCTCGTCTATTAATACAAATTCTCCAGATTTCGTATTAGTTTGGGGAACATACACATATAATTCTGGATGATCAGAAACTGTTTGCCCATTATTATCCGATGTAGGCATTAAAGCAGTTAAAGATGGTTGATCCTTTTGGCTAATAATACAAGAATTTCCACGTCTCCCTCCTGCACCTGTTCTTTGAGGTCTACCTCGATCAGGTGCGGATGGAAATTGAAACTGTGCTAATAATTTGCTGTTAGATGTTGTTGGTAATTGAAGGCTTGGGGAAAGTTGTGCTGATGAGGGTAAAGAAAAGGTAGATAAAATTATCAACGCTGGAGAAATTCCGACAGCAATTTTTCCTAAAGCCAAAGAATTAATATACTTTTGTAAATGCATGATAGTGAGATTGTGTTGGCTACTTTATTAAAATTCACATTCAGAAAACTAAATTCCGTATATCAACGAAGATATTGTGAAGATTTTGAGGTGTATCTCAGTAGATGGTTGTGAATATTTAGCGTGAGGATAAGACCAGAGGCAGGAGGCTCCAATGTATGGGAGAAGAGGGTTTTGGCGAAAAATTAACTTAAGAAATCGGTTCAAAAACCATTTGAGGAATCAACAAATTGTCTTGTAGTTGGGCAATACCTAAAAAGCGGGTTTCTTGTTCATAGACTCGCACTATTCCCAAAATATCCAGATCTACAGGAACTTGTTGACCTTGACACCATTTTTTGGCAAATGTTCCTGGTAAATTTACACATGGTAACTTTTGTAAGGCTGCATCTGGGAGAATGGGCTGAAATGTCCCTGCTTGGATTTGGGTTTCTAAATCGGTGAGGGTGAGACTATCTTTGAGGTGAAAACTGCTGCTTTGGGTTCGTGTTAAAGCGGCTAGAGTTCCACCTGTGTTTAAGACTATACCTAAATCACGAGCGATCGCTCTAATATATGTGCCGGCACCACAAGCGATCGCTATTTCCAATTCTGGAAAATCACCATCACGCCAGTCTATAACTTCTATATCAAAAACTTCTACTGTCCTCACTGGTGCTTGTACAATTTCCCCTTTACGTGCCAAATCATACAGACGTTTTCCATCCACTTGAATGGCGCTGTAACTGGGGGGAATTTGGTCAATTGTGCCGATAAATTGATTAAGTGCTGTTTTGATTGCTGGCAAATTTAACCCAGGACAAGGTTGAGAAGTGATTACTTCCCCTTCTAAATCATCAGTAGTTGTACGTATGCCAAGGCGGATAGTGGCTTGATAAGCTTTTTCACCAGGTAAATATTGTAATAATCTAGTAGCTTTACCTAGAGCGATCGGCAATACACCAGTAGCTTTAGGATCTAATGTTCCTGCGTGTCCCACCCGTTTCAGACGCAAAAGTCTTCTGACTCGCGCTACACAGTCGTGAGAAGTCCAGTCTAATGGTTTGTTGAGGTTGAGAAATCCTTCCACAGAATAATTTATAATTCATAATTCCTCAGTAATTATATAGGAATAATATTTAATTTTTTGGGCGAAGCCTGTATTCAAATTATTTAGATTTACAAGAATATCAAAACATGAAGCAAGGATACACCAACATTCAACATCCAAAATCCAAACGTGATTATGGTGTGGGAGAGTTTTTTTTTGCGGAGAAAGCTTCCTGAAAATTATTACCCAGTACTGATGCTAATTCTTGATTACTCAAAGATTGAACCAAACTCAAACCCAAAGATTGATGAGAAATAGTTTGAGCGTAATCGGCATTAAGGTAAGGTATATATTGTGGCATTTTGGCTACATAAGTTTGCAAAAACGGCAAACTCAAAGCATTGATGTAAGCACGCGCTTGGGAAGCATCACCAACCATTTCTGCTGGCAATGCTACTTGCTTGCTGTCTGGGTTACTATTACCAATGCTAGAAAAATGAGTACCACCAACAAACATGACTAGATATTTATGGGGATTAGTCAACCAAGAGAAGGGGAGAATTTGTTCGTATAAAGCTGGTGCGACAGTATCTTCACTGCTGCCAACCAGCATGACAGGAGTTTGAATTTGATTTAAACCAGCTTGTCCGAAAATAGAGCTAGTGATAGGGTTAACTGCGATCGCAGCTTTAACTCTCTCATCTCGCAAATTATATTCTAGTTTCGACTTACTTTGCAATTCCAAAGCCCGACATTGCAGGAATAAAGACATATTCCAAGTATCCCGCAGCATATCGGGTTGACAATCTTGTTTTAGTTGCTCAAAGTTAATTTCTGCACCTGCTAAAGCCAACGCAGTATAACCACCAAAGGATTGGCCAAATACTCCCACTTGTTGCAGATTTAACCGACCTTGAAATTTGCCATCAGATTTATTAACTTTTTCTAGTTGATTTAAGATAAATTTGATATCTAACGGTCTATCTATAAATTCACCTGACTCTATCAATCTAGTTGTATTACTCTTACCAAGAGATTGCTGAGGTTGCAATTGTGGAGCATTCATAATCGGATGATTAGGAACAACCACAGCTAATCCGTGGGAAGCTAAATGAGCAGCTAAATAACGAAAGTTGCTGCTATCTAAACCTAAACCGTGAGAGATGACAATTACTGAAGTGGGATGCTGAACATTAGGAACATAAACATCAGTCAGCAAACGTCGATTACGGGTGACATCAAAGAACTCTAGCTGATATTTTTTTGATTTCACACTGCCTTCAGTTTTTAAGTTTGGCAGTTGATATAAACTTGCCTTTTGGATGATAGCAGCTTCTAGACTGGCTTTTTGCTGAATTGCTGCGATCGCTCTTTTCGTTTCATTAATTAATTTCTCCAGTTCACCAATTATTTCCAGGCTATCAGCTAAGTTAATATGAATATTATTTGTAGGATACTTATGTAGCAAATTTAATAATGTTAAACCGTCTGCCTCCCCCGATGCTAAAATTATTGCTGTACGTAAAGCATTAAATCCTAAATCAGGTTGATGAGATTTAGTTTTAATTAATTCTGCCAACCGTCGCAGTAAAAATTCTCCTTGTTGTGTATGGAGAAATTGTGAAGCAACTGCGGGATTAATTTTGATAGTTCTGAGTAAAATTTGTCGTAGTTCTTGCAGTTTTTGAAGTGAAATATACTGCTGATACACTGACAAATCCTTATCAATTAATCCCGTTTTGGCATAAGTCTCTAAACTAATTACAGGAATAGAAATTTCTAGTAACGAATAAGAAGCGGATATTTTCTCTGCTGCCATAACAGAGTTATTAATTCCAAATATTGGCAGCAATATTGAAAGTGTCAGCAAGAGAAAACTTTTTCTCAGACTGCTAGACCAATTACCAAACAAACTATTCATCGCTCAAATTTTTCAATGATGTGTTTTAGCGAGGCGTTAAATTTGGTAGTTATTCAGACACCCTGTTCATGTATTTATATACTCTTATTTGCCTCAGTCTTCTGGATATTTTTGAGCTTTTTTTCTTGTGAAGATAAAATTGAGAGGTTCATTGATATAGAGTCAATTAGGATAAAAAAATCTCTCTTCGGTCGGATTTTGACTCTATTTGATTAGATGCTTTTAAAATCATAACAACCAAAACAATAGTTTGCTTCAGTATTTATTGTGTAGCTTTAAATATAAAACGTAAGAATTAAGGAGTCAGAAGGAAGAAGAATATTTTCCTCTTCTTTTTCTTGTTCCCTATTCCCTGCTATATCAAATATTCTGTATCTTTAATCCTGACTATAAAAATATTTTTTTGAGTTTAAAAACCTACTTGAAACAATGCCAACAATTTATTTTATTCAGATTTACCTAAAGCGATAGCTACCGAACCAGTAACAACTAAAAATGCTCCTATAATTCCTATTATAGTGATGTGTTCTAAGGGAATTAGATTCGGGAAAATACCTGAAACTATCCAAACTGATATTAAAGTTACAATTGGAGCTAATGCTAAGACTGCGCTTACTCTTGAGGCTTCCCAATGTGCTAATGATTCAGCAAAAGCACCATAGGCAATTAAAGTATTTAATCCACAAAATAGCAACATTCCTAAATGCAAAGGATTGAGATTAAAAACTGTATTGATTTTAGCAAAAGGAGTGAATAATAAAGCACATCCACCGTAAATTATCAGCATAATATTAGAGGATGATAAAGATTGCAATAGCTGCTTTTGTGCCAAAGCATAAATAGCCCATGCTACCGCCCCCAATACAACCAATCCACTACCTAAAAGATATTGCCCCTGTGCTGTAATTAAATTTGTTAATTGAGCATTAAAAAATAGTGCAAAACCTAAAGTTAATACACTCACACCAATCCATTGCCGTAATGTATAATGTTCTTTAAAAATTACCAAACCACCAAAACCTAACAACACAGTAGCCAACTGAATTATCACTTCTGCGTTAGCAGGTGCTGTTAATGCTAAACCTTGCATAAAAAAGAAGTAATTACTAGCTAAAAATATTGTGACTATTGCTAATAATTTGCCAGAACTAGAAGTTAATTGTGTTAAATTTGGTAGTTTTCCCTGTACCGACAAATAAATTACCAGTAATACAAAAGATAAGGAAAAGCGAAACCAAATGATAGTATAAACATCTAGAGCTTGTAGCGTTACCTTTAGGGCAATTGGTAGAATACCCCATAAAAAAACAGTCACTAACGATAAACCTAGTCCTAAACGCCAGCGACCGGAACTTTGATGCATGGTTAATAATAAATTGATAGGTATAAAATGATATTTTGCCAAGAGTTAAGTGTGAGGAATACTTAATTACTTCGTGCCATTGACTATTAGCTCCGGGTAAGTCTTCAAAAAAATAAGTTATTTAAGAATAAATACTGATAAAGTAAGTATCTTATTTTTGAAAAATAATTGAGAATTGTCATATATTGTATTTAGCTTTCATGCATTTAAACTGTGATATTAATTTTTGCTGAAGATTGTTTACATAAGATTGATCTAGACACCTCTTGGGAATAATAATAACTAAGAAAGTTTATTAGATTTACGGAGTATCAAATAACGTCGTGAAGAAACTGCAATCATTGAAAAAGGGTGTAGTTATACCTTCGGTCGGCATGGCGATCGCATTAGGTACTACTGTTGCGTTGCATCAACCCAGCTACGCCCAAGCACAGGGATTTTATTGCGATCGCTCAACTGGTGTACCTGTAACAGTATACCAAAATTCTCAAGGCATTACTGAGCCTTGGATTAAGTGGACTTCTAATCATTTTCGATACTCTGGTTACGATCCTCTAACGCGCTGTCAAGAAGTAAGCGGAAGATTGGAAACCTATCGACGTAATAAACAGCTTAAGCTGATCACTGTCGGGAGAATGAATGGACAAAATGTGGTTTGCACCGCTAGTCAAGTCAATGGACGTTGTGAAGGTTTGATATTTACTCTCAAACGTGGTCAAGATGCAGTAAAAACACTGACTAATCTCCTGGCATGGCGTGAGGGACAAGCTGGCATACGATCGCTGAGTGAGAGTGGTGCAGCACCTTACATAGATGTGAGTGGAAGGTTAGGAGAAAACGCAGAAAGCACTACACAACCTACCACACCCACCAATACCAATGTTCAGCCGACACCATCCCAACCCAGTTCAGGACGTAGTGGAGAGTTCAACTAAATGACCCCTTGCGGGTGGTATAGAGTAACTAATTGGCTGCGACTGGGACTAATGGGCAGTTTAGCGATCGCTCCATTCTATCTTTTTGATGGGTGCAATGCTATTGCCCAAACAGTCCCTACCTACTTAACAGCCCAAACCGAGATGGGGAATATGCAACGATTGGCACAACAAACTACCGTGCGAATCCTCACTCCCAATGCTTCTGGTTCTGGTGTGATTGTCCAGCGTCAAGGACAAACTTATACAGTTCTGACTAGCTGGCACGTTGTCGCTTTCAGTGACCAACATACAATCATGACACCAGATGGTCGGAGTTATACTCCCGTATCGCGCCAACTTAAACAACTGGGTAATACTGATTTAGCTATTACTCAGTTTCGTAGCAATTCCTCCTACCAAGTGGCAAGTATCAGTAATCAACCTGTATTAATAGGAGAACTTGTATTTGCGGCTGGTTTTCCCATGTATCAGGAACAGAGTTTAGCCACAACTTTTGATCAAGGCATCAGGGAATTTAGATTCACCCGTGGTGAGGTGTCAGTACTACCACCAAAATCCCTCGCTCAAGGTTATCGCTTAGGTTACACCAATGATATTGCTGTAGGCATGAGTGGCGGACCAATTTTTAATGCCAAGGGTTTGCTAATTGGGATTAATGGCAGGGTAAAAAACCGTGATCCAGATTTTGGCGTGTATGCCTTTGAAGATGGCACAGAACCATCACCGGGATTGTTAGCGCAAATAGTTAATTCTAGTTTGGGAATTCCCATTAGTAGCTATTTACAGTTTCAGAATTTACCCCAATCCCAGCAACCTGTTTTATCACCAGAAACAACGGAAAATAATATCCAGTTAAATCCTCCCGTTCCTATCCTACGGAAACCGGAAAGTACAGCCTCTCCAGTTATCTTGCCAAAACAATCAGTAGGGGAAGTTAGGTCTACTTTATCGGAGTAGTTTCTAGTCTGACTTGTATAAAATGTAGTTTTCAGTTTAAAGGAGTTGTTTATGAGTTTTGGTTTTTCTCGGTTTAATTCTCTTCCTGGTTTTATCACAGGGACAGCAGTAGTAGCAGCAATAGTAATTAGTCAACCGGTATCTGCTAAAACTGCTAAAGAAGTTGCTCAAATTGCCGTGCCAACAACAGTAAGAATTGACAGTTCCGCAGGTACAAATGCGGGTGGTTCTGGGGTAATAATCGCCAAAAATGGTAATACTTATACTGTGTTAACTGCTAATCATGTAGTTGCCAGCCAAGCCCAAGAATACAACATTTATACCAGCAAAAAGAAAACTTATGCTGTTACTTCAGTGCAGAATTTACAGAAAACTGAAACCAGTCCAGATTTAGCAATAGTTAAATTTGAAAGTTCAGAAGAATATTCTGTTGCACCAATTAGCAATTCTGATGAAGCAGGAATTGGTACAGGTGTTTATATTTCTGGTTATCCGATGTCTATTGAAGACAACAATCAACGGGAATATGAATTTACAAGAGGACAAGTTACCAGCCGTCCTGATAGCAAAGCTCAAGGATATACCATGCGTTATGATGCTGTAACTCGCAGAGGTATGAGTGGTGGTCCAGTGTTTGATGTGAGTGGTCGTGTGATAGGAATTCACGGACAGGGAGACCGTGACGGGGTAGTGAAAAATGAGTCTGCTTCTGGTGGACAAACAGAAATTAAAACTGGTTTTAACGCAGCAATCCCTATTAATACTTTCAAAGAACTAATTTCTCAAGCTGGAGTTAAGGTTGCTTTCAAAGAAGATAATTCTGAAGTTGCCAATGTGGAAGCGACTCAACCAACAAAGGCTGATGTGAAAAGCTGGGAACAGGAATTTGGCACTGCAATAATTAACAATATTATCAACCGATTTATTCCTCGTTTATTTTAGGTTTTAGGGGCAATTGCATTTCTTTTTTTAGGTGTAATTGCCTTCCCATAATTTCTTCTCTATTCTATCTAAATGTTGAAGTGTTTGAGATAGTTTAAAATATCCTCAAAGTGACACCGCAGGTCTAGCCCTATTAATTATCAAAATACAGGAGACAAGTCATGACTCAAACACTCCCAGCCTCAAAGCTCAGTTTATATGATGTCAAAACTAAGTTTCATTTACAACAAATTGAAAGCGATACATTATTTGCGGAGTTATTACAGTCGGCTCCTCCACTAAATGAATTTGAAAAGCAAATATTAGATCGCACTAGACAACAATACCTTTATCTTGCTGATCGTCCGCTTTTAGAAGTAACAGTGAAGATGGTTACTTTATCGCCATTGCTGTCTTTAGCAGGTTTCTATGATCCGCCATTTTACACAACTCTAGAAGAATCAGTCGAGGTTGTATCTCAGGATGGTTCGGAAACAGTGCGGGGACAAATCGATGTTCTTGTCTTACAAAATACCATCTGGGTTGTTGTCATTGAAGCAAAAAGTATTCAGTATGACGTGATGGTTGCTTTGCCACAGGCTCTGACTTATATGATAGCAAGCCCTAATCAAAAGTCCAAAGAATTATTTGGGATGATTAGCAATGGACGTGAGTTTCGCTTTATTAAACTGACTCAAGAACCATCTCCTACATATACTTTATCTAAAATTTTCTCTCTTTCTGAAACAGAAAATCAATTATACGAAGTTCTACAAATTTTAAAGTCTCTTGGTCAATTAACAATTTCTAGTTAGAGAGTAAATGAATATTTATTTGAGTTGGATTGTGTCAAATACTAACTGAGGAGATATTTATGCGTCGGGTGCGTCTTTTTGCTTTAGGAGTTGTTAGTTTTATTGTTTCCCTAATTCCTGCTTTTTTTATTTCAGGTACATGGTTGAATAGAGCGATCGCTACTGCTACGTGTACGGTTTTCAGCTTCAATTCGGCAATGTGTACGGTAGATTTAGGGCGATCGTCTGAGCGAGTAGTTGCAGCAACTCCCCCGGCTATAGAAAAGACAATTTTTGATGGTTTGGGGGATTTGTTGGTACAGCGAGATCCAAATGAATTTGGTGATGATCAACCAGCAACTTCGCCACCTGTAAATAATCCACAAGCACCACAATCATCTAGCAATGGAGAGGAAAATCCTTTTGCTTCTTCAAATGTATCTAAATGCACCTGTTGGGTTAAATAAGAAAAAGCATCAGGCAACGTGTGGGAATGTCGTGCATTTAACGTTCATAACGATAATAATTGGTTTTACTTTTGGCCTCATGGTGGCGATCCATTTTCTGGTATGCCAGAAGGTCTCAGAGGCATTCCTAACGAGCCAATAGCACATTACGGTTTTCAGTGCAAAGTTACTGACGGAAGAACAGAGCAAGAAGAAGGAAAATTATAGCTTCAATTTCTGCCTTGATTTCAGTTAAAGGTATCATCTTCCCAAATTTCTTTACTTGTCTTTCTAATTTTTAAATGCTGTGAGGTAAACCATGCGTCGGATTCGTCTTTTTGTTCTGGGAATTTCTAGTTTTCTTGTTTCCCTAATTGCTGCTTTTTTGTCTCCAGGTACTTGGTTGAATAGAGCGATCGCTACTGCTATGTGTACGGTTTTTAGCTTCAATTCGACAATGTGTACGGTAGATTTAGCGCGATCGTCCCAGCGAGTGGTTGCAGCAACTCCCCCGGCTGTGGAAAGGACGATTTTTGATGGTTTGGGGGATTTGTTGGTACAGCGTTCCAGGGAATTTGATGATGAGCCAAGTACACCACCAGTAACTAATCCACAAGCACCATCATTTCCGCAAGATCCTGGACCTAATACTCCTCTCCGTCGTCCCGATTTTGATGATAGTGATACTGAAAGAGTTAACCCAGTTTCAACGCCATTAAATCCAAATCGTAAAGTTCAAACTCCAGCGATTACAGAAGATGCAAATATTCCATGCGTATCACCAGTGATGACTACTAATAACGTTGAACCTGGCAAACAAGTTATTATTAAAGGAATTCCCCAAAATTTTGTCAAGCTATCTGTCGCATTCCAAGCAGAAGGTAGCGAACAAATCTCACCATCAATTGCTACAAGACTTTCTAATGATGATGTTTCAGTATTTGTACCTTTACATCCAAGCAGAGGTGCTTTAGGTGGAAACACAACAATTTTTATATTTAGCAATAATAACGTTTGCCCAAAAGTAAATTTTACTATTGCCGCTCTTACACCTTCTCCAGGTACAACTAAGTCATTATTCTTAAAACAGCAACAAATCCTAGATAAAATAGCCGGAATTTTTGGGATAAGTCGTAATGATTTGATTAATGCAAAAAATCTGCCCCAAGAATTAATACCATTAGCTGCTGCTCAATTTGTATTGGATCATCCAAGGAATCCCAACTCTTTCAAAGCTATACTTTCTGGTACTTCTCCACTTTTGAAAGGTCAATCACCTGACGTTTCAATTTTGGACGGCATTATTGCTAATAGCAATATGATTTCATATTTAGATTCCTGGAATAATAGATTTATACCATCTAATTCAAAGCAAAATGAAATATATGCTGCGACTTATATATCTAAAATATTAGATATAAAACAAAAAAGAATATCTACAAATACTAAATCTGAGCAAAAAATATCTTTTAGTTTAATAAAACCTTTACAAGATATTGCTAAAACACGAGAAGGACTCAGTACGCTTTGCCGTGCATATGACTACGCAGATATTGCACAACACAACCCTGTGTATAGTTATCTTAAGCTGGCATTGAATCTATTCCTGACAGGATTAAGTCTGACTGGAGCAGGCGCTGTTCCAGCACTTGCAGGATCTATCACCATGTTTGTGATTGACAAAGCAACAAAGGCTTCAGAATTTATTTTGCCTTTTAATGTAACTTTACAATTTCAAGTAACAGAACATAATCTGGACACGCAAAACAAAAAAAAAGGAGAATGGAGTGATGTAATCCTCACTAATATTAAAAGTAAAGGAGGTAGTTTCGATATTGCTGATATGATTGATTTAATCTTAACTGCAATGGATATTAAAGGTTATGCTAAAGAACTACGAGAGAGTAGAGAAAATATAGCTAGGTTAGAAAAAAGTGTTGAAAGCAGTAAAGAATTGCTTGACAATGCTAGAGAGAATTATTTTAAGTCAATGCAGAATAAACAAACTGCTATAACTAATCAAAGAACTGGATTGACTACTGAAAAAATCTATGATTCTAGTGTTAAGGAAGCGGAAAGCAATTTACAAAAAGCAACCAATCAGTTTCAAAGAGATAGATCAGCACTTAATAAGGCAAGGATAAAGCAAATTGAACCGGGGAAAGAAGACTATTTGAGTAAATTCACATCTGTAATTAATGAGCTTAGAAGCTTTATAAAAACGTTATTTGAAGATGCTAGTAACCATGTTAAAAATTTCGCAGACACAGAAGTTATACCTATTAAGCCTGTGGAATATGGAAATGTAACTCTTTATAAAAAGCCATCTGATACCCAAAAATTTATCTCGGCTAAAGTCGAAAGTTCCGTAATCAGTTTGGCTAATGAAAATATATATCAAGCAGTACAATCAGGTAGTGCTAATTTAGTTATTTCTTCCAATTTAGGTAGCAATTCAGCTTGTTTAGCTTCTGCTTCTCAAGAAATTACAGTTAATGATAAAAAGCCCATTCCTAAACCTGGCAAGGGAAAAACAGGAAGTAGCTATGGTGATCCGCATATTGTGACATTTGATGGCTATCGTTATAGCTTCCAAACAGTTGGTGAATTTACACTCGTAAAATCCACTGATGGAAGTTTTGAAGTACAAGTACGACAAAGCCCCGTTTTAAGATCGCAACTTTCACTTAACTCGGCAGTAGCAATAAAATCAGGTAATAGCCGCCTTGCTATCTATGGACAGAGTTTACCCGATAGCGATACCAGTACACCGATTAGAGTTGATGGTAAACCCTTTGCTGCACAGGGTGGCACATTACCAAATGGCACGATCATTGCTGAACAGGGACAAGGTAGCTATGTTATTCAACTACCCACAGGAGAAATCATTTCAGTTAGAAGAACTCAGCGCAATAACCTGTCTTATATGGATGTGAATCCTTCAGTTCCAGATGTTGTAGGCAAGTATGTTGGCTTATTGGGTAACTCTAATGGCAACCCTGGGGATGACTTGCAAACACGCAGTGGTAAAGTCATTGAAACTAAATCCACTTATGGTCAAATCGCTCAAACTGCTAACAGCTTCATTCCTGGTTTAAGTCGCGTTGCCGGATTGGTTAGTAAAGTCGAAAATATCGTCTTTGATCAGCTATACAAAGAATTTGGGAATAGTTGGCGGATTAGTCAAGCAGATTCATTGTTTGATTACAAAGCAGGGCAAAATACCGACACCTTTAGCGATCGCGGTTTCCCATCCAGCTACAAAACACTGGCGATGCTTTCTTCTGCCCAAATACAAACAGCGACAAATGCCTGTCAACAAGCTGGAGTCAGTCCCGAACAATTGGAGGGTTGTATTTTTGATGTCGGCTTTACAGGTGATACAGGATTTGCCCAAACAACTGCTGAAGCACTCAATATCGTCAATCAAATCAAACAAATAATTCCTGGAGGTTTACCGATTCCCACTCGAATTCCCGTACCAGTTAAAATTCCGGGCTTGCCTTTTTAGAAATACCAAAAAAGCGATCGCTTGAATTTATGTGATATCAATGGAAGCGATCGCTTATGGAGTTTATATTGATTGAACGATATCTGTTGTTATAGTCTTGATAGGAGCAGGTTTAAGTAAACTCCATGAAGCCAATTCGTTTTACCAAACACGCTTTAGCACAATGTATAGAGCGTGGTACAAATGAGCTAGAAGTCACAGAAGCAATTCTTAATGGTAATCAAAAACCTGCCAAGCAAGGCAGACTTGAATATCGTTACGACTTTCAGTTTAATGGAGAATGGCAAGGTCGCTCCTATGCCATTAAACGAGTTTCGCCCATTATTGCCGAAAACGAGACTGAAATTGTAGTGATTACTGTGTATACATTTTATTTCTGAGGAAAGGGACACTATGAAAATTACTTATGATCAGGAAACCGACTCACTCTATATTCGCTTAATTGATGGCTCTCATGAATGTCGTACCTTGCGATTAAGTGAAGAAATTGCACTCAATATTGGTGCAGATGAAGTTTTAGTTGGTATAGAAATTCTTGATGCAAAAGACGTACTTGGTTCGGGTCAATTACCACAAATTTTTCTAGAAAATATCCCATTCCAAATTGTATCAACGGCAGCTTAAAATAATAGAAAATATCGCATTATGCTGTAAGAGCAAAGCATTCGCACCACAAAATATGGAATAGACCGATAATTTATATCTGCGAATGCTTCTACAAATGGCACAATTAAAATGGTATTGATTTAGCGATCGCTATTTCCCCTACTTTCAATCAAGCGATACCTGCGGCGAGTAAAGCGATCGCTGTTGAATTTTGCTAAACTAGGACTGGCTTAGGCGTGAAAGGAGAACGATAAAAATGACCTCTTTAGAAATAGCGATCGCTAAAATAAAACAATTACCTCGTGAACAGCGAAACGAAGTTATTAAGTTTATTGAGTTTTTAGAATTCAAAATAGACAACATTAGTCATATCCAAGAACAGATAGAACCAGAGGATAAAAAAATTTCTTTTACTGAAGCAGCACAAGAGTTTATCGGTTGTTTAGACAGTAATATAGAAGATTTATCCTATAATTCTGGATATATGGAAGGCTTCGGTAAATAATGCGAAAGGGCATCATTATCGATACAGGAGTTTTGGTAGCTTTCCTGATGCCTAATGATAAATTTCATCAGTGGGCTATCTCTTCATTAACAAATATTCAGTATCCTCTATTAACCTGTGAAGCCGTTCTCACTGAAGTTTGCTTTTTGCTACAAAGAGTCCATGCAGGGCGTGAAAAAACTTTGCAATTAGTTAAACAGGGATATATTGAAATTCCTTTTCGCTTGAGTGATGAAATTGAATGTTCCTTGAACTTGTCCATTACCACTACTGGAAAATAAATTAGAAATTGGTGCTGTATCCCCATCTTCAGCTAAACGTTCCAAACTACTGGAAGCTGATTCATTGAGGTTGAAAATATCAAAGTTGCCATCATGAAAACCAACCCATAAAGGAGTGACAACTACATTAAGTTTTGTAACTGAGATTTTACTAATCAGAATAGATGAATGAAAAGGGTATGTTATACTAAAAACGGGTTAAAAGTGTCATTCTGAACGAAGTGTTCGCGTAGCGTGCCGTAGGCTCTAGAATCTCCGAGATACTTCCCTGCACTACGTTACGGTCAGTATGACATAAGTCCAAGTTTGACCCGTTTACAGTATACGCTGTCATAACACACCCCACAGATTGATATTTTTTTTAATTGGAAGTTTTTTAAACCCTCTAAAAAATGAGTTAAATAAGCAATCCAGGGGGAATAAGTACTGTATCAATTAAGTGAATGTAGCCGTTTTTGGCTTTCAAGTCTGACTTCTTGAATTTTGCTTTACCTATTTCTAATTTACCTTTTTTATATTTAATTTCAACTACTTTACCTTGATAGGTTTTGAATTTACCTGGCTTGATTTTTTTGTAATCAACTGTGCCAGAAAGAATGTGGTAAGCTAAAACTTGCTGTAATATTGCTCTATTTTTCGGTAAGAATAGTTTATTGCGAGTGGCAACTGGTAAAGCGGCGAAAGCAGCATCTGAGGGGATAAACATGGTATATGATGATCTGGTGCTAGAAAAAGTGTTTTCCCAGCCAGCAGACCTGATAGCATTGGCAAAAGTGCTACAACCACAAGAACTGGTGTTAGCAACTTGTATAAGTGTATTGGAAGTAGTTGTAACTGTAGTTACACTCTGTATATGTCCTGAATTTTTGTGTTTTTCTTTCTTAGCCCAAGAGGGAGAACTAACTAGTACACTAGCTAGAGCGATCGCAATACCGACTGTTTTTACAAGCAAACGTGAAGATGCTTTCATTGTTATATAAATTCCTTAACAAAATTCATGTCCACGTAAATTGACGGGATGACAACCTGTTAGGTTTCCCAATTTGTTAAAAAATCTCTAAAATTTTATACCCTTAAATTAAGTAATTGCACGAATATCTCATAGTTTAGATATCTTTGTCAAGCTAATCGTTTAAACTTCCAACATTTCTAGTAGTTGTGCTTCACTTAACTGAGTAATTCCTAGGGTTTGGGCTTTGTCTAACTTAGAACCTGCATCTTCACCCACAACTAAAAAGTCTGTTTTTTTACTGACTGAATCTGTGACTTTACCGCCAGCTTTTTGAATTAGTGCTTTTGCTTCATCGCGCTTTAAGGTTGGTAAAGTGCCTGTAACCACAAAGATTTTACCAGCAAACTTTTCATTCATCTCACCTGCTGGTTTCGGTTCTTCGGTGGAAACGAATTGCAACCCGATTGCTTGCAGACGGGAAATTAAACTTTGATTAGCATCACTTTGAAACCATTGATAAACGGATTGTGCTATTTCTGCACCGATACCATAAACACCTTCAATATCTGATTGTCGTGCTGCTGCTAACTGTTCAACACTGGTAAATTTCTCTGTTAATAATTGGGCGTTGACACTACCAACGTGACGAATGCCTAAACCATATAATACCCTTGACCAAGGTTTATTTTTTGATTGTGCGATCGCATTCACTAATTTTTCTGCGGACTTCTGCCCCATTCGTTCCAATGCACATAGTTTTTCCGGTGTCAAGTCATATAAATCAGCAACGGAATGCACCAACTCTTTATCTACCAGTTGATGCACTAACTTTTCACCGACACCTTTAATATCCAAAGCATCACGACTTACCCAATGTTCAATTTCACCTTTGAGAATTGCGGGACAGGAAGCATTTACACATCTTGTCACCGCTTCCCCTGATTCTCGCACCACTGGTTGACTACAGACGGGACACTCGCTAGGCATAATAAAAGGTTGAGTATCAGCGGGACGCAATTCTTTTATTACCCGCACCACTTCCGGGATAATTTCCCCAGCTTTGCGGACAATGACAGTATCTCCAATGCGGATATCTAATTGGGCAATGCGATCGCTATTATGTAGAGTAGCCCTAGAAACAGTAGTCCCTGCTAATTGTACAGGCAACATTTCCGCTAAAGGAGTCAATGCGCCGGTTCTGCCTACATTCACTGTAATCCTTTCCACACGGGTTGGAGCTTCCTCTGCTGCATACTTAAGTGCGATCGCCCAACGGGGGCATTTCTGCGTGAAACCCAACTGTTCTTGCAATCTAAAAGAATTCAGCTTTACCACCACCCCATCAGTCATATAAGCTGAATTCAGCCGTTCTGTATCCCAATATTCATAATATTCAGCAACTTCCCCTAAGGAATTGCACAGCTTATGGTGGGAATCAACCCGAAACCCCATTTTTTGCAACAACTCCAAAGCTTCCCATTGGGTATTAGCAATACTAGAGTCATCCAGCCCCGTAATGTGTAGCGTATAAGCAAAGAAATCTAACTGTCGCTGTGCCACAATCCGGGGATCTAACTGTCTAAGTGTACCAGCAGCAGCATTGCGAGGATTAGCAAATACCTGTTCACCGGCTTTTTGTCTTTTCTCATTAATTTGTTTAAATACATCTATAGGTAAAAACACCTCACCCCGCACTTCCACCTTGTCAATATTTTCTAAGCCGTCAAAATTCAAACGTAGAGGAATCGAGCGAATAGTCCGCACATTTTGGGTAATATCTTCACCCATCACCCCATCACCCCTACTCACACCCCTAGTTAAAACACCATTTTCATAAGTTAACGCCAAAGCAGCACCATCAATTTTCAATTCCGCCACATATTCTATATCCCCCGGAGAATACTGAGGGGGTAAGTGTCTTCGCCAACGCTGTTCCCAGCTTTGTAACTCCTCCACATTAAAAGCATTTTCTAAACTATATAAAGGGATATTATGCCGGACTGAAGTAAAATGAGTTGCAGGTCGCTCACCCACCCGTTGAGTCGGACTATCAGGAGTGATTAATTCTGGATACTGAGTTTCTAATTCTTGTAATTCCCGATAAAACCGATCATAAACAGTATCCTCCATGATTGGTGCATCTAGGACATAGTAAGCATAACTAGCTTGTTGTAATAACCGCCGAATTTCTTCTATGCGCTTGATCTCAGATTCACTTGGCATCATAAAATTTATAAGATAATACTTTAGAAAATAGAATTTCAAAGACTATAGGAATCACGCACTGATAGAATCTAGCACATATTGAGTATGCCTTTAAATCTCTCATCTTGTAGGGTGCGTCAGACTCAAAAATTTGGCACAAATTAACAGACTTTATACATCTGACACACCTAGCTAAATTATGTTACTCCCTTCCCAGTGTAGAATTAGCTATTTTCTTCTTTCGCGTTCTTTGGCGCATATTTTCGGTATGTCTACGGCACGCTACGCGAATATTTAAACCTCATCCATTTTGAAATCTGGAGTTTTGAATGATTGGTTTGTGTCATTGCGACGTAAGGAAGCAATCGCAAATCTCAAGTTAGACGAGGTTTAATCTGTTGATTTATGATCCCAGTCTTCAACTTCATATAAAAATCTGGTTTTACCAATCAACTTACGATTAGCAGAAGTACTTTGAACAAACACCACATACTTTTCGAGATTACTCGGTTTAATCCTAATTGTCGTATCCATTGGTAAACCTAACATTTCTCGTGCAGCACTACCTTGAAATAAATCACCTGTAGTCCTATCCATCAAGATAATTTCTTTAGTCGCTTGGATAGTTTCTGTTTTCGTGAATTCATAGAAGCCACGCCCTACTTTAAATGTTAACCCATTTTCTAGCACAAACGCCTTAATAGAAATATCTAAATCAACCTCTAAAACTTGGAATCTTCCAGGAACAACCGCTCTTAAATCAGTTGATTCATAATAAGATGTTCCTTCTCGTTTCATCATGGTGTCAAATATTTTATTTAACCCACGATTCATCCTTCCTTGGTTAATTACTTCTTGTTCATAAGCTTGTAACTGTTCATCGGATGACTGCTGATAGCAAACTGCTAAAAACAAGTCAGTAATATAAGAAAATTGGTCTAAATTAATATGAAAACCACCAGACTTTTCAGCTAATTCTTGATAAAAAGGTGTAGCATGATGGCGATTAAGTGCTTGCACTCCATAAACTGAAATTCCCAACTCTGCTAACTTATCTACCTCTTTACGCCAATTTAACTTTTGGGGATTGTGTGCTGGTGCATGGGGAATATCATCACCAATCAAAACTAGAGATTTAGATGCTGATTTTGACCAAGATAGAGATTGGGATTCATGTAATACTAACTCATAACATTCCGGTGCATCTCCCCCACCAGTTGGTTCTACATTTTGGACAAAATCACAAATTTTATCGACATCACCAGAAAGGTTAAAGGTTTTAGTCACATAGGTTGAACCTGCGTCACAATAATCCCCGTGAGCGATAATGCCAATCTTAATTAGAGGTAATTCATCCATCAGTCTAGTGACGGTATTTTTAATTTTTCTTCGTACCTGAGTTAGACAAGGATACATACTACCTGTCGTATCAAAGCTAAAAACAACTTCTATATTGTTGTTTGTCATAGCTATAACCTAAATCTCACTTATCTAGAATGTATCTTTATTTTAAATACTTATTCAATGTGAAAAACATTACTTTAAAATATTGTAATATTTAGGGCATTTGAAAATAAATAACTATGTAAAAATACGGTAAAGTTCTATCGACTCGTACCCATAAATATATTTTTGGTTGTTGCGGTACTATCTTTATAATGTAAATCTCATAACATAAACTTATTATGGAACCAGATTCGTTACCAACTGAGGTGATTTTGACAAACCCACGTCAGTCTCTCGGTATATTAAAACTTGATTGGACACCCCAACCGGGTAATTATCTTGATCTTGAAGGTAAAACCTATGCAGTTTTAGAGCGTCGTCATAGATATCAATTAAAATTAGGACGCTACCGCTTGCATAATGTGGCTATTTATGTGCAGTCTGCAAAACGACCAGATGAAAAAACCTTGGTTGGGGGACGTTGGGTAATTGGGGATGCTACCTGCAACTACAATGCTCGTTCAGAAATCCTTCGTTGTGCAGTCAACCCAGAAGGCCCTTGTAAATCCTGCCGTTTCTATGAAAATCAGGTGATATACTAAAAACGGTTGAAAAGTGTCATTCTGTAGCTTGCTTCCCGTAGGGTACGAAGTGTGCCACGTCGTGGAGCTTTGCTAACGCGTAGCGTGCCGTAGGCTCTAGAATCTCCGAGATACTTCCCTGCACTACGTTACGGTCAGTATGACATAAGTCCAAGTTTGACTCGTTTGCAGTATAGGTGATAGGTGACTGGATACTGGGGAGATGAAGAGGTTAATTACGAATTACCTATCACTTCTCCCAAAGTTAAACGGGTACCATTGACAAAGTCCCATCCTGATTGGGGACGTTTACCGGTTAGCTGAACTTCTCTCAACAGCAACAAACCTTCCCCAGTTTGTACAATTGCTCCTAAGCCTTTGATGATACTGACGACTTCTCCTGGTTGCCCTGAAATAGTTGACAAATCAGATATTTTGTGTATTTTTTCTTTTAATGGCTCTGGTAACTCGTGAATATAAGCAGAATTTAGAGGAACAACCGCAGTTATTTTCAGTGGTTGATTGCGAAAAGTCGTCAGACAGTTGGGGTAAAAACCTCTAATTTGGTTGTGCAATTGAATAGCTGTCTTTGACCAGTCCAAATTATAATCTTGTTTTTGAATCAAAGATGCATAAGTAGCCGCAGAATTATCTTGGGGAATTGGTTCAATTTCTTGATGTTCCAGCTTGAATAGGGTTTCTATTAATAAATCTGCACCCATTATCGCTAACTTATCAGCTAAATTTTGGGCATTATCTAGTAATTCAACAGGTGCAGTAGCTTTTAGCAGCATATCACCCGTATCCATGCCTATATCCATTAACATAGTTGTAATCCCAGTTTCTTGCTCACCGTTACATAGACACCACTGAATGGGAGCCGCACCACGATATTGGGGTAAAATTGAACCATGCACATTAATGCAACCCAATTTTGGCATATTTAAGATTTTCTTAGACAAAATTTGCCCATAAGCAATCACGACAAACACATCTGCGTCTAATTGTTTTAGTTGGGTTAAAGTTTCAATATCTTTTTTAATTCTCTCAGGTTGCCACACGGGGAGGTTGTGGGCAATAGCAAGTGATTTGACTGGTGAGGGTGTGAGTTTATTCCCCCTTTCTCGACGTTTATCAGGTTGGGTGACAACTGCTAAAATTTGCACATCTGGGTGAGCTAGTAGTTTCTCTAGCGTGGGGACAGCAAATTCGGGAGTACCAAAAAATACGATTTTCATTATTTATTAGCTATTAGTTATTAGTCAATATTAGGTGCGTCATGAATCACTGACAACTGACTGCCCACAACTCACTAAATTACGATAATGATGGAAAAGACGCAAAGCAATTTTGCTAGGAGGGCATTCAAGTTTAGTGATTTAGTGGTAAAGTGTTAGTTATTGGTGCAAAGAAAACTTCCTTAATGAATGAAAATGTCTTGGCAAGCACGGCAGCGATGATCAATGATTGTATTTGCTGTTATGCAGGCATAAATATTTGGTTATGTCTTGTAGCTAGACAGTTAAGCATCTACTAAACCCACTTATTTGGTAGGGTAGTAATTTGGTAGTTTACTAAAATCAGCTTCTTTCTATTTGTGTGATGGTACTCACACGCAAAGCGATCGCAATAGATATATTATTGATTTGCGAACAGGTTTATAGAGTTGGACAGATAAAGATGAGGATTTTGGTAATTCTTGCCGGAAAGTAGAAGATTTTTTGATTACTCAATTGCTTTCATACGCATTAGCTTTACTTTTAACAGGATTAGTACTGTTACAAAAGTTTCTAAGTAGGTAGTTTTTTAGATGGCATGGACTAGCTCTTGCTACAACTGTTCGTAAAAGCTTACCTTAATTTTAGTCACTAGTACAGGTTGGCGAAAATAACTATCCAGTGAAAAAAGTTTAAAAGCTGATCCAGCGTCCTTTTTAATCCACTAGGTTTATCTATGGGGTTACTCAGGACTACTGAACTATATAGTAGTCTTCCTTAAGTAAGGGTATGACTTGGGTATATAGTTTACGCAAAACTCATTGTATCTATCAACACGGTAATTCATTGTTACTGGTCTGACTGCCCGGAAATATTACAGAATTTAAAGATTGTAAAGATGTGGACAATGATACTAAAACTTTTGTAAAGTGATGCAAAATTTGACGAGATTATCTCGTTAGAGCTTCTACTTTGTTGTTATACATAATTAATCATAGCTTTTGCCCTTCCTGTATAGACATTGCTCCTCGAAATAGCCACCCCCCCTTAGAGAGTCCACTCATGTTGAAATCCCTTTTGCTGTCAGGATGGTTCCGCGTACAACCATTTATTAGATACGTTGTTGTTGTTATAGTAATTACTCCCCTCTTAGGTGTATCTATTCACTCTACCTTGGCAAAACAATCACAATTAAAGGTAGCCAAAATTGGTGTAGAAGTTGAGAAATATGATTCAAAATCGCCAAAAAGTGCTATTTCAGGGGAATCTAATTTAAAAATAGGTCAGTTAAACTCATTGAATGGACAATTGGGGACTGTTGTGCCATTAAATACGCCTATTAGTGGAGAGAGGCAAGTATTACTGGCAGATAAAATGGATTCGGGGGTAAAAAAAGAGAATTATCAGTCTAGGGGTGATACAAGTGTTCCTGTGACAGCAAGTAAACAGATACCTGTAGAAAAGATACCTGTTAGTCAAACTGATTTAGTACAAAAATTAAAAGAAGCTAAAATAGCGGCGTTGGAAGGTGAAGTTAATCCTGAGATCAGCAAGAGATCGGCAACAGAACAATTAGCAACGGTTAACAGTTCACCAGGTGTTAGAGACTCATCAATGCGGGAAATACCCATAGATAGTCCCCCACATCAGTCTGATGGATTACCAGATGATCCGATGGGCAGTCCTCATCCTATCCCCTGGAAATGGATCATGATGACTCAGGAAGCTATTGGTGGCAAAGGAAATTCTGGAGTACGGCACTATCGCAGCATACCGGTGGTTTCTCCAGATGGTAGATATGCTGTTTATAGCCGGGTACAGCTAGAAGTGAAACCGGAAATGTACAATAGCCGAGTCACTAGTTTGTTGTTTATAGAAGATAGACAAACTAAGAAATTAAAGGTGATAGCTAAAACATCTGGGACTAGCGACCCGCTATTACAACGGACTGTTGATACAGAAGCAACTGATACAGCAGGGAAAATGGGGGTGTTAGTTCCAGTTAGCTGGTCACAAAAAGGCGATCGCTTTTTAGCCCGCAAGTTTATAGGCATATTCAATACAGCAGATGTTACAGATCATGCAGTAATTTGGGATCAGCAACAAAATCATACCAAAACAGTTGCTCCTCCCCAGGAGACAAATGAGCATGAAAAAATAGCAATCTTGTTAGGTTGGAGTAAACAACAACCGGATCATGCACTGTTCCGTGCAGGTGAAATAGGGGAAGAAAATTGGCCTTTGGTGCAAGTTGCTAGTGATGGTAAAAGTACAAACGTCTCCACAGATGGGGATCAGCCTGTGACTTTTGGTGTAGGTGATAGACAAGTTTGGGCAGAACCCCAAGTAGCCTCAAGATAATAGGTTTTCACATTCTTAGCGATCGCACAAAAAGCGATTCCCACTGAGGGTTTCTGCTGTGGTAGATACTCCGCGAATGCGATCGCTCCCCATAACTTTAGGATTATTATGCAAATAATCTTGTATTAATCCACAGCCACGTTTTAATAAAACATCTAACTTCACATCTGATAAGCTGCGTAAAATCACAATTCCATTACCGCTACCCGCAGCCAGAGTCTTACCATCTGGACTAAAACTCAGACTAGTTAACTCTTGCTTCTCACCCTTTAAAGCTATCAGCAGTGTTCCGTTTCGGTTCCAAAGCCTGATCTTATCATCACTGTTAACAGCCAACGTTTTACCGTCAGGACTAAAACTGACACTGATCAAACTATCACCATTACCTGGTAATACCCTGAGTAAACTACCATCCCGATTCCACAGTCTTACCGTACTATCAATACTTACTGAAGCAATAGTCTGACCATCCGGCGACCAAGCCACACCATTTACCCGCCGGGTGTGGCCAGTTAAATCGTATAGAAATTTACCATCATTGCTCCAAATCTTGACTAAATTATCATCACTCGCTGACGCTAACAACTTCCCATCAGGGCTGAAACTGACCCAATTGACCGCACTTCCATGACCCAACAAGGTTGTGATCAATTTACCATCCCGACTCCAAAGCTTGACTGTAGCATCCTTACTAGCAGAGGCAATATTTTGACCATTCGGCGACCAAGCTACAGCTAAAACAGTATCTTTATGACCCTGCAAAGTATTAATTAGCAGCCCTTCCCGACTCCAAAGCTTGACTGTAGTATCCTTACTAGCAGAAGCAATATTCTGACCATCCGGCGACCAAGCTACACCCCAAACAGAACCCTGATGTCCTGTTAATGTTCTGAGTAATTGACGATTCTGACTCCAAAGTTTAACTGTTTTATCTCGATTAGCCGCCGCCAAAATGCGACCATCAGGACTGAAACTAATACTAGTCACCCAATCAATGTCAGTTTTGCCATTTCGCAACAGCACCTCATCCCAACGCCATAGCTTAATCGTTTTATCCCTACCCGCAGAAATTAAAGTACTACCATCAGGGCTAAAATTGACGCTATTCACCCAATTATTATGTCCTCTGAGAGTTCCCAGCAATAAGCCATCCAAACTCCAGAGTTTAACCGTTTCGTCGGTACTAGCAGACGCGATCGTCTGACCATCACGGCTAAAACTAACACTGGTAACGCCAGAAGTATGACCAGAAAGCGTTTTCAATAACTTTCCTTCCCGACTCCACAATTTAATAGTTTTGTCTAAATCTAAACTACCAGAAGCAAGGGTTTGACCATCAGATGACCAAGCTAGACTTTTAACCGCATCTTCATGACCTATCAAAGTTTTGAGGAATTTACCCTCCGCATTCCATAATTTAATAGTTTTATCAGCACTTGCTGAAGCGATTATTTGACCATCCGGTGACCAAACTACAGCCAAAACCGCACCATTATGACCTGTCAAAGTTTTCAGAAATTTACCCTCCGCACTCCATAATTTAACGGTTTTATCCGTACTTGCCGAAGCAATTATTTGACCATTGGGGCTAAAATTAGCACTATTGACTACAGATTTATGACCAATTAAAGTCTTCAATAGTTGACCTTTTTGGTTCCACAATTTTACTGTTTTGTCTTGACTAGCAGAAATAATAGTTTGACTATCAGGACTAAAATTAACACTATTGACTACATCTTCATGTCCCGATAAAGTTCTGACAAAGCTACCATTAGGAAGCCAGAGGTTAATTGTGTAATCTGCACTAGCTGAAGCAATTAAAGAGTTATCTGGGCTAAATGTGGCGTTATTAACTCCAGATAAATGACCTTCTAAGCGGTTACGTTCTTTGACTCCATAAACTGCTTGGTATAAAGCTGTTAGTACTTGTTCTCTAGTAGAAGCACTTACCCAGATTGTCTGTTGCAATTTTTTCCCCGCTTTTAAACTGTCTTTGAGTGCATCAAGACCTTTTTGGGAAGCGAACAAAGCTTCACTAGAAGTACTGAGAGTTTTAATTTCACTATCTATGGCAGTAATTACAGAAATAGTTAAGCCAAATATAGCGCCAACGGAAGCCGTCAGGGCAATTTTTAATGTCCGATTTAATCGCGCTTCACTTTGTCGTTGTTTTTCTTGACTTTCTGCTAGTTGTGCAATTAATGCTTTTTCTTTGAGTTCTCCACGCAGATGTTCAATTTCTAATTGACTTAGTTCTTCTCGCTTGCGTAGTTCTCGGAGTTCTGTTAATAAATCTACTCCCTGTTGACGTTGGGTATCGACTAATGTTGCTTGCTGTTTTTTTTGTCTCAGTTCACTTTTAAGACGTTCAATTTCTTGTTGACTATTTTCGACTTTATAACGTAATTGATTGAGTTGTGCTTGTAAGCTTGATTCCTGTTGTTGCAGGTAGCGAATTAAATCTACTAAATAATCATGAATAAGTTGATAGCGTTCGGGAATATCTGCAAATAATACGACTAACCCAGAACTAACTAAAATAGATAGGATTAATTCTAGTTGGCTAGAGTCTTCTAATTCTGCCAATTCGGTTGATAATTCTGCTTGGGTTTTAAAAGGTCTTTGGTTACTTTCATCTGTTAATAAGTATAAAACTATTAAAGCCGCCCGTTCATTTTCTGCGCCACAGTCTTTAATTAATTCTTTGATATATCTTTCAATGAGTTTATTTGGTCTATAAGGCTGATATTGAGCAAGACTGGTAATGCGTTCATCTTGAAGTTGTGCGCCAACTACTTGCAATTCAATGGGGCGGACTTCTCCCAATTCTGCTGATAAATCCTGGACTACAGCATCAATTAAAGCCGGTTCTAAATGTACTTGGGAGCGTTCGGTTAATTTGTGAATAATTACTTTAGCATATTCAGGAGAAAAGTTGTTTAATTGATAGCGAATATTTTTATCGAGAATATTATGATTAATTGCTTCTAGGGAAACTAAATGTTTAAAATCTAGTAATCGGTGTAAATAATCTTCCCGTAAAGATAAAATCACTTTGACGAAAGATATATTTAAACAGTCACTTATAAATCTATCAAAGTCTTGTTTTTGATAGCGGTCAGTATGACCAAAGAAAAATTCTTCAAATTGGTCGAAAATTAAAACTGTAATGAGATGATGATCGGCATTTTCTCGTAATTGTTGTAATATACCATCAATGCTATTGAGGGGGGCTAAATCAGGGGCGATTCCTGGTGCAATGTTTGCTTCTTGATGTTGCAGCATGGCTGCTGTTAAAGATTTGCCTAATTCTCGCACCCAATCGGTATAAACTTGGAGGACAACAGGAATGGCATTTTGATCACCTATGGCACGATTTTGGAGTGCGGGAATTAAACCAGCGGTGACGGTAGAACTCTTACCCACACCAGACGGGCCATGAATTACGATCAGCTTGTAGTCAGCACGGCTAAGTCTGCCAATTAAGTTATTAATATCACCTTCCCGACCGGAAGCAGCTATTTCTAAAGCCACGCTGCTATTTCCCGACGCAGACATCAAAGCGGGGTTGGTAACTTTCCTTTGGGGTTGTAAACGTCCAGCACCGATAAAGGCGCGAAAACCATACTGTTGTTCAACGGAACGGCGTTTTTGTCTGATTAGATAGGCTTGAAGATAGCAACCAGCTTCAAAATAGAGCGATCGCAATGTCCGCAATAAGCGAATATAACGATGGGCATCATATTGATGTTCACTACTTTCTAAAGACGCTGGTAGTTCTGTGGTTGCCTTATCTAAGTATTCCTGGGCGACTTTTTGCTCACCTAGTTGTTGTTGTGCTTTGGCTAAGGTTAAATAATCAATTTGCGCTAACAGTAAAGGAAATAAACAGGGTTGGAGGTTGCAGTGTTTTTGCGCTTCCCCTAATTTCAGTAATGCTATGTGTGCTAAAGTACTCGCTTGCATCCAGCGTGACTGTTGTACAGCTACCTGGGCTAAAATACCATAGTCGCCGGCTAGTTGAATTTGACTGCCATAATTTTGGTGTAACTCTAAAGATTTTTCAGCAACAATTTGTAATTCTGACCATGCTTCTAAACTTTGCAAAACATCAGCCAGGTGTCCAATAAATTCAGCAACTAAATCTGTCCGTCCAGCTACTTCAAAAGTGTGTAAACATTGCTGAAAATAATTTTCTGCTGCTTGTAAGTGACTTTGACTTGCTGTTTGATTTTGTTCACTCAGGCGACAATGACATAGGCCGATATAAAGTAATAAAACACCTTGTTTGAGAAGATGAGGAGATGGAAAATTAGGGAGTTGGGGTGATTGAGAAAGATTATCCCATTCAATAATTCTACCTTTTTCCCATTCTTTGGTGATTTCTTCTTTTTCTCTTGGGTCCTGATTCTGATACCAAAATAGTAAGCTTTGTCGAAAATGGTTCAAAGCTGAATTTATGCGGTCACTGACATAATCATCTAAACCAAAAACAAATTGTAAACTAGCATTTAACTGGGCTTCTAAGCCAATACCACGGTTTTCTAAATCTCTAATCGCAATTTGCAGTTCATAACTACGCATCCATATTTGTTCAATGGTGGTATCATATCTTGTGATTTGTTGATTCTGCGTTTTATCTCCATGTAAAGCTTTAGCAAATAAAGAGTTTGTTTCTTGTTGCAAAAATTCTAGCAACGCCTTAGAAGTCATTTCAAATCTAATTGGTGTTGCTGCCCAACTAGCAAAGTCGGGTGCTAATTTTACGACTTTTCGTAATACTTCATCATTCACCCATATTACCATTGGGAACGGGTGGCGTTTGCGAAATTCATCACGGATTTGATTAATAGAAATTAGCAATTCATTGAGTCCTTCTACTGACTCTAAACCTAAAACTATTAATGCGGTAGGTTGATTAATTTGTTGCTGTAAATGAATAGTTGAATATAGACTCAGAGAATTTTGGGTTAATACTACCTTTTGGATTTTATTAGAATTACTCTTTATTTCTGAGAGTCTTTCTAGTATTAAATCGCGTAAAATTCCATAATTACAACACACCAAGACAACAGAAAATTGACCTTGAGAAAGTGAAATTGCCCTGGCTAAACTGCGTAAGGAACGATCATTAGCACTGTTGATATCTATTGGTGTGTTTCTTTCAACCATGATTTGAATTTTGGAGTTTCTGCTAAGACTGGGTTAACACCAAACCAAGCTCCTTGACGATCGCGATATTCAAAGACAAATAAACTGCGTAATAATACATGGTATTCTGCATCACCTCTTACTCTTTGCTCGCGCATCACCTGAAAAATCAGTTCCCACTCATGGGGATCTATAGCATTAGCTCGATAATCTCTCTGTCTTTGGATGACTAATTCCAAACATTCTCGGTCAAATGGGGGGTCTTGTTCTCGCAGACAGTCAAAGAGTAGTCCTAATAAATCGCGGACATGGCCACCACTGATTAGACACAAACGGTCTAAAGTTTCCTGGTGATCAAACAGTTCTGTAATTAAGTTTAAGCGATCGCTCGGTGAAATGTCAGGAAAGGCTCTAGCTAATACCATTTGCTGCATTAATTCTAATCCTTCTGTGTAAATTTCTCCAGAACGTAGTAACACAGGTATCATCGGTAAGACTTTTGGTGCAACGCCACCACCTAAACGATGTTGTAGTTCAGCGCTATCGTTGGAGAAAGTTAAAGATAAAGGGATAGTGTAAACAAGATGACAATTGAGTTTACGTAACTGCTCACCCCGTTCAATAAACAAGTATTCTGGAAGAGATTTCCCAGATGGTATGGGTCGGAATGATGATACTCGATCTAAATTATCAACAATTACTACCAATCCTTTTTTACCCTTGGCTTTCAGTTCAGTATTGGCACGTTCTAGCAATTCTTGATTAATTGAGAGTAAAATATTTTCAGTGCGTGGTTCTAAGTAGTCTCTTAACCGTCTTCGTAACTGTGGACTTTCTTTGGTTTTAGCAGTAATTTTGGCAATTCCTACCGATAATTCGGCTTCTACCCCCAAATCTATAGGTGTTTGCAAAAAATCCACCACCTCAGTAAACAATTTGGCAAAGTAGCGAGGTTTGATGCTGATTTTCATCGCTTCTAGACTTTCACTCACTTGACCAGAAACAGCTAAAAGAATATCAGTCACATCCACATCCGCCATTTCTAGCACACGAGTGGATTCAAAATATACCACATGAAACTGCTGCTCCTCTAATTCTGCTTTTAACCGTAACAACTCCGTAGATTTCCCACAACCCAAGTGTCCGGTAAATAGCTGACAGGTGGGGGTATTCGGAGAAATTTTACTAATAGTTCGCAGCAAAGCTTCAATAATTTTACCTCCCCGTACTGAGGCAAAATCAATATAGTACAGGCGATCCGCAGCATTTTCAATCATTAATGGTCTGCTCGGATTACAAGCCTGATAAAATCTTTCTAAATCTAGGAGCATAATTTAATCTACTTCACTCAAGAACGGGGAGAATAAAAATAAACTATATCTTTTTCGTCTAGTCTCATTATTTTATAGGACGACAAATAATTTTATGTAACACAACAACACAATTAAATTTTAAAAAAGTAATTGTGTGGGTAATGGGTAATGGGTCATTGGAAGAGATTAAGATAACTCTCCTCTGCTTCCTGACTCCTGACTCCTGACTCCTGACTCCTGACTCCTAAATTCTTGCCTTAAACAACCATTAATCCTTACAAATACCTGATCTTAAACAATCTTCTGTTTGATCATCTCTAGCCTGGATATTTTTGTTAAATTCTGGCTGAAAATTAGCATCAGCAACTATTGTATTTTGAGCAATTGTCATCGGTGATATATACTGAAAGAGTGAAAAATTACTACTAGCCAGACCTGAAATAGAATTGGACAAACATACTGGTAATAACATCAATCGCATATAAATTTTCCTATTCATCCCAAACCTCTTTTCCTAGTGATGATTGGGTTATCGGAAACATTATTTTGACCCACTAGAGTTAACACCACAGCACAGCAGTAGTGGTTACTCCAGACGTAATTGACAAATTAACGGTTCCGTAATTGTGTGTAGTAGACATTCCCCACAAATGTCTTCTTACTTACTTATGCAGATGCAATGCCAAACAACCGGAAAAATTCCCTAAACCCTAAAAACTCCATTGCTGGTCGCTCTGGCAGATAAAATAGTGAAGGAATGTTCGCTATTAATGGACTTATGACACCTTTATCAGATGTAGATACTCTCAATTCCCCTGACATGGACATGGAAGGATACGAAAACTCTGAAGATAATCCCCTTGATGAGTTACCAGATGAGGTCGAAATGTCCTTTTTTGACCATCTTGAGGAATTGCGGCAACGGATTTTCTATTCTTTAATTGTTGTTGTAGTGGCTGTTATCGGTTGTTTTGTCGCCGTTAAACCCCTAGTTCAGTTGCTAGAAGTCCCTGCTCATGGGATTAAATTTCTCCAACTAGCACCGGGTGAATATTTCTTTGTGTCTATCAAAGTGGCGGGTTACAGTGGCTTAGTGCTGGCTAGTCCCTTTATTCTTTACCAAATTATGCAGTTTGTGCTTCCCGGACTAACACGCCGTGAACGCCGTTTGTTGGGGCCTGTGGTTTTAGGATCTAGTGTGTTATTTGTAGGTGGGTTAGTATTCGCTTATTTATTACTTATTCCCGCTGCGTTGCAATTTTTTATCAGTTACGGTGCAGATGTTGTAGAACAATTGTGGTCGATTGAAAAATATTTTGAATTTGTACTGTTGCTTTTGTTCAGTACTGGGTTAGCATTTCAAATACCTATTATTCAATTGTTGTTAGGTAATTTGGGGATTGTTTCTTCTGAAAAAATGGTAGCTGGTTGGCGTTTTGTAATTATGGGAGCAGTAGTTTTAGGAGCAGTTCTCACACCTTCTACTGATCCGCTGACTCAAAGTCTTTTAGCAGGAGCAGTTTTAGGTCTTTATTTTGGTGGTGTTGGGTTAGTTAAACTTACAGGAAAATAATGAACGCAAGAGCGATCGCGTCTAATCAATACAGTGTTACTGTAAAATAAATACGGCAAAAAACTCAATCAGTATGATAACTAAGACAAACTCTCGCTATGTCACTCGACAACCTCAAATTTTATCCGGTGAACCGATTATTGATGGAACGAGAACACCTGTGAGGGCGATTGTCGAAAATTGGCGTTTAGGACTTAGACCGGAAGAAATTCCTCTACACTTACCTCATTTAACTTTAGCTCAAGTTTTTGATGCTCTTAGTTTTTATTTAGATAATCAAGAAGAAATCAATGAATATATTGAGCGCAATCACATACCTGATGAATTAGTCCATCCAGCGATTAAAAACAGGCTCAATCAAAGATGACCATTTTTGCTAAGGTTTATATTGATGAAGATGTAGACATTCTAGTTGCCAGCTTAATATTAGCGAAAGGTTTAGATGTCACAACGGCAAGAGAAAAAGGAATGTTAGGTAAAACTGATCCAGAGCAACTGGTTTTTGCAGCATCTTTTGAACGTTGTATGTTAACGCATAACCGACTTGATTTTGAGCAATTACATACTCAATTTTTAACTAATAATCAACCCCATGCAGGAATTCTGATTGCTAAACGCAGAAATCCATATCAAATTGCCGAACGAGTTGCAATTCTCCTTGATACTCTGACAGCAGATGAAATTAGCAATCAATTACTGTACGTTTAACTTAAGCAATGGTTATTTTAGTTGATTTTTAGTAAAAATTCATAAAATCCATTCAGAAGCGCGATCGCCTAAATCAAGAGGAATACTCACTGCTTTACCCAGTCGGGGACGCTCTTTGGTCTGTGTAATAAAAATTTGCACTTGTATTGTTCCCCCCAAGGCATTGAGATAATTAGCAATATCATCAATATGCTCTTGGTACTCAGCTTCGCTTAAGGGGAATGAAGCTTGCTCAAGATATTTCCACATCACTTGCAGAAATACCTTCCCCTTTGTCCTGCGGAACTGGACATCGTAGGAGAATCCCCACTTATCAATCAAAAGTTGACGTAATTCCTGTCCTGTCATATCTATATTTGGATTTGGGATTGGGAATAGTTCGGCTGAGGGTATTTCCTCGATTTGAAACATCGCAGCCTATCCTTGATGGGATCAGAAGTTTTCTCCATTAGATTTTACATTTAGTTATGATGTTAAGTTCCGTAACTCCAGTATGATAAGGATATAAAGAAATGTAATGCTAACAGAAAAGATGCTAGATATGTCTTGCAACAAAGAAGTATGGTGTCGCTGAAGGCGTTAGCATTTCGACTCAGACAAGGGTTGCTCAAGTGCTGGTACTCTTGTCAAAATGCTTAATAAATTACACAAAGAGCGCGTAGATTATGGCTCAATTTTCTGAATCAGCAGACGTGCCTGATATGGGTCGTCGTCAGTTCATGAACCTGCTCACTTTTGGGACTGTGACCGGAGTGGCGCTAGGTGCATTGTATCCTGTTGTGAACTACTTTATCCCCCCCGCAAGCGGTGGTGGTGGTGGTGGTACAGTTGCCAAAAACGAACTAGGTAACGATGTTAGTGTTGGTCAATTTCTAGAAAGCCATAATGTGGGCGATCGCACTTTGGTTCAAGGACTAAAAGGCGATCCTACTTATATTGTGGTCGAAAGCAAAGAAGCGATCGCTGACTATGGGATTAACGCCATCTGTACCCACTTAGGTTGTGTTGTCCCCTGGAACGTAGCTGAAAACAAGTTTAAATGTCCTTGTCACGGTTCCCAGTACGATGCTACTGGTAAAGTTGTTCGGGGGCCTGCACCCAAATCTTTAGCCCTAGCTCATGCCGCAGTTAGTGACGACAAAATCGTTTTAACACCTTGGACAGAAACCGACTTCCGTGACGGTGAAGCAGCTTGGTGGGCTTAAACAGTACCGAGTATTGAGTGCTGAGTGCTGAGTGCTGAGTTATTAGTCTGAAATCAAAAGTCTAGAGTTTTGAATCAATTCTTGACCAATGACCAACGACCAACGACCAATGACCAATGACCACTGACTAATGTAATGACTTTATAGAGATGAGAAACGCCAGTACACCTGCGAGGTTAACTCGTACTGCTAAAGTGATGCTAAACGCATTGCTGATAGCGATCGCCACCGTGACCTTTTTCTTCACCAGCGATATAGCCCAACCCCAAACCGCTGCGGCTTATCCATTTTGGGCGCAAGCAGCCTATCCTGAAACTCCCCGCGAACCAACAGGACGGATTGTTTGCGCTAACTGTCACCTAGCAGCCAAACCCACAGAAGTAGAAGTACCCCAATCTGTACTACCTGACACCGTATTTAAAGCGATCGTCAAAATTCCCTATGATACCAGCGAACAGCAAGTAGGCGCTGACGGTTCTAAAGTCGGTTTAAACGTCGGTGCTGTATTAATGTTGCCCGACGGCTTCAAAATTGCGCCAGAAGACCGCATTCCTGAAGAAATGAAGGAAGAAGTAGGCGATGTTTACTTCCAACCTTACGGTGAAGATAAAGAAAATATTGTCATTGTTGGCCCCTTACCAGGCGAACAATATCAAGAAATCGTCTTCCCTATTCTGTCACCTAACCCCGCTAACGACAAAAATATCCACTTTGGCAAATATTCCGTTCATGTAGGCGGAAACCGGGGACGCGGACAAGTATATCCCACAGGTGAAAAGAGCAATAACAACATTTACAACGCTTCTGCTGCTGGCACAATTAGCAAGATTGCCAAAGAAGAAGACGAAGACGGTAATGTTCAGTATGTAATCAGCATCACAACTGAAGCTGGTGAAGTTGTTAATGACACTGTTCCCGCAGGACCAGATCTAATTGTTTCTGAAGGACAAACAGTTGCATCTGGTGATGCTTTGACCAATAATCCCAACGTTGGTGGTTTCGGTCAACTTGATGCAGAAATTGTCTTACAAGATAGTTCCAGAGTCGCATGGATGGTTGCTTTCATCTGTTTAGTGATGTTGGCACAAGTTATGCTGGTACTGAAGAAAAAGCAGATTGAAAAAGTTCAAGCTGCTGAGATGAATTTCTAAATTCTCTGCTAAATAATTCATTTTTAGACAGGCATCTTGCCTGTCTTTTTTATTTCTTTCTTCTTCCTTCTTCCTTCTTCCTTCTTCCTCCTGACTCCTGACTCCTAGCCCTTACAGATAACTTTTATTGCTTACGTCACGCTATCAGGAAAAATTACGAAATATATCTAATATTCTCTGTCGCACTCTTTCTATAACTACTCCTTCTTCAAAAGATAGCCCATCAAATAACATCTCATATATCAATGGTACACCTAACTCTAACTCTTCTAAAAGTGTGCGCTGGCTAAATACATCTTGTGGTTTACCTTCTAGCATCAACCGTCCTTTATCCATGACAAAAACCCAATCTGCCCAACGATAAACTAGATCTAAATCGTGGGTTGCCATTACTAAAGTCGTTCCATTTTGATGAATTTTTTTCAAAGTTGCTATCAAGTTACGAGTATGTTTGATATCTAAATAGGCAGTAGGTTCATCCAACACCAATAGTTCCGGTTGAAGTACCATCACATCAGCTATAGAAACTCTCTTTTTTTGTCCTAAACTCAGATGATGCACCGGTTTTTCTGCTAAAGGAGTTAGTTCAAATTCAACTAATGCTTGTTCTACTCGGTCTTTAATTTCTGGTTCTGGTAAACCTAAATTACATAAACCATAAGATATATCCTCTTCCACAGTAGAAGCTACTAACTGTTGTTCTGGATCTTGAAATACTAGTCCAACCTTCTGCCTTAAGTTACTGAGATAATTTCGGTTATAATTTAACGGTTTACCACGCCAACGGACAATACCAGAATCAGGTTTATATAGACCATTAGCTAATAGAAATAGTGTCGTTTTACCACAACCATTCTGGCCAATTAATGCACACTTTTTGCCTGATGGAATCTTTAGTGTTAGACCATTTAAAGCTGATTGTTGTGTGCCGGTATAGGTGTAATATACCTGCTCAAATTCGAGTAAATATTCCTGCATTTCGCCAAAACTCTAATCCTATTAATCCTACACAGCCGCAAATTGCTTCGATGATATATCGCACTTGTGGACGATAGCGCCGGGGATGCCAAACTCGAAATTCACCAACAAAACCCCGTGCTTCCAATCCCAGAGAGAACTGACTATATCGTTGTAAACTTCGTTGTAATAATTGCCCAATTAATAATGCTAAACTTTTTATGCCAATACGCCAAGTGCGATAGCCACCACGGGAATTTTGTGCTGTCAACAATTCATCGGCTGTGTTCAGCAAGATGAAAATAAACCGATACATTAATAATAATAAATCGGTTAAAATTACTGGAAATCCTAAGTAACGTAGAGTTTGTAAAATTTCCGTGAAAGGGATAGTTAACATGAGAAAATATAAGCAAGAAACAGAGGCTAACGCCCTGGTTAAAATCTCCAATGCTTGGATACTGCCACTATGACTGATATAAATATAGAAATGTCCGAAAGTTAGTCCATACCACGCATCTAATTGTACCCTTGGCAAATCATTAATTGCAATTCCATTCACCATCAAGGCTGGTAAACTTGTCAAACAAAACACTATGGTGAACATTAACAAGCGAAAATAAACACCAGCCGGAATTCTTGCATAAATAACAGTCCAAACACCCATCCAAAGCACTATTAAAATTTGCACTAGCGGATGGGTAAAAAGGGAAATCGCAAGAGTAGTAAATGCAAAAATTAGTTTATGTTCTGGTGGCAATCTTCGCAGTTGATTAGTATAAGCTAAAGTGTCTATTTGCAAGCTCATTCTTCAGGTTTTTGTTGTTGGGAACGTCCTTTATACAACCCAATTGCGTAACCAAGCACTCCTGCACCTAAAGCTGCTTGCGATGCAAATAATAAACTTTCTATTTCCCCACTAGCTGGTTCAAAAAATGATTTAAACCAGGGTTTATATCCAGGTTGGATTTCAGTAATTGCTTTTTCGGCTTGGTTATCGGAACCAGTAAATTCTCCATCACGCACAAATATTAACGGTGCAACTGCTAAGGCGAATACAGCTACCACCAACAGCCAGTTACTCAACCCTTTTTTAGACTGATTCATTTGCTTGGGGTTCCCGTTTGATTAATTTCAGCAATTCTAATTCTTGGGGATTATAAGATTGCAGCCAGTTCCACACCAATACAGTTAGCAATCCTTCACTAATTGCTAAGGGAACTTGAGTTATAGCAAAAATTCCGGCGAACTTAGTAAAAGAGGCGATAAACCCACCCACAGGTGCAGGGAAAGCTAGAGCGAGTTGGATAGAAGTGATAATATAGGTGAGTAAATCTGCGATCGCAGCTGCTAGAAATATGGCGATTTTTTGTTTAGCACCCAACTTTATTGTCAAATTATAGATCCAGTAAGCTGCAAATGGCCCAGCGATCGCCATGGAAAAAGCATTTGCACCCAGCGTTGTTAAACCACCATGCGCCAGTAACAACGCCTGAAATAACAGTACCAAGCTACCCAAAACTGACATTGTCAGGGGGCCAAACAGCACCGCACCTAATCCTGTCCCCGTAGGATGAGAACAGCTACCTGTCACGGAAGGGATTTTTAACGCTGACAAGACGAAAGTGAAAGCACCAGCCAAGCCTAGTAATAGTTTTAGTTGTGGGTTAGCTTGGGTAATGCGAGTCAGACTACGCAATCCTAATATAAAAAATGGTAATGCCACAATCCACCAAAAAATTGCCCACTGCACTGGTAAAAAACCTTCCATAATGTGCATGGCGTAGGCGGGTTTGGGTAAACCAACTACTAGATAAAAACTGATAAATGTCATCAGGGTTAGACTGACTAACGCCTGTTTTTTTCTGTTCATAATCTGTACCTCGCAGATTTATGTAAACGAATTGATTCTAATCGGCGGGCATCCTGACTTACCCATTTGTGGTTCACAGTTGCGGGACAGTGCCGGATTTGCACCGAACTTTCCCCCTTGCGTCCGATAGCGCAGCTTGGCGTAAGCCAATGGCTGCTACCCATCAGAACCGATTAGAGTAACTATATCACCGTTACTAAATTTTGAGATGCTATTTTTTACTAGCACAACTACCGCCAGTTAGCTACAAGTCCGGAAAATCGTCAATAAGGGAGTATGCACTTGAATGAGATACATCATAGTCCACTCCTCGCTTGCGGGGAGGGGATTTTAGATTGATGGGTTTGGATTTGGCAATATGTCTAGGGGGAAGTTGGTCAATAGACATCTCCAAAATAGTATCATTCTGTGATATTTGAAAATGCAGCTTAGAAGCTAGTCATAAAGCGACTTTGACTATTTTCGGAGATGTCTAATTGACATTTATCAAGATGTTAATTTTGAGGATCAAGAATCATCAAACACTAAGCATTAAATCTCAAGAAACAGGGACTCGATTAAATAAAACCCAATAAAAACCAAGCTGTTGGACTGCTTGATTAAATTGTTCAAAATCTACGGGTTTGACGATATAGCTATTCACCCCCAGTTGGTAACTTTCTATTACGTCTCTATCTTCAGCAGAAGAAGTTAATACAACAACGGGAATTGTTTGGGTGCGGGGGTCAGATTTGAGTTGACGTAAAACTTCCAATCCATTTACTTTTGGTAGTTTCAAATCTAGTAAAACGACTTTGGGTTGATTTGTTATAGTCCGATCAGTATACTTTCCTAGACAAAAGAAAAAATCGAGGGCTTCTGCTCCATCTTGAAGCCATTGGACTTGATTTCCAATTCTGGCGCGACGTAAAGCCCGCATAGCTAGTTCGGCATCAGCAGGATTATCTTCAACTAAAACGATAGAAATCGGTTGGTCAGTCATTGGTTTTAAGGGGCATTGGGCATTGGACAGGGGGCAGGAGGCAGGGAGCAGGGAGCAGGGGAGGAACTTCCTTACTCGGTACTCGGTACTCAGTACTCGGTACTCAGTACTCAGTACTCGGAATGGTGAAATAAAAGGTTGCACCTTGATCGACTGCTGCTTGGGACCAAATGCGGCCACCGTGGCGTTGAATAATGCGTTGAACGATCGCTAGTCCGATGCCTGTACCTGGAAATTCTTGTTCACGGTGCAGACGTTGGAATACTCCAAAGAGATTATCGGCATACTGCATATCAAATCCTGACCCATTATCTTTGATGAAGTACACTCCTTCACCATCCATCACTTCATAACCCACTTCGATATGAGCGATGGATTTGTAACTGGTGTACTTAATGGCATTCGATAACAAGTTAATCCAGACTTGGGTGAGGAGGGAAAAGTCAGCTTGACAGATAGGTAAATCTGCGATCGCAAATTCAATCTCACGACCAGACCATTCTGGAGTTAAATCACTCAACATCTGTTGAATCAATTCATTGACTAACACAGGCTGTTTGGACATTTCCTTCCGATCCAAGCGAGATAAATTCAACAAATCATCAATCAACTCACCCATGCGTTTGGCATTATCGCGGACAACTTTTAAGAACCGATTGCCTTCTGCATCCAGTTGTTGACCGTAGTCTTCTTGGATCATTCTCGAAAAGCCATCAATCGCTCGTAAAGGCGATCGCAAGTCATGGGAAACAGAATAAGAAAACGATTCCAAAGCTTTGTTAGCAGCCTGTAATTGGGCAGTTCGTTGGATTACCCTCACTTCTAAAGACTCATTCAGTTCATGTAAGGCTTCAATCGCTCGCTTTCGCTCTAATTCTGCTGTTGCCCGTGCGGCAAATACCTCTAAAATTGTCCTTAATCGCCGCATATCTGCCAGTGGTTGCAAGTCGAGAATGCAAAGATTACCAATAGGATCGCCGTTGGTATTTTTTAAAGCAATACCCAGATAACTATCTGCTTGCATTGTCACCAAGTCTAAGTCTTCGGGAAACATTTGCTGAACAAAGCTTTCGCAGTAAAACAGTCCGTTTTTCAAAGCCAATTCGCATGGTGTGCGTGCCGGAAAGTAGGCGGTTTGTGGTTGCAATGTCCCATGCGCCCAATAAGCCAGAGATTGAAGTTCACCATTTACTAGTTCAGTGACAAGGACATAGCGGACGTGCAAGGCTTGGGCAATATGAGAAACCAAAGCCGGGAAAAAATCTTTTCCTGTCACCGCAGCCGTTCCTGCAACCAAATTTTGCAGTGTTGTTTTTGCTCTAATCAGATCCGCTTCCCGGTGTTTCGCTTCACTGATGTCGCGCATGATGGTAGAAAAATATTCCAGAGTGCCATCTGTTGTTTTGTGGGCAATAATCATCTGCGAAACTGGAATTTCTGCACCCTCAATAGTTAATAATGCCGTCTCTCCCACCCAGCTACCATTCTGTATTGCGTCTGGAAGCCCTTGATTTTGAATAATTTCTAAAGCCCATTGAGGGTGATAATCCTTCATACGTAAGGCTGACACATCTGCATCAGGGGATAGACCTCGAATTTTATTAGCTTGGGCATTATTCCAAAGGATAACAGTATCCGGTGACGACATCCCAATACAGTCTGTAGAGGCTTGTAAGATTGCAATCAAGCGATCGCGATCTTTCTCCGCCCGTTTGCGCTCGGCAATCTCTATTTCTAATTCGGCATTTGTTTGTTGTAGTGCTTGAGTTCTCTCCTGTACTCGTTGTTCTAACAGTTCATTAGCTTGGTGAATTTCCCCAAACTTTTGCTGTAAACTGACGGCCATCAATCGGAAGTTCTGCAATAACAGCGCCAATTCAGTTACCTGACTGTGCATCCAGTTGATTGGTTTTTGCTCTAGCAGTTTATTTGGTAAATTAGTAGTCACATCTGCCAATTGAAACAACGGTTTAACCAATTGACGACTAACTAAAGTAGCAGAAATTAGAGCCAGTCCGGAGACAAATAGCAGTATTGCCATGTTGCGGGTATGAACCCACTCAATCTGGCGCACATAAGAGCTTGCAGCTATCTGGACAACCAGTTTCCAAGGAATTGTCTGATTAATAGCAAACTCTTTCACAAATAGGGAATTTTGCCACTGCACCATGACCAGAGGACTAGCAGTAGTTGGTAGCCAATGGTAGATTTGAGTACCTATTTGGTCAACCCTACCATCCTCACGCCAATTGAAGGATGGAGTACCAATCCATTCTGGTTTCGTGGAGGCAGCTACTGTCTGCTGTTGATCAACTAATGTGATATCTAGCTTTTCTTCACCCAAATTAGACTGTAATAACTTTGTGATGTTGCTTAAATTAATTTCAGTAAAAATAGCACCTATCAGTTTTCCATCCTTCAGAATTGGCACGCCAAATAAGGCAATGGGAAAGGAAGAATTGTCCGGTAGCAGCCGAACAGGAGAGAGAAACGGTTGGGGCGATCGCCGTATTTGCTCGAAATACTCGTTTTGATTAAAGGCGATCTGAACAACAGAGTCATTATCCTCAAAATCGAGAATGGTTTTTCCTGTCTCATCTAAAATATGAATGTGTCGAAACTCAGGAAAAATCCGGCTCACGAATGCAGCATTTTGTTGTAAAGCATCGCTCTGGAAAGAGTTGAGTATCACTAATTCGGCAAGTTCATTCACAGAAGTCAAACGTCTCTCGTACCAGCCACACACCTCAGCTGTCAAGTAACGAGAGGCATCATTTAAGTCTAAACGAACGGTGTTTTTGATGTCATTGACCACCTGATGGCTGCCTAACACAATTAAAATTAAGGTAGGAAACGACACAAAAGCGACTAACAGATTAAACAGCGTTTGTTGTAATGAAAGGGTGCTAATAGCCGGTGGACGATCAACCCAACGATGAATAGGCGAATGCGTCAGTAATAAGCTGGCAATGAGGGCGTTGAAGATACCATTGACAGGCTGCTTAAAAAGAATAATTCGGGATTGAGTCGGATCGACATGGAGAACGATCGCATAAAATATCCATATAAGTGGCATCCCAATTACCAACCAAAAAAGAGCATCCAGCAAAACGATATTATTTTGCTGTCGTCTGTGAAATAGCCAACCGACAAATAGTGCTTCTGCCGTAAAAGTTAAGGTGGTATAGGGATGATGCCAAATCACGTAGGTACAGATGCCAGCAATAAAACCAGCCAAAGTTCCCCATCTCACCCCGTATAGACAGACGACAATCCAAACAGCGATCGCACCAAACAGAAAATCAATGTCGAAAAATAATGTCCAATGGAAGTAATTTCCCAAAAAACCAGCAATAATCAGTAAGATTAAGCCTCCCAGTTGCCGATTTTCAGGTAATTTTGATCCTAAAATTTTTGTTAAATACATTGAACGAACTCGTTTAATGTTTTTGATTTATTAAAAGTTGTTGATCAGCGAATGGCAGCCGCCTTCACACAAATATGACACGTATTCAGTATCTTTTCGGAAGAAAGTCGCTGGCGCGGACTAATAGGAAACTCAGCTAGTATTAAATTTAGACTGTATCAGAGAATGCCTGAACAGCTAACTCAAGAAACTTGGTTAAGGTCAATCTTCTTGTGGCTCTTATCTTTGTTAAAGATTCCCTCCAAATTATGAGTGAACCCTTAAATGTCCTGATTATTGAAGATTCAGAAGCTGATGCTATGTTAGTTCTCCGGGAACTGCATCGCGGTGGCTTCAATCCAATTTGGGAGCGTGTCCAAACCGCCCAAGAGCTATGCATAGCCCTCGATAGCCGTACATGGGATATCATACTTTCAGATTACCGCTTGCCTGGATTCAATGCACCTGCGGCTTTGCAAATAGTCAAACAGAGTCAAAAAGATATTCCTTTCATTCTTGTTTCCGGCACAATTGGCGAAGTATCAGCCGTGGAAATGATGAAAGCAGGCGCTCATGATTATGTGATGAAGGACAACTTAAACCGATTACCAGAGGCAGTGCGTCGAGAACTTCGGGATGTCCAGGTACGAGCAGAACACAAACAAGCCCAAAGTCTATTAGAAACATTAGCCTCTAATATACCAGGCATGATATACACTCTGGTGCAGCATTCCGATGGTTCTGCTGCCTTTGAATACGTCAGTTTGGGCTGTTTATCTCTTTTAGAGTTAACGCCAGATCAAGTTTTAGAAAATATCTCTCTTTGCTTTGCACAAATTCATACTGATGATCGTGCAGGATGTTATTTAGCTGCTAAACAAAGCATTCAAACTTTAAATCAATTTTCTTACGAGTGGCGATTAGTCACACAATCTGGCAAGTTAAAGTGGGTACAGGCCAGCGCCTGCCCAGAATTAAGGGAAAACGGAGATACTATTTGGCATGGTATTTTATTGGATGTGAGCGATCGCAAACACGCACAGGAATTACTGATTCACAATGCTTTACATGATCCATTAACAAACCTACCCAATCGGACGCTTTTGGAAGAGCGACTTGAATTAGCAATTCACCGCACTAAGCGAGTAGAAAACTATCATTATGCTGTCTTATTTCTAGATTTAGATCGATTTAAAGTCATCAATGACAGTTTAGGGCATTTAGCTGGAGATCAACTACTTAAGAGTATTGCTAAAAGGCTGAAAATTCATCTGCGTGAAATTGATTTAGTGGCTCGACTCGGTGGTGATGAATTCGTAGTTTTATTAGAAAATATATATAATTTGGAACAAGCCATCCAAATTACCACGCGTATACTTAAAGATTTTCAAACACCATTGATCATTAATAATTCCGAAGTTGTGATCAGCACAAGCATCGGTATTGTTTTAGGAACAAAAAACTATGATTTTGCTGCCGATTTACTCCGAGATGCAGATATTGCTATGTATCAAGCCAAAGAACAAGGCAGAAATTCATACAAAATTTTTGATGCCCAAATGCATACCCAAGCAGTAAATCGACTAACTCTAGAAACCGAAATTCGTAAAGCTCTCGAAAGAGAAGAATTTATCGTATATTACCAGCCTATTATTGATATAGTTGGCAGTCGGCTGATTGGATTTGAGGCATTAGTGCGCTGGCAACATCCAACTCGTGGATTTATTTTACCAAATGAATTTATTCCTATTGCCGAAGAAACTGGACTAATCGTGCCGATAGATCAGTGGATATTTTTCACAGCTTGTCAACAATTGGCCACCTGGAAAACTAAGTTTCCTAATCGCTTCCCACTAAAAATGAGTATTAATCTCTCTGTTCAAGATATTCGCCAAGATAATTTAATTAAAAATATTGATAAAATCTTACAAGAAACAAAGTTAGATGGTGAATCCATCAGCTTAGAAATTACAGAGAGTATGCTAATTGAAAATATCAATCAAACAATTGATTTGTTAACTAAAATAAAGTTAAGAAAAAACCAAATTAGTATTGATGACTTTGGGACTGGTTATTCATCACTCAATTATCTTCATCGTTTACCTGCTGATAACTTGAAAATTGATCGCTCTTTTGTGACTCAAATGCAGGCAGGAAATCGTAATTATCAAGTTGTGAGTACTATCATCACTTTGAGTAATCAACTCGGCTTAAATGTTATAGCAGAAGGAATTGAAACACCACAGCAACTACAATGGTTACAGGAATTAGGATGTGAATTTGGTCAGGGATATTTATTTTCTAAACCCTTGGCTGCGGAGGAAATTGAAACCTACTTTCTCAACAAAGACTATGATAAATTTTATTAGCTTTTGATTCTCAAAACAAAATATCTAACCTTGTCGAGAGTCCTGTAGCGGTAGAGAGGCGTTTAGCCCGTATAAACTCGGTTGCGATGGGACTCCTGCTATTTTATTGTCAATTCAGGAAAACTCTTTGATTTTTATTGACCTAGTCCGCCCTCTACACTTATGAAAATCACTACACTTCTATATTTTGGGTAAAGAAAATTTCAACAACACCAGCAAAAATTTATCTAAGCAACAAATGAAGTTGAGTAAAGAAGACAAAATAGGCGCTAAAATCGATTCAGCCTTTGTATTTTCGTGGTTTTGTCCCAGATAAATCAGAGTGCGGTTCACTGCATAAATCCTGACTGTCAACGTCCCTATCCTCAACCTTGGGGAAACAAATTTTGTAATAGCTGTGGCGCACCGTTACAGTTATTAGACCGCTACGACCCTATTAATCCTTTGGGTTCAGGAGGTTTTGCCCAAATTTACACGGTTTGGGATGAAAAAACCGAGACTGAAAAAGTTCTAAAAGTCTTAGTGGAAGATTCTCCTAAGGCTTTGGAATTGTTTATCCAGGAAGCGGAGGTTTTAAGTAGTTTCCGACATCCAGGTGTTCCCAAAGTTGATGCTGACGGGTATTTTCAAATTAATTTAACTAGTCCTAAACCGCACCAGTTGGCTTGTCTGGTGATGGAAAAAATTGATGGGCAAAATTTGGAGGAAATCCGCAAAAATTATCCGCAAGGATGTCCAGAGGATTTGGTGCTAAGTTGGTTCGCCCAGGCTGTAAAAATTTTACAGGAACTGCATAAACGCCAAATTATTCATAGGGATATTAAACCTTCTAATTTAATGCTACGGAACCCTTCACCAAGCGCACTTCTGCAAGTGCAACAATTGGTACTAATTGATTTTGGTGGTGCTAAACAATTTAGTGGGGCGATATTGCGATCGCACTCTCCCTCTACAAGACTATTTTCCTCTGGTTACAGTCCCCCAGAACAGGTAATTGGTGGGAATGTGGGGCCAGCAGCAGATTTTTACGCCTTGGGGCGGACAATGATTGAATTACTCACCGGTAAGCATCCCCAAAATTTAGAAGATCCCATCACTGGGGAGTTACGTTGGCGCAATCGCTGCAATATCAACCCCCGTCTAGCAGACTTATTAGATGAAATGGTAAAGACGGATGTGCGATCGCGTCCCGCCCATGCAGCTATAATTCAAAAACGGTTACTGAAAATTGTCCCCGCCGGATCACAACCAAATTTATTTACCCAACTCAAAACTACTGTTATTCAATCTGTCACCCAATTTACCCAAGCTGTGGGTAGCACAACTCTATTCACAGTCCAGGCAATTCTCAAATTTTTACTAGCTTGTCTGTCAACAATTTGGGCGATGATTTTAGGCGGTATTGGTGCTAGTTTAGGTACTATCGTTGGTTTTATCTTGGCTTATCAAAGCAGATTAGGCGCTTTCATCGAGGAATTTATATCCCGCCAATTACCAGCATTAATCCAAAATTCTCAACCAACTTCAGCAAAAGAAATGATAGTATTTGCTGCTGCTGGTTTAGGAACCGCTTGGGGAATTACCGTATCTGGCAGTTTTGGTCAAAAACGGCGATTTTTGATGGCAGCACTCATGGGTTTAATTGGCAATAGTTTAGGCTGGATAGCTTGGCAATTCATCACCCCACATCATAGCGCCGAAGGTTTAGTTGCATGGATGTTAGTGTCAATTTCCATACTCACCTTGGGTTTAGGTCTGCGTACCCATTATCTAGCTTACGCCTTCATAGCTTCCTTTGGGAGTGCAAACATCTTAGCAGCCTTAATTCATCTAGGTTTACCAGTTCCTTCTATTCATTTTTCCTCCAATCAACCAGGCGGGTTAGAGTTATTTGTACCTATCGCCTTTTTTGGTTTTGTGGGTATTTTAATTAGTCTTTGTTTAGGGTTGAGTTATTATCTCATTGTTCCTTGTTTACGTTGGTTAGGGTGGCGATAATTTTTAATAGAACCTACACAAAATCAAGAATATGTTAGGGCTAGGAGTCAGGAGTCAGAGACTCTGGGATAGCATTCCTAGCCGGAGACTAGGAACGAGATATAAAACAAGATCCCCCTAGCTGTTTTATCTAAGCTAGGGGGACCACATAATTGGTAGTCTATAAATCTTTCGGTATAGTCACTAAAATAAATTTTATATCATTTATTTGGCTTTGGCTAGTCTTAGCATTATAATTTGCAAAATTTTTATATCTTCTTCACAATTGCCCCAGATGGAAGGCCAAAGCCCTTTTTTCCTGTCAAGTGAGAGCATTTTGGCAATTGGCACTTATCTATCATGGAAACAACACTGATCAACTAAAATTAATTAAATGCTGACCCGAATTAAAGACTTAGCCGCCACCCTAGCACCCCGCTTAGTGGAGATTCGCCGCCATATCCACTCACACCCAGAACTCAGTGGACAAGAATATCAAACTGCTGCTTTTGTGGCTGGTGTACTGTCTTCCAGTGGTTTGCACGTAGAAGAGGGAGTGGGTAAAACTGGTGTGATTGGCGAGTTACAAGGGGCTAGTCAAGATGATCGGATCTTGGCAATTCGCACTGATATGGATGCTTTGCCAATCCAAGAACGGAGCGGGTTAGAATATTCTTCTCGTAAAGAAGGGGTGATGCACGCTTGTGGTCATGATATTCATACTACAGTGGGATTAGGTACAGCGATGGTACTTTCCCAAATAGCAGATGAGTTGGGTGGTAAAATCAGGTTTTTATTTCAGCCAGCAGAAGAAATTGCCCAAGGTGCAAACTGGATGGTAAAAGATGGGGTGATGGAAAATGTCTCTGCTATTTTGGGGGTTCATGTTTTTCCTTCTATCCCGGCTGGTTCTGTTGGTATCCGTTATGGGGCATTGACAGCAGCAGCGGATGATTTAGAGATTATCATTATGGGTGAATCTGGACATGGTGCGCGTCCCCATGAAGCGATTGATGCTATTTGGATTGCTGCCCAGGTAATTACTACATTGCAACAAGCGATTAGCCGCACTCAAAATCCTTTACGCCCTGTAGTGTTGAGTATCGGACAGATTAATGGTGGTAGAGCGCCCAATGTGATTGCTGATAAAGTACAGTTATTGGGTACGGTGCGATCGCTCCACCCAGAAACCCGCGCCCAATTAGCACACTGGATTGAGAATATTGTCGCTAATGTTTGCAATTCCTACGGCGCTAAGTACCAAGTTAACTATCGCCAGGGTGTACCCAGTGTACAAAACGATTATGCACTAACACAATTATTGCAATCATCAGCAGAAGAAGCTTGGAGTAGCGAATTAGTCCAAATCTTACCCGAACCTTCCCTTGGGGCTGAAGATTTTTCTGTTTATTTAGAACACGCCCCCGGTTCGATGTTTCGCTTGGGTGTAGGTTACAAAGATAGAATCATCAATTATCCCTTACATCATCCTCAATTTGAAGTTGATGAATCTGCAATTATGACTGGGGTTGTAACTTTAGCTTATGCGGCTTACAAATTCTGGAAAAGTAAATAAACTACATTTATATTGAGTATTTATTACATCTGATTTACTAAACTCCTCTACACTAGCGAGGAGTAGTTTTTCATTAATATCTATATCTTCGCAAGGATTCAGGATACAGAATATTTGATATAGCAGGGAACAGAAGAGAAAAATATTCTTCCTTCTTCCTTCTTCTTTCTTCTTTCTTCTTTCTTCCTCCTGACTCCTGACTCCTGACTCGTGACTCCTGACTCCTGACTCCTGAATTCTTACATATCTTCAATAAGAGCTTACCCTGGTACTTAGAGGTGAAGAACCGAGGAAAATACTGCTATACTATTTTGATTAATAGTCAGTTATAGCAGGTGATAGTGCTAAAGGCCTCTTGATGTCTAAATTGTATCATCTTTTAATGTCCTAAGCGCCTTATCTACTGCTATGAAAAATCCCTTTTTAACTGCTATTCATTAAGATAATCCCAAAAGCAACTTCAAGCTTTTGTTTTGATCATAAACTTCACCTATACTATGCCATCAATAGAACCTCTAGAATCTTCATCACCACAACCTATTAGTAATAATTGGTACTTGTTAACTGTGCGTTCTAAAAAGCGGGAAGTATTTTTAAAATATCTGAGATTTGCGATTGACCAAAATAAACTAGAAGATTTAGTTGTAGATATTAAAATACCCCAAGATTCAGTATATGAAGATATGGTTATACTGAGCCTAAGTAATTTTAAAACCGCCTCAACATATCTAAAAAAAGTTGAGTGTTTTCAGAATATAGAGCGCAAACCCTTACAGTCAGAACAGGTTAATAGAATGTTAGGCATTGGGTGAATTAAATAAAAAGTGAATCGCTATACATCTCAGTCCTTGAACTAATAAAGGTTCTTCGGTTTTTTTTATGGAAAAACTGGTTCAAACCCATTGAAAGCCTTATTGTGTAGGCATTTCAGTGAAAATATGGGCTTGTTTATAACCCTTGCTCCGTAAGGGTTTTGTTATAATCAGTCCTCAATCACCATAAAAAAGATACTAGAGCCAAAAAATGTCTTAGGATTTATAGATTGAATTGCAAAATTAAATAGTACATTTGTATAAATAAAGTCTAAACTTCAATTAACTTTTAATATGGTCATCTACCAACCCCAGGAAAAATCTAACAAAGAATACCGTCCCCGGAGAAATGACTGGCGGTTATTTTTGCGTTTAGTACCTTATGCCCGCCGTAGTGGGCGGTTATTAACGGTATCAATGTTTTTACTTGTCCCCATCTCTATAGCTAACGCCATTCAACCGCTACTGATTGGACAGGCAATATCCTTGATTCGTCAAGAACCCAGTACCTACGAATTTCTCAAAAATCGCTCGTTATGGGAAGGGTTAAGTATCCTCCAAGGATGCTTCCTCGCTACGATAGTTACCAGACTATCACTCACAGGTATTCAGGGCTATCTGGTACAGAAGCTAGGACAAAAAATTACAGCGACAATTCGTGAAGATTTATTTCGCCATGTCACATCTCTTGCGGTGCGCTTTTTTGACCGCACACCTGTAGGTAAACTCATAACTAGACTTACCAGTGATGTAGAAAGTTTAGGAGATGTGTTTGCAACAGGGGCAATTGGCATTGTCTCCGATTTGTTTTCCATGGTGGTAATTGTCGGTTTGATGTTTTCTCTCCAGTGGCAACTTGCTTGCTTGCTGTTATTAATTCTTTGCCCAATCACCTGGTTAATTATTTACTTTCAGCAGCAGTATCGCAGTGCTAATTACAAAGTACGAGAAGAATTATCAAAACTCAATTCCCAGCTACAAGAAAATATTGTTGGTATTAATGTAGTGCAGTTGTTCCGCCGGGAAAAATTCAATGCAGAACTGTTTCGCGCTACGAACAACCGCTATGTTAAAGAAGTTGATGCCACCATTTGGTATGATTCTGCCGTTTCAGGAACCTTAGAATGGATTAGTTTGATTGCTATTGCCGGAGTATTAGGAATAGGTGGTTGGTTACTGTTAGAAAAAAATCTTACCTTTGGTATTTTAACTACATTTATTTTGTATGCCCAGCAATTATTCGATCCTCTGCGGAATTTTGCCGAAAAATTCACTGTTATTCAATCTGGATTCACTGCTGTTGAAAGGGTAAACGATATTTTAGATGAACCGATAGAAATCGAAGATAATGTCAATTCCAGATTCTCACTTTTAGATGCTCAATTCGGCTATATAGATGAGATCATTAGGGATTTAGAATCCCAAAATTTTACTACTCCACCTGAACTTGGAGAAATTTGTTTTGAACACGTCTGGTTTGCTTATAAAGATGATGATTATGTAATTAAAGATTTAGATTTTACAATTTATCCAGGGGAAAAAATAGCTTTGGTGGGGCCGACAGGTGCAGGGAAAAGTTCTATTATTCGGCTTTTGTGTCGTCTCTATGAACCTACTCAAGGACGCATTTTGATTGATGGTGTAGATATCCGTGAGATACCACAAGCAGAACTACGGCGTTATATGGCAGTAATTTTACAAGAAGCTTTTTTGTTTGCTGGTGATGTCAAAGGTAATATTACTTTAGGGGACAGCTATACCTTTGAAGAGATTGAACAAGCAGCAAAAAAAACTAATGTTTCTGAGTTTATTGATCAATTGCCTCAAGGCTATGATACTCAATTACGAGAACGGGGAACAAATATTTCTAGTGGACAAAAACAACTTTTAGCATTTGCTCGTGCTGCTATTCGTAATCCCCAAATTTTGGTATTAGATGAAGCTACAGCTAGTTTAGATGTGGGAACAGAAGCTTTAGTTCAACAGGCTCTAAATCAGCTTTTAATCAAACGGACGGCGATTATTATTGCTCACCGCTTGTCAACTATTCGCAATGTAGACCGGATTTTTGTTTTGAAGCGTGGGGAATTAATCGAGCAAGGAAGTCATGAGCAATTGATAGAACAAGGAGGACTTTATGCCACTTTGCATAATTTGCAAATGTTGGGGACGTGAAGAAGAATCCAGGAATCAGAATCAATGTTCTGAGTCCTAACTCCTGCTAAATAATGGGACAGAATTAATTACACAACTGATTTTTCTGTTCCCTGTTCCCTCTTTCAACGAGTGAATTTAATTTCATCCGACTACTTGTAACTGATTCTTAGCGCATGGTGACGAACTCTTCAGCGGAACTAGGATGTATACCTACTGTGGCATCAAAGTTAGCTTTAGTTGCACCCATCTTGAGTGCGATCGCAATTCCTTGAATAATCTCTGCCGCATTTGTTCCCACCATGTGCGCCCCCAGCACCTTATCGGTGTTCTGATCAACCACCAATTTCATCATCGTTTTTTCCTCTTTACCAGCTAAGGTATAGTACATGGGACGAAAACGAGTCCGGTAAATTTTCACTGCATCACCATATTGTTCTCTGGCTTCTGCTTCCGTCAAACCAACCGTTGCGGCTTCTGGATTTGTAAAAATAGCTGTAGGGATATTTTCATAACTCATAGTTCGAGACTTGCCACCGAATACAGTATCAGCAAATGCTCGACCTTCATTAATTGCTACCGGGGTGAGATTGATTTTATTACTACAATCTCCCACTGCGTAGATATTCTCTTCACTTGTGCGGCTGTATTTATCAACCACAATTGAGCCATCATGCAGCTTGACCTTGGTATTTTCTAAACCGAGGTTTTGTGTATTTGGTTTGCGTCCCAAGGCAGCTAAACTGACAACATCAACCACAACTGTCTCCTCAGCATCACCATCTTGGCGAACTGTCACCTTAATTCCTTCAGCATCTTTCTCAATGGCAATCATTTCCACTTTGTTGAGAATCCGAATCCCGTGGTTAGTCATACCTTGATAAATTTCATTCTGCAAATCATCATCAAAACCACGCAAAAGGGAATCACCACGAATCACTTGGGTGACTTCAGTTCCCAATCCATTCATAATGCAAGCAAATTCTGTTCCAATGTAACCTCCACCCAAAATCACCATTCTTTTCGGCTGTTCTTGGAGGTTAAAAATATCATCGGAGGTAATGGCGTGTTCAATTCCTAAAATGTTGGGTTTAACAGGATGTCCACCAACAGCAATCAACACCTTATCTGCGGTCACTTGGCGTTGATCTTGCCCATTGCTAACAATGACGGTATGAGCATCAACAAACTTGCCGTATCCCTGCACAAGCTCAACTTTGGAATTATCTAACATTTTTTGATAAATTCCATTGAGGCGTGTTACCTCATTGTTGACCACAGTGATCATCTTTTCCCAATTTAAGGAACTCTCTACAGAACTCCAGCCATATCCTTGGGCATCTTCAAACAAGCCAGGAAAATTGGCAGCGTAAACCATGAGTTTTTTGGGGACACAGCCACGATTAACGCAGGTTCCGCCTAGTCTATCAAACTCAGCAATTCCTACCTTCGCACCATATTCTGCTGCACGTCTAGCAGTGGCAATACCACCAGAACCAGCACCAATTACAAACAAATCAAAATCGTAGCTCATGTGTCCCCTAGGTTTTATATCGCTATTAAGATCATGGTAATCTCATACCCTGATGGGGTGAAATTAAGTTTTCTCGAAGTTACCGAAACGCTTCTCAGTTCAGAGTAGTGAGCAAACAAGAGCAATTATGCTTCCTCACTTTCATCACCTAGTTTTAATCATGTATAGGGTTGCTCAAAACTCAGGCATCAGTACTCCTAAAACAGCAACGCCAGTCTAGACACTCTTGAGGTAAGCCAGCATGGTGTCTGCATCTGATACTTCAAAGGGATCTGAGGGAAAATTGTCATCGAAACCTGGCTCAATGAACATCTTTTCGATTTTGCTGTCATTTACCACCATTGAGTAGCGCCAAGAACGCATTCCAAAGCCCAAGTTGGATTTATCAACCAACATCCCCATTTTGCGTGTAAATTCGCCGTTACCATCAGGGAGCAAGAAGACATTGGTAGCTTTTTGTTGTTGACCCCATTGGTACATAACAAAAGCATCGTTTACAGATATACAAATCACGCTGTCAACACCCAAGGCTTTGAATTCTTTGTAGAGTTCTTCATAACGGGGTAGGTGTGAGGTAGAACAGGTAGGGGTAAAAGCTCCAGGTAAGGAAAATACAACAACCCGCTTACCAGCGAAAAGTTCCTGTGTGGTGCGTTCTTGCCAGCGGAAGGGGTTGGGTCCACCAACAGACTCGTCACGAACGCGGGTTTTAAAGACAACGTTAGGAACAGTTTCGATTACAGTCATGTTGACCTCTTAATTGTGATGTTGTGAACTTATATTTAATTCTACCTCAGAATAATTCTGATTTAGTAAATATTCAATAGTTATAAATACCTAAATCTAATAAAAAGTTAAGTATTATACTAATTCCTTAATTAGATGGGCTATAATGTAGATCAATAAAAAACAAAAACTATATTAGATACAGCAAAGACCATGCAGGAACAAGCAAACGCGATCGTTCAAACCTTAAAATCCAAGGGTTTGAGGGTGACTCCTCAGCGGTTTGCGGTCTATGCAAATTTGTTATATCGCACAGATCACCCGACAGTTGAGCAAATACTGACTGATCTGAATAAAGATTTTCCTGTTTCTTCCCAAGCAACTATCTATAGTTCTCTACAAGCGCTCAGAGAAGTGGGACTGGTGCGAGAAGTGTTATTACAAGAGGGGGTTTCTCGCTATGATGCCAATGTTAAACCCCATCACCATTTTTGCTGTCATAAATGTGGTGCAATTGAAGATATTGCTTGGGATACATTCAACTTTATTGGGCTAAAAAGTCTACGTCCTGGTTTGCATGGGGAAACCTATGAAGTCACGGTTCAGGGTTTATGCGATGCCTGCGGCGAGTAAAGTTAAATCAGTCGCCACAATTAAATCTAATAATATAAATCTGATTGAATTTTTTTAAATCTCAGTATTTCTAAGGTGGGTCAATTTATGCTTGATCACAATCAGGAACTATACACACCCTACGTATTCTGTAAAAATAAAATATTAGCTCTAATAGATGTAGAAAAACGAATGAGGTTCAAACCTTCTTCCATGCTACCTCCTAACTGATCGCCATGATCAATATTCACCTTTATCTAGCCGTGTAAGTGATGTAAATCACTAATTTATGAGTATTTAGATCACAAAAAAATTTGATATTTATCACACTAAATACATTAGGTCAATCACCAGAATATATTAAATTTGAGGAGATATTAAATTAATAGAGTTCAAAGCCAAACCTATGCTTCAAATCCAAATCCTTCCTGGTGCTATTTCGGAAATTATCGCTACTTCTGCTGACACAGGGGTTTTGACTCTAGCTGATCGCTATGGACTAATGGCAGCTATTTTAGATGAATCCAAGGATAAGGAAGAAGAAGAAGCACTCAACAGACTTTTGCGCCGTGTGATTAAAGGTCGTATTCAGGTATTAGACCGAGTTTGTTAACACCAAGCGTATTTATTTATATAGTTATTATTTCTGAAGAACTGTTAAATATAAAACTGACAAAATATTCATAAGGCTATATTGATTGTAAAGACAACATCTTTAACCGATTAACTCAAGACTAGAATCAAAAACCTACTTTATACATCACCATTCAGAGGTAATACATAATGTCTATTACAGAATTTGAGAGAGTGACTGTTTTGCCAATGGATGAGTATAATCAGAAGCTGGTAGCCAATGTTCATCCGGCAAATTGGGTTAATCCCCAACCTGTTGATTTTTATGATTTGGTAGTAATTGGTGCGGGTACAGCAGGACTAGTCGTAGCTGCGGGTGCTGCGGGTTTAGATTTGGGTTTAAAAGTTGCATTAATTGAAAAGAATCTCATGGGTGGAGATTGCTTAAATGTTGGTTGTATACCATCTAAATCTCTAATTAGGTCTGCTCGTGTAGTTGGAGAAATGTGGAAAGCTAAGGATTTAGGTATTAATATTTCCCAACATATTGAAGTGGATTTTGCCACAGTCATGGCTAGATTACGTAAAATTAGAGCGGGTATTAGTCATCATGATTCAGCAGCAAGATTTAAAAATTTAGGAATTGATGTTTTTTTAGGGAATGGTAAGTTTACAAGCAAGAATACTGTAGAAGTTGACGATAAAGTTCTCAAGTTTAAAAAAGCTGTAATTGCTACTGGTGCAAGAGCAGTTAAACCTGCAATTATTGGTATTGAAGAAGCGGGGTATTTAACGAATGAAACGGTTTTTTCTCTGATTCAAAAACCAGATAAGTTGGCGGTAATTGGTGGAGGTCCCATTGGTTGCGAATTGGCACAGACTTTTCAACGCTTGGGTTGTGAGGTGACATTATTTCATAACAGTTCTCACATTCTCAATAAAGAAGATAAAGAAGCTGCGGAAATTTTACAAAAGGTTTTGATTGCTGAAGGTATTCGCTTGGTGCTGAATTCTAAGTTAGAAGAAGTGGTAACAGTTACGGAAGGAAAGCGACTTTATTTTTCATCTCATGGTAATCGAGATTCTGTGACTGTAAATGAGATTTTAGTAGGTGCAGGACGTGCGCCAAATGTGGAAGGCTTGAATTTAGAAGCGGTGGGAGTTGAGTACGATAAAGGCTTAGGTGTGAAGGTAAATGATTATCTACAAACAACTAACTCTAAAATTTATGCAGCGGGAGATATCTGCATGAATTGGAAGTTTACCCATGCGGCTGATGCTGCGGCACGAATTGTGATTAAGAATACGCTGTTTTCTCCCTTTGGTTGGGGACGTTCTCAACTCAGCAGTTTGGTGATGCCTTGGGTAACATACACTGATCCAGAAATTGCCCATGTGGGGATGTATGCAGACGAAGCTGAGAAACTGGGTATTGAGGTAGAAACTATTAAAATCCCTTTTAGTAGTGTAGATCGAGCGATCGCAGATAGTGAAGAGTCAGGCTTTCTCAAAATCCACCACAAAAAGGGATCAGACCAAATTCTCGGTGCCACAATCGTTGCTAATCATGCAGGTGAAATGATTTCCGAAATTACTACAGCCATTGTCAATAAAATCGGTCTGAGCAAACTCAGCACTGTCATTCATCCTTACCCAACTCAAGCCGAAGCCATCAAAAAATCGGCAGATGCTTATCGTCGGACACTCCTAACACCCAGAACTAAAAAAATCCTGGAGTTTTTAACAAAATTTTCCTGAGCCGGGTATCTTCTCTCAACTCTATCTGCTTCTAAAGTCTCTAAAGTTCTGATGCCGTATCAGGAGCAATAATTTCTCCTGCACCCATTTTTAACATTATATCCTGGTCGGTAATCAGTTCACTAAGTTCTTTAACTTTTAAATTCATTGACTCACAAGCTTGATGCAGTTCTTGGGAAAATGTTTTAATATCATCATCATAGCCACATTGATAAGCAGCCGTTTCAATTCCTAACTTTGCATTTGCTCTAGCACAATCCACTAACTCTGTACCGTGTAATTTTTTTGGGGATACCATAGACATAATTATTTGTTAGTATACATTCTTGCATAAATATACTAGCATTCATTCAATATTGATTCATCCTTCTCAGGGAGGAATAAGCAAAGATTTTGTGTTCAGATTGAGTGTAAGGAGATAGAGGAAAATATCAATTTTAAATTAATAGAGATAAGAATTACGTAATTAATTGATCTTAAATGTGAGTTTTTTAGAATCTTTGTAGAGACGTTCCATGTTTCTACAACCTTTTTTACTAGATATCTGTTAGGGCGACCGTATTGGTCGAATTAGGTGATTTGGAGGGTGAGTGGGTTAAAGTCGTATGTGTTGCTTAGTAGAGAAATATAATTATGGATGCTAAAGAGTTGCTCAGAAGATATGCTGCCGGGGAGCGGGATTTCACTGGAGTGAAGTTGCCAAAAGCTCGTTTGATTGATGCAAACCTCCGCAGTACTATTTTCAGGCAAGCTGACCTTAGTGGTGCTATTTTGGATGATGCCAAGTTGAGCGGTACTGACTTGAGCTATGCCAACTTGAGAGGGGCTAATATTATCGAAGCTAGTTTAAAGGGAGCAAATCTTAGCTATGCTGACTTGAGTAATGCTGTTTTTCTCCAAACCTTCCTTCAAGGTGCTAATCTCAGCCATGCGAACTTGAGAGGAGCTATTCTGACAGAATCGTCTTTCGGGGATGCCAATTTCAGTCATGCTGATTTGACCGATGCTCAAAATTTCAGTATTAATAGATGCAAGCGAGCTATCTTCTATGAAACTATCATGCCTGATGGAAGTATCAGAAGTAATAATAGCTGAGGAAGGATCGCACACAATGGGAGTTTCATAAGCAGTGCAATCACTCCTCTATTCTCTAAGAGATTAATTAGCTGATAATTTTGCATTATCTATTTCTTGCTGTAAAGATGTGAGATTAATTATGTCCCATGAGGATAAGTTTTTCTGAGAATCAATAGTGATATAAGCAAAGATTGCGCCTTTATAAAAACTCATGCCATGAATTGTTGTTATATACTGCGAACGACGAAAATCACTAGCAATCTTGGTACTGTAAATGTCGTTAATTAATTTTATTGCCTTAGCAGTTTTTCGAGAAAAATTTATTTGTGGTTCTTGAGTAACTTCAATGCTTTCACTGTGAATATACCAACTGGGAGGATATAAATAACTAAAATCATCGCTTGGACGTGCAGATATAAAAAACTGCAAATTTCCTTTCTTGCCAAAATAAGTTAAAGTTTCATCACTATATTTTAAAATTGGTAATTGAGGTTTAGTTTTTACCCATTTCAAGACATCAGCTATATTTTCTCCTGGCAGGGCATAGGAAGGAGTGACAACACATAGCATCGCTAAAGTAGATACGGCTAATTGAGCTATAAATTTAAACTTATTCATCATCAGACTTTTCTCAGACAGTTACAAAAATATACATACTAAATTAGCGTCTCAACTATTCTTTGAGATATACCTGAGATAATGGGGCAAAAATCGGATCTAGTGAGGTATAAATTATGGTGACAATAAATATTTCCGAACTAGAACAGATTGATCAGTTTCGCAACTTACAATTAACTTTACGCGATCGCTGGAAAACTAGCGAGTTGTTTGACAACAGTGAAGCGGATATCTTAATTATACCTTCTTTAAGCATCGACCAACGGGAAATGCAAAAAATTGAAGGGTGTGAACATTATGAAGAAAGATTACTATTTTCTTTAATGCGTTTGCGGAATCCTCGCACCAGATTAATTTATGTGACATCAATGCCACTCCATCCCAGCATTATTGATTATTATTTACAACTATTACCCGGAATACCATTCTCCCATGCTCGTCATCGCTTATTACTACTTTCTACCTATGATTCTTCCTTGCAACCTCTCAGCAAAAAGATTTTAGAACGTCCTCGGTTGATAGAAAGAATTCGTCAAGCATTGCGATTAGATAAAGCTTTTATGGCTTGTTACAATTCCACGTTTTGGGAAGCAGAATTATCACTGAAATTAAATGTACCCTTATATGCTGCTGCACCAGATTTACAGATTTGGGGAACCAAAAGTGGAAGTCGGCAAATTTTTACTGAAAGTGGTGTACCTCTTCCAGATGGTAGCGAATTGGTGAAGAGTCCCGCAGATTTAGCAGCAGCAGCGGCTGATTTATGGGAACGTCAACCAACATTAAAACGGATAGTTGTGAAACTGAATGAGGGAATTTCGGGGGAAGGAAATGCAATTTTGGATTTGCGTCCATTGGTGGATATTGCACCTGGTCACGGTTCTCATAGTCAAAGAATAGCAGCAATTAGCGATCGCTTTTCAACAATGCGTTTCCAAGCCACACAAGAAACCTGGGCGAATTTTTCCCAACGTATTCCAGAGTTAGGTGCAATAGTAGAATCATTTATAGAAGGAGAAATCAAGCGTTCTCCCAGTGTCCAAGGACGCATTACACCTAATGGAGAAGTAGAAATCCTCTCCACCCATGACCAAATTCTAGGAGGACCGGACGGACAAATTTATCTAGGTTGTAGCTTTCCTGCTGATGAAAGCTATAGATTAGAATTACAGCAATTAGGCTTAAAAGTAGGCAAAAAACTAGCAGAAAAAGGCACATTAGAAAGATTTGGTGTTGATTTTGTCACCGTAGACAAAGGTAATGGCCAATGGGATATTCAAGCAATTGAAATCAACCTCCGCAAAGGTGGAACTACTCACCCTTTCATGACCTTAAAGTTATTAACAAATGGACGCTATGACCTGTCTACTGGATTGTTTTATAGTCAGCAAGGAAGACCTAAATATTACATCGCCACAGATAATTTACAAAAAGACCGCTATCAAGGATTATTACCTAACGATTTAATGGACATCATCGCTCACCATAGATTACATTTTGATAGTGGAACTGAGACAGGTACAGTATTTCATCTCATGGGTTGTCTTTCCCAGTTTGGTAAATTAGGATTAACTAGTATTGGTGATTCTCCCCAACAAGCGGAAGATATTTATAACAAAGTCGTCAAAGTTCTTGATCAAGAAACCAGTGGCAAAAATAATCATCTCCTGTGTTCTGATTATAATTTTACCATGTTTGAAGATGGATATAGTTACTGATTTATTCAACTAAATCACACACCAATTAGAGTCAATCAAGATATAAAATTATGCCCAAAGATAACTCTCAAGCTACCCCAGCTAGTATTAGGCTTTTTGAACAAAATGGAGAAACTTCACGCTTTATTGATGCAGAATTAAACGAAAAAGGCGACTTACTCATTTTTGGGCAAGATATAGGTAAAGCACCGCTGGAAACTTGGGGTGATACAGACTATGAATTTTGGGTAACTGTAGCAAAAAAGGATAAAGATAAAGTTCTACTAGCATTGCTAAAAAAATTATATAGCAATAATCCCTCAGCCGTTGATGAGTTTCGTAATTTTTGTAAATCGGCAGAAATTCCATTTAAATTTGAAACATGGACTTAAAATAATTCGTAATTGATAATAATGCCTCCAGTAGGCTACCACCAAAGTAATTCGTAGTTACAATTCATGCGGGCTTCTACCCTCTTTAATTACGAATTACGAATTACGAATTAGAGTAGGTTCATCATTCAGTTTCTGGGATATTTTTTGTTTGTTTATAAGTACCCACAGTCAAGCCTGATTCGAGATTTGCAGATGAATACTTATTCAAACCAATTCGCTGTGCAGTGTAAATTCCCGAATGACCAGAAAATAGATAGCTAACAACACAAGCAATAGCAATAAATACCCCAGATTCTAAACCAAATAACTCAATTCCCATTAATATTGATGCCAAAGGTGTATTCGCTGCACCTGCAAACACAGCTACAAATCCCATTCCTGCTAATAGCGGTGCAGGTAATGATAAAAACAATGATAAAGCATTGCCTAAAGTAGCACCAACAAAAAACAACGGAGTTACTTCCCCACCTTTAAAACCTGCCCCTAAAGTGAGTGCCGTCATGCCTAATTTAGCAGCAAAATCCCAGGGAGGTAACTGAGTTTGAAAAGCATCAACAATAGTGGGGATACCCAATCCAATATATTTAGTAGTCCCACTTAAACCAACAATTGCAGCAACCATAGCACCACCGATTAAAGGACGCAGTGGTGGATAAGATATTTTAGCTTTAAATAAATGATTGATTTTGTGCGTTACTTGCGAAAAAAATCTCGCTACAATTCCAAAAATTGCACCGGCAATAATAGCATAAATAAACATCCAAATTGTCATTGCGGGGATAATTGGAGCGTGTTGGTATGCTGTATGATGTAAACCCAATAACAAAGTTACCTGATTTCCAACAATTGCAGCAATTAAAGATGGGAAAAGGGCATCATAATGAATTTTACCAATTGCTAAAACTTCCAAACCAAAGACTGTTCCCGCTAAGGGTGTCCCAAAAACAGAAGCGAAGCCACCGCTGATACCAGCCATTAACAAAATTCGCCGACTCGCTCCTTTAAAATGCAATATTTTAGTTAATTGATCTGCTAGAGACGCACCCATTTGTAATGCTGTACCTTCACGTCCGGCTGAACCACCAAATAAATGTGTGAGGTCTGTTCCTAGTAGCACAAGGGGAGCCATGCGGAAGGGAATAATATTTTTAGGGTTATGAATTTCTTCGAGTAAAAGGTTATTTCCAGCTTCTACATTCTGACCAAAATGATGAAAAATCCAACCACTAATAAATCCACCAATTGGTAAAAAAGCGATAATCCACTGATGAGATTCTCGCCAATTAGTTGCCCATTCTAATGATGATAAAAGAGCGGCAGAAGCAGCGCCGGCTAAAATACCAATTATAAAAGAAATTGGCAACCACTTAATTAAATGCCTAGAAGCAATTAATATTTCAAATTGATGCAGATAATTCATTTACTTAAAAAAGGTATTTTTATGAGTTGAATAGACCATATTTACATACATTTTAGTGAAATTTTTTCTCTTCTCTCTGCTTCCTCTGCGCCTCTGCGTGAGAAAAAATGTGGTTCATTTACCCGAAAATCACTGTAAACTATATTGTAAAAATATTTATATAAATAATTTCTACAAATGTTTCACAAAAATCATTGAATTTCACGATTTTCTAACAAAATTACAGGAATTGAACTGGCTTCCAAAACAGCTTGTGATACTGAACCAATCAGCACTTGCTCCCACGGTTGATGTCCACGTTTTCCCATGACAATTGCAGTGACATGATACTCTTGAGCAATGCGAATAATCTCTTCGGGAACAGTTCCTGTTGTTGTCAAAAACTCATATTTAATATCCGATAGCAACTTTTTAGCTTGTGCTTCTAGTTGTTTCACACCTTGCTGATTGGAAATATTAACTACGTGTAAAACGATCGCATTTCCTTGACTGCGACGGGCTAAATCTGCCACCTTTGTCAAAACTTCAGTTGATAAATCAGAGGTGTCTACAGCTGCCAGCAACAGGGTTTGAGTAGCAATTGTGACTTTTGTGGGGTCAACCTCTCCCCTAGTTAATAATTTAGGAGCAAAAGCCATAGTAGCCCAAGCGCCTATAGGTGCAGTAGTTATAATAGAAAGGGCTGCGATCGCTAAAATTATATCTCCTCCCTCTATTCCTTGCGCTAGGGGAATCGCCCCAATAGCCGCTTGTACAGTGGCTTTAGCAGAGTTTCCTGATAGTAAAAACAGTCTTTCGCGCCAATTCCAATTACTACCTAAAGTGGATAAATACCAGCCTATTATGCGACCAATAAATAAACCAATTGCCAAAATTAACAAGCCAGGTAAGAGTATTTTTTCTAATACTTGCAGTTGAATAGTTGCACCCAACAACACAAATAAGAAAATCTCAGCCACTACCCATAAACTATCAAATCCACCCCGCAAGCGTCGCGCTAAAGGTGCATCTAACTCAATTAAGAAAAATCCTAAGGCCATTGTCGCCAAATAACCAGAAAAATAAGGTAAACCATGGGCGACAATTACCAACAACAAAGCTAACCCAGCCGCAATAATGGTATCTTGAACGGAATTTTGAGTCCAGTTTTGTTTAGTTAATAGGGAAGCTAACAACCTGGCTGCTAAGTAACCCAACAAAATTCCTAAGCATATCTGCATGATAATTTGCAGTGGAAGTAATTGCAGCGCATTTAAAGTCAAACCCCCAAACAGGGTAATTTGTTCAACTCCTCCTTTACCTAAAAAATTCAGTAAAAGGCTGAAAACTAATAACAGCAAGACATCGGATAAAGCGCTACCAGTTAAAATAGCATCGGGAATACCTTTAGTGACACCCCAACCTAAACTTTTTAGTCTCAGCATTCCCGGAACAATGACAGCAGGAGATTCTGCACCAATGACACAACCTAAAAGCAAACCGGTGGGAAAATCTAATTTAAAAATTACCATAGAGGCGAAACAAAGTGCGATCGCTTCCATAGTCGCAGGTAAAAAACCCAAACGCAGTGCCACAGTCCCCTGTTGAGCCAGTTTTTCTCTATCTAACCCTAGCCCAGCTTTCATCAAAATAATCATTACTGCCACAGTTCTTAATTCATCAGCAGCATTTAACACATCTGTGCTGATAACATTCCCTACTTGAGAACCAAGTAAAATCCCCACCAAAATCATCCCAAGTAACGGCGGAGTGCCTAAACGACGGGCAATTTGTCCGCTAAAATAGCCCATCAATAAAATCCAAATTATACTGAATAACATTCCTAACTCCTGAAAGTGCGATTTGTAGACAGATACTTTCTACAGGGGAGTTAGGTTTGCAAATAGCTCTACTCTCCCGCAGCAAGTGGGAACAGTAGGAACCATCAGCCTTTCAAAAGGCGGTTTTGGCGAGTTCCATCGCCGTTTATAGCCAAATCATATCATTTTTCCCAATTACCAGCGGGAAACCTGTACTCAAGTTAGGGACTTCCAAGAAATAAATTACCCAAAAAAACGTAGACCGAAGGGCTTGCCGAAGGCTACCACAGAGGCACAGAGGACACGGAGAAATGAGTGGTTGAGTATTTTTTTATTTGGAAGTCCCTTATATACTTGAGACGGTCATAACTTGCGTTTTTACATCCATATATCCCCTTTAAGCAAAAGCTCAAATTGTGGCCTTGCGAAGTATATAAAAATAGTTTTTTTGGACAAGAAAGCCTTAAAATTCAACAAGAGATGTATTGATAATTTACTCAATTATGCTGACGTTGACGCAACGTAAGCCACCTGACTCTAATGCTGTAGTTACACTCACTCTTGCACTCACCGCAGAAGAACGTACCCGCAGCCGTCATCGGTTTACATTGGAGGACGGGAAGGTAGTATTTTTAAGTTTACCAAGGGGGACGGTTTTACATAATGGTGATCTGTTGGCTGATGAAAGCCAAGATAATTTAATCAGAATTATTGCTAAATCTGAGCCTGTTTTGACTGTGTATGCAAAAACGCCTTTGCTATTATTAAGGGCTGCTTATCATTTGGGAAATCGTCACGTATCTCTAGAAATTAATCCCGCTTATTTGCGCTTGTCTCCAGATCCAATTTTATCCGCTATGTTGGCACAATTGGGGTTAGAAATTAAGGAGGAAGTTGTACCTTTTCAGCCAGAATTAGGAGCTTATGGACATTCTCACTTATAGGAGTTTTTTATCTATTTTGCAATTGGCGAGTCCAGCCTTACCAGTGGGAGCATATAGTTATTCTGAAGGTTTGGAAATGTTGGTAGAAAACTCAACTATTACTAATGTAGAACATCTAAAACATTGGTTAGAAGCGGAGTTAATTTATGGATCAATTCGCCTGGATGGGGCAGTGATGGTAAGAGCTTTAAAAGCTGCTAGAGTTGGCGATTTAGAAGCTTTATGCCGCTGGAATTTGTGGTTATCAGCATTGCGGGATGCGGAAGAATTACGTGCTGCTAGTTGGCAAATGGGGCGATCGCTCTTGCAGTTATTAGGTAAGCTGGAAGCAGAGGTTTTACCGCTGGCTACTGCTGTGGGTTATCCTTGCAATTATGCGATCGCTTTTGGTATCGCTGCATCTCACTGGCAAATTAGCCCCCAAGCTGGATTATTGACATATCTGCATAGTTGGGCAAATAATTTAATTACTGCGGGAATCAAACTTATTCCTCTCGGTCAAACTGCTGGACAAAAATTGTTATTAGGGTTACAAGACTTATTAAATACTACAATGGTGGAAATTCTCGCTTTAGAGGATGACGACCTAGCTTGTTGTAGTTGGGGTTTATCTCTAGCTAGTATGCAGCATGAAACCCAGTATACAAGATTGTTTAGGAGTTGAGCGACTAATGACCAATGATGAATGACTAACTATGAGTACGTTTCGAGTTGGGATAGCAGGGCCTGTGGGTTCGGGAAAAACGGCTTTAGTCGATGCTTTGTGTAAAGCACTACGACAGCAGTATAACTTGGCAGTTGTCACAAATGATATATACACTCAAGAAGATGCTCAGTTTTTAGTCCGTTCTCAGGCTTTGGAGAGCGATCGTATTTTGGGTGTAGAAACAGGAGGTTGTCCTCACACAGCTATCCGCGAAGACGCTTCCATGAATTTAGCCGCAATTGAACAACTAGAAGAAAAATTTACAGACTTAGATTTAGTCTTTTTAGAAAGTGGTGGTGACAACTTAGCTGCTACCTTTAGCCCCGAATTAGTAGATTTAACCATATATGTAATTGATGTCGCTGCTGGTGATAAAATTCCCCGTAAAGGTGGACCAGGTATAACTAAATCCGACTTATTAGTCATTAATAAAACTGACCTTGCACCCTATGTTGGTGCTGATTTAAACGTCATGGAAAGAGATGCAAAAAAAATGCGCGGCGAAAAACCATTCATTTTCACTAACTTAAAAACCAAAGCTGGTTTAGCAGATGTAATTCAATTCGTTATCACACACATTTGCTAAATTCTTATTTACCAATATCCAGTCATATAACCAGAGGAGACATGATGAAGGTTGATTATTCTAAAGCATTGAAATTAGCAATTTGCTGCCAGGAAAGTTATCAAAATTTCTCTAATATTAGATTTAGTGGCTGGAATGAACAACCATTTTTAATTGATCAAAAAGATACTGATACCCAACTAGCTATCCTCACAGATACATCAGGAATTACTATTGTGTTTCCTGGCAGCAATTCATCCTTTGATTGGAGAACAAACCTGGAAACTAGTCAGGAACGTAGAAGGTTTGACAAGCAAATAATTCAATCGGAAATTGTTGATCAAAATGATAAAATTTATCCTTATCCAACAGAAAATAGTTCGGGATCTTTGATGCACAGTGGCTTTGTCAAGGCTTACTTTTCCGTCAGAGACCAGATCCATGAATATATTAAAAATAATAATATTTCTAATGTCACCGTATCTGGACACAGTTTAGGTGGAGGATTAGCAACCTTATGTGTTGTCGATATTCAATACAACTTTGCTAATCAATTAGCATCAATAGAAGCTTTTACTTTTGGTGCGCCAAAAGTCGGTAATAAAGGATTTCAAGAATCATATAATCAAAGAGTTAATAACAGCTATCAATTTGTGAATGGTATGGATATAGTACCAGAATTACCAAGATGGTGGCAGGGATATCACAATGTAGATAAAGAATTGCGGATAGGTTCAAGATTTAGTTTAAACTTTATTGCCGCAAAATTTCAAGATCATGCTATTCGTAACTATATTAGTAGCTTCAAAGAAATATTAAGTCGTTCAGGGAATTAAAAGACGCTGCAATTAATAGCCCTGCATCTATTAAATTCACCCATCAGAAGATGACTCACCACATTTTAAAAGCTACCAAAGAAACAGTACATCTAGGTGGCTTCTCCCATCTATTAGAACCAGCATTAGTAGTTAATTCTAACGACACAATAGACGTAGAAACTTATACTGGTTATTATGTTTACGACAAAGCCCCACAAGAATTTTTAACACTGGAATTTCTGGATATCTGCAAAAATTTATCTCCCGAACGCAAAATAGCAGGTGGTCCCCATTTACTCACAGGGCCAATTTATATCCGAGATGCTGAACCAGGAGATGTTTTAGAAATACAATTAGAAGCAATTTCACCCCGTTTACCTATTGGGTTTAATGCTATTCGTACAGGTTGGGGAGCATTACCACAACAATTTTCTCACCCAACATTAAAATTTATTCCCCTTGATTTAGAAAATAATTTTGCAGAATTTCCTCTAGGATCAAATATCAAAATTCCCCTCACACCATTTTTTGGAATTTTGGGAGTTGCTACCCCAGAAAACTCCCGTAATTCTATACCACCAGGTGCTTATGGTGGCAACATTGACAACCGTCAATTACAAGCAGGTTCTCGGCTGTTTTTACCCATATATCTTCCAGGTGCATTATTTTCTCTTGGTGATGGACATTCTGCACAAGGAGATGGGGAAGTGAATGTAACTGCTATTGAAACTTCTATGAATGGTAGAATTAAGCTCAAATTGCGGAAAGATTTGCAACTGAAAATACCAATTGCCGAAACTCCCACAGATTTCATCACTATGGGTTTTGCACCAACCTTAGATGAAGCTTTAGAATTAGCTTTAAAAAATATGATCTATTTTCTGGAACGCTTCACCAATTTATCACCAGAAGATGCTTATATTTTATGTAGTTTAGCTGTTAATTTCCATATCACCCAAGTTGTGAATAGTCCCCATAAAGGTGTACATGGAATGTTATCCAAATCAATTTTTCCGAAGATACAGCAGTTTGCGTAGTTAGGAGTTACAACATCTAAATTCAAACCTATACACAGCCCAATACTGCTCGGTTAAGGCTCAAAAGTTATTATATGGTAGGTTGGGTTGAGGCACGAAACCCAACATTATCAAGGATTTTGTTGGGTTTCGCTGTCGCTCAACCCAACCTACATTTCCTTAACCGACAAGTATTGATACACAGCCAGTTTTATTCCTGACTCCTGACTCCTGAATGCTGCTGTAATATTAATAGATTAGTTCAAATTAGTTCTATCTGGAGACATCTGGCTAATAATTTCATCTTTTTGACCAGATACAAATTTAGCAAAGCGTGCTGCTAACGGTGGAACCAAAAGAAAAGGACTACTAAAACCAGAGAAAGTATAAATGTTTTCAAATTCAGGAATATTACCAATTAATGGTAATTTATCTTTAGTAAATGCCACTAAACAATGATGCCAAGTTCCTGATAATTTTCCTAAATTTGGTAATATATTGTTGATACTTGTTCGTAACCATTTTTCACTAACTTCTGAATTGATTGAAGCATAGGGATTTGTAAGAATACGGCTAATTTGACCTATACGCAAACTACCATCAAGAAACTGCACAGCACCTGCATCTAAAATTGGTGCTACTGGTTCGTGTTCAGATTCATCCCATAATTGATCAACTTGAGTTGATGCAATTTCCAATTGTAAGCGTTGTAAATTAGCTGGTGTAACCAGGGTGCGTAAACGCAAATCTACAGGTGAGGTTTCAATCATCTCTGCATGGGAAAAATACATTTTTATATGAATACCTGCTAATTTTAGTAATTGTCGGCTAAGTCCACCTGCACAAATTGCTATATTGGCACTGTGGAAAGTTGCTGTGGTTGTTTTTACGCCTTTGAAGCCTTGATTAAGTTCTAATACTTGGGTAAACTGCAATTCTCCCCCTAGTCGCAGCATGGCTTGAATATATGCTTGCGCTGTTTTATTTGGGTGGATATGACCATGTTTAATAGTCAAAGCACCAGATATTGCATTTTTATTGAGCAGTGGTTCTAATTCACAAGCTTCTTGAATACTTAATAGAGTCGGTGGAATGGTAAGATGAGAGTAGGATGCAGATGTTATTTTTGGGTCGCTATTAGTAGGGATAGTTAGCAATAAATCTAATTCACGAAATTGGATATTAGCATCTAACTCTTGGGATAAAGTCAGGTAACGAGCCATACTTTCTTGACTTAATTGTTGTGTAATTGGTGTTGTCCCTGCCCAATAAGAAATTCCACCATAACTATAGCGAGTAGCATTTTGTGGTGTGGTATATTGTTCTAGTAACAGTACAGAGAACCCTGTTTTTGCTAATTCATAAGCAAGTGCAGCACCTGTAATTCCTGCACCAATAATAATCCAATCGTAAGTTTTCATGATTGTTTAGATATAATTTTTAAAAAATTGGAACTGTTAATATGAAAATCCGTGGTGAGACTTTCCTCGACTACCCAGCAATAGCTGAAGTCAATACTCTAGCGTTTAAAGGTGAAAATGAAGCTCTACTGATTGAGAAAATTCGTATTTCTGACCGATATATTCCAGAGTTATCATTTATGACTTGGTTGACCCCCTCGTTTTTTGCTGCTTTTCTGTTTTGCAGGCTTTTTTCCAAATCCCGGTGAGTCACTTGATGGTGGTGATGATGAGTTAATGGATGTCCAATTAATTTTTTCTAATAATTGTTCTTGAACTGTCAGGACTTCCGTTAGTTTCTTTGACTGTTGTTCTATTTGCTGCGCCATTTCCTCCACCAGTTTTTTGACGCTGGCTGGAGTCTTTCCCCAATATATAGGACTCATATTTGATTTTTGAACAAAACTCAGTACACCTTTATTCCTTCTTCCCAGTCCCCAGTCCCTTGCCTCTACGAGTGATTCAGAAATCAAATCGGATTGCTATAAGTGGGGGGATATGTTCTAAGTGATTGACGCGATTCAGTTCCATGTCACTTAATTTATCAGATTTTGGGGTCATCTTTAACGAACTGACAAGTCAGCGCTTGCGCTATCGCTCTTCTACCCCCCTGAACGGTTACAATTTCCCTCACCTTTGGCGACTAATTGGAGAAGTACTAATTCGATTTGAGTTAATTGGATAATAAATCAAAATAATAATATTAACTTCCATACCATAACACAAGATTTTATGGTAAGAGAATTTACTGAAAAGTATAACTGACGACTTACTGACATTCTAATTTTAAAGCTGCCATTACTTGTTGATATTCTGTCATAGCTTGGGATAGTAATAATGTTGTATCTGCTAAATTAGCATCCCGTCCTAAGTCTTCTAATTTTTTGCAAATTTGAGATAAATTTTTAGCACCAACAATAGCACTGCTAGACTTAAGAGCATGAGCTTCTAATTGCAGTATTTTTGCATTTTCTTGAATAATGGCATCATTAATCGCCTGTAATCGTTGGGGTGTATCTTCCAGATAACATTCTATCAGTTGGATAAATTCCTCTACATTATTACTGCAAACTATATCTCTGAGTTCTTCTAAAACTTTGGCATCAAGCACATCATTAATCATAGGTTCGACAATTTTATTATTTAGTTATAGTTATACCTTAATTTTGACTTGTTATATAGCAATTCCCATTCAAGTGAGGTACAAAAAGAAAGAATTAACCGCAGATGAGCGCAGATATACGCAGATAAATTTGTACTTCATTAGATTAGGAAATACTATATAAACATTTATATTTATGATTTCTTAGATGGAATTTTGCTGATATACAGCATTTTAGATTTTTGAACAAAATCACTTTTAAAAGTGTAGATCAACTGAGAGTAAGTAGGAATATTAGAGTAAACTTATTCTATTACCGCAGAGCCAAAACGATAGCCTTTACCGTAAACTGTATGAATCAGTGCAGATTCACTATTCACTTCAATTTTACGCCGCAACAGGCGAATTAACGCAGCGATGACATTACTTCCTGGTTGTTCATTATCTTGCCACAAATGTTGCATAATCTGACCGTGAGTCAGTAGTTGTCCGGCGTGTTCCATAAAATATTGTAGTAGCTGACTTTCTTTTTGCGATAGCTCAATCATTCTCCCTTGACGATAAGATATTTGGTTTTCTACATCTAGTTCTAAATCAGCTACTACTAAGCGTACTGATGAAGTACTGTGCAACTCAGCACTTGATCGGCGCAATAAAGCACGGACTCTTGCTAGTAACTCTCGCAGTTCAAAGGGTTTGACTAAATAATCATCAGCACCAGCATCTAAACCTTGCACACGGTCATCTAGAGTATCTTTGGCTGTAAGAAATAGAACGGGGGTAATTTTAGCTTGTTGGCGTAATTCCTGACAAATTTCCAACCCTGTTTTTCCTGGCAACATCCAATCTAAAATCAGTAAGTCATAAGTTCCTGCTTGTGCCAGTTCACTGCCGCTTGTTCCATTATAAGCAGTATCTACAATATAACCTTCACGAGTTAAAATGCGGCTTAGGGGATCTGTGAGTTCAACTTCATCATCAACTAATAAAATTCTCATGCTGCTTGTGGTAAGCATATAATTAACCGCAAAGATAAAGACACCAATAAAAAGAATGCTGACTGTTGCACTACCAAAAGGGGAATTACTCAAAAATAGCATCCAGCTGCTGCAATCTGTAGGATTAGATTTTAGTGCTTTTTTAGATTCTGGAAACCGCCAACTGCAAATTTCTGATGCTAGTGGACAAGCGAAAGGTCTGTTAGTACGGGCGCAGGATGTACCTGTTTATGTAGAATACGGTCAGGCGCAACTGGGTATTGTTGGTTACGATGTACTACAAGAAAAAAAACCGCAAGTTGCACAATTAGTCGATTTGCAATTTGGTTATTGTAGAATGTGTGTAGCAGTAAAAGCTTCTAGTTCCTACAAATTGCCTGTAGATTTACCTGCTCATGGTCGAGTTGCTTCTAAATATGTCAATTGTGCGCGAGAATATTTTCAAAGTCTGGATTTGCCTATAGAAATAGTTCCTTTGTATGGTTCAGTAGAACTGGGACCAATTACGGGGATGTCTGAGGCGATTGTGGATATCGTTTCTACGGGTAAGACTTTGCGCGAAAATGGTTTGGTGGAAATTGCAACTTTGTATGAAAGTACGTCCAGATTAATTGTTCATCCTTTGAGTTATCGTCTGAATACGGGTGATTTGCATAAGGTGGTGGAACAGCTAAGAAAAGAAGTTTAACAGCAGGAGGCAGGGGGCAGGAGGCAGGGGGCAGGAGGCAGGGGGCAGGAGGCAGAAGGCAGGAGGTAATAGAATAGAGGGTGGGGAAACCCCGCCCCTACTGGATATAAAAATAGCGATAATAATTTTTACGAAATATCTTCTTCTAGCGCATTTTTGGCTATATGAGCAACGTACAATGAAACGGCAACTGTGGCTATTAAACCTGCGATTCTAACTACCCAATCTAAAGTAGGATTACCTGGTTGAGCTTCAGTGCCAATTAGTGCTAAATTTCCAGCTAGAGAACCAATGTAAACGTACATAATTGTTCCGGGAATCATACCTACAGAACCGATAATATAATCTTTGAGAGATACGCCTGTAATCCCCAAGGCATAGTTTAATAAGTTGAAAGGAAATATTGGGGAAAGTCGCATTAATAAAACAATTTTTAATCCTTCTCTACCTACAGCTTGATCAATAGCAGCAAATTTTTTGTTATCGGCAATTTTCTGAGAAACCCAGCCTCTAGCTAAATAACGTCCTACTATAAATGCTGCTGTTGCACCTATTGTTGCACCAATAAAAACATATATAGATCCCCAAATTACGCCAAAGACTATACCAGAACCTAATGTGAGAATTGAACCGGGTAAAAATGCAATTGTGGCAATAATATAGATGCCAATAAAGGCTATTGCTCCCACTGTACCTAAATTATCAATCCACTGTAAGGCATTCCGTAAAATTTCTTGAGGATTAAAAGAAGATGAATTAATGGATTCCTGTGCTAAGGCTAAGTCTGTATGTAATAAGCCAGCTATGCTAAATGCGAATAAAGTAAAAATACACAGCTTTGCTAATTTGTGCAAGTTTTTATTAATGATCAAGGTTTTTGTAGAAATTCGATTATTCATAACGACTTATATCAGAGTTATTTTCGACTATCGGCACACTTTGATTGAGAGCTTTTTGAGCAATTTTTGTGACGTAATAAGTCATGCTAATTGTAGCAATCAGACCAATTCCTTGCATTACCCATTGCCAAATTTGTGTTTCTGGATTGGTTGGCTGACTGGGTGTGTTAATCATGGCAATGTCACCAGCTATTGAGCCAATATAAACGTACATTATAGTACCAGGAATTATGCCAAATGAACCAAATATATAGTCTTTGAGGGAGACTTTTGTTATCCCAAAAGCATAATTTAATAAGTTGAAAGGAAAGAGGGGAGAAAGCCGAGTTAGTAAGACGATTTTCCATCCTTCTTTAGCAACTGCTAAATCAATGGCTTTAAATTTAGGATATTTTTCAAGTTGTCGGCAAATATAGTCTTGTGATAGATAACGTCCAATTGCAAAAGCTAAAATAGCTCCAATAAATGCGGCTATTAATACATATACAGATCCCCAAAATAGGCCAAATAAGAAACCACCTTTGAGAGTTAGTAGGGAACCAGGAATAAATAGCAAGGTTGCCAAGTTGTAGATAATGATAAATGCAATTGGTCCAAAAATGCCTAGATTTTGTACCCAAGTTACGGAGATTTGTAAAAGTTCCTGAAAATTAATAAATTTAGTGGCAATAATCAGGGTGGCAATTAGGCAAATTAATAATAATAGTTGTAATTTGCTATTTAATCTGGATTTATGCTTGGGCATTATTGAGTTAACCCGATTTTTAACAATTATCATCTCCTAAAATAGGCTCTTTAAATGAGAAAGAGATTAAATTCTCCTGAATTTTTCCCAACGATACAATTTACGGATGCGTTCTGGTGAAATACCGAGTAGATAGGCGAAGATGATGATTTGATTAAGTAAGGTGGTGAGAAAAATTCCTTTTTTTAACCATCTGCGGGAGGATGTAATTACAGGTACGGAAATAAGAGAGATTTTACCCTGATATTTTAACCTGCGGATGAGTTCAAAGTCTTCCATAATTGGCAATTCAGGAAAGTTACCAATTTTTGCAAATGCTACTTGAGTTAAAAAAATTGCTTGATCACCATAAGGCATTTGCCAAAAATGCGATCGCACTTGTACTCCCCATTCTACCAGTCGCAAACCCCAATGCGGTGCATCTATCCGCAATGCAAAAGCACCAGCTATAGTCTCTGGTTGTTGTAAGGTGGTGCGAATCATGTCATCAAACCCAGGTGGTAAACGGGTATCAGCATGGAGAAAGAGGAGAATTTCACCAGTAGCGACTGCTGCACCGGCATTCATTTGTATAGCACGTCCAGGTTGAGAGGTGATGATAGTTGCACCTAATGATTGTGCGATCGCTGTTGTCCGATCTTGAGAACCACCATCAACGATAATTATTTCTATATTTGTACTGGGTTGGGTACTAGCGATCGCATTTTTGATATTTTCCGCTTCATTCAAAGTCGGAATGATGATAGAAATTCTCGCATGATCAAGATTTTGAATCATAGTTGATGTGATTTTGGGTTTTTATGATTTGGTTTACCTTCAGGGTATTCTCTGTCAAGTATCAGTAAGATACATATTTTCACGACTGTTGTCGTCATAATCATGACTTTTATAGCCATTACAAGATTGATTTATCATGCTGTCAGTCGTTTACATACATAAGTAAATGGAGATGGATTAACATTCATCTCTCCACATCCGATGATTTTGCGTAATTTCTCGTATTTTATCCTGATAGAAATTGACTAATATCTATTGTGATGGAGTTTTCTAGCTACCTCCATACTGCACAGAATTCTACACATATAAATTTTATTCAAATCACGAAAAGCTTACTAGATAAGGATTAGAGGTTTTTTTTACCCCTTTTTTTGCACTGTTTAGTATTGTCAATCACCTTAGAGTAACTTTATGTTGCCTTCAAACAAGCTCTTTTTATGTAAAGACATGACAAAAATGCTACTTTCTCTGTTTGACATTCTTGAAATTAATCGTAAAATAAAATACATCGGCAAAAACAAACGAAAACTTACACAAATAACTAAGGGAACCAAGTTAGATGAAATCTAAATTCTCTACTTTACTAGCTTCAGCATTATTAGCGACCGGAATTGTTTACACTGCGATCGCTGCACCAGCATACGCTGGTAACGGTGGTGGTGGTAACGGTAACGCTGAAGCTGCTAAAGCCGCTAAAGACGCTAAAGACGCTGAAGCCGCTAAAGCCGCTAAAGACGCTGAAGCTGCTAAAGCCGCTAAAGACGCTGAAGCTGCTAAAGCCGCTAAAGACGCTGAAGCCGCTAAAGCTGCTAAAGCCGCTAAAGACGCTGAAGCCGCTAAAGCCGCTAAAGACGCTGAAGCTGCTAAAGTTGTTAGCAGCAGCATTTCTGACGGTGGTCTAACTGGTCTTGCTTGTAATAATTCAGATGTTAAGTTTGGCGCACTGAGTGCTACAGCTTGCGAGGGTGCATTTGAAGGTAATGATACAGGCGCAAAAGGCACTTTACTAAGTAAATTAAATAATAATTTGTTTAGCAGCGAAATTGGTACTGGCGTGCAATGGACTTTGGCTGGCAAATCAGATAGTGGTGATTTTACCGCAGACAACACTGCTGATGGTGATTTGACATTGGCAGGAAACTTGACAAGCTTTTTAGGCAAGACATTTGTAGTGAGTCTGAAAGCTAGTACCAGTTATAGTGCTTATCTCTTTGAAAATTTCCAAGGTACAACTTTAGAGGCAGTATATAACACCATTGGTGTTTCCACAAATAAACAAGGAACCGCTCAAGGTTTATCTCATGCTTCATTGTTTCTCTCTAATATCAAGCCTCAAGAGCCTCCTAAGACCAGAGTTCCCGAACCAGCTTCTTTAGTAGGTTTAGGTTTAGTAGCTAGTGGTATGGTAATGGCTCGTCGTCGTCGCACTTTTACTAATTAATACTCAATAACATTTGATGGCTGACATTCAAGATGATTCAAACTTGGATGTAGCCTAAAATTCCCAAGTCGTCTCAGGATAAGACCTGTAACGGCTAATTTTATTTGATGATGAAAATCTTCTTTCCATAATGAACTACGTTTACGTAGCGTCTCAAAAAGAAGAAAAGAAGGTTTCAGTGAAGTTTTTGCATAAGTCCTGGAATTATTTACAGTAAGCTATTTTAGTGCGTTTCTTCAAAATCTAGAATGGCTACTATTAACGACAACTACTTGAAACTCAAGGCTGGCTACCTGTTCCCAGAAATTGCCCGTCGGGTGAATGCTTTCGCCCAAGCTAACCCAGATGCTAAAATCATCAGATTGGGAATTGGTGATGTAACTGAACCCTTGCCAGAAGCTTGTCGGATTGCAATGATTAAAGCAGTGGAAGAAATGAGCGATCGCTCTACCTTCAAAGGATATGGCCCAGAACAAGGTTATGCTTGGTTAAGGGAAAAAATCGCCATCCAAGACTTCCAAGCACGAGGTGCAGCCATAGAAGCTGATGAAGTCTTCATTTCCGACGGTTCTAAGTGCGACTCAGGCAACATTTTAGAAATTTTTGGTAAAAATAACGTTATCGCTGTTACCGACCCTGTATATCCCGTTTACGTAGATACCAACGTCATGGCGGGTAACACTGGAGACGCTAATGAAAAAGGCGAATTTGAGGGTTTAGTTTATTTACCTGTCACCGCAGATAACAACTTCACCGCAGAAATTCCTTCCCAGAAAGTAGATTTAATTTATCTCTGCTTTCCCAACAACCCCACCGGTGCAACTGCTACTAAAGAACATTTACAAGCTTGGGTAAACTACGCCAAAGCCAACGGTTCAATTATTTTCTTTGATGCTGCTTACGAAGCCTACATCACAGATTCCAGCCTTCCCCATTCTATTTATGAAATTGCAGGTGCTAGAGATTGTGCAATTGAGTTTCGTTCTTTCTCCAAAAATGCAGGTTTCACCGGCACACGTTGCGCTTTAACCGTTGTTCCCAAAAACCTCACCGCTAAAGCCGCAGATGGTTCCGACGTAGAACTATGGAAACTCTGGAACCGTCGTCAGTCTACTAAATTTAACGGCGTTTCTTACATTGTCCAAAGAGGTGCAGAAGCGGTTTATTCAGAAGCAGGACAAGCGCAAATCAAAGCTTTGGTAAGTTTCTATTTAGAAAACGCTAAAATTATCCGTGAACAACTCACCAACGCAGGTTTATCAGTTTATGGGGGTGTGAATGCACCTTATGTGTGGGTGAAAACTCCCAATGGTTTATCTAGTTGGGAATTTTTTGATAAGCTATTGCAAACCGTTAACGTTGTAGGAACACCAGGTTCAGGTTTTGGTGCTGCTGGTGAAGGTTATTTCCGTATTTCTGCATTTAACAGTCGGGAAAATGTGGAAGAAGCAATGAAGAGAATCACTGAGAAGTTTAAAGTTTAGTCAATTTTGGTGGGCTATGCCCACCCTAGTTTTTGTTAGACTTAATCTATCAAAAATAGTAGATGAAAAGATAGCGCATTTTAGATAAAATTAGGATAGTTTTATTTTGACTCAAATACCTTGTGAGTCTTGTTACACAAAATATAACTCAATCAATTTAGAGGTGAATTTATATGAAATTAATCATAAAAAATTTGGGACCTATTAAAAATAATACTCAATCCATTGATTTATCCAAAGATTTTTTTGTGTTTGTGGGACGCAATAATAGCGGCAAAAGTTATGTAGCTCAATTATTATGGGCAATTTTCAATCAAGATATAATTAATAAATTTACCGTAGAAAATTTAGATATAATTGATAATCAAATAGTTGAAGGTGTAAATATTGAAATCACTGCTAAACTATTGGACAATATTTTACATAAATATAGTAATTTTTTACAGCAAGAAGCCCAAAAAGAGATATTCAATATAGGTAAAAATTCAGAAATATTCAATAATATTGCTATCGCATTCGATTATCAAATATCTGAATTACAAGCGCAAGAAATCAAAATAATTATCACTTTGAAAACCGAACAAGAAAATACATTAGAATATGTTGAAATTAAAAAAAATAAAGGCGAACTAAGATACAGATTTGAAAAGAAAGAATTATCAGAAAACATAAAAAAAATCATTCATCCAACAATCTTAGACAGTAGCTTAAGACTACATAAAAAGTCTATTCTAATTTCTACCATTATTGCAACAATGTTGAAACATCAGCATGAGACTTTTTTCTTACCAGCTAGCAGAATTTTCTTTCCTACATTCTATCGTTATATTTATGAAGTTGATAGAAAACAACGAGAACAAGATATTAAAAAAATAGTAAATTTTTTGGAAAATCAGGGTAATAAAGGAAAGATTGAATTATCTAATTTTGAAGAATTAGAGGTTTTGAAAAGAAAATATACAGAACCCATGAACCAGGTTTTTGAAAAACTTTTTTCTCTTAATCTTGAAGAAAATATCGAAACGTCTTATATTAATCTTGTTGAACAGTTACAAGAAATAATTGGAGGTGAAATACAACCTATTAGTTTAAAAGGAATTAGTCCTATAGAATTTTATTTTCAAATTAATTCAATTGATGAACCTCTACCGATGTATTTAGCTTCTTCATCTGTTAATCAATTAACACTTATTTATTTATATTTAAAATATTGGGCATCAGAAAAAGACAATTTTTTAATGATAGATGAACCAGAAGTAAATTTACATCCAGAAAATCAGATTAAACTCTTAAATATATTAATCCAGTTTATTCAAAGTCAAACAGGAAATAAAGTATTAATCACAACCCATAGTTCAATTTTAGCCAATGCTATTAATAACAATATATATTTGGATGTTCTTAAAAATCAGCATGGCGTTGATGTAGAAAAAATTATTGAAGATAATCAATTAAAATATGTTGATTCATCTGTATCTATAGCAAAAGAAAAGGTAGGTGTTTATTTCTTCACAGGTGATAAAATTATTGACTATGAAAGCAGTGATTATGGTATCTATTTTAGAAACTTTAGAGAAGTTGAAAATAATTTAGATAAATCACTTCGCATTCTGACTGATTATATTTACCGTCAGGAAGATAAGGTTGAAGATGAGTAAAAGCCAGAAAAATAAGTATTTTTTAAATAATCCCAACAATATAAATGTTCCTTTACTCAGGGATGAATTACACAAAGCTTTATCACAACAAGAATTTATTGTTGAAATTCCTGTAGCTGATGATGAGGTAATTGAAATTACGGAAGACAGTTCTACTGCAAAATTGAAAAAGGTATGTGTTCACGAATTAAACTATTGTGATGAAAAGTCCCAAGTAGAAAGAATTTGGAAAATTAACTTAGAAAAAAATATACCCGGTATCTCAACTAGCAGCAAAACTACTGAATGTGCTATTTTAGTTTTACAAAAGTATGAAAGTAGTCATAGGTTAAATATTATTTTAATTGAATTAAAATCTAGCATAGACAACAAAGAATTAGAGAAAATTGAAGAAAAGTTTAGTTCTGCAATGTCGAGAGTATGTATGTTACTCGTTCTCAATAATCACTTAAATCTCAAGCAAGGTTATAATGAAGAAGAAATATATTTAGATTTTAAAGGAATTTTATTTTATAAAACATTCTCTGAAAAAAGGAAGCTTGAAGGAGATAGGAATAGCCAACTGTATTTAATTTTAAAGAATTATAATAAATCAGGTATATTAACTTGTCAGACAATTTTAACAGATCAAGATAAAATCAAAGTTCAGTGTTTTTGTCATCAAGATAATGATTTAGAAACAGAAATCAGGAGAAAGTTAAAAGATTTGTTATAATCAACAACTTCAGAATAACCACGCGATTATCCTCTACTTGAAATTTTTTTAGGCATTTAGATTCACCGAGGATTTGACTTAAATTACCGATAAAAGGAATAGCACTATAAGTATTGCAATGCGTCAAACCTCTAAATTGGTTATTGTCAACAGATTTTTGATATCTGACGCACCTACAAAAGATATTCAATGTGATACTTGAGTAAGCCCTACTTTTAGTTTTTCGGGGTTTCTGTTGGAGTTTCTGTTGAGGTTGCTGTCGGAGTTACCGTTGGTTCTGGGGTTTCGGTTGGTTCTGGTGGTGCGAGAGTTTCTGCTACAAGAGTTAGTTGATAATCTAATGGTTTCGTAGCTGTAGAAACAACTACAAATTCATAAAATCCTGTTTCTGGTAATGTTTTGGAAACAGTACGTTGTTGAGAATCTTCTAAAAATGTCACTTTCCCGGAAGGAGAATAAATTGATAGCAAAATTTGAGAATTTGCTTCTAGTTCAACTTCCATATTTTGCTCTTTCGCTAGTCCAGCGATAAATACTTTACCCCTGCCAGGTTGCAGAGTTCCGCTAACTGTTTTGCTTATACCACCTTCAGGAAAAACTATTCTTTGAAGTGCGCTGTTTGAGAGAATAGCGTTAAGTTGATCATTGACAAAACCATGCCAAACTTGACCAATGGGTTGTTTGAGAAAATCTTTACCCTTCTGTTCAGGAAATTTATTTAAAAAAGCGGCATCACCTAAATCATATAAAGAACGACTACCAACGTTGACTTTATTAACTTCGACTTTCCAGCGATCGCGTTCTGCTAAAGTGTAATTTCCTAGCTGACGACGAGAGTTAGAACTGAGTCCTGAGAGCTTTTCTAGGACTTCTGCGGCGGTTTTATCCCATTCTGCCCTCAAACTTTCATCTTCTGGACTATCGCTTAGGGTACGCCCTTTTAAGCTGGGATTTTTTTCCCAAAAAACTTGATTAATTAAGCTTACATAAAAGCTGTTGCTGATGCCTAACTCTTCTCGACGGTTATTCAATTTTTGTTTGCGTGCTTTTTCTTCTGGTGAAAAATTATCTGAAGGTTCAGGGGTTGGGGTTTCGCTAGGGGTAGGACTAGATGTAATTAAAGGGTCACTTCCTGCTAGATTCCTTGTCCGGTTATTGATTCCCCACCAAAGCAGACCGATACTAGCTGATAAAGCTAAGGTGACAATGAAGATGTTTGTTGGTGTCCAAACACTTGGGGGTTGCGGAATGGGTGTATTGACAGGTTGAGGTACTGGAGTTTTGGGGGAAGAGGGAGACGATACCGCGACAGTTGCAGATGTGGGAACGTAAGCAGGTACTGATGGATTGGTATGATGTGGTAGTTCTGTGGGAGGATAGCCTACTGGCTGGGGGTTGAGTGCATCTAGAACTTGACGGGCTGTTTGATAGCGATCGCTCACGTTTGTAGATAACATTTTATCTATTATCTGTCCTAGCATGGGACTGAGGCTAACTTCCCGTCGCCATTGCCAGCTAAAATCATAGGTATCAATCAGTTCTTGGGGTTGTTTACCTGTTAGTAAAACTAATACTGTTACAGCTAAAGCATATAAGTCACTATGGGGAGATACCACACCAGTTTGCATTTGTTCTGGGGGTGCAAATCCAATTTTACCTAACAGAGTGCCACCGGAAGAAGATGGGATTGCACCAGTTTGATAATATTGAGAAGCAACTGTGGCTGCTACTTGTTTAACACCTCCAAAATCAATCAACACGGGTAATTGATCAATGGTACGCAGCATTAAGTTATCAGGAGAAATATCACGATGAATGACACCGACGGAGTGGATATATTCCAGTACTGGTAAAATTTGCTGTAATAACTTGCGTACTTCTGTTTCCGTAAATCTTAAACCTTGCTGTTTGCGGTTATTTAATAAAGTATTATAAGTATCGCCATCTACATGATCTTGGACTAAAAATAGATATTCTTTACCTTCTAAGTTGATGCTTAACAGTTCCCGAAAACGAGGGATTTGCGGATGTTGTAAGTTATAAAGAACACTCGCCTCTCGCTGAAATAGTTCCTCTGCTTTCTGCACAACATAGGCAGTTTGAACTTGGGGGAAGAATTCTTTTAAAACACAAGGTTCCCGGAAGCGGTTGATATCTTCAGCTAAATAGGTACGTCCAAACCCTCCTTGTCCAAGTAGACGTACAATAGCATAGCGATCGCCTAAAGTTTGTCCTACTTGAATGCCATTACTGAGAGAATTTGTGGGAACATCAGGCATTTTCTCCCCACATTGGAGACAAAACTTACTACCAGATGGATTTTGATGACCTTGAGAACAATAAATATTAGTCATTAGTTATTAGTTATTAGTTATTAGTTATTAGTCATTAGTCATTGGTCATTGGTCATTGGTCATTGGTCATTGGTCATTAGTCATTCGTAATTCGTAATTGAGAAAACAGGTTATTACTCATTACCCAGTCCCCAGTCCCCAGTCCCCAATCACCTGTCACCTACTTTATCAGATGCGATCGCATACCAAATTTGAAGAAAGGTTTGCTGATTTAGTTTCCCACGCTCTTGACCAGGAAACAACGGGTCAAATTTTTGATATGTCTCCTCTCGCAAATCCTGAAAAGACCTATATTTACCCAATCTCCCAGCTTTAGCCAGTCTATCCCAGCGTTGGGAATCTTGTTGACTATAACTACCTATCTTTCTACGTGCTGTCTGACTCAAATTAGCCTGTTCAATTTTTTTTAACAACTCATCAGCTGTACTCTGCCACTGTTCACGTAAAACCCTATCTTCTGGTTTATCTGTTAATCCCCTGCCTCGCAACCCTGGTCTGAGAGTATAAAATCTTTCATCCACTGCCTTAGTAAAAACCACTGGAGAAATTTCCAATTCTTTTAAGCGGCTGAACACTTCTTGAATACTACGATTATTGCTATCAGTCACCCCAGGATTAATAAATGGGATTTTAGGAACTTCAATTTTAGGTAAAGTAATAGATGTAATCCCCCTAACTGCAAAATTTCCCAGCGCCCATATACCCGCAACAGTTAAACTAACTCCCGTTGTCATCACAAAGCTAACCGCAAAAGGACGCAACCATAGTGGCATGGGGATTGTTTTGATAGCAGCTTGAGTCCGATGATGGAATTGACTGCTAATGGCTTTAGCTCGTTTGATGCCAGGTGCAGCTACCATTGTTTTGAACTTAGTCATGTAGGAATTCTGGATCTGGCTATTAACGGTTGGTTGCAGAGTATGTACCATATTGGCAGAAGCTGGAGCAGGTAAGTCTTTAAGGACTTGTTCGGCTTTTTGATAGCGATCGCTCGGTTTATATGCCAACATCTTCTTTAAGACAGCCTCTAATTTCGGACTTACCTTAATTTCCTTTCCCCAATACCAAGTCCCGTTATAGCTGTCATAGAGCGATTGCGGTTCCTTCCCAGTCACCAACACCAAAGCCGTCACAGCCAAAGAATATAAATCACTATTTTTATACACCTTCCCCTGAATTAACTGCTCTTCAGGTGCGTAGCCTTTTTTACCCAATAAAGTCCCATTACCTCCCAACTGAGTCTGCCAAAAACCCTGAGAAGCTGGTAATTGTTTGACCCCACCAAAATCAATTAATACTGGTAAATTATCACTTTGGCGTAAAATTACATTATCCGGTGAGATATCACGGTGAACAATATCTAGAGAGTGAATATAAGTTAGCACCGGGAGAATATTGTGCAGGAGGTTAACAACTTCCTCCTCACTAAAAGAATTTCCTTGATTTTGACGATGTTCAAATAACTGGTAATAATTTGCACCCTCAATATAATCTTGCACCAAAAAGAAAAAATCTTTAGTGCCTATCTTTGCTGCAAAGGAAGCGTGAAAACGCGGAATTTGGGGATGCTGAATTTTTCTGAGAACACTTGCTTCCCGTTCAAATAATTCTTTAGCTTTTTGTAAATCCTGTGGTTTGACAACTTGTGGCGCAAATTCTTTTAAAACGCAAGTTTGACGCGATTTTTGCCTATCAAGCGCCAAATAGCTCCGACCAAAGCCACCTTGTCCTAATATACGCGCAATTTCATAACGATTATCGATCACCTGTCCTACAGTCAAAGGTAATGCTTCCCCACAGTTAGTGCAAAAACTGTGACTATCATTATTTGCGTGTTGTTTACTGCAATATACCAGCATGGTACGGGAGGATGAATTAACCAATTTTAGATTTTGGATTTTAGATTGTATCAGTTGGAAACAATATGACATAGAGCAGGTTGAAATTTCTACCTTTCCTCTTTTCCAGCAAGTCAATATTTCCAGATATTATTGATGGCTACAACAAATAAAAAGCAATTTACGCAGATTTGTTGCAGAAATATTCCAAGTCGTTTAAATACTTAGGGAATTTTACAAAAACTCTTGGAAAATTTTGTTTCCTAGAGAGCCAGTTCACTAAAGATTACGAGAATTGGTTGTTGATCTTGGAGTCGAGTATATTCAGGGACATCACTTTGGTATTGCAACTCCTGAAATTAAAGCAAGATTAGATTCTGTGAATATCATAGTCACATTCTCTGAAATAATCCCCAAAAGAGATCCTCAACACAATCGGGTTATTGCGTTACTTTTATGACCATTATTTTGGCAAAGCGATTTGAAAGGGCATTGCGCCAAAGCAAGTAGCTTAAGGATTCAGAGCCAACTAACAAAGATATGCCTAGAGGTGGGTTGGTCATCTATCGGGTTAAAATGTGGAAAGAATAATCATGCATATTTCAACCCAATATCCAATGCAAATTACCCTTAACCTTGATGAATCGCTTCTCAACGAAGCCTTTCAACTGACTAACCTCGCCACCCAAGAAGAACTGGTGAATCTTGCCCTACAAGAATTTGTGCGATCGCACCGTAAGAAAAATCTTCTCGATCTTGCGGGACGAATCCAGTTGGTTCCAGACTTTGATCACAAGACTCTGCGCGAAACTCTTCATGTTGTTGATTGATACATCTGTTTGGATTGGCGTTTTCCGCGATCGCAGCGATCAAGTTCGCCAGCAGCTTGAAACCCTGATTGCTAATCGAGAAGTTTTACTCACTCGATTCACTCAGCTTGAACTGCTTCAAGGTAGCTTGAATGAGCAAGAATGGGATCTCCTCTCTACGTACCTCGAAACACAAGATTACATTGAACTCACAGTTGAGTCTTGGCAAGCAGCAGCCCGTATCTACTTTGACTTACGCCGCCAAGGACTTACCGTTCGTAGCCCAATCGATTGCTGTATCGCTCAAGCAGCATTGGAAAACAATTTACTTCTGATTCATAATGATCGTGACTTTGTAACTATTGCTCAAGTGCGATCGCTCCAACACCTTCGCTTTCAACCTTGAGTTTTTTCTACAAAACACCAAACTGACTCACACACAATTGTAATTTTTCAGTGCGATCGCTTGCCGTAGGTTGGGTTGAAGTATGAAACCCAACGTATTTAGTATTTATCTATTATGGAAAGACCTCAAACCTATTCCATATGAGTGAAACCGTTTACATCGAAACCAGCATCTTGGGCTATCTCACAGCCAGATCAACTAAAAATCTAATCCTGGCGCGGAGATTAGTCTCGATTTCGGCTACGTTCTGCCTATTCTTTGTACATTTGTACACCTAACGAATTAATGGGAGATTAGATCATGTGGACAGATGAAATTGTCGAAGAAATCCACCAAATTCGTGAAAAGTACGCCAAGTCCTTCAACTATGACTTGGACGCAATATTTACAGACTTACGTAAGAAGCAAGCCGAAAGCGGAAGAGAAGTTGTGAACTTATCGAGAAAGCCCGGACTAAGAACACGTTGGAGCGGACGCGCAAGAGATATGGGTGGTGATGCAAAGGATACTAGCCACTGCTCAACTTAGCTGTTCCATTTTTTGGACGATTTGTAGAGCCTTTTATGACCGTTGTTTTGGCAAAGAGATTTGAAAGGGCATTGTTTCTGAATCAACCCATTGGGCATTATCTAAAATTAAACCCCTTGGTAGGGGCTTAATTGCGTCTCTTTTTATGGCTGACCAAGGAAGTCTCGTTTGCCAACTTCTACACCACAGTGTCGGAGAATATTATATGTTGTTGTGACATGGAAATAAAGGTTTGGTAAAATAAAATACAGGAGATATGGCATTCCTTGAAAAGATAAAGTATTACCACCCACCTCTAAGGTAATTGCTTTCTCCTCTGAACCGTCGATTTGCTCAGGCTTAAATGTATTTAAATGAGAGATAGTTTTTTGAACGCGGTCAATAAGTTGAGGGAACGTGGTTTCATTATCCTCAAATTTAGGTGCTTCTGTTTCTGCTAGTCTGGCAAGACCTCTGTTTACTATATCAGTGGCAATTTGTACTTGTCTTGATAATGGCAACATATCTGGATATAGACGACTATTAATCAACACAGAAGGATCTATTTTTTTTGTTTCTGCATATTTAGCACCTTTTTCAAGAATATTTATCAGATTATTCAGTGAGTGAATAGATACGGGTATTGAAGATTTGTACATGGAAATGGTCATTGATATTTCTCCAGAAAAAGTTCAAACAAGTTTGATATGTCTCATCTAATCTTAAAGGATTAATTAAGAGTAGGTAAAAAGCTAATATTTATTATGGGAGTTGCCAAATTCTAATTCTCCCATCCTTGCTACTACTTCTCTCAATATACAAGGTTGGGTTAAAGTATGAAACCCCACAGCGTCCAGTTTTTTCGTTGTTTTTTTGACATATTCAGAAATAACACAAGTATTTAATAAATATTTCATAATGTAATATCTCTACCTGTGTCTTTATTTCGTTCAAACAACATTTTATTTTCTTCTAATTCAGGTAAAAGAAGTAATTCCGATAATTTAACTTGAGATTGATTTGATTGAGCAATTTTATGTGTTTCTAACTCATATAAGCAATGTTAAAGAATATTACTTTGTTCTTCTATTGGTAAAGTTTTAACTGTCTCTATAACTTTTTGGATTAATTTTGTCGTCATACTATAATAGGGAATCATTTTTGGCTACAGTACAGTATGGATACTGTGTTAATATCTAATTCTTGGATCTACATAAGCATTGAGAATATCAATTAAAATACTTGCACTTACTACGATCGCACCAAAAAATACTAAAACCCCTTGCACTGTGGGATAATCACGGTCAGAAATAGCTTGATATAGTCGATTTGCTAAACCAGGCCAGGAAAATGTGACTTCAGTTAAAATTGCCCCACCTAACAGGGAAGCAAACGTTAACCCTAAAACCGTAATTACAGGAATTAAGGCATTTTTCAAAGCATGGGAGACTAAAATCTTATTTTCTGAAATTCCCCGCGCCCTAGCAGCTTCTACATAATCAGATTTTAAGGTTTGTTTTAAGTTAACTCTGACAATGCGTTCAAAAATTCCACTCAGCAAAATTCCTAAAGTCAAACTTGGTAAAGCCAAATAATGTAACGCAGTGAAAAACTGACTAAAATTACCAGTTAATAAACTATCAATTGTATATAAACCTGTGATAGATGCAGGTGCGGGAAGATTTGGAGGAAAGCGGTTAGAATTTGGAAACCAACCTAGTTGAACTGAAAAAATTAATTGCAATAGCATACCCGCCCAATACATGGGTAGCGCATAGGTAATAATACCAAATAAACGCCCACCAACATCAAAAGATGTCCCTGGACGAGAGGCGGAAAAAGTCCCCACTAAAACACCAACAATTAGCGCCACAGTCATGCTTGAAACCGCTAATTCTACTGTTGCGGGGAAATATTGTCCAATTATTTCCCATACTTGTTGTCCTCGACTTGTCAAGGAAGTTCCTAAATCAAAATGTAGGATATGTCCTAAATAATTGAGATATTGGAGCCAAATAGGTAAATTTAAACCTAGTTGTTTTCTTAATTCTTCTTTAGCACTTTCTGGCGCACGTCCACCCAGAATTGCATCTGCTGGATCTCCTGGTGTAGCTCTGAGTAAAAGAAAGACAAGAGTGACTATAGTGAATAATTGCAGTGGTGCAAACAGTAATCTTGAAACTATGTAATATTGTAAAGCTTTAGAACGAGACATATTTTAAATAGGAGTTCAGGAGTCAGGAGTCAGGAGTCAGGAGTCAGGAGTCAGGAGTCAGGAGAAATCTAAAGATTTTTCCTTATCTCCCTCATCTTCTTTATATCTTCAGTATCTACTTTTTAATTGTTTTATAAATTAAGTTTTGAGTGGGGTCAAGGTTAACGTTATTTACACCTTTTTGGGCAAATACATAGTCTTTGTTTTGCCATAAAGGAATGTAAGGAACATCAGTTGCTACTTGTGTTTGAATGTCAGCAAATATTTTTTTCCGTGCTTCTGGGTTTAGTTCTTTGCGTTGCTGATCTATCAGCTTATTCATGACTTCGCTGTAGTAGAATGAACCTTGAGTTTGACTGCCTCCGGTTTCACATCCTTTAGCAACTGAACCTTTTTCACAAGCTAAAAATGGCTGAACGTAGTTATCTGGATCTAAAAAGTCTGGATACCAATCAAGTAGTGCGGCTGGATATAAACCTTCGGAAATCTTTTTGAAGAATGTAGCACCTTCTACTGTGTTTACTTCTAGTTGTAAGATGCCATCCATTTTAGTATCAGCAAGAGATTTTAGGGTCTGTGCTGCTAAACTGCGAGTTGGTGAACTAGAAGGATACCAGATTTGGACTTTAGCAGGATTTTCTTTGGAGAATCCTGCTGCAATTAGGGATTTTTGAGCTTGCTCAAAGTTACCATCACCATATTTTTCTTTAAATAATGGTTGGGAAACATTGAATGTTGTAGGAATCATACTATAAAGCGGATCTGCTTGACTAAACAAAACACGCTCATTTAATAATGGACGATTAATTAGTGATGCGATCGCACTTCTTACTTCTACTTTATCTAAAGGCGGCTGATTCCGATTCAACACCAGATAACTAACTACACTACCTTGGGCGGTAATGGCTTGCCAATCTCCTTTTTTCGCACCTTCTTCCAAGCTACGAATTTGGTCTGGTTGCAAAGATAAATAAGCTACATCTACCGCACCAGTACGGAAAGCATTAAATAAGTTAACTGGACTGGTTTGAATTTGGACATTGATGCCTTTATTGGCTGGTTTTTCACCCCAATATTTATCAAATACATCAAAGCGCAGAGAGTCAGTACCATACTGCGCTAACTTATAAGCACCAGTCCCGACAAAGATATTAGGTTGAAATTTACCAGCACCAATTTCATAGGCTTTGGGGGAAACTGCACACACCCCAGAAAAAGCCAATAAAGAGGGAAACGCGGCAAAAGGCTTTTTCAGCTTAATTGTTAATTCATAGTCTCCTGTGGCTTTGACAGAAGCTACTGTATCGGAAAGTAGGAAAGATGGTTTACCCTTATTTTCCATAAAGCGCTGGATGCTAAATTCCATTGCTTTGGCATTGAAGGGAGTATCATCGTGAAAAACCACTCCTTCACGGATGGGGATAGTGTATGTTAGACCATCTGCACTAACTTTCGGTAATGCTGTAGCTAGTTGGGGTTTAACTTCCGTGCTGCCTGATTCGTAGGTGTACAAGCGATCGCTCATATTAAAGACTAAACTCAAAGAAGCCAATTCATAAGCATCCGCAGGATCAAGGGTACGTGGCTTTTGAGTTGTACCAACAGTAATTCTGCCATCACCAGCGGAATTAGCTGTATTTCCAGGTGTTGGGTTAGTGGTTTGTTGGCTAGGTGTACAACTAACAACCAATAAGAAGCATAGACAGAATAACGACAGAAATTTTGTCACCCGTCCCCACTCTCTCATAGACAAGGATAACCAAGTTATGAACATTAATTTTTTTTTACAGTAGTTAATTATTTTAGGATATATGTTTAGCTAATTACATCTAGTCAGATTATCTTTACAAGACTGATATCTTATTTTTGTAAGACTTGAGCCGCAGTCAACTTGAGACCAGCAAATAGGGGAGAAACAATCACGCTATCATTTTCATATACCTGGGTTTCATAAAAACCTTCCACCCATTCCAACACTGTCACCTTTTGGGCAATTGGATCAACAATCCAATATTCAGCAATACCCCGCGCTGCATACTCGGATCTTTTGTAGCGATAATCACGATTAGCCTGATTAGGACTTACTACCTCAATTACCATTAACGGCAGTGGCATATCCATCAATACAAGCGATCTACTAGCAGTTTCCATAGCAACAGCTAACTCTTCAGAAAACACTACCAGATCAGGTACACGAACACCCACCATTCTGCTGTTCACAGCCACCTCAGCCTTCATCCGCAATCGAGAAAATGGAATGCCCAACTGAGGAAAATAGGACAATAGAAACATCTCTATCCTTTGATTGATATCACTTTCTGAATGTACGGGAATTAATTCTCCATTTTCCAATTCATATAAAGTTTCCGTGCCATCGTCATAGTTGAGAAATTCTTCAAAAGACATCTTTTTCGCAATTGCAACTGTCATTGCTTTTTCTCAATTCTTAAAATTAATAATGTGAGTTTCATTATTCAATTAAATCTCTCTCAAAAATCTCACCTGCTTTTGCTGATTGAATTGATGTAAGAAGATGCTTAGTGTTATACTGCCAACGGGTGAAATTTGGACTTATGTCATACTGAGCGGAACGTAGTGCAGCGAAGTATCTCGGAGATTCTTCACTTCGTTCAGAATGACACTTTTAACCCGTTTTTAGTATAACAGGATTTGACAGTAAGTATAATGTTTCTTGCCATGAGGAAAATTCGTCTAGAGAAATCAAAATAGCTTTATTGCCGTTGTTATTACAAATAATTGTCGGTTCTACATCTGCAATAACCCGATCTATCAAACTATCTAAGTCATTACTTGCTTGCTGAGTCGTCATTGCATCCATTTTATGCTCCTTTATCTATTCAATAGTTTTAGTGGGTAGATTTTCATCAAATAAAAACCCATTCATGCAATTTTTCTCACTTTGTAGTGATTTGCCATCAACTTGGCTGAAAATTGGATACAAGCATAAATATCTTCTCGTTTCAGAGATGGGTAATCTTCAATAACTTCCTCGATTGAATCACCTGCACATAAAAACTCCATAATCGTTTGCACAGGAATTCGAGTGTTAGCGATAATCGGTCGTCCATTACAAATATCTGGATGAATATTTATGCGATTTTCCATAGTTTTTTTCCTTCTTCCAAACCAATTATCATGATGTTTAGATTTGATGAGAATCCACATTGTTAAACAGTGTTTCATACAATTCTGTATTCTCTTTCTGTAGTTCCTTTATTATTTCTTGAAGCCGCAAACATTCATCTGGTGAAAAACACTTGACTGTTGCAACATCTTTATGTTTTGTTATTCCACGATTCATAGGATATAAATTATGAGCCGGATCAAACCAGACAATATTGAAAGTGTTATTCCATATGAAACCATGAATTCGCCCATAATTTTTTCCCAGTCTTACTTCAAAAGCCCTTGAGGCTATTTCTCTAGCCTGATCTAGTGATGATTCTTCGTCCCTTGTTTGAACGAAGAGCTTATCCTTAATCCTGGTAATTACCTCATCAGAAAACGAATTCCTAATTGAAGTTTGGGAGTTAAATATCGACTTAGGTGATAAACTAGGATGTGTTTGCTCAGTTATTTCCCTTTCTGTACTAGATTCTATAGTTGATATGCAATCAAAGAATTTCTGATAGTATTTAATTTCCATTCCATGAAAAAAGAACTCTTCTGAGTCCCAATCAAGATATTTAAATGAAATACGGAGACGCTCTTCTAATACAGACCTTGCATCTTGCTCCGCTATAGCATCAAATTTATTTTTAGCCATAGGCTTTTAACTTAGAAGAGAAGTAGTCACGGAGAGATTCTTTAGTGATTAAAGCATTGCTACCTTCTGATTCATCCAAATTACCCCTTGCATCTAACCAAGGTCTTTCTCTGTGTGTCATTGTGCTGAGTGCTGCTCCGTCGTATCGCCCATAAGCACTTACGATATCTTTCAAGTATTTATAATCAATGCCTTCAGGCTCAGATACCTCCTCATTAATTGGATGCCACTTGTAATTATTGTATTTGTAGTAAAGATCACATATCACTGGACCATGTTGCCATGCTTGAAAATCTTCAGGGAATAGCTCTTTTTCTTGAGCTAAAGCATAACCTTGTGCGTAATAGCACAATTTCTGTAACTTCATCGGTGAAGGGCTTTCATCAAATAGCTCTCTGTGAATAGTAATGATTGCTATTTGAACTTTATCTAATTCCTGTGAAATCATAATTCATTCACCTCCAACAAATACTATTGTACTATATTTTATGTAAAAATTATGAGAATTTTCCTCTCCTTCCTAGAATAATAACCAGAATTTATATGCCTAAGATTCAGTCTAAAATCATAATCTGTAATTCTTCAACAAGCGATAGCGAAGCGCTGCTGCAAGCAGTTCGCTCAGTAAAGCCCCAATTTTAGTTTTATGCTGGAGTCTGGGCAGGAAAAACCTCAGCATTCTGGGGATGGGTAGCAACATTTAAGCCACAAGTTACGTGATCCCATCTATTTACACGCTTGCAAAGCGCCCCGTCAATAGTTACACTTTTTAAAACATTCTCATTTTTGCGTGTTTACCAGGCGATCGCACAAACGCTGAAAATATAGCCTCCTGAAGTTAGCAAATTTCAGGGGCAACATTATTGCAGCTAATTAAGCATTGCCAAACCGCAGGCCAATCTGTGGTAAAACTCAAGACTGGCAATAACAAAAAAATTCAGAGAGTTATCCGAATGGCGGTTTCCGTCCCTCAGAAACTCAGTAAGAAAATTGCTTTGTAAACTAACTCATCTAGGAGGATTGTAGTCAATGGGACTACCCTGGTACCGAGTACATACAGTGGTTCTGAACGATCCAGGCCGGCTGATTTCTGTACACTTAATGCACACAGCCCTAGTCGCTGGCTGGGCTGGTTCAATGGCATTGTATGAACTGGCTATTTACGATCCCAGTGATCCAGTTCTCAACCCCATGTGGCGACAAGGGATGTTCGTACTACCCTTCATGTCACGTCTAGGAGTCACCGAATCTTGGGGCGGTTGGAGCGTTACTGGTGGACAAGCAACCGATCCTGGTTTCTGGTCATTTGAAGGCGTTGCAGCTGCTCACATTGTTCTTTCCGGTTTGTTATTCCTCGCTGCCGTTTGGCACTGGGTTTACTGGGATTTGGAATTATTTAGAGATCCTCGCACAGGCGAACCTGCTTTAGACTTGCCAAAAATGTTTGGCATCCACCTGTTCTTATCTGGTTTACTTTGTTTCGGTTTTGGTGCATTCCACCTCACAGGACTATTTGGCCCTGGAATGTGGGTTTCCGATGCCTACGGTGTCACTGGTAGCATCCAAGCAGTAGCACCAGAATGGGGACCAGCCGGGTTTAACCCGTTTAACCCTGGTGGCGTTGTTGCTCACCACATAGCTGCTGGTGTTGTTGGTATTATTGCTGGTTTATTCCACCTCACAGTTCGTCCACCGGAAAGGCTCTACAAAGCTCTACGGATGGGTAACATCGAAACCGTACTTTCTAGCAGTATAGCAGCGGTATTCTTCGCCGCTTTCATTGTTGCTGGAACAATGTGGTACGGTAACGCCACCACCCCCATTGAACTGTTTGGACCAACCCGTTACCAATGGGATCAAGGCTACTTCCATGAAGAAATTGAGCGCCGTGTGCAAACAGATGTTGCCCAAGGTGCTACCCTGGCTGAAGCTTGGGCAAAAATTCCCGAAAAACTGGCTTTCTACGATTACGTAGGCAATAGCCCCGCTAAAGGTGGTTTGTTCCGTACAGGAGCAATGGTTAACGGTGATGGTATTGCTCAATCTTGGCAAGGACACGCAGTATTTAAAGATGGTGAAGGTCGAGAGTTGACTGTACGTCGTCTACCTAACTTCTTTGAAACCTTCCCAGTGATTTTGACTGACGCAGATGGTGTTATCCGCGCTGATATCCCCTTCCGTCGGGCAGAATCCAAGTATAGCTTTGAGCAAACAGGCGTTACTGTTAGCTTCTACGGCGGCAATCTGAATGGTAAAACCTTTACAGATCCTGCTGATGTGAAGAAGTATGCTCGTAAGGCTCAAGGTGGAGAAATCTTTGAATTTGACCGGGAAACTTTAAAATCTGATGGTGTATTCCGTACATCTCCCAGAGGCTGGTTTACCTTTGGTCACGCCGTATTTGCCCTCCTATTCTTCTTTGGACACCTCTGGCATGGTTCTCGGACAATCTACCGAGACGTATTCGCTGGTGTGGAAGCGGATCTAGAAGAGCAAGTTGAGTGGGGTCTATTCCAGAAAGTGGGTGACAAATCAACCCGCCGGAACGAAGCTCTCTAATTCTTGGGAACTCGTGCTTGGGATTGGGGATTTAGAGAAAATCAACTTCCTCATATCCCACACCCCATCCCTCTCCTTGGTACACTAATATTACCGACTGGATAAACAGGAACTCGTAATATGGAAAGTGTTGCATACATCTTAATTTTGACTTTGGCAATAGGCGTTCTCTTTTTTGCGATCGCATTCCGCGAACCACCTCGCTTTGAGAAAAAAGAAAAATAGATTCCTATTACCATTTACCTGACAAGTCAGGTAATCTAAAGATTCTATCCGTTGCAACCTAGAATAGGCGGCAACGGATAATCTTGCGAATATCTTTTGCTAAACTAATTAAGCTACAATTGTCAATTGGTGAAAAACTTTTTGAGATGTGATATAATTTCCTATCTGGAAGTTGATATGTGTGAACCTAGCTCTTCTGAGCTAGTATGAACAAACGTGTAAGTGTAAACTTCTTTAAAAAAAGCCCTTGCATACACATTGTTAATTGTGGCAAAAACTTGACGGAGAACAGAACCAGGAACAAATCAGCATGGTCAATCAGAACTTAACCGCTCCAGAAATTGGATTTACTCACGAAGATTTCGCTGCTCTACTCGATAAGTACGATTATCACTTCAGCCCTGGTGATGTTGTACCAGGTACAGTTTTCAGTATAGAGCCGCGCGGCGCTCTGATTGACATCGGTGCTAAAACAGCAGCATACATACCTATACAGGAAATGTCTATTAACCGGGTGGATAGCCCGGAAGAAGTCTTACAATCAAACGAAACACGGGAATTTTTCATCCTCACTGATGAAAACGAAGATGGTCAGCTAACCCTTTCCATTCGTCGTATTGAATACATGAGAGCATGGGAAAGAGTACGGCAGTTACAAGCAGAGGATGCTACTGTCCGTTCTGGTGTGTTTGCTACTAACCGTGGTGGTGCATTGGTACGAATTGAAGGACTACGCGGCTTTATCCCCGGCTCTCACATCAGTACCCGCAAACCGAAAGAAGAATTGGTAGGGGAAGAATTACCCTTAAAATTCCTAGAAGTAGATGAAGAACGTAACCGCTTAGTTCTCTCTCATCGTCGCGCGTTGGTTGAGCGGAAGATGAACCGCTTAGAAGTTGGTGAAGTAGTAATTGGTACTGTTCGCGGTATTAAGCCCTACGGTGCATTCATCGACATCGGTGGTGTTAGCGGACTGCTCCACATTTCTGAAATTTCCCATGAGCATATTGACACACCTCACAGCGTGTTCAATGTCAATGATGAAGTGAAAGTGATGATCATTGACTTGGATGCAGAAAGAGGAAGAATTTCTCTGTCTACCAAGCAGTTGGAACCAGAACCCGGTGACATGATTAAGAACCGTGATTTGGTCTATGATAAGGCCGAAGAAATGGCAGCTAAGTATAGGGAACAGATGTTAGCTAAACAGCAAGGTATCACCGCTGCACCTGTGGAAGCAGCTGTAGAAGCTGAAGCTGAAATTCCCTCAGCAACTGAAGAAGTTGAAACAGAAATTCCCGCAGCAACTGAAGTTGTAGCTGAAGCAGAAACTCCTACAGAAACTGAAGTTGTAGCTGAAGCAGAAACTCCAGTAGAAGTTGTAGCCGAAGCAGAAACTCCTACAGAAACTGAAGTTGTAGCTGAAGCAGAAACTCCCGCAGCGATAGAAGATTAATAAATTCTTAGTTGTAATTACCTGCAACTTAGATTATCAAATTGTTTAATGAAGAGGGACGTTCCCTCTTTTTTTATCACTGATTTTACGGATTTAAGGATTACACGGAATGAAGGATCTTTGTAAACATTCAGGAGTCAGAAGTCAGGAGTCAGGAGACGGATCTTTCGTAAATGATAGGGTTTCATATTCCTATCTCTAAAGGCAGCAAGTTTTTTGTCTGGGTTTTAATTCCTATTGCAAAACTTAATTACGAATTACGTAAAGCCATTGCGGGCATAGCTGCGCCCTAAAAGCAGACTGTTGAAAGAACTATTACAAATTTTTTTATTATGGCGACTATTAAATGTAAAAACATCCAGTTTTCTAATATTCAGGCAATTTTATTTGATAAAAATGGTACTTTAGAAGACTCAGAGAGTTATTTGCGATCGCTCGGACAAAGAGGTGCGCGGATGATAGACGCTCAAGTTCCGGGTATTGGGGAACCTTTATTGATGGCTTTTGGTATTAATAGCGATAGATTAGATCCTGCGGGTTTAATATCCGTAGCCAGTCGTAGAGAAACAGAAGTAGCCGCTGCTGCCTACATAGCAGAAACTGGTAGAGGCTGGTTTGAATCTTTAAAAATCGCCCGTCAAGCTTTAGCAGAAGCTGAACAATATATTGACAAAACTCCCTCACCTTTGTTTGCGGGTAGCTTGGAAGTTTTAAAGTCTCTATCAGAAGCTGAGTTAAAACTTGGTATCCTCTCAGCTGCCACAACTGAAGATGTGCAGAAATTTGTCAGCACTCACCAATTAAGGGATTATTTGCAACTAGAAATGGGAGTTGATGAAGGCCCAAGTAAACCAGATCCAATCTTATTTTTGCAAGCTTGTCAAGCTTTAGGCGTGGAACCGGGCGCTACTTTGATGGTAGGTGATTCCGTTGGTGATATGCAAATGGCGCGTAATGCTCAAGCCGCCGGTTGTATAGGTATTACTTGGATTGGCAATTCCAGTAATGTTAAAGGTGCAGATGTGGTGATTAATCAACTGGATGAAATTCAGGTTGTAATGTAAGGAGTCAGGAGTCAGAAGGAAGAAGGAAGAAGGAAGAAGGAAGAAGAATATTTTTCTCTTCTGTTCCCTGTTCCCTGCTATACTAAAAACTGGTTAAAAGTGTCATTCTGTAGCTTGCTTCCCGTAGGGTACGAAGTGAAGAATCTCCGAGATACTTCCCTGCACTACGTTACGGTCAGTATGACATAAGTCCAAGTTTGACCCGTTTGCAGTATATATCAAATATTCTGTATCCTGAATCCTTACATAGGGCTTGCTGTTCGCGGAGCGTGCCGTTAGGCATATAACCCACATTCAGCATGAGTAAATATACTTAAAATATTCTTCCCAGCAGGTTGTTTTATCAAAAAATGAATTTCACAAAACAGCTAAAACCCAATCATAATAACCACCTCACATTTTTTATTCCCTATGGAGGTGTTCAAGGAATTTAATCTCGAACTGACTAATTTATTGATAATAGTGTCAATAAGCCTGGTTTAGCCGTTAGGTATGGCAGTAATCGCCGTAATATGGAATTGAGTTTTATAGGCTGAAAGCCTTGTTATCATTGGATTGTAGATAATTACAAAAAATCAAAAAATACCTGCGGAATGTGGGATATAAACCAAAAACATAGATAAATCAATGGATTGAGAGGGCTAAGGGCTAAAGAGTGAATAAGGTGCAAGGAATAAGCTTTGAAACCATCAAAATTCAATCACTTTTCTTCTTACCTCCTCTAATTCTTTCTCCTGACTCCTGACTCCTGACTCCTGACTCCTAAATTCTTACTTATCTATAACCCAAGATGATTTTTTAGTGCTTGACGCATTTCGGTTACAGGTACATTTTCTTGTTTCAACCAGATTTTTAATGCTGCTGCGCCTTGTTGAACTAGCATTTCTAAGCCATCAATGGGAATAGCACCTTGTTTTTCTGCTAGTTGGAGAAACTGCGTTGGTTTAGGGATATATATCAAATCATAAGCAATACTGCCTGAAGGTAAATTCGCTATCTCCTCTGCACTTAAAGGTGATTGATCTACATGAGGATACATCCCTACAGGAGTTGTATTGACTAACAGATTTGCTTGGGGAATTAACTTGGGTAATTCTTGCCAATCATGCACTTGAAATTTATCTGCAAAGGGTGAATTTTGCCAACTTTGCCGAAATTCTGTTAACTTCTGCAAATTTCGCCCCACCACATGAATTTCAGCCAAACCTAGCTGAATACAACCGGCAATAACTGCTCTTGCTGCACCACCATTACCTAAAATTACTGCTGTTTTTTGACTCCAATCTTGCTGATATGTGGTTTGTAAAGGAGCAATAAAGCCTTCTACATCTGTGTTAGTTCCCACCCACCCGTTCTCTTGGCGAGTCACAGTATTGACTGCACCGATAGCTTGAGCAATAGGAGAAATTTCTGTTAAAAAAGGTAAAATAGATTGTTTGTGGGGAATTGTGACGCTAAACCCAACAACGCCAATGGCAGAAAAACCAGCAATCGCAATTTCTAAATTTTCTGGGGCAATAGGAAAAGGCAAATACACATAATCTAACCCTAATTTCGCCAAGGCCGCATTGTGCATCACTGGGGATAGAGAATGCTCCACAGGATACCCAATTACTCCTAAAAGTTTAGTTTTGCCGCTAATCATAAGTAAATCAACTTTTCTAGCCTTGACTCCAGCCACAATGTTTATTGTCTCATGTCATTGCTCTCTGGTGTGAAGATAACGGTTGTGTACTGTAGACCACCAGGATTACTATGACTTTGGTACACCATTACCCATTACATTACCTATTACCATGACCAATGACCATTCGGCTGAGGCTAACGACGGAAGCCAATCACCAATGATCGAACCGTTAATTGCACTGAAAGGTATTTCTAAAACATTTGGTAAAAATAAGGTTTTAGATAATGTCGATTTGACAATTTATCGAGGGGAAGCGCTGGCAATTATTGGCCCTTCAGGAACTGGTAAATCGACGATTTTAAGAATAATTGCGGGGTTATTACAGCCCGATGCAGGAGAAATTTATATTCAAGGGGTAAAACGAAGTGGGTTGATTGAGGATGGAACTGATCCTGTAGGAATTGGGATGGTATTTCAGCAAGCAGCCTTATTTGATTCGTTGACAGTGGAGGAAAATGTCGGATTTTTATTGTATCAAAACTCAAGGTTAGAGCGATCGCGCATTCGCCAACTAGTAAACGATAAATTAAATGTGGTGGGTTTACCAGGAATCGGTCATCTTTATCCCTCAGAACTCTCTGGAGGAATGCGAAAACGGGTCAGTTTTGCCCGTGCGATTATGTCTAATCCCGATAGTCCCGCAGACAGTCCAGAAGTTTTATTGTACGATGAACCCACAGCCGGACTAGATCCCATAGCCTCAACGGTAATAGAGGATTTAATTCGCAGTTTGCAATGTACACAAGGTATCTGTAGTACATACTGCATTGTTACCCACCAAGAAAGTACCATTCGGCGTACCGCTGACAAATTGGTATTTCTTTATCAAGGTAAAGTGCAATGGCAAGGTAAAGTAAGTGAAATAGATCACACTGAGCATCCTTTGATCAGACAATTTATGAGCGGGAGTATACATGGGCCGATTCAGGTAGTCGGCTAGATCAATACTGAATGACTCTCAATATCGTGAAACTCACAAATCATGACTAGTTTTTGGGTGGAAAAAAATGCGAGGTTTAATTAGCAAATTCACGTCTACACGAACATTGAGAGAAGGCTCTGTAGGATTGTTATTCCTACTCGGTTTAGGCGCATTTGGTGCCATTCTCTTGTGGTTGAATCGAATTACCCCCGGACGCAATTCATATAAAGCAGTGGTGGAATTTGCTAACGCCGGCGGGATGCAAAAAGGTTCACCAGTCCGTTATCGTGGTGTCAAAATCGGTAGTATTTCCAAGATTGCAACGGGAGCAAATGCCGTTGAAGTGGAAATTGAAATTAACAATCCTAACTTACTGATTCCTGCTGATTCGGTTATTGAAGCAAATCAGAGCGGATTAATTAGCGAAAGTATTATTGATATCGTACCAAAAGCCACCTTGCCAACTGGGACGAATATTTCTAAACCTCTAGAAAAAGATTGTAATCCCAGCCTGATTATTTGCAATAAGGCTAGTAACTTAAAAGGTCAGATTGGTATCAGTGTCGATGACCTGATTCGTCAATCAGCTAATTTTGCTAATCAATACAGTAACGAAAAATTTTATCAAAATATTAATCGAGCCTTAGAAACTTCTGCTGACGCGGCTTCTAGCGTCGCTAACCTTAGTCGAGAACTCCAGAGTGTCAGCAAAACCTTTAAAGGACAAATAGGTATATTTTCTGGTACGGCTGTTACAGTCCAACGAGCTACTAATGAACTGACAGCAACTAGCAAAAAAACTGCAAATCAATTAGGTGTAACAGCCAGCGATTTTAGTGTCACGGCAAAACAAGCAAGTAGTTTACTCAATAACTTAGATGATTTATTAACTACAAACCGTTCTTCCCTAGTCGGTGCTTTAAACAGTATTACCCAAACCAGTAACCAATTACGTCAGACAGTTAGCAGTTTCTCACCTGCGGTTAATCGCCTGACAGAAGGAGAATTGTTAAAAAATTTAGAACTTCTTTCTGCTAATGCCGCCGAAGCTTCAGCTAATTTGAAGGATGCTTCTAAAAATTTAAATGATCCTAAAAATGTCGTGCTACTACAACAAACCCTAGATTCAGCCAGGGTGACATTTGAAAATACACAAAAAATCACATCAGATTTAGATGAATTAACAGGTGATCCTAAGTTCCGGCAAAATCTCTTGCAATTGGTAAATGGTCTAAGTAAATTGGTGTCTTCTACACAAGATATACAGCAGCAAGCAAAGGTAGCTGTTACCTTAGATTCTCTCAAAACATCTTTGAATCAAACAAAAGTTATCAGTCCCACCCCAACTTTGAAAGCATTTGTCGATAAACCCAAAGTTGTGCCTCAAATTCCAACTTTGAAAGCATTTGTAGATAAACCCAAAGTTGTACCGCCAACTCCAACCCAGAAAGCAAAAGCATCTGTAGATAAATCCAAAGTTGTACCGCCAACTCCAACCCAGAAAGCATCTGTCCTTCAGCCAGATTTAGAAATTTCTACACCTCCACACCAGGAAAAAGCAGTAATTCAACTTGAACCCTTACCTGCTAATGTCGAGAGTTCTGTTGAGAGTGTAGAAAAAATTACCCAGAATACTAGTCCACTGGTTCTTAAGTCATCCGAAGAACAGCTATTGCAACAATTACGGGAATACAGGCAACAGAAAACAGGAGCAGCAAAGGAAGTTAATAACCCAATAACCAATGACCAATGACCAATGACCAATGACCAATGACCAATGACCAATAAC
>NZ_JAYGGY010000080.1:0-116096 GCF_034931625.1 Anabaena cylindrica UHCC 0172 | reverse complement strand
AGGCTCTATCCCTTATGAAACAAGCTGTTTAGCCACCTTGTCACCCGGTAAGGGATAAACCAGAAAAACTCAGCTTAACGGCTGCTGCTGAAGTCATGCGACCCTTCTATGCAGAAGGCAGTGAACTGACTGAGTTTGTTGATACTTGTGATGAAGACTTTTACGAATATCACGACTATGCGTAGAGGTCAGATTTGGCTCTATAGTGCCGACCCCACCATTGGGGATGAAATTGGTAAAACACGCCCTTGTGTGATTGTTAGCAATGATGAGATTGGGATTCTCCGGTTGAAAGTTGTTGTCCCAATTACAGGCTGGAATGATGCATTTACTGAAGTTCCCTGAGTTCCCTGGATGGTAAGAGTTGAACCTACACCAGACAATAGATTGAGCAAATTGTCAGCCGCAGATGCGTTTCAAGTACGTTCTGTTTCCCAGCAAAGACTGATCAGGCAAGTGGGAACTCTGACTGACAAGACAATGCAAGGAATCAGTCAGGCTTTAGCCGTTGTTTTGAATATTAGCAGCGTAGGCTTATAGCCGTTAAAATCCCAATTTTTCCAAAACTGGTTTTGTGGAAACAATATGACGTTCTAAACCCAATTCTTTCGGACTCACACCTAACGCCAAAGCAATTAATTGCGGTAAATGTAAAATCGGTAAACCTAATTTTTTCTCGATCACTTTTTCTACCTCTGGTTGACGAGAATCTAAATTAAGATGACACAAAGGACAAGGTGTCACAATACAATCAGCACCATTTTCTAAAGCTTCTTGAATGTGCATTCCTGCCATTTTAAAAGATTCATTAGTGGCATAGCTAGATAAAGGCCAACCGCAACATTGAGTACGACCACGATAATATACAGGTGTTGCACCTACAGCCCGAAACATATTTTCCATCGCTTCTGGCTGAAAAGGATCATCATAAGGCATGGATTTTTGAGCGCGGAGGAGATAACAGCCATAAAAAGCTGCACATTTTAACCCAGATAATTTATGAGTGACACGGTTAGTAATTTCCTCTAAACCATAGTCTGTAACTAAGGCGTAAAGTAGATGTTTAACTTCTGTACTACCGCGATAAGGTGAACAACCTTCTTTTTGCAACAACCCATTAACTTGATTTAAATAGGTGGGGTTAGTTGACTGGCATTCTTTCAAACGTTCATCCACATGACCAATTACACCTTGGCAAGTGCTGCAATGAGTCAAAAGGGGTAAATTTAATTCTTCTGCTAAAGCAATATTTCGGGCATTAACCGTATCTTCCAACAATTGGGAATCTTCTTTAAATGTACCTGAACCGCAGCAAGCAGCTTTTTTTAATTCAATAAGTTCAATACCGAGTTTTTGGGTAAGTGCTTGGGTGGATAGATATAGCTCCCGGCAGGCTCCTTGAGCTACACAACCTGGATAGTAAGCGTATTTGAGCATTTGAGATAGCATATAATTTTAAAGAGGGAATAGGGAATGGGTAACAGTGGGTTTTAGAAGGAGATTTATACCTCCCCTGAAACATACTACTTATAGAAGTGGGGGTTTTTTACTCCCTGATAGACAACAGGAAATAGGAAAAACCCTGAGAAGTATACGGGTGATCACGCTTTCCGATAAGATATATATGCTCAAAAAACGTTTCCCGTAAAGAGCAGATCATAGCAACTGGTTAAGGAATTTTATCTATGAGCCAAGCAGATATTTTTGAAAGGGTGAAGTCAATCGTCATCGAGCAACTAGAAATTGAAGCGGAAAAAGTCGTACCCAATGCCACATTTACAGATGATTTAGGGGCAGATTCCCTAGATATCGTGGAATTGGTTATGGCTTTGGAAGAAGAATTTGATCTCGAAATTCCTGATGAAGATGCCGAAAAGATTTTAACCGTAGCTGATGTAGTTGATTACATCAAAAATCACGTTGCTGCATCTGCCTGAAGCAGTTCTGAGTCCTGAATATGTAGACTCTAGACTTTTCTGTGAAAAGCACTAAATATCAATATATTCACTCAGGACTCAAAACTCAGCACTTTGGATTGTTCTACCTGCTGCTTTTTCGCCACCTTTAACTGAATCATGACAGACTATAAACGTAAACGCGTTGTTATAACTGGTGTTGGCGCGATTACACCTATTGGTAACACACCAACTGAATATTGGGAAGGATTGTTAAATGGACGCAATGGCATTGACTTTATCACTGCCTTTGATGCGTCTAAACATGATTGTCGCATTGCGGGTGAAGTCAAAAACTTCGATCCACATGACTACATGGAGCGCAAAGAAGCCAAGCGCACAGATAGGTTTGCCCAATTTGCGATCGCATCTGCTAAACAGGCTATATCAGACGCACAATTAGTTATCAATGACCTCAATGCCGAACATATAGGTGTCATGATCGGCTCAGGCATTGGTGGCATTAAAGTGTTGGAAGATCAGCAAACAATCTACCTCAATCGAGGTCCAGACCGCTGTAGTCCATTCATGATCCCCATGATGATCGCCAACATGGCAGCAGGATTAACAGCAATTCATACTGGTGCTAAAGGACCTAATTCCTGCTCAGTTACAGCTTGCGCCGCTGGTTCTAACGCCATTGGAGATGCCTTTCGCCTAATTCAAAATGGATATGCCCAAGCCATGATTTGTGGCGGTTGTGAGGCAGCTGTCACACCCTTGTCTGTAGCTGGATTTGCCGCAGCTAGGGCGCTGTCAACTCGTAACGACCCTAATTATGCTTGTCGTCCCTTTGACAAAGATCGAGATGGCTTTGTTATGGGTGAAGGTTCAGGAATTTTAATTCTCGAAGAATTAGAACACGCTCTCAATCGTGGCGCTCGTATTTATGGAGAAATGGTCGGCTATGCCATGACCTGTGACGCTTACCACATGACTTCCCCAGTCCCCGGTGGTTTAGGTGCAGCTAGAGCTATGGAACTGGCACTTAAGGATGGTGAACTCACACCATCAATGGTCAGTTACATCAATGCTCATGGAACCAGCACTCCAGCCAATGATGTAACGGAAACATCAGCAATTAAAAAGGCTTTGGGCGATGATGCCTACAAAATAGCAATTAGTTCCACCAAATCCATGACCGGGCATCTGTTAGGTGGCTCAGGTGGAATTGAAGCAGTGGCTACAGTCCTAGCGATCGCTAATGACCACATTCCCCCCACCATCCATCTAGACAATCCCGATCCAGGATGTGACCTAGATTATGTCCCCCACCTGAGCCGCGCTCAAAAAGTAGAGGTAGCACTATCCAATTCCTTTGGATTTGGTGGTCATAATGTCACCCTAGCGTTTAAAAAATACGTCTAAATTTTGGGAATAGGGAATAGGTGACAGGTGACAGGAAAAAATTACCAATCACCAATTACCAATCACCAATTACCCTGCCGGAAATGAACATCGGAAAGTATCTCAGATATCATTACCATTGATATTAAGGGTTCAGCTTTACCAAATTATCAGCCTTATTTATCACCACAAACTAAGAAGATCCCGCTTGTCCATCTACAGGTAGGAATGGGATGATGAGAATGGTGGGATCGCTGTATATGACCCCAGCAAGAAAAAGCTACAAAGAGTGTTAACCCGTCGTTAAAAACAAGAAATTATGGCTGTTGCAACCCAATCCCTCGAACAAATTTGTATTAACTCAATCCGCTTTTTGGCTGTAGATGCCATAGAAAAATCCAAATCGGGACACCCCGGATTACCAATGGGCGCGGCTCCCATGGCCTTTGTCCTTTGGGATAAATTCATGCGGTACAATCCCAAAAATCCTAAATGGTTTAACCGCGATCGCTTTGTCTTGTCTGCCGGTCATGGTTCCATGTTGCAGTATGCCATGCTGTACCTGACAGGTTACGACAGCGTTGGCATCGAGGACATCAAGCAGTTCCGCCAATGGGGTGCTAAAACCCCCGGACATCCAGAAAATTTTGTCACAGATGGTGTCGAAGTCACAACAGGCCCCTTGGGTCAAGGTATCGCCAATGCAGTTGGTTTAGCCGTAGCCGAAGCACATCTAGCAGCTAAATTCAACAAACCTGATGCCAAAATTGTTGACCATTACACCTATGTAATTCTTGGTGATGGTTGCAACATGGAAGGTATTTCTGGTGAAGCAGCTTCCATCGCTGGACACTGGGGATTAGGTAAACTAATCGCTCTTTATGACGATAACCACATCTCCATCGACGGTTCTACAGATGTATCATTCACCGAAGATGTTTCTAAAAGATTTGAAGCCTACGGTTGGCACGTCCTCCACGTTAAAGACGGCAACACCGATTTAGACGCAATCTCTAAAGCCGTCGAAGCAGCAAAAGCTGTCACCGACAAACCCACCATGATCAAGGTAACAACCACCATTGGTTATGGCGCTCCCAACAAGCAAAACACCGCTGGTATTCACGGTGCTGCTCTCGGTGGAGATGAAACAGCACTGACTCGTAAAAACTTAGGTTGGGAACACGAGCCTTTTGTCATCCCCCAAGATGCCCTCAACCACACCCGCAAAGCCATAGAACGCGGTGCAGGACAAGAAGCTGAGTGGAACAAAACCTTTGCTGATTACAAAGCTAAATACCCTGCAGAAGCAGCGGAATTTGAGCGGTTTGTCAGCGGTAAATTACCCGCAGATTGGAATAAAGTCCTACCTTCCTATACCCCCGAAGATAAAGCACTACCTACCCGTAAACACTCAGAAAACTGCCTCAACAAATTAGCAGCAGTTTTACCTGAATTAATTGGTGGTTCAGCTGACTTAACCCACTCCAACCTCACCGAACTCAAAGGCTTTGGTGACTTCCAAAAAGGAGAATTCCAAAATCGTAACATCCACTTTGGTGTGCGGGAACACGCTATGGGTGCAATCTGTAACGGTATGGCGCTCCACGGTTCAGGATTAATTCCCTACGGTGCGACATTCTTAATCTTTACAGACTATATGCGGGCTGCCATTCGCTTGGCTGCTCTCTCCGAAGCTGGCTCAATTTGGGTCATGACTCACGATTCTATCGGTCAAGGTGAAGATGGCCCCACTCATCAACCCATTGAAACTCTAGCTTCCCTGCGAGCTATTCCTGATTTAACAGTGATTCGTCCCGCAGATGGTAACGAATGTTCTGGTGCTTACACAATCGCAATTGAGAAGTCTAAAGCACAAGCTTCGACTCTGTTAGCATTCACCCGTCAAAATGTGCCTAACTTACCAGGTACATCTATTGCAGGTGTGAAGAAAGGTGCATACACAATTGTGGATTGTCAAGGTACACCAGATATTATCCTCATTGGTACAGGTTCAGAATTGAGCCTTTGTGTTACCGCAGCAGAGAAACTCAAGGCTGAAGGTAAGAAAGTCCGTGTTGTTTCTATGCCTTCAACTAATTTATTTGATGCTCAAGATGCCGCTTATAAAGAATCCGTTCTACCTAAAGCTGTCACCAAGCGTCTATCTGTAGAAGCAGCCAGCAGTTTTGGTTGGCACAAGTATATTGGTACTGATGGTGATACCGTCAGTATTGATACCTTTGGTGCTTCCGCTCCTGGTGGTACTTGTATGGAGAAGTTTGGTTTCACTGTTGATAATGTATTAGCTAAGGCTAAGGCTTTGTTGGGTTAATTAGCAATAAATAGTTTAGTTATTTTTTGGGGTGGGCAGAATAGCTCACCCTTTTTTTAACGCAGAGAAGCCAGTGTGAGGATATATTAGACATCTCCAAAAATTAAATACGTCTCTACTATCCAGCATCTTGCGTAAACTGGAAATTAATTTTTGGGTTTATTTAATACAAACCTATTATTGTCTAACACTTGTATTTTTTTGTATAAAAGAAATTTAATATACTGTTGATACTATTGCCTAATAGATACATCTAAACTTGTCTATTAGAAGAGAGTGATAATATCTGCATTTCATTGTGGTTATTTGAGGGTTCATTTCTCCATGTTAGATTTTTTTAACTACTTATCTTTTTTACCCATGTTTATACCGCATGGACACTGTTATTTGTGGAAAACTGAATTGGTATCTCTACACGTTATTGCTGATATGCTGATTGCATTAGCATATTACTCAATTCCAATCGGGCTGGTGTATTTCATTAATAAACGTCCAGATGTCCCATTCAGGTCTATATTTGCCTTATTTGGAGCTTTTATTATTTCCTGTGGTACAACCCACTTAATGGCAATATGGACACTCTGGTATCCAGATTATTGGCTATCGGGTACTATCAAAGCTATTACAGCCTTGATTTCCTGCTATGCCGCTATAGAACTGATACCGTTGATACCTCAAGCTATAGCTTTACCTAGTCCCAGAGAATTGGAGAGAATTAACCAGGAATTACACGATGAAATTAGAGAACGCCAACAAACAGAAACAAAATTACGGGCGACAACATCACGACTAACAGCATTAATTGAGAACTTACAAGCGGGTGTTTTGGTTGAAGATGAATCAAACAAAATTATTCTCATCAATCAAGAATTTTGTCATATGTTTGATATTCATGTTGCACCAGAAAGTTTGATTGGGGTAAATTTTAACGAATGTCCAAAAGAAAAAAAAGGATTATTTGCAGATCCAGAAGTTTTTGGGGAACAGTCAGCACGAATATTGGCAGACAAGCGGGTTGTTATTGATGAATTTATTCTGGCAGATAATCGCATATTTAAGTATTTTTATATTCCTATTTTTGTAGATGAAAATTATTGTGGACATTTATGGAAATATCATGATATTACTGAACGCCGGAATGCAGAAACAGCACTACAACAACAATTTAATCGAACTTTATTACTAAAACAAATTACAGAAGAAATTCGCCAAAGTTTAAATACACAAGAAATTTTTCAAACTACAGCTAATCAAATCAGCCAGGCTTTTAACGTAAATCGTTGTTTGATTCACACTTATATTGCTACACCTATACCAAAAATTTCTGTTGTTGCTGAACATTTAGATATAGGTTATGAATCTTTACTAAGTTTAGAAATTCTCATTGCAGGTAATCTTCATGCAGAATTGATGATTGCACAAGACAAAGCGATCGCATCTCTTCTCCTATCGGAAACAGTACCTGAACAAAATACTCCCCGTTATTATAGCCAGTCCATAGGTATTGGATCTGACTATGTCTACACTGAGCCGCTTCTATTCAGAACGGCTGAAGCAATGTATAGCCAAATGGGGGTGAAATCAATATTATCAATTCGCACATCCTATCAAGGAGAAGCAAATGGAGCAATTAGCTTACATCAATGCGATCGCATCCGTAATTGGACCGCAGACGAAATAGAACTACTAGAAGCAGTAGCACCACAAGTAGGAATTGCGATCGCCCAAGCAAATCTTCTAGAACAAGAAAAACAACAACGCCAACAACTGACTATCAAAAACTCTGACTTAGAACAAGCAAAACGCCAAGCAGAAAGCGCCAATAGAGCCAAAAGCCAATTTCTAGCCATGATGAGTCATGAAATTCGTACTCCCATGAATGCAGTCATCGGCATGACAGGTTTGTTACTCGACACCCACCTCGACTCACAACAGCAAGACTTGATCACCACTATTCGCAGTAGTGGTGATGCCCTACTATCAATAATTAACGATATCCTTGACTTCTCAAAAATAGAGTCTAACCAGCTAAATTTAGAAGCACAACCCTTTAGTCTACGTGATTGTCTAGAAGAATCTTTAGACTTATTAGCTTCCCAAGCAGCCACTAAAAAAATAGAGTTAATTTATTTACTAACTCCCCAAACACCGAATATCATCATCGGCGATATCACCCGTCTGCGACAAATTTTCGTGAATTTATTGAGCAATGCTGTCAAATTTACCAACCTAGGAGAAGTCATTGTCACAGCCACAGCAAAACCATTAGCAATAGTCACAACAGCACCCGCTTTCCCATCCTATGAAATCGAATTTGCCATTAAAGATACAGGTATTGGTATTTCCCCAGAAAAAATAGATCGATTATTCCAGCCTTTTAGCCAAGTTGATTCGTCCATGACTCGCAAATATGGTGGCACAGGATTAGGTTTAGTTATTAGCCAACGACTCAGTGAAATGATGGGAGGAAGAATGTGGGTAGAAAGCCAAATAGACAATGGTTCTACTTTCTATTTCACTATCACAGTTCCTGCTGATCTTCAGCAAGAATCAATCAACTTAAACAAGTCATCCAATCAACTCAAAACCAAACGACTACTAATTCTCAGCAACCATCTGGCTCATCGGCAATTTCTAACTATGCAAGCAGAGTCTTGGGAAATGTTAGTGCATACATTTAAATCTCCTGCTGAAGTTTTTTTATATCAACATCAAGGAGAACAGTTTGATATCGCTATCTTAGATATGCAACTTTCGGAAATAGATAGTTTAGAATTAGCACAAAAAATCCGTCAGCATCCAAATTACCAGACACTACCTTTGCTAATATTAAAAGATCTCAATCAACCAGAAATCAAACATCGAGTTAACCCTATAGAAGGAATAGCTTTCTTAAATAAACCTCTCAAACAATCTCAACTTTATAACAGTTTGCTCAACCTTACTCGTCTGCAACCAACTAGATTTAGCAGTTCAGACAGAAATATTGTGCAAACATATCCCAATCTAGGTGATCTAGCAATGCGAATTTTAGTAGCGGAAGACCATCCCGTTAACCTAAAAATGATCATCTTAATTTTATCTAAACTGGGCTTAAGAGCAGATGTCGCAGGTAATGGATTAGAAGTATTATCTGCCTTACAGCGCCAATCCTATGATGTTATTCTCATGGATGTACAAATGCCACAAATGGATGGATTAGAAACCACCCAACAAATCCGAATGTGGCATTGGGAAGAACAACCACGAATTATCGCCATGACTGCAAATGCAATGCAGGGAGATAAAGAAGTTTGTCTTGAGGCAGGCATGGATGAATATATCAGCAAACCAATTCGATTAGAAGAGCTAGTCAGAGTACTAACTCAATGTCAACTAGAGTCTCAAAAAAATACAGCAACATACTCATTTGTTAACAGTTACTATCAAGAAAAGAAATCAGTAGCAACCCTATCTTCACTCAGTTATACCTCTGCTATTGATCTTCGGATCTTTCAGTCACTACGGGATATAGCTGGTGAAGATGCTAATACCTTTTTACCTGAATTAATTTCTATATATATAGCAGAATCTGCTAATTCATTAATAGATTTAAATCTAGCTATTAAACAACTAAATACTACTGCCCTTAAACAAATAGCCCATAAATTTAAATCTAGTAGCGCTTCTGTTGGGGCTATCAACTTAGCTAAGTGTTGCAAAAAAATGGAAGCACTTGATCACAATGAAACTATTGATAAATATCGAGTTCTCTTAGAGCAGATGGAAACTGAATATGAGAGAGTAAAGTTAGCTTTGCAAATAAAATGTACTGATACCATAAGAATTCAGGAATCAGAAGATAGTCCGCAAAAATGAGTAGCATCTGTTGACTTCGACCTGAAAATCTGATATTATCTATCTTGATAAGGAAGAACTATCAGTTTATGGTTGTTTCCAAAATTTGTTGATTGTCATCAATCTCAATCGTAAAAATTGCCCCTGTCGGTTGATTGCTTTCCACTTTGATGTTCCCCCCATGAGCTTCTACTGTCATTTTGCAGAAAGCAAGACCTAAACCAATTTGAGATGCTGCTTTGTTAAAAGTGCCGATTTCATATTTCTCGAAAATGACTTTACGTAATTCCTCTTTCACACCTGGGCCTGAATCAATAACTTGGATTTTGGCTTTTCCTGGTGCAGGATAGTCAGCGTGGACGATGATTTCACTATGGGAATGGGTGAATTTAATTGCATTAGAAAGTAAATTATCAATAACTCGACGGAATAAATTTGCATCCAAGCTGATACTTCCTCCAGGTTTGGGTAAATCGCTAATTAGTTTAATATTCTTTTGAATTACAGATGCTTCAATATCAGTAATAGCTGAAGCACAAAGTTCAGATAAATCAACATCTGTGCGTTGCAAAATTAATTTGCCAGAATCTAATTTTGCCAACAGCAGTAAACTATCAATCATTGATCTTAATTGTTGTGCAGCGGTAATGATCTGACTGCTTTTTTGAAACTGACGTTCGGGAGGTAAGTTAGCAATTCGCAACATTTCTGCCGCGAGAATAATGGAGGTTAAGGGATTCCGCAAATCATGAACAATCATGTTAGAAAGGTCTTCGCGCAAATGCAGAGTTTCTTGGAGAGAATCATATTGTTGTTTGATGCGTAACATTGATCTCACCCGCGATCGCAGTTCCATCCCATTTACAGGTTTACTAATGAAATCATCAGCACCTACAGCCATACATTGGGATAAATCTTCTTTAGCTGTAAGTGCTGTCACCATAATCACTGGAATATGCTTCCATTGAGAATTAGATTTAAATTTTTCACAGAATTGGATACCATTCATTTGTGGCATCATTACATCTAATAAAATCACATCAGGCTGAAAGAAAGCCATGAGATCCAAAGCTTGCTGTCCATTAGCAACATAGCTTAAGGCATAACCGTCACTATCTAATAATGCATCAATAACATCAAAGTTATCAGGTTCATCATCAATGACCAAAATCTTTGGCAGTGGTTTCATAGCTAATATCAAGTTCAAATAATTTACTGATAAATCTAAAAACGCTTCTACAATATTATTTGTCACCAGATGTCTCTTACCTATTACCAGTACCAAAATAGGATTTCCTCCGTTTGGGTTGGTAGTCATTGCTCACTCTACACTAGCTAGATTAGCGTTAAAAATTGTCATTATGACAAGGCATGAGGCCGAAGGGAAGAGGTTTGTAGGCAAATTTATTTTTCGTTACATATGACTCTCTGAGAAGCCGCTACGCGTCTCTGTTTTTTTAAGTCGTTCGACTGACTTAAACTGTTTCCAAGATAATTTACAATTCCTAGTAGACATGACAATAAGTATTTATACGAAAATTATATCAGTTATGAACCACTTTTGTCCGTTTTCTGATTTAACAAATCTTGAATTTTCTCTACTAAAAGTTTCAACTTGACTGGTTTCGTAAGATATTCATTTGCTCCAGATGCGATGCATTGTTCTTGATCCTCTGGCATAGCTAAAGCTGTCAAGGCAATAATGGGAGTATGTATAAACAAGGGATTAGCACGAATAAGACGCATAGCAACTAATCCATCCATACCTGGCATTTGGATATCCATGAGAATTAGATCGGGATGTTGCTCTTTAGTGAGAGTAACGGTTTCTTCACCATTTTTGGATATAATCAGGCGATATCCTTTAGCACCCAGATAGTTAGAGATGGTGGCAATGTTGGCTTCATTGTCTTCTGCTAAGAGAATTAGGGGAGGGGAAGTTGGTTCTGTGGAAGTAGTGGTAGTTGAGGTAATAATCAGAGTTGTATTAGAGACATCATTGGGATTCTGGAGTTTCTGTAAAGTATTGCGAATTTGTTCTCGGCTAATAGGTTTAACTAAGTAGTCGGTAGCACCTAAAGATATTGCGTGCGATCGCTCATCAACTACCGAAGTTACCAATATAGGTATATTCTGCGTTTGCGGATTAGCTCTCAGTTGTTGTAATACGTCCCATCCAGACAGATTCGGTAACAGAATATCCAAAATAATCAGCACTGGGTGGATGCGGAGTGCTTCATCAATAGCTCCCTCACCTTTAGTATAAATAGTAGTTTGCATATTCAATTCATTCAAATATCGAGCAACCTGTTCTGCTGCAACCATCGAGTCTTCAATGATGAGTACCTGTGAATTTTGGTTTTGAGTATTGGGTAAAAGTTGATAAGTTCCAGAAAATAGACTTTTTTTGCTATCCCCCAGTTTCTCTAGATAGGGAATACGAACTGTAAAACAGCTACCCTCACTTAGCTGACTAGTTACTATTATGTGACCATTATGTAGGTCTACCAGTCGATGTACCAGAGCTAAACCTAATCCTGTCCCATTATGCTGACGATTCAGACTACTGTCGATCTGCACAAAAGGTTGAAACAGTTTATCCAATTCTTCTTTAGCAATACCAATTCCAGTATCAATAACTGAAAAACAAATCCATTGATTTGGGGAAGAAGGTGACAGTGAAGAAGAAGAAGAAGGATTTAGGGTTTGCGAATTATAGAAAGGTGAATTTTCGCTCTCATCTCCCTGCTCCCTGCTCCCTGCTCCCTGCTCCCTACTCCCTGCCCCCTGCTCCCCGCTCCCTACTCCCTGCCCCCTACCTTCCTCCTGCTGCACAACAAGTTTGACACTGCCACCATCGGGAGTAAATTTAACTGCATTATTAAGTAAATTAATTAGCACCTGACGAAGACGGCGTTCATCTGCAATTAAGTCAGGTAGATTTGGTGATAATTCTACGGAGATTTGAATATTTTTTTTCAGTGCTTGTTGTTTAACAAATGTCAAACTAGAATCACAGAGATAACTAACGGTAACTGATGTAGGTTGTAACTCTAGTTTACCGGCTTCAACTTTTGATAAATCGAGAATATCATTAATCAAGTCTAGTAAGTGTTTGCCGCTGCGTTCGATGGTTTGGATGGCTCGTTGTTGGCGATCGCTCACTGTCCCAAAAACTTCCTCTAATAAACCTTCTGACATCCCTAAAATGGCGTTGAGAGGGGTACGTAATTCATGACTCATATTCGCTAAAAACTCGTCCTTGAGACGGGTGGCACGGGCTAGTTCAGCATTGGTTTGGCGCAGTTCTGCTTCCATCTGCTTGCGTTCTGTCATTTCTAAAGCTGCACCGATAATTTGTTTAGGTATATTTTCGGCATCGCGGCTAAATACAGTATCGTGGCTAACAAACCAGTGCCAGTTGCCTTGGCGATCGCACATCCGGTATTCTATCTCCAAGATATCTTCATCTTTAGTTGTGGCAAAGCGAGCATGATAATCAGCGATTTTGGAGATATCATCGGGATGGATCATTTGCAAAAATAACTCTGAACCCATGCTTTGAATTTCTGCGGGAGAGTAGCCTAGTAATTGAGCAATTTCTCTGTTAACGTAAACATTGCATTTTTCCTGCAAATCGTAGATGTAGAGGATATCTGGACTGGCTTCAGTGATGCGTTGAATTAAATACTGGCTTTCTTTTAAAGCAATTTCAGTTGTTTTGCGGTCGGTGATATCTAAAGCTACACAGGTGACACCTTCCATAACACCATTGCGATCGCGCAGTGGATCAATTGTTAAAACGTAGCAAATAAAATTGTCTTCTGTGCCAATCACTATTTCATCTCTCATGCCAAGACCTGTTTCTATGACATTGCGTTTCCAGGCTTCTAATTTTTGAGCATCTTGAGGGAGAAATAGATCAGTATCAAATTTACCAATTACCTGTTCAGGAGTCAAACCCAATGCCGGGTTATAAATCCAGGTGTAACGCAGGTCAAGGTCTTGGTTAAATACGACAATTGGCGAATTATTTAAAGCAATGCGAAAGCGTTCTTCACTGTAGCGGAGAGCTTCTTCTGCAACACGTCGGCTGGTAATATCATCATAAGTTCCCAGAATACCTATAATATTGCCATCATTATCCCGCAATGGTACTTTACTAGTCTCTAGCCACATGATAGAACCATCTGGTTTATGAAAGGTTTCTTGGATATGTATTTCTGCTTGACCAGTTGTCATCACCAGGCGATCGCATTCTAAATAAGAATCAATTTCTTCACAAATTGCAGACATAGCATAGGGATCTTGCCCGATAATTTCTTCCGGGGTTTGACCAACATCTTCAGCAAAGTTGCGGTTACAACCTCTCACCACTGATTGTCGATCTTTCCAGAAAACCCGCTGAGGAATAGTGTCTAGCACTAGTTGCAACATTGTCTGTGATTCTTGTAAAGCGGTGGTACGTTGTTCAACTCTAGCTTCTAGTTCTTCGTTGAGTTGTCGTAATTGTTCTTCTGCTTCCTTGCGTTTGGTAATATCTTCAGCAAAACCACCAATGCGGTATACTTCTCCAGCATCATTTTCTATAGGAAAAGCGCGATCGCGTAACCAGCGGACTGTACCATCAGGTTGAATAACACGATATTCTTCGTCATACTCTCCTAATACAGCTTTAAGAAAAAAAGCGGTTTTCACCCGTTCTTGATCCTCTTCGTGAATAGCGGTCAGCCAGGTATGAGGTTGCTGGTACACGCTTTCACAGCTGCGACCCCAAATTTTTTCATATTTTTGGCTCACAAAAATGATCTCAGAACCTGCTGTGTTTGTCATCCAAATGACTTCCGGCAAGTTTTCGGCAATTTGGCGAAAGAGTTCCTCACTATTCCTGAGAGCAATTTCTGCTCGCTGGCGTTCCCCTAGTGCAGCTTGCCGTTCGCTAATATCAACATAAGTAACGATGACTTGTTGTAAATTACCATTACTATCAAATTCTGGAAAAGCATTAACCAATAACCAAATCTGCGTTCTACTCTGAGGTCGATTCACCCCCAGCACATAGTTTTTCAGGGGTTGAAGTGTAGCGATAACCTGATTTATCGGGTATTCCGACACTGGCATCACTGTTTCATTTTCCCTCAAAAAATACCAAGCCGGATCTAAGGTCGTTTTACCCTGCATTTGGTCAGAAGTTAGTTCTAATAATTCGCCAGCTTTGGCATTAGAAGTCAGAATACTGCCATCTACTGCATGAACAACTAAACCCAGCGGCAGATTTTCCAGTAAAAGCCGATATTTAGTTTCACTTTGACGCAGTAATTCTTCAGTTTTTTTCAAATCGGTGATGTCTGACATCGACATCAAAAAAGCATCCTGACCTTCCCAAGCTATTGCCGCAGCTTGCATATTGACGGTACGCTGTTGACCAAATAATTGTAGTAGTTCAATTTCTTCAACTCGCTGAGTGTCATAATCATAAGGAATTGCAAAAGGCCAACCGAAGAGTTCTTCTCTTTCTCTACCAAACATCTTGGCCGCAGCCGGGTTAACAAATAAAATATGACCTTGCTTATTTACGGTGACAAAACCACTCCCACTGGTTTCCACAATGGTTCGTAAGCGTTCTTCATTGTCTTTTAAACGCTGATATAGTTCCGCTTGCTGGATAGCAATTGCTAAATGATTGGAAAGCTGTATGAGCAATTCTGTTTCTTGTGGTTGCCATATACGGGGGGCATCGTTTTGACAAGCCAGCATTAAACCCCAAAGTTCTTCCCCCACAACAATGGGAACCAAAATCTTGGCTCTAATTTGCAGATTCTCCAATAATTCCCGATGACAGGGAGTCATATCTCCTTGAACAATGTCATTAACAACATGAATCCGCCCATTGATGTACTGTTCGACCCAATCGAATGTAAAGCAAGGATCGCTTACTTGTTGTCCTAGTAGAGATAACCATCCTGCTTGCACATCTTCGGCAATGATGATACCGTCACCAGGTGGCTGAATTTTATAGACTAAAACGCGATCGCAATTCAAGAATTTTCTCACCTCAACTGCGATCGCATTCAAGGTTTCTCGCAGGTCTAATGACTGTCTAATTCTGCTGGTGATTCCATTTAGTAGTCGTTCCCGTTCTGCCTGTATCTGCAACTCTGCTATGCGGTTTTGTACTTCTTGTTCGAGTTCCGCATTACGAATCTGCAATAACTCTAGTTTTTCTACCTCTAACCGCGATACCTCTTGTTTGAGACTATCTACCATATTATAAATATCAAAGGGGTTCAAGGCTTGAAGCAATGTAGTTTGGGTAACAATCCCCAGCATTTCTCCTTCTTCACCTGTCATCACAACCCGATTTATTCGCCTTTCTTGCATCAGCATTGATACTGACCAAAGAGATTCATTTGGAGACATACAAAAAACAGGACTACTCATCACTGTTTGCACCTGAATTGTCTCCAAATCAAGAGCCAAAGCCTGAAACTGGACGATATCACGCTCAGTTACAATACCTATGGGTATCAGTAGAGAATTGTTCTCTTCCACAATTATCACTGAACTCACGTTTTGCCTAGTCATTAACTTAGTGATTTCCAGCACCGAAGTTTCTGGGGAAGCTTGGACAATGCGAATACTCATCACTTCTGACACCAGACGTAACCGCAGCAAATCTACAGGACGTAAAAGTTGACGCAAGCTTTCATGGGTGAGTAGTCCTAATAACTGTCCACTATCATCTATCATCGGCAGATGACGAATGCGGTGACGTTGAAATAAATTAAGAACAACAAAAATATCCGTGAAATCAGATTTGCAGATAGTGATCACAGAGCGATTCATGACATCACCAATCACCACCCCGGCAATTTGTCTCCCCTCAGCACTCAATCTCACCACATCCCGTTCTGTAAAAATTCCCACTAATTGGTTATTTTCCATTACCAAAACACAACTAGCGCGGGAATCAATCAACGGGGAACTGTTGTCAACACCAAATTCTGTCAATGCACAGCTTCCCCGTGCATTACTCATCAGAGCGATCGCATCCGTTGCTAGTGTATCCGAACTAACAATCAAAGGCGTAGCAATAGCCTGTTCTAGATTATTTGCTTCTATCAGAGAGGTGGACAACATTGGTAATTGGTGATTGGTGATTGGTAATATCTCGTTCCCAGTCTCTGACTGGGAATGCTATCACAGAGGTTCTACCTCTACTATCATCGATAGGTAGAGCCTCTGTGATAAATTATTCCCATATAGAGTATGGAAACGGGAAAATTTTCGTTAACCGAGCAGTATTGATCAAAAATCACTCTATCAAACCACAATATAAGGTAAATTAATCGCCGCCACACGACGAGCATCTACCAAAGCCTGATACACCATCACCGCAACCTCAGCGCGTGTTGCATCGCGGGTAGGGTTAAATTGTTTAGTAATTGGATAATTAACAATCAGCTTCTTTTGGATAGCTGTCACTACCTCATCTTTAGCATAGCTAGGGATTTTTGCTTGATCTTCAAAAGATGTTGTAACTGTTGTGTTACTAGCAGATAAACCCAAGCCATTTACCAGAGAAACAACAACTTGTACACGCTCAATATTTTGGTTGGGAGCAAACGTATTATTAGGATAACCAGATAAAAATTGCCCTTGATAAGCTTGCTGAATTGCTTGAAATGCCCAAAAATTTGCTGATACATCTTTAAAATTAATAGCAGCGCGTTTACTAGGTGGCTTAAAAGCTTGAACCAGTAACGCAGCATATTGTCCCCTTGTCATTGTCGCATCCGGTCTAAAGGTGCGATCTGGATAACCCTTAATTATCTCCAGTTTAACTAATTCCTGAATAAACGCAGATGCCCAATGATTACCAATATCCGTTAATTCATTGGTTATAGGAGTTGGTGTCGGAGTTGGTGCTGGAGTTGGTGTTGGTGTCGGAGTTGGTGTTGGTGTTGGTGTTGGTGTCGGAGTTGGAGTTGGAGTTGGTGTTGGTGTCGGAGTTGGTGTTGCAGTAAACTCTACATTTCCCTTCACTTTAGCTGGATCTATTTGATTTCCGACAGAAACAAGCGTATTAGAACTGGCATTTTGTAAATCGAACTTACCATTATTGCGGAAAATATTACCCCCAGGACTATTTATACTCCCCAGATCAGGTAAAGCATTATTAATGACAGTCAAACCATCATCAGTGTTATTTTCACACAGATTATTCCGCAATATAGGACGCGCACTTCCAGAAAGGATAATCCCAGAACGGTTTTCAGAAATTTTGTTATCTATAAGTGTCGGTGATGCCGTATCACTGACAGCAATACCATAACCTGTTTTAACGCAGATATTATTTTGAATTTGACCTGTAGCATTTTTAGCAATAGAAATGCCATTAGCAGCATTCTCACTAAAAATATTACCTTGAATCACAGGGTTAGCGTCACCTGTAGCAAACACTCCCTCGCGTTTGCATTGGGTAAATGTGCAATTAGCAATAGTGGGGGTACTTGATTCACTCCAGACAGCAGTACCACGAGTAGCAGGATTCGTTACAGTTACCCCTCTTAGTTCAGCATTATTAAGCATGACCAAGGTAACATTTTGACCAGCAAAAGTGCGACTGAGATAATTACCACTACCTTCAATCACAACACCTTGACCCTTGTTTGTTTCATTCCCTACTACGATCGCACCAACGGGTACAGTCAGAGGAAAAGTTTCACCGCTATCGGCATTATAATTCCCATCTGCCAGTTGGATGATAGTACCGATTGTAGCTTGTTGTAAAGCTTTAGTAATATTTTTGAAGGGTGCTAGTTGGCTACCAGGATTTGTATTAGCACCTGTTACAGGATTTACGTAAAAACTTTGAGTCATAATGATGTGCGTAAGTAAAGACATAGAAATCCTAACCTATTGACACTCTCAGGTCTAAAGACACTGAGATTCTGCTGACAGAGAAGACTTCGGAAGAATCCAAAGCCTAATTCTCGCTACGGTCGTCAAACACCGTCTACCCAGTCTGCTTAAATCTAAGTTTAAGTTACTGGCTACTTTTCTGAAAATATTTGCTGCACCATTTAAATCAGCATTGACAATTAAATCATTTGCTGTCCGATACAAACCTCTATTCACTCGCTTTCCAGATGCTTTCCACCCGTCTGGTTGTTCACCATATTTGGGTAGGGAGTCTCCATCTAAGTAGCTGGCTTTCGATGTGTAAGCTTCTTCAGTTTCCTGAAATCTAATACCGTGCAAATCACACAATTGTGCTAATCTGTCTTTCAACTTTCCTAAAGGCATTTGCACAAATTTTTGATTGTTCAACCTCCCCATATTTGCATTAGTTTTAAAGCCTTGATTCCAACCAAGAATTAATGTGCCAATACCATATTTTAAGCAATGGTCAATAATTAGTTTCGCTGCTTTATTAATACCATCACGCATTTGATGGTTACGTTTACGGGTTACACGGTCTAACCAATCATCCCAATAAGCTTCTGGTTTCCCTTCTTTCCTTGTTGATACTTTCTTGTTCCAAAGCTGATTCATGGCTTTGATTGCACGGGCATCAATCAATAGGGAATTACCCAATGTATCAACACAAGCCGCTAAATTATCAGCCGTGCCTAAGTCAATAGACAGTGCTTGATTAATGTCTAAATCATGATGAAGTTGTTTATCAACCTCGTAAGACATTTCTAGGTAAAAAGCACCATTATTCGGCAAAATAGTAAACTCCTTAACCTTTATAATGTCTTAAATTTGAAGGCATTGGTAGAAAAAATTCAGACAATCCAAACCATCTTTTAACCGTTAGTCCCAACGAAAATCTAAGTTGTCCATTAACTAGAGTTGGCTTTTGTCCGCCGCTATTAGGATAGGCAACTTTAAAAAGTTTAGAACCTTTTAGATATCCGGGTGCTTTAGGTTGAAAGTGTAATTGACCTTTGAGAAACAAAGAGCGTAATTCTTTAAAAGATTTAAAAGCCTCAATTACAGACAATAAAGTTTGTTGTGCAGGTGTAGAAGGCATTGATTGAGCAACCATAGTTTTAGAAACTGAAGGTTCATAAGCTAAATCAAACTTACTTGTTAGCAACTTCCCAGTTTTAAAGAACGTTTGTCGAGCAAAATAAATGCCGCTGTTATATAACTTTCCTGATTGTTGACAGAGATAATTCAATACTGCTTTTGTTTCCTTGTCCGGAGACAATAAAATCTGCTGTACTCCCATTGCTTTTTTATTCTTTGCCACTAATTTTTGATGTAATAAAAGTTGACTTTTTCATAATATTTTATTAAATTTATCTTGTCAACAGAGCCAGGAAAACGACAAAAGAATATGCTAACCCAAGAAGATTACAAAACCCATAACCACTTTTAATTCCTGGTTAACTACCATTTTGTCTCGATACCTAAACGCCGAAAAAAAGTTTTAATAGGAGAGATAGCAACAAGAGCGAGACAAATATTCGCTGAACTGGCTATAGAAAAAGGTTGGGATATTTTAGCTTTAGAAGTAGTTCCAGATCATATCCATTTATTTATTAGCGTTAAGCCCACGGATACCCCACATTTAGTTATTAAGGCTTTTAAAGGGCGCTCTAGTTTCTACCTAAGAAAAGAATTTCCCCAATTGAAAAAACTACCGTCTCTTTGGACAAGTAGTTATTTTGTAAGTACCGCAGGGAATGTTAGTAGTGAAGCCGTTAGCGCTCTTTTATCAAACTGGGTTGAAACCTTGATTTTTTGTTGATCGAAATGATTGAAAATCCTAGATTGCACCTTAAGTGATGAAAGAGCGTTAGAAAATATATTGAAGACCCCCATCATGGTTAATATAGAAAATACCACTGCGGTTAAAAACGCTCGTGTCGCGGCTAGTGAGCCATGTCGAACTATCCCTCTCAGCACTAAAGTGTCTGAGTTTCCCACTTACCACGAGGTTCTATGATTGAGTTTTGAGATGAGGGGTGGTAAACCTATCATAAAATGTTGCAGATGCGATAGCTGCGCTGACCGGAGGTATCACATCATCTTGATACTTTTTAATTCTTTGTTGTAAAACAGCTTTTATGAAAAAACGTAAGAATTCAGGATACAGAAGAGAAAAATATTCTCCCTTCTTCTTTCTCTTTTCTTCTTTCTCCCTTCTTCTTTCTCCTGACTCCTGACTCCTGAATTCTTACGGAAAAACATCTACCATCATGGATAATTATGTCTCAATCAACCTTTTTTATAGGCAACTTCGTACCGCAACTTTTACAAAACTCAGCATCTAGATCATGAAGAGCCAACCCACAATTTGTACAAATTTTTTCTACCTGATTGGCAGTTTTTACCAACCGCTTAATTAAATCTCCCACTTGCCAAGGAATTAACCCTATTCCTGTTAAAATCATCAATACTGTCAGCAACCGACCCAATTCAGAAATTGGAGTCACATCTCCAAATCCCACAGTTGTCATTGTTACTATCGAAAAATAAAAAGCATCTAAAAAAGTACCAAAATTGTGTGGATTAACCGGATGTTCAACTTGATAAATTAAACCAGAATAAACGAAAACAATTGCAAATAGAGTAAATAATATTCGTGCAAAAATTACACCATCTTCACTACTTATACTACCAATCAAAAATCTTTTGTCTATAAACCTAATTAATCGCAAAATCCTAAACCATCGTAATAAACGGATAAAACTGATATCTACCAAACCAACAAAAGATGGTAAAATCGCCATTAAATCAATAATTGAATAAAAACTAAATATATACTTGAATTTATTTTCTGCACTCCATAAACGCAGTAAATATTCCACAGCAAAAATTATTAATATACAAGTATCTAATGCTCTAAGCTCCAAGCGAGCATCATTAGAAATGTTATAAGTTTCCGCGACAAAAATTCCTGATGATAATAAAATTAGAATTGCAATGGTTAAATTAATAGCTTTACCAATTGGTGTTTCTAAGTCTGTTAAATAAAATTCGATTTTTTCTCGATTTAGTAACATACAGCGTTTTTTAGGTAAATGAAGTAGAGGCTAACAGCAGTTTACCCCTACGATAATTTGTACCTCACTAAGTTACAATTTGCTGTATAAAAAAATAAAGCCCCGGTAATATATCTCCAAGGCTTGTATCTATTGCTAGATGCAACAAGTTTTCATAACTTAGAACTGTTTGACTTTGGCTTACATACTAGATGCACCAGTAGCAATCAGACGTTTAAATAATGCTTCTGACCAACCAGTTTCTCTAAGTACAGCAGATGAAGAAACTTCTACATAAGCTTGCTCAATAAAAGCTAAATCAATCATACAAATTCTACTTAATGCTTCTTGTAAGCCCTCTGGTTTACCATCAAGTCTGAGCTTTTTACCAACTTCATGGACAACAACCGCCATAGCTGGAACTACGTGCTGAGGTCCAATGCCAATCTTCACATGAACAAGCCCAATATGCCAACGACAATCAGCATAGCCTTTACCCCAATCATCCATTCCTGTAAACATTTGATGAAACCATTGAATAAATGTTTCATGTAAACGGTGAATTCGTCCCTCACTTTTATTTAAAATCTCGTTCATTTCTTCATCACGTCCCAGATAAGCATAGAAGTGATCAGCCATTGTGGAAGCATTTGCTAATCCCCAGTCAGCATGGGATTTAAGAATAGATTTATCTTCAGAAGTTAAACCAATTCTTGTTTCCATTTTGGTCATAAAAGCGGTAGGTTCAATAGCCATAATTAACCCTTTAAAAAATAGATGTGGTTGAAGTTATTACTGTTTACTATTTGTTGAATTAAATCTTTGATATGCTCTATAGAAGAGTGTAATTTAAGATTGGGCTGTTTGAGCATGGTTGCAAAAATACACATTTTTAATTATTAATTTTTGCTCACGATAAAATAACACAATTGTTTTTGGAATTATGATGTTTTACTGCGGAGAAATCCAACTAAATTTTTGAGAAATGATTGACTAACAGATGATTTTTCTGCTGGTTTTTCTGTTGGCTTTTCTGCTGGTTTTGCTATAGGTTTAGTTGGAGGTGCAACTTCCGGAAATGGTTCTGGAAAAGCGGCAGCAGAATCGGCAGACTCTTCTAGAGTGAATGTGGGTGTAGTAGCAACCATAAAATACTCTTCTACTAAACCAACTACAATCAATCGAAAAGCAATTTGCTGTACAGTTTTGATGGGAATTGTCAGTTGATTGGCAATATGTTGTAAAGAAACTTGTCCATTGACAAATTCCCACACTTGCCATTCTTGAGCATTTAGCTGCATTTTGGGCTGTTTTACCATCAAACCAGACAAACCGGAAGTTGGATCTGGGAGTTTTTCTTCCAAAGCTGTCCAATCTCGTAGCGATCGCAGACCAATTAATATAACCTCAGTTGCAGACATACTTAGACCAGTCATTTCCCCTAAAGGTAATGAGGATGTCGGCTCAAATCTAAACAGAGCATCTTTGACTTGGAATAAGGAGCATACTGGACGTAGTACTTGGCTATTAAATAGCAGTTTCAGTTGTTCTGCTTGTACTAGTCCCTGGGATTTTAAGCATAACCCCAATGGTGAATTGATAAAACAGGAAGAAATTTGAGTAACCCTAGAAATTACGCGCTCACTTATCCACCCTCTTTGGGCGATCATTAATGTTAAGCCTTGTTGGTCTAAGCGATCAGCTGCGGTGACTACACGACCTTGATGCAACCAAATATAACAAACTTGTTTTTTCCTATTTTCATTTGCGTCAGAGAAAAACTCTATAGAAAGTATTCCTGTTTTTTTTCCTTGATCTAAAAACTGAAGTAATTCAGGCAAGGAAAAATCTGCAAAGTTACCAGTAATAGTCATAATTTACCTCCTTCATAAAAGGATCTAAATATTTAACAAATCAGAATAAAAATATTCTGATATTTAACCTCAAAAAATTTTTATTTCATTTAGGAATATTTCCTAAATTAACCAAGATTAATGAGATAGATTACACTGTACAACTTTCCATCAAGCTCTGTACTAGGACAATGACTGCCTCTGCTACAGAGTCTCCTTCGTTGGGATTGACTCTGACCATAGGTGGTCTTTGATCTTCATTAACATATCCAATGGCAAGGTATACATCTTCTTCAGACCAAGCTCCCGGACAATCGGTATGTGTTAGACCAATAATCATCGGAACTTGAGCGCGTTCTTCCATAAAGTTGAGAATCTTACGTGCATGACGGAATTCTCTGGCTCGATGTGCCGCTATTAATAAGATATAGGCATGGGCTTTGCGAATCAATATATCCCACATGAAATCAAAGCGAGACTGACCAGGTGTACCATAAAGGTGTAAAGCCATGTCAGGTCCAAATTGCAGCCGACCAAAGTCAAAGGCCACAGTGGTTTTTTGTTTCAGTAATGCTGTTTCATCAGTTGCACGAGTATCTGTATCTACGACCTCAATTTCACTGACAGAACGGATAAAAGTGGATTTACCCGCTCCTACCGAACCCGTGACGATTAAGCGCATAACTTCCATGTTTATTTACTCCATAAATAAACAAATAATGATTGATGACTCACTAGTTTAAACAAAATCTTAGATGGTTTTGATAATTGTTTAGTAATGGATGGAAAGTTCCCTAGTTTAACTAGTATTTTGTGACCAGGGAACTTGTCTTGAATTGGCTTATGCATCATAGATTATTTAGCTCAAAACTAGTTTTAGTTCTTGGAGAACTCGTTTGATTTCTAGCATTAATACTCCCTGTTTAGCAGATTCACTAGCTAAAACTAGGAAGACTGCATCTTCACCACAACCAGTTAAGATGCCAAAGCCCTTCTTACCTTCTACAAAGATGCGGTCAACTGTACCTCTAGCTAACTCAATACCAATTCTTTCACCTAAAGACAGCATAGATGCTGACATGGCTGATACACGTTCTTCATCCATCCCACCGGGTAAACTTGCTGCTAAAGGTAGACCATCTGGAGTAACAAGTGCTGCTCCTTGAACATCTGTTGTCGCAGCTACAAAGTTTTGCAAAATCATGCCCAGTTTTTCTGTATTAATAGCCATATGATTGTTTTCCTTTGTGTTGAATTTGAAAGTGAGTAAACATTTTTCGTAATGTCGAATGAAATAATCTCGGTTTTGGATTTAATTAGACAATATTTAGCCAAAAGGGGTAAATTCAAATACGTCGTAATTACCTCCCCTTAATACGGATTCGGTATGCACTCCTCTCAAACGCTTATTAAGTACTTGTTCTAAAGCGCCCCAAACTGCACCCATTGTAAATGTACACTTGCGTCCTGAATTTAGCGGTTCACCCGCAGAACACAGGGTTTCAGATGTATAAACTTGAATGACATCACCATCGACAACAATTTTATCAACAATGCACAACCTAGTACCTTCTAGACCCAAGGCTTGGGATAATTTGGCTGCTACGCTATCTAAAGAATCTAAAGATGCAACTAAACCCAACTCTTCAGCTAGTTTTTTACCCCGCGCACGACCTGCTGTAGTTAAAGCAATGGCTGTAGCTTTTTCCCCCAGAGCATCTTCCATGCCTACAATTACCGATTTAAAGCAGACAATGCTGCTAAAATTACCTAGTTGTTTTCGCAATACATCTGCCATATGTAAATCTCCACGTGATTTTGACAACTAGAGTCTTGCTGTTAGGGAGTTAATAAATGCAATCTCTAGGCTAGTAGGAAAAAAATTAGCTTTCCAAATTATGTTTTCGCAAAAGTGAAACTGTGTAAATGGATGCGCCACGCTTAGTTCCCTATTGACTCAATTATGCTGAATGAAGAGTTAATATGATACCGAGAATTTACTGAATTTAGTTTTTGTTATAGCTCCTATAAGTTAAGCAAATATAACAGATTACTGTTTTTGGCTCAAGCCTTGAGACTATATATAGGGTAAAGAATAAACATCTCCAGAAATTAGGTTCTATCCTAGACAAGGCAAGGGTTTCATATTATTTTTCGGAGATATCTAATATGGGATTTAATCTTAAGTTTAGTGATTGCAGATCATATTCTGGTCTTGCTCATTTTTTAGTAATTGTTGTCAACGAAAATATTGCGTAGTTAAAAGATTTTGGTGGTATACATTCCAGTGGGGATAAATAATAAACACTAATTTTTAGTGACACAGGTAATACTGAAATCAAGTATTTTGTTCTAAGTAAGATGAGTATGTATTGGCAAGAATAGCAGCTTGAGTGCGATCGCGCAAATTTAATCGGTTTAAAATGTTCGTAACATGATTCTTGACTGTTCCTTCAGAAATGTAGAGTTCCTGAGCAATTTCTCGGTTACTAGCACCTGTGGCTATTAGCTGCAAAACCTCTTTCTCTCTAGGTGTGAGTTCTGCTAAACTCGGCGGCACAGATGGGCTGGGAATGGGTGCATTGGCAGGGAATTGAGTCACAAGTTTTTTGATTATTCCTGGCCCTAGTTGGGAATATCCTTTATCAACAGCGCGAATAGCAACAGCTAACTCTTCTGAAGGTGTATCTTTAAGTAAATAACCCATCGCCCCATTTTGTAAAGCTGCTTTTACATATTCATCATCATCAAAAGTGGTCAATACTAAAATTTTGGTGCGGGGAAAACTTTTTTGAATTTCTTTTGTAGCTGCAACACCGTCCATAATAGGCATTCTGATATCCATCAAAACTACATCTGGCTGTAATTGTGTAACCAAATTAATGGCAATTTCACCATTTTCGGCTTCTCCCACTATTTCTAAATCTGTTTCTAATTCTAATAATGCTCTTAAACCTTGACGAATCAAACCTTGGTCATCTACAAGTAAAACTCTAATCATTGTTTCCATTTGGGTAAAGGGATAGTAACTATAATTTGACAACCAGCATCATGGGCAGAGTTAATGATAAACTCACCTCCTAGCGCTAAAGTGCGATCGCGCATACTTTGCAAACCAAACCCAGTAGTATTTTGAGTAACATCAAACCCTTTCCCATTATCTTCAACTATTAATTTAAAAATTTTGGTGGTTGTAGTTAATTCTAATTTCACTTCTGAAGCTTGTGCATATTTAGATATATTTGTTAAAGATTCTTGAATAATCCGGTAAATAGGTGTACTCATTTCCTTGGGAAAGGGATCTTCTAGAGAAATTTTACAATTTAGTAAAATGCCATTAGAATGGTGAAAATCTTCTGAGAGAATCATAATTGCCTGTTCTAATGATTTCTCTTGTAAGGGGTGTGATCGCATGGTAGAAACTGATTGACGTACATCTCGTAATGCTTTTGAGCCTAGTTCTTTAGCTGTTGCTAAAAATGTCATTGCTCTGGGTATATCAGATTTGGAAAGTTTTAAAGCAGTTTCTAATTGCAGATTTAGAGCCGTCAGAGAATGCCCTAGTGAATCATGAATTTCTCTGGCAATGCGATTACGTTCTTCTAAAGTAGCTTGATTTTCAATTTGCAGAGCATATTGGCGGAGTTTTTCGTTAGCCCTTTCTAGTTTATCTCGACTTTGGCGTTCAGATAAAACCGCATTCATTAATAGTAAAACAAATACTAAACTCAAACCGAACAAAACAGCCAAGCTAAAGCTAAAAAACCGAAATCTTTCTTGAGCTAAAGGTGGTAATCTAAAAGGTATTACCCGATTTCTTAGAGTAACTAAAAATAGTATAAATGATAAAAAAGTAACGGTTAAACGCCCAGGTAATTGAAAAATTAAGCAACTACGAGTGACTAAAATTAGATAGAGAAATGGGAAAAATCTAGTGGTTTTTCCACCAAAAAAACCAGTAATTAAAATTAATACTACTTCACTAGCAGTATATAAAATTTTAATAAATTTATTTTGGGTTGGCAACCTTAAGCCCATCACACCAAATAAAGCCAAGCTGCAAATTGTTAATTCTGGGAAGCTGACAGCAAATCGAGGTGATGGAGATGGCATGATTGCAAATAATGCCGAAAGTCCTAGCAATACCCACTCTAAATAAAGCAGAAACCGAAAGGGATGATTATGAATTTGAATAGAACGAGTCATGATTAATTTGTAATTTATAATTGTGCCTAAGTCACACAAGGGGCATAAGTGCCGTATTGCAATACGTCCCTACACAAAAATTAAATAGGATTCCTATATTTTGTTTATATACACTTACTATAATTTCTAATTTATAGCTAGTTACATTAATCATGGCTGAATTATGACTAAAGTCATGGGTGTAGAGGTGACTTTCGCCTCATGTGGTTACTAGGCTAATTTCTTATGATGGTGACATCCGACCAGGAATCAATACAAGGTAATTTATGAAACTCAAATCATTATCATTTATAGCTGCTGCTTTTGCTTTGACTTTAACTGCAACCCCTTTTGTTGCTCAAGCACAACAAACCCCCTCTTCACGTCAACCAGGTAAAGAATTTGCAGAAAAAGGCCCCTGGCAAAAGTTGGGATTGACAGATGCACAAAAAACCAGAATGCAGGAAATTCGCCGCAATACCCGTGCAGAAATGGATAAGGTTCTCACCGCAGAACAAAAAGAACAGTTAAAAGCGGCAATGCAAGCACGCAAAGAACAGGGTTCAGAAGATCAAGGTAGAGGTAGAGGTCAATGGAAAAAGAATGGTTTTGGTGGGTTGAATTTAACTGAAGCCCAAAAAACCAGAATGCGCGAAATTAAGGAATCATCAAAACAACAAATGAAAGCAGTTCTGACTCCAGCACAGCAAGAACAACTCAAGCAAATGCGGGAAAATCGTAGTTCACGTCGTCAACAACGTAATTCCCAATAAGTGCAAAAAATTTAAGGGGATGTAGAAACCCCATCTTCAACTAAGATGGGGTATTTCAATGTGCAGAAATAAACTCTTTGATGCCTATGTGAGAAGACACAGACATAGATAGTGAATACGCCTTATTCGGATTAATTGCTGGCATTTCTTGCCAACAATGGCGACAAAATAAAACTACTTGATGGTTGCGAATGTGGCGTAGTAGTTGGTTGGAGCAACAAAGACAGTTAGACATAATTTTTTAAACCTTATCCTAAAAAAGTTTTGTTATGGCAGACTAAACTTGTTGTCAAGAACTGGGTTTAATCTTTCTTTAATTTAGTAGGCAAATTTGAAGAAAGTTTGAAGATGGAGACAATGTAACAAAGAAATAATGATTAGATACTTTTCGACACACATAAGGAGGAGTCAGCACTATATTATGAATTACCACCCAAGGTAGTCACAAACTTGATCGACTAGTAAGATGGGATCAAAAGGTTTAGCGATCGCACCAGCTACCCCCAAACTTATTAAATGCTGAGGTTCAGTGAAATCAACCTTCGCTGTAATTAGCACCACAGGAATATATTTGATATTGGGATCTGCTTGCAAATATTGTAGAAATGTCATACCGTCCATTTCTGGCATCATCATATCCAGAACAATAGCATCGGGCTGTTCCTTCATGGCCTTAACTAAACCTTCCTTACCAGAACTAGCAGTAATCACATCCCAACCAGCAATATCCTCAAAACAGGACTGGACTATCTCTTGAATAAATTCTTCATCATCAACAACCAAAATGCGTCTGGTGGTCATGTTTGCCACCTCAATACCATACTTAGTCCAAACATATTTAGTCTGAAAAATCTCACAATCTGCATCTAGAAGCTCTATTTTGCTCAATAACCTGGAACTTGTTTTGTCTACTTTATAAAAAATAATTGAAGAAAACTTGAAGTTGGCAAAGTTCATATATCCCAATGAAAAGCATTTGCCACCAAATCAACCAAAATCAATGGATCAAACGGTTTAGGGATAACCCCAGCAACAGCTAATTGAGAAAACCGAGCTTGATCAGCAGGTTGAACCTTAGCAGTTAACAGCACAATAGGAATGCTTTGAGTTACGGGATGTAGCTGTAGTTTTTGAAGCGTCTCTAAACCATCCATTTCGGGCATAGATACATCTAACAGTATGCCATCTGGTAATTGAGACTCAGCTACTAACAATCCTTCTCTACCTGAACCAGCAGTAATAACTTCCCATTCTCCTATATCTTCCAGGCATCCTTGAATCACTTCCTGAATTACCTCTTCATCATCAATGACCAAAATACACTTTATTGACATAGCATCATAATTCATATAGCAGGAGTTCAGGAGGCAGGAGGCAGGAGTTCAGGAGTTCAGGAGTTCAGGAGTTCAGGAGTTCAGGAGTTCAGGAGTCAGGAGTCAGGAGTCAGGAGTTCAGGAGGCAAGAGTCAGGAGTCAGAAGAAGAATTACCAATTACCAATTACCAATTACCAATTACCAATTACCAATTACCAATCACCAATTCTTTGTAAGGTGAAATAAAAACTACTGCCTTCACCCATAATACTTTCTGCCCAAATATTACCATCATGCTGCTGAATAATCCGACGACATATAGCTAGTCCTAAACCTGTTCCCCCTTTTTCACGAGAATCAGAAGCATCAACTTGTTGAAAACGATCAAATATTGCTTCTATTTTATCTACTGGAATTCCTCTGCCTTGATCTTTCACTTGAAATCTCACCAGGGAATGAGGTGAAGAAGACCCACAGGCATTTTCAATATCTTCACAGCATTCAACATTTATCCAAATAGTCGTATGCGGAGGAGAAAATTTAATTGCATTACTTAACAAATTCGTCAAAGTTTGAATAATGGCATCAGGATTTGCCCAAATTTGGATAGATGGAGGAGAATTTACAGATAGGGTAATTTGATTTTGTTCAGCACTAGATTGCATAGCATCTACAGATTTACCGATTAGTGTCGCTGCATCACAACTTTGCATCACCAAAGTCATTTTTCCTGATTCCAATCGTCCCAAATCTAGGATGTCATTGACTAACCGCACCAGTCGGTCTGTTTGCTCTGAGGCAATTTGTAACATCCGTTTTCCCTTTTCTGGCTTTTTGTCGTAGACTCCCGCAGCTAACAATCCTAATGAACCACGAATAGCGGTGAGGGGGGTACGAAGTTCGTGACTCACAATAGAAATGAACTCATTTTTCATTTGAGCAATTGCCCGACTGGCTGTAATATCTTCCATTGTGCCAACATTAGCGATAAATTTATTATTCTCAGCAAAAATAGGCGCACTCTGCACTCGTGCGTAGCGAATTGTGCCATCTTTATGAATATATCGAAGTTCTTCATATACAGTTCCTTGCTGTTCTGAAAAGGCTTGAATCCACTGAGGAGTAATCTGTTTTCGGTCTTGAGGATGAACAAATTCTAACCATCCAAATCCTAAGGCTTCTGCAAAGGTGTATCCAGCAATTTCGTGAGCGCGAGGATTAGTATAAATACATCGCCCTTGAGCATCGTTCATAAAAATACCCATAGGTGAAAATTCACTTAAAGAACGAAACTTGGCTTCACTTTGCCTTAGTGCTACTTCTGCTCTTTGACGCTCCATTAGTTCTAGTTGGAGTTGAGCATTTGCTTGACTGAGTTCTATTGTGCGTAAGGCCACCCGGCTTTCTAATTTTGCATTTGCCAGCTTTAATGCTGTTTCTGCTTGTTTTCTATCTGTAATATCTCTTTGAATGGCAATCCAATGAGTAAACCAACCTCTTTCATCTTTAACAGGGATGATGTTTAATTCCACCCAAAACTCAGAGCCATCTTTGCGGTAATTGGTCATTTCTACTTGGACTGGTTGCCAAGTTTGGAGATTGGTTCTGATTTTAGCTAATGCTGCTCGTTCGGTCTTTTCTCCCTGGAGAATGCGTGGTGTTTTTCCTAATATTTCTGCTGAGGTATATCCTGTCATTTGCGTAAATGCAGGATTGACATAAAGAATCTGTGGACCTGGTAAGTCTATGGGTTCGGCTGCGGTAATGAGGACGGCATCATTGCTGGTAACAATGACAGATTCTAGTAATCTGAGTTGTTCTTCACGTTGTTTGCTTTCATTAATATCGGTGACAGTGCCAATATAGCTAGTTACTTCTCCATTGTTTGTTTTTTCCACTACTGCTTGAGTGAATACCCATGTAACTACACCATCAGGACGGAGAAATCTGAATTCCGCAGTAATAGATTTTTCTTGGTTTTGAGTGGTTTTATTCCATATTTGAATAATGCGATCGCGATCGGTTGGATGTAAAGCTTGAATCCAACCCGTTCCCAGCGCCTGATCAAAGGTCATTCCAGTTATTTTGCACCATTGTTCATTCACATAAAGACAATGTCCTAGCAGATCGGTACGAAAGATGCCTACGGGAACTGCTGCGGCTAAACTGGCATAACGCTGTGTACTTTCTCCTAGTAGTTGCTCGTTGATTTGTTGTAGTTTCTTTTTGCTTCTCCGTAGGTCATAACTGAGTAAACTGATAATTGAGCTATTGACAAAAAATAACCCTGACAAAATAAAATCGTTCCAAGTTGCAGCAGTAAAGTTGTAGATTGGGGGAATAAAAAAATAGTTAATTGTTAATACCGATAATATGGTTGTTATTAATCCTAGTCTGAGTCCGCCATACCAAGTAGAAACTGCAACTGCCACGAAAAAAAATGAAGTAATCGCATTTGTGAGTACAGATTTCAGTTGCCAGGTCATGAAGAGGGCAGTGCCTACGGCGAGCATAGCTATCGCTAACGAACTAATAGCACCTATATAAGAGGAAAATCGCTGGTAAATTCTTGCATTCATAGCACTTTTCATGCCCTTAAATTTCAACTCGCTTGAGACGACGGATAATTCTAGTTGTTAGTTCTGTTATATCTGTAGACTTACTAATATAATCATCTGCCCCAACTGTAAATGCTTGATCAAGATCACTCTCTTTGGTGTGTATTGACCAAAATATTATGGGCAATTTGTACCATTTAGGGTCATTTCTGACTACTTTACACAAATCCAATCCGCTAAAATCTGGCATTTCTTGATCTAGCACTAATATATCTGGATGGTTATCTGTCAGTACATCCCAAAAATATTTTGAATTATTGAGGACTATCACTTCTAGTCCTAGCGGTGACAATAAACTAGATATATGTGAGAGCGCTGTTAAGTCATCATCTATTACCATGACACGATGAGCAGATGTGGACTGATTTCGATTCAAAATCCCGGTAACTGCTTTGAGAATTTCATAAGTTGGTAAGGGTTTTTGTAAAAAAAGACACCCACCTAAACTTGCTACTTCGAGTCTGTCGGCTAAATTACCTCTACCAGTGAAAGCTAATACAGGAATTTTAGGAATTTGCTGTGTTACTTGTTTAAGTAATGTTAGTCCGTTTTCTGTGGAACTAGGAAAATTAAGATCCAGTAAAATGACATTAGGGGGATTTTGGGTAATAGCTTTGCGGGCTACATCTAAGTCTGTAGCGATTTCTACTCGTAACCCCCAAGCGATCGCTTCAATTCTAATTCTTTCTGCCAATATTAAATCATCATCCACAATTAAGATCAATGGCGAATCAGAAATTTGATCTGACTTTGATTCCAATTCCGGTGTTTTATATATTTCTGCTGCTAACATTTTCACCAATTGAACAATTTGCTGGCTCTGCAACTTCTCTATCTTGATTTGCGGTTCTAACAAATTCTCTAACTCTTTAGCAATTTCCGAACCTCGAATTAAGCCAAAAATACCTAAAGATCCAGCTAGTTTATGTGCTTGATATTGTGCCTGCTGTTTTAATTCAGGAGTGAGTTTTCCGGCTGCTAATAAGTCACTAACTTGCTCTAAAACAGCAAATTGTTCGGCGAATTTGCCTTTAAATTTCTCCCAAATTTTATACGTGCTGGATTTTACTTTTTGTTGGTAAGATTTTTCTGGCTTCTGAATATCACCAGGTAAGACTACAGCACTAGCTGATGCTTGTAATTGAGATGGAGGTCTAAGTTTATAACCTAATCCATGCACAGTTTCAATAGGGTCTGATGATCCAGCAGCTTTAAGTTTTTGGCGTAAACATTTAATATGGGTACTAACTGTTTCCTCTCCAGGTGTATCTGCAAAATCCCATAATTTTTCGAGAATAGCACTACGGCTAAAAATCCGTTTGGGATTAAGTAAAAAAAGTTCAAATAAACAATACTCTTTAGGAGTCAGATGCAGCAGTTTATCCTGACAAATTACTTCACTATTAATAGAGTCAAAGTATACATTTTCCCAAACAATAACTGATGAAGGAATAGCTTTCCCTCTCCGTAATAAAGCGCGAACTCGTGCCATCAATTCATCTATATTACATGGTTTAACCACATAATCATCTGCTCCTGCATCTAACCCCATCACTCGGTCAGTTGTACTATCTTTTGCAGTCAGTAGTAGAATAGGGCTTTGATATCCCTGGGAGCGGAGTTGTTTACAGACGCTGATACCGTCAAGCTTGGGAAGCATGAGATCCAACAGAATTAAATCATATTCATAAGTTGTTGCTAGTTCTAAACCAGCTTGTCCATCTATTGCTAAGTTAACTGTATAGTGATGAGCAATCAGGTTGCTGGTAATGGCTGAACTAGTAAGTTGGTCATCTTCTACCAACAAAATTTTCATGATGGTATATACCTACTAATTTGTTAAATAAGTTCGTAATTTTGTAAGAATTCAGGAGTCAGGAGTCAGGAGTCAGGAGGAAGAAGAATATTTTTCTCTTCTGTTCCCTGTTCCCTGCCATATCAAATATTTTGTATCCTGAATACTTACATAATTTTTAATGTCTAATCTTATTAGTTTTTCTATTAGACATCTTCAGCAATTAAATATGCGTTATCCAGAACTCTTGTAGAGGCGCTCTATGGAATGTCTCTACTTGATCAAAAATATCTATTAGAATAGTAACAAAAATTTTCTCAACCTGTTGATTTTGACTATTTTCTACTAAAAAGCCCACGAATTAGTTCGGAGGCTTGATTTAGGGAGAGTTGATCTTGTAATTGAAAATTTATCTCGGATATTGCTAATTGCTGATGAATTCTCAGTAATACCTCAATCTTCTTCCCATGTCTCATGATCAAGCAGATCAATAATCCTATCTCTGAGCAAATATTCATTTTGTTCTAGTTCTTGCTCAAAATAAGCCCATTCACTATCAGGAATATATTTAGCAAGGGTATAAATTGGCTGTTGACGGTTAACAAGTCCCTTTTTGGCAAGTTGAAGTGCTTCTTTTTTGATAACTTCAATGTCATATCTAATAGCGGTATCCATAGTTTTTCTCATTTTTCATCAAGGAATTAAGAGAGAAAATAGAATGTAAGAATTCAGGAGTCAGGAGAAAGAAGGAAGAAGAATATTTTTCTCTTCTGTTCTCTGCTATATCAAATATTCTGTATCCTGAATCCTGACAATAGAATTTATATCTCTACTTTAAACGTATCAAGAAATTGGTTGATTTTGTAAAAAATTACAAGATTAATTTTTACTAGTGCATGGCAAAATTTCAAAAGCGAATAAAGCAGATTGCAGATCAATGAGGTACAGGATCTAAATTTAAAGCCAGATACCAAGCTAGTTTTACTTTACTCCTGACTCCTTGCTCTGAAGGAAGTCGATAGCATAGCATGGCCATAGGGCTACCTCCTTTTGTAACTAGACACCAGACCAGAATAAATGAAACTGTTTCCCCTTGGGATGACCCCTAGGAGATAATTCTCAAGAAATATTTTGAATAAATAATCTATTTAATCCCCAAAGCTTTCTATGGTCTTGATCAAACGGCTGTTGTCTTCGATACATTGCGTGAATGCTCAAAGCAAGGAGTCAAAAGTCAGGCTTGCCTGAGCGTAGTCGCAGGAAAGCGGAAGAGATAATTACGAATATTTCACTCTTCGCTTTCCAACATTTTCTTAGCTTGCAAAAGTTTCTGCTTGTGTTCTTCACTAACAGAGGGATATTGTAAGTTTAATTGTTGTAATTTTTTGCAGATAATCTCGGACACAACTAGACGCGTAAACCACTTGTGATCAGCAGGAATAATATGCCAAGGTGCAGCTTCAGTACTTGTGTGATTAAAAACTTGCTCATAAGCAGTCATATAATCGTTCCAAAAACCTCTTTCTTTCACATCACTATCTGAGAATTTCCAATGTTTTTCTGGTGTTTCAATTCGATCTAAAAAGCGGTTTTTCTGTTCTTTTTTGGAGACATTTAGAAAAAATTTGAGGACAATGATACCATTATTTACTAAATATTTTTCAAAATTATTAATTTCCTCAAACCGCTGCTGCCATATTTTATTATCCTGGGGAACATAGTGCAGTTGCTGTTTTTCCAATATTTCTGGATGTACACGCACCACTAGCAATTCTTCATAATATGAACGGTTGAATATGCCAATTCGCCCTCGTTCTGGTAAAGCCTTCATCGAGCGCCATAGGTAATCATGATCTAAGTCTTCATCACTGGGTGCTTTAAAACTAAAAACCTGACAACCTTGAGGATTTACCCCAGACATAACGTGTTTGATAGTGCTATCTTTACCAGCAGCATCCATTGCTTGAAAAATAATCAGCAAAGCATAAGTATTTTGAGCATAGAGAATATTTTGATAATTAGCGAGTTCTTTAATACCTGCTTTTAATTTTTTTTTCGCATCAGTTTTTTTATGAAACTCAGCTATATAACTGGAGTCATAATCATTTTTTAAAGAAATCAGAGAATTTGGAGAGACAATAAAAGGATCATGATTCATTTGCGATCGCACCTTAATCTAACTGCTGTGAAAATTATTCCTAGGGTTTGCGGGGATAACGCATTGCTTCCCGACCCAGAATAAACATTCCTGCCACACCCAAACTAACACACCCAATATATTGATACCAATATTTTCGGATTTGCTGAATAGTAGTGAGTTCTGGATGTAAGGTATTTATGTATAGTAATAGTACCAATATTAACAGCGCCCCAAACCCAACAAAAGTTAAACCAACATGAATTCTAGCGGGGTGCAATTCAAAATCACTAATTTTACTGATATCAATTTCTGCCAAATCCTGGAGTGACTCCTCTGCTAAAAACGAAGCAGATTGCAATCTCTGGCTGAGTTTTGGCGATAAAATTGGCTTGAGTGTAGCTACAGTAGGGCGACGTAGCCAAGCCTCAGTATCTCGTAATAATTCTAGAGGCTTACGGGTATTAGTCAGTTGAGCAAATTTGATATCTTTTGTCGCAGTGGGGGAAGTTGCTTTGCTTTCAAACTCCATACATACCACGCCTCAGAATAACTAAGAATATGACTAGCCTAGCGAATGATAGAGGAGATATGCAAATTTTACCCCCAAATATAGAACATCGGAGGAAACTGACAGCACTTCCCGATATTATGAGGTACAAGAACCCCACCCCCTAACCCCTCTCCGCAAGCGATGAAGGGACTACGATGTACCTCATGCAATTGGACACCGCTGTAACTCTTTCAAGATCAAGTTGATCTTGACTTTTAGGGAATTTATGTCAAACTAATATTTAGATACTCTAATTATTTGAATAAGGAAATAAATCCGACTCGTGACGAAACTTACGGGAAGAATAGAATCTGCGGAAATACCTGCACAAGTGCCAAAGTCGGTAATATTGCAAACCTTGGAACTGACGCGCCGCTTTGAAAAATCTACAGCCGTTGATACTTTAAATATTTCCGTAACAGCGGGAGAAGTTTTTGGGTTATTAGGTCCCAATGGTGCGGGAAAAAGTACAGTAATTAAAATGTTAACTACCTTGCTACCAGTCAGTAGCGGGAAAGCATACTTAGCGGGTTATGATGTGACTCGTCAACCTGATGCAGTCAGAAGAGTCATAGGTTATGTACCCCAGGCTTTATCAGCAGATGGGAGTTTGACAGGTTATGAAAATCTGTTAATTTTTTCCAAATTGTATGATATTCCTTCTCGACGGAGAAAACAGCAAATCGCTGAAGTGCTGGAATTCATGGGTTTGGAGGATGTGGCACATTGCTTAGTTGGCACTTACTCTGGGGGGATGATTCGGAAATTGGAAATTGCCCAGTCCATTTTACATCAACCGCAGATTTTATTTCTAGATGAGCCGACAGTGGGATTAGATCCAGTTGCAAGAACCCAAGTATGGCAGCTAATGGAACAACTGCGGATTAATTTTGGTACAACCATCTTTTTAACTACCCACTTTTTAGAAGAAGCAGATCATCTTTGTAACCGAGTGGTGATTATGAACCAAGGTAAAGAAATTATCACTGGTTCACCCGCAGATTTAAAAGCAGCTATTGGGAAAACAGACGCAACTTTAGATGATGTCTTCATCCACTATGCAGGAAATCAATTAGTATCAGGAGTGAGTTATCGTGAAACCGCAAGAACTAGACGTACCACTCAACGGCTGGGCTGAACCAAGATATAATCGCCCAAAAGGGATTTTTTCTGGCATTAAAGAACTATTTACCAAAACCCTAGTAATTACTGAGTTGGAAGTGCGAAAATTGCGCCATGATCCTAGTGACTTGGTGATTAGGGCTGTACAACCAGCTTTATGGCTGCTGATATTTGGGCAAGTTTTTACTCGGACTCGTGCTATTCCCACAGGTAATTTACCTTACTTGGATTTCATGACACCGGGTATTTTGGCTCAGAGTGCGCTGTTTGTCGCCATTTTTAGCGGGGGGATGACGTTAATTTGGGAACGTGATTTAGGGATTGTACATAAATTCTTAGCTGCACCTATACCCCGCGCAGCGATTGTCATGGGTAAAGCTTTTGCTGCTGGTATACGTTGCTTTTCCCAAGTGGTATTGATTTATTTATTGGCTTTTTTATTGGGTGTAAAGCTCAATCTTCATCCCTGGGCTTTTTTGCAAGTTGTGCTAATTGTGTTTTTGGGAGCAGGTTGTTTTTGCACTTTTTCACTCATTATTGGCTGTTTGGTGAAATCGCGGGAAAGGTTTACGGGAATTGGACAATTGATGACAATGCCTTTGTTTTTTGCTAGTAATGCGATTTATCCGATATCGTTGATGCCAGTTTGGTTACAGATTCTTTCGAGTATTAATCCTTTGACTTATGAAGTTGATGCTTTACGTGGTGCAATGCTGGACAATGGTTCAAGTATTTATGGGTTTGGGTTAGATTGTACAATTCTCTTGCTAACATTAATAGGTTTAACCTATATCTGTGGACGACTTTATCCACGGGTGGCGATGTAATCTGGAGAAAAACAGTCTTATGAGTTTGGATAAACCCTCTGAAGAATGTGCTGCTAGGGTGATGGAAACAGTCCCCTTATTGATGCGGTTTATCCGAGCCGAAATGCGATCGCACAGTTCTGACTCTTTATCTATACCACAGTTGCGATCGCTCGCCTTTCTCAATCGCAATCCTGGTGCTTCCTTGTCTGAGGTAGCAGATCATTTAGGTGTCACCTGTGCTACAGCATCAACAACTATAGAAAAATTAGTGCAACGAAATCTGGTGCAACGTACAGATAATCCTCAAGAACGACGACGAGTAGTCCTGAATCTGACGAGAGAAGGAAAGCTGCTTTTAGAGCAATCTCAGGAGAAAACTCGCGGAGAAATTGTGGAAATTCTACAGGGTTTGACACCAGAGCAAGTATCACATATTGAATCCGGCTTGACTCTACTAAAAAATGTCTTCGAGCAAACAGAAACCAAATCACCATAACGATAAAGCTGCACACGATCCCTTTGCAGCTTTGAGATTTCGAGATTATCGGTTATTTATTATTGGGCGTGTAGTCCTCTTCACCGCCGGACAAATGCAGACCGTGGCGCTGGGTTGGGAGCTATATGAACGGACAAATTCAGCAATAGTCTTGGGTTTTATCGGGTTAGCACAAGTTGTACCGATTATTGGGTTGACTTTGATTACAGGACACGTTGCTGATAAAAATGACCGGAAACAGATTAGTTTATTCTCAATTTTACTATTAGCTCTTTGCTCAATAGCTTTAGCTGTTATTTCCTACAACAAAGGTGCCATCTTTCTAGTTTACGGCTGTTTATTACTAACAGGTGTAGCCAGGGCATTCCTCAAACCCGCTGGTGATGCGATGATGTGGCAGTTGATACCTACGAGTGCTTTTACCAATGCAGCGACTTGGAATAGTAGTACCTTTCATATAGCGTCGGTAATTGGGCCAGCTTTGGGAGGATTTAGTATTGCTTTTTTTAGAAGTGCAACGGGAGTATATCTATTATCTGCGATCGCAGCACTATTATGTTTTTTCCTCACCGCAGCCATCAAACCGCAAAAAACCAACTTTACCAAAGAACCAATATCTCTAAAAACCCTAGCTGCTGGGGCTGAATTTGTTTGGAATAATCAACTCATTCTCGCAGCTATCACCCTAGATTTATTTGCAGTCTTGCTAGGTGGTGCAGTAGCATTACTGCCCGTTTTTGCTAAAGATATTCTGCACGTTGGTCCAGTAGAATTGGGCTATTTACAAGCAGCCCCATCTATAGGTGCATTGACTATGGCAGCATTATTAATATATTTGCCACCTATTCGCAAAGCCGGACCAGCCTTACTTTGGTCGGTTGTCGGGTTTGGGATTGTGACAATTATTTTTGGACTGTCTCGTTGGGTGTGGTTGTCGTTATTGATGTTGGCATTTAGCGGGGTGTTAGACAGCATTAGCGTGGTGATTCGTCATACCTTGGTGCAAATTCGCACTCCTGACCATTTGCGAGGTCGTGTTGCAGCTATCAATAGTGTATTCATCAGTGCATCTAATGAATTGGGGGGTTTTGAATCTGGTTTGACTGCGGCTTTATTTGGGCCAGTGTTGTCTGTGGTTGCTGGGGGTATTGGAACGATTTTGGTAGTGGTGGCTACGGCGATGATTTGGCCGGAGATTAGGAAATTAGGGGCATTGCATGAGGATTTATAGTCAGATATAGCTACCACCACGCTATCAGCAAGCCCTAATTATAGCAATTCCCATTCAAGTCAATACTGCTCGGTTAAGGCTCAAAAGTCATTATATAGTAGGTTGGGTTGAGGCACGTTCACGAAGTGTGGCGAAGCCATAACCCAACAAAATCCTTGATAATGTTGGGTTACGCTGTTGCTCAACCCAACCTACATTTTCTTAACCGACAAGTATTGCCATTCAAGTGAGGTACAAAAAGAAAGAATTAACCGCAGATGAACGCAGATAGACGCAGATAAATTTGTACTTCATTAGATTAGGAAACGCTATATCTGTATTTTTTTCATCCTGTTAATCCTTTAATCCTGGGCATCCTGATTCTGACATTTGTATTATACTGCAAACGGGTGAAATCTGGACTTATGTCATACTGAGCGTAACGTAGTGCAGCGAAGTATCTCGGAGATTCTTCACTTCGTTCAGAATGACACTTTTAACCCGTTTTTAGTATATCTAATATTTCAACCAGTTCTCCAATTGTAAATTAGGGATATGAATAAAATCTTGGAAATTTTAGTGACATAAAAGGTTTATTTATGGACACTAAATATTACAGGACTATACTTGAATAATTTTCCTCACAGATAAAATGGAGCAGTAGAGACACATACTAACCAGAGGAAAATCAACATGGAAACCAACAAGAAAAATCAATTTGAAATCAATGACCTCATTGATGAAGCTGTAAACAATGCAGTAGCACGTCGCAGTGAAGCTTTAGATTCAGTAGAAAACTTATCTGACGAAGAAGCTAAAAACGTAACAGGTGGCGCATTAATTAGCCCCATCATTTTAGGCATTATTATTTGCCCTCCTATCACCATAGGACTGATTGCAGTTGATCCTAAAATTCAAAGCATTTAGGTATTGACATAATCAGAGAATTGCCCAGCCGTATTTAGTTTGAGTCTCATCTACAACTGCTTTTGTAAGATGCGAATTTCTAAGCAAAGGTTGGGTACGGCTGGTCATTTTTTCAAGAGGCGCGTAATGAAAGAAATTGCAACTGATAAAACTACACTTTGTCCCAGTGCTAGACCAGAATCTGAAAATAGTGTTGTTTTTGGTATTATTGGTGGAACAGCAACAGAACCTCGTGTAGCTTATCTGAAACAAACCCAACCTATCACAGAAGAATTAATAGCAAAAGCCAGTCCAGTTACACCTGCGGAAATATTCCGTACAGCAGCACCTTGTGCAGAAACAGGTTGTCAACATTTTGATGGACACAATTGTGGTTTAGCTACACGAATTGTCGAAAATTTTCCCGTAGCCACAGAAGAATTACCTCCTTGTTCAATCCGTCGGGATTGTCGCTGGTGGCAACAAGAAGGAAAAGTGGCTTGTATGCGTTGTCCCCAAGTAATTACAGATAATTACAACGCATCTGAATTAGCCGTTAAAGTTGCAGCACCAAATACTAATTAACCAAAACAATAAACTGCATTTAAATCATTTCAGGAGCAGATTATGTCCTTAGAAAACGTGAGAGCTTTTTACGAAAAATTAGCTGCTGACGAAGATTTTCGTACCCAAATTCAAGAAGTTGATAACAAAGAAGTAGGTAGAGAATTTCTAAAGGCCTCTGGTTATAACTTCACTCAAGAAGAGTTTGAAGAATATACAGAGCAATTGTTGGAATCAGGTAATTCTCCTGAAGGTTTAAGAGACCTAAATGAAAAAGAATTGGAAGCTGTTTTTGGTGGAGCAACATCTGTGCTTTTACCTATAGGCTTTCCGATTCTATTATATGGAGTTGTCATCAGTCAAATCGGACGACTACTCTAAATCTTTTTCTGGAATTTTGAAATTTTAAAGTCACACATCAAATATTTTTTGCAAGGAGAAAACAATGTCTTTAGGAAGTGTAAGAGATTTCTACAAGCAACTAGTTGCTGACGATGATTTTCGCAATCAAATTCAAAGTGTTGCAAATAAAGAAGAATGTAGCCAAATAGTTAAAGCTGCTGGCTATGATTTCACTCAAGAAGAATATGAAGAATATACTTTGAAATTGTTAGAATCAGCTAATTCTGACAATGAACTGGAAGATTTAGGCGAAAAAGAACTAGCAGGAGTGTTTGGTGGCATCACTGGATGGCCAAAGATCCAACCACTATATGGAGTCATTCGTCCACCTATTCAGCTATTGTATGGAGTGATCATAGATAACACACTAATTTAGGAAATCTCCATTGCCAAACTCACAAATTAAGTTTCTAGGCAATACTGTTCGGTTAAGGGTAAGACTTTGTTATATCGTAGGTTGGGTTGAGGAACAAAACCCAACTAAATCCTTGGTAATGTTGGGTTACGCTGTCGCTCAACCCAACCTACATTTCCTTAACCGACAAATATTAAGTTTCTAGGGATGGATGAGAACATATCTGTCCCTTTTTAAAGAAATTGATTGAGGATATTTGAATGTCTTATCGCCGAATTAGTTATGCAGTTTGGGAAATTACACTTAAATGTAATTTAGCTTGTCAACATTGTGGTTCTCGCGCTGGTCATACAAGGACAAATGAACTTTCTACAGAGGAAGCTCTGGATTTAGTTAAACAAATGGCTGATGTAGGAATTACAGAAGTTACTATCATTGGAGGAGAGGCTTTTCTCCGTCCTGATTGGTTGGAAATTGCCCAAGCAATTACTAAAGCCGGTATGCTTTGTGGTATGACCACTGGGGGCTATGGTATCACTTTAGAAACAGCCCGTCAGATGAAAGCCGCAGGTATTCAGGTAGTTTCTGTCTCTGTGGATGGTTTAGAAGCTACTCATGACAATATTCGGGGCAAACAAGGGTCATGGCAATGGGCGTTTAAGACCATGAGTAATTTGAAGGAAGCAGGTATTCCTTTTGGTTGCAATACCCAAATTAATCGTCTCTCTGCACCAGAATTTCCTAAAATTTACGAACATCTCCGCGACGCGGGTATTTTCGCTTGGCAAATTCAATTAACTGTACCCATGGGGAATGCAGCAGATAATAGCGAAATTTTACTGCAACCTTATGAACTAATAGATTTATATCCGATGATTGCTCATGTCGCTGAACGGGCAAAGCAAGAAGGGATACAGGTACAAGCAGGAAATAATATTGGCTATTACGGACCCTATGAGCGATTATTTCGCGGGGGAGATGCTTGGTCTTTTTGGCAGGGATGCAGTGCTGGATTATCTGCGTTGGGTATTGAAGCTGATGGTGCAATTAAAGGTTGTCCTTCCCTACCAACTACAGCTTATACAGGTGGTAATATCCGCGACCATTCACTGCGAACAATTATTGAAGAAACGGAAGAACTGCGGTTTAATATTGGCGCTGGTACTCCCCAAGGAACAGAACATCTGTGGGGGTTCTGCAAGACTTGTGAATTTGCGGAACTCTGTCGCGGTGGTTGCAGTTGGACTGCCCATGTTTTCTTTGATAAACGAGGTAATAATCCTTACTGTCATCACCGCGCTCTCACTCAGGAAAAAAGTGGTATCAGAGAACGGGTATTTCTTCACCGGAAAGCAGATGGCAACCCGTTTGATAATGGGGAATTTGCACTGATTGAAGAACCTGTTAATACTCCTTGGCCAGAAAATGATTCTCTTCACTTTACGGCTGATTTAATTCAATGGCCAGAAGGTTGGGAAAAAGCACCGGAGTTGGTTGAATCCTTAGTTAATTAAAATTCTGTTGATATGAATTTAGAAGATTCTCATAGTGTAGAAGAATTAGAGAGCAATCGCTTGTTACCTCGTTCTGCTTGGAATAGTCAAGTTACCTATTTAAGATTGCTTTTTAGAGCTAAAAAAGCTTTAGATCGAATTGAGAAAGAAGCAGGTGTTCCAATAATTCGGTAAGACTAATTCACCGGATAAATTTTACAACCATAACAACTCACTTTGGAGAAATTTACCATGTCTCAACTCAAGATTGCTGATTTAAATTCCGCTGGTTTTCAGTTTTTCCAAGATACTGAAACCTTTCTTATAGATTTGCAAGATGATGAACTGTATATTACTCGTGGCGGAATCTTTATTTTCCCTAACATTAGTGTGATTCAAATTCCTGTATCTGAGGATATTTACCAACCATCTGTTTCTATTATTCGGTGATTGAATAATAAGATACCCATATCCCCGACTTCTTTAAGAGGTCGGGGATCTCTAGTTTTATTTGTGTCAATAGTAAAATAATTATGTCCCAAAAAATTTGCTTATGGCAGTTGTTTTAGTAACTGTTAGGTGTCAACATACATATTGTTTAGTCTGTAAATCCAATGTATTAATAATTTTATAAATTTAGAACCCATGACATTTATTTTAAATTCTCACAATGTTTTTGATTATTTAGTTGCACAGAGTTTATCCAATCACGGCGATCCAGTTCCCACTAAGATAGAACCACTTACAGCCAAAAATTTTAATTTATTATTAACTTTTGCAGATGGTCATAAGTTGCTAGTTAAGCAAGAGCGACATAATCAGGAAGGAAAAGCGGCTGGTGAGTTTTTAATTGAGTGGAGAATTCAAGAGTTTTTACAAAAATTTCCCGATCTTAATAAGTATCGCTTGTTTTTGCCAGAAGTGCTGCATTTTGATCCAGAAAATTCCATGATTGTTTTTAGATATCTAGATGATTATCGGGATTTAATGGATTTCTATATGAAGGAACAAAAATTTCCTATAGAAGTTGCTACGCAAATTGGCACTATTTTAGGTACTATTCATCGTGATACTTTTAACCATCAAGAATATCAGGATTTTTTCTCCCAGGGTTCGGATAATTTAATGCCTGATCAAGTATCACGAATAATTCGGGGATTGGAACGGGTTGAACCAGAAATTTTTGGGTTAGTCCCTGATGATGGATTAAAGTTTTTCAGTTTATACCAACGTTATGATAGCTTGGGGCAAGCGATCGCACAACTAGCCAAATCCATAACCCCTGCTTGTCTCACCCACAAGGATTTGAAGTTAAATAATATTCTTCTGCACAACGATTGGCAAAACTCTAATCATAATGTTGTTCGGTTAATTGATTGGGAACGTTCCGATTGGGGAGATCCAGCTTTTGATTTGGGAACACTTATCGGCAGTTATGTCCAAATGTGGCTCAATAGCCTAGTTATTAGTAGTTCCTTGAGTCTTGAGGAATCTTTACGCTTGGCAATGATGCCTTTAGAACTACTTCAGCCTTCAATTTGTGCATTAACTATAGCCTATTTAAACACTTTTCCAGAAATTTTAAACCACCGCTCTGACTTCTTGCAAAGAACAGTCCAATTTGCTGGTTTTGCCTTAATTCAACAGATTTATGCAATGATTCAATATCAAAAATCTCTTGGTAATACAGGCATTGCTATGCTTCAAGTTGCTAAATCATTATTATGTCGTCCTGAACAGTCAATGCCAACTATTTTTGGTGATGATGCTGTTCAAGTAACTAGCTTTAATTCTACTGCTGTTTAATTCATTTTATTACCAATAAATAATTATGCAATTATTAAAATCTTCTCACAACCAGTCAATAGTTAAATCCAATAATCAGTTATTAGATATACTCCAAGACATGGTTCATAAAATTGATATTAAATCTAATTTCTATATTCATCATGCCGATTATAAACCCTTAGAATTACCAACTGAGGTGGTTGGACGGTTTCAGAAAATGCCAGTAGAAATGCAGCAAAAATATCTGAGTTTACAACTGCGAAGTTTTCTTTATGGCATCTACTATAATGGTTCGATGCAAAGTGCATTAGCACTAGATGGAGAGGCAAATGGGTTGCCTTTAGATTTGGAAAATAATACTGTTCTAGGGATAGATATGGGATTTTATGAGCAATTACACGAAAGTAATTGTGGAGAAGGTTATTTTGATCCTGGCTGGGTAGTTATTAGAGAAGAAACTGATGGAAGTGTAGCAGTTACTAAAGGCGGTTTAAGGTTACATATTCAAAGAGATAAACATTTACAAGATTTTGAAAAAGCTGCTGTTGTTGGTGATGTAGTGGCGATTCTGTTGCCTAAAAATCGAGTACAAAATGGTTTTTATATGGCAGTTAGTAATCAGGGATTTAGTCATGGTAGAAAAACTGAACATCATCCTGTAACTGTACGCATATATTTTAATATAATTCCTGAAGGTACTAGTCTCGTAATGAAAAGTCTGACAAAGAGACTAAATGAGTTAGATATTTCTTTTAGTTTCAAAGTTTTATATAATCCAAAAGACTATGGAAGACACGATTCAGGTGTTTTATATTTTGATAAAATAGACTATGTGAGAGTTAGGGAAGTTTTACAAGTTGTTTATAGAGAAAATAAAGCATATTTTCAATCAGAAGTTCCTCTATTTACAATGCAGATTGCACCGGGATTAGGATTAGCAGAAGAACCAGATACAAAGTTTGCGGCTCAAGAAAGTTTTGGTATGAATCGGTGTCAAATAGTCGCAAATGGTTTATTAGAAGCTTGGTATCAAGGAGATAATTCACCAGAAAATCGGATGCAGTTAATTTTAGGGCAATTTTCTCTTTTGGGAATTGATATAGAGCGTACTTATTTGAATGCTAATTCTGAAGATATTTATATCCCATTATAGCGTTTCCTAGTCTAATCAGGTACAAAATTATCTGGCGTTGCTGATTAAGGGTATGAATTTTAGTCTCACGCAAAGGCGCAAAGACGCAAAGGTAAGAGTTTTAAAGGTTCAATTTGGGAATTTCATACATCAAGTCAGCAACGCCAATTATCTGTGTTCATCTGCGTTTAGCTGCGTTTGATTCTGACTTCTTGTACATAGAGACGTAATTATTTACGTCTCTTTTTAATTAGATATCAATTTGTGAAAGAGTAAAACAAAGCCAAAATTAGAAAATACTAAGGGACATAAATAGTTTACTTAAAACCATTAAAATAATCATTTTACAACCATTAAATTTATTCATGAATTTTGAGTTCGCAGAAGATATTTAATCGTTAAAATTAAGGGACATAAATAATTTATTTAAGGTTGTTTAGAATTAACTGGAACTATTGATCATCTTGATTAAATAACTAATAATAAATAACTGAAAGGCATGAGTAAATAAAAGCTCAGTCTGAGATTTAACTTCACTTAAGGATTAAGACAATGGCTGTTATTAGCATTTCCAATTTAAACGTTGCTGGTTCTGATTTGTTCATGGATTCTGAAAGTTTCATGAATGACTTAACTGAACAAGAATTAACTGGTACAAATGGTGGAATCACACCCGTTATTATTTACACCGTAGCTGTAAATACATGGTGGTTTGTTGGTGGTGCTGCTTTGAGTGCTGCTGGTGCGATCGCTGAAACAACCAGATAATTAATTAACTTAAACACAAAGTAAATTTAGGGGCTAAATCATGTCTGCAATTTCTATCCGTGACTTAAATCCAGCAGGTGCTGATCTGCTTTTTGATAACGAAACTTACTTGAATGAGTTAACTGATTCTGAATTAGACTTGACTCAAGGTGGAATCACACCTCTTCTAGCTGTTAGTATGAGTGCCGCTGCAACTTATCAAATTACTAAAGCTACCGTGAACATCGTTCAAGCAATTTTCTAGGCTTGAGAATAATTAGATCATAAATGAGAAATATGTGACAGTTATTTAAAATTGTCGCTATTTCTCAAAACGAAATTAACTCAACCTTCATTTATTGACATTTTGTTTTTAAGATAGTATTACCAAAACAGGAGAATAATTATTATGAATCTGGGAATCACTTTAGCTGTATTTAGTATTGTTGTGGGAATTCCTTTTATTTTTTATGCAGATTATTTAGGAGCTATTTCTTTCATATCTCTTGGCATATCTATAGCATTAATAGAAAATGTTGGTAGTTTTAATTTAATCAACTTGAGTAATTCGGAAATACCCTTAATCAAAGTGATTTTTGCTTGGTTAACACTGGCGATTTTTGTTGTTTTATTTTCCTATAAGATATTTAGAGATCACTCGCATCATTCATGATCTGTATATAGCAATCCTAAATAATATATGAACATCTATTTTTCTTTACCTCTGCGCTCTCTGCTCGGTTAAGCCTAAAAAACTACTTGAGTGTAGGTTGGGTTGAGGAACAAAACCCAACATTTTCAGGGCTTTGTTGGGTTTCACTCCGTTCAACCCAACCTACAAATTTTCTTAACCGAGTAATATTGATACGCCTCCTGTCAGTGATACGTTTTAAAAACTCTATTCATAAATTAAATAGGATTGCTATATAAAAGTTCTCAATAGAGTAAAATATTCTAAATAGAACAACAAATATAGATAAATCTGATGAAAATATTAGACATTGTAGATAATTCTTCATCTCCATTAAAACAGAATAGTTCCATAATTAACGAATCTCAAGAATCCGATTTTTCCTTTTACCGTAAATTGGGAAAAACCGATTTAACAGTCAGTTGTTTAGGCTTAGGTGGTGGTGGTAGTATCTCTAGTGAAGATACACTCTACGCCTTTGACAAGGGAATCAATTACTTTTTCTATTCCAGCGATTTGCACCACCATATTTACTCCTCAATGTCGGGAGCAATTCGCCAAATGTGTCAGAGGGGTTCTTCAATTCGAGAAAAAGTTGTTCTGGCAACTGTAAGTTATATCAAAAAGCCAGAAATGGCGATCGCAGCGCTGTTAGATCAATTTGGAGAGCTAGGAATTGATTATATTGACATCTTTTTTTGGGGTTGGATTGATGCAGATGATCATTTAAGTTTCCAGAGGTGCTTAGATATTTCTCCAGATATTAAAGGACCGAATAGTGTTTATCAACGCACCTTGGAAGGAATATTTGGCGTTTCTGAGCAAATGAAAAAAATGGGCGCTGTTCGTTACATTGGTGCTTCTTTTCATGATATAAATTTGGCAAGTCAATGGTTAGATAGTTCATTACTAGATGTGGTAATGGTTAGACATAATGTTGCTCATCGTTCTGCTCAAAATCAGATTTTTAATCAGCTAGATTTCCACAATTCACAAAGACCGGGAATTGTCACATTTAAGTCTACAGGTTCTCATAGTGGTCTTTTGTGGGAAGCTCCTCCTGGTTTACCGGATGGATGTTGGCAACCCTCTGTACCTGATTTATATCGTTATTCCTTAAGTCAAAATTGTGTAGATGTTTGTTTGACAGGTATGCGAAACCGAAATGAAATTGATGCGGCAATTAGTGGACTAGAACATGGTAATTTAATGCCAGAGGAACTTGATTATCTTAATTTGTATGGGGATTTACATCGTTCTCCAACCAAAGTTCCACATATTCCTCAAGAACGTTTAATTTATCGTCCTTAAACACCTAAATTAATTATGCAAGAAACTTTAGAAAAGCTATCGCTAAAAGACATCCTGCCATCAACTGATGAGAAAATACTTGCATATCTTCGCTATTCTTATAAATTAGCTGAAATTGCTGATTTAGCTGAACATGATACCCTAATTTTGAATGTTTGTGAACAGTTAAGTATTACCGTTTCCGAAGCAGAATTGCAAGTTGCGGGAGATAAGTTTCGTCAAGAAAACAAGCTTTTAGGAGCTTCTGAAACCCTCGCATGGCTATCTCAACAACGAATTAGTGTGGAGGATTGGTCACAAGGTATTCAAGTAACACTGCTGACACAAAAATTAAAAGAACATCTTTTTGGTGCAGCAGTTGATTCTCATTACCTTGCTAACCGTAATGACTATAAACGTGTTGCTTTGTCTCAGATTCTTGTGAGTGACTTGACAACAGCGATGAAAATCACCCAAGCACTTCGGCAGGAGGAGGCTTCTTTCTGTGCCTTGGCATTAGAGTATTCTAAAGGGAAACAATCGAAGGAAAATGGCGGATTTGCTGGTGTTCGCTTTATCACAGAACTGATGGCAGAAATTTCAGGAGCGATCGCAGATCACAAAGAAGGAGATATTATTGGTCCAGTACAAACAAAATTGGGCTACCATATTATTCGACTGGAGAAGTGGTTTCATCCTGAACTAAATCAAGTTAGAGATCAAATATTAGAATCTCTCTTCCAAGGCTGGTTACAAGCTAATATCCAGAAATAAGAAGATTATTCAAAATTTCTCAAAACCTCCACTTGTTCTAATTGCTGCTTCAGCCATTCAGAAAACAAATCTGACATAATTTGCAAGCGCAGAGTATTCTTTAATTCTGGTTGAATAATCTCCTCAACCAGAATCAGATGTACTCCCTTAGAAGTGTAAATTGGCTTGAGAACCTGGGGAGGAGTAGCAGTAAAAACAGCAGCGGAAATCTCTGGTTTTAATTTTCTCCGACTTATCGCTCCTAAATATCCTCCTTTGCGCCGTAATTCTACATCCTGAATATATTTGTGCGCCACATCATAGAAACTCATTTCACCTTCTTTAATAGAATAGAAGAGTTCTATCGCTAAGTCTTCATCACTAAGAATAACTTCATACATCACTGCACCCATATAATTGAGTTGATTCTCAAAAAAATAGGGTTCAACTTGATCAGCAAATAGATAATTAAGTAACTTGTTAGAAATAAGGTTGGTATAGACAATTTCTTCAAAGTCATCCAAAGACAAATGATGTTTTTCCAACCATTTCCAGGTATCATCAGCACTATTTAGTTGATTAGTTAATCGGATTTGATCTGCTACTTTTTGCAGTTCTTCTGTTTCTACCTGGATTCCAGCTTTTTCCGCAGCAGATATAATCACCTTCCGAGAAACAATTTGCTCAATGATTTCGGGAATTTTACAAGAATACTGAAATTGGTGAAAAATATCTTCTTTAGTAATGGTAATAGGTTGTGACATAATATTCTCCTGAAATTAGTTAAAAAAACACAAAGCAGAAACTAAAAATTAATATCCCTGACTTCTTTTTTCATTTTCTAAAAAATATCATTAACTGATTTTAGAAGTCGTAAATCTGAGGGGAGGTATAATTTTTATAATTTTACACCTCCTTTTTGCAACTTCTTAAATGGATCAATTAGAAAATCAATAATGCGGCGCTGACGCACAATTACTTCAGCCGTTGCTGTATCCCCCGGATGTAAAGCAATACATTTATTCGCAGAGGGAATACAATTCTGTTTCAGAGAAATTTCTAAATTGTAAGCTGCAACTTTACCATTAGGTGTATCTATTTCTATAGTAGTTGGTGAAATTTTAATTAACTCCCCTGAAATTATGCCATAATCTTGGAAAGGATAAGCATCAAATTTTATTTTTACTGGTAATCCTAATCGCAAAAATCCACTTTCAGTAGTTGCCATTTGCGCCCGAATTATTAAAGGCGAATTAAGCGGTGCAATCTCCGCCATCATTGTCCCCACTTGCACAACCGAACCGGCTTTTTGAATCGGCAATTGAAATAATGTCCCACTAGCAGTAGCTTTTAATTCTCGTTGCCCTAATTGGAATTTTAATGATTCAATTTGGCTTTTGCTTTGAGAAATTTCTGCCTGTAAAGAAGTAATTTCTGTAGCTAAAGTTTTCTGCTGTTCCTGAATTCTTAACATAGCTAGTTGACCAGAACGGACTAGGCTTTGATATCCTCGTTCCTGTTCCTTCAGTCGCAATTTAGCCTGTTCAATATCTGCTTTAGCTTGGCGAATATTTCGCTCATAACTATTTAGTTGTTCTGCTAAACGTAAATTAGCCTGTTTAACATCTGATCTACTTTGTTCATGTAACTGTTGTTTATCTTTAGCTATATCTTGCTTTTCCACAACATTAATTTCGGGAACAATACCTTCTTTATTTAATTTGCTATATCGTTCTACTTCGCGTTGCGTACTGGCTAAACTACTTTCTACTAATCTACTAGCAGTTTGACTTTGTTCTAGGGTTTGTCGGGCTTGATTGACTTGAGATAATCTTTCTTCTTTTTGTAATTGATAGGCATTATTCAAGGCAGTAATATTCTGTTGTGCTTGGTCTACTTGAGCTTGTTTTTCTAATTGTTGAGATTGATTTTGTTGTTGTTGAGTTGATAAAGATACAACTAATTGATTTTTGGATAAATTGAGTTGAGATAGTCGGTTTAGTTGTCCCTCTAATTTATCCTGTACTTGATGCAATTCCGATTTTACCAATTCTGATTCTAACAACAATAAAGTCTGTCCAGCTTTAACGGAATCACCCTCTTTGACGCGAATTTCCGACACCGTACCAGACACAGCCGCATCAAGTTTAATTGTTTTATCTTTAGGTTCAATTCTGCCTCTACCAGTACCAGTTTCATCTACTTTAGATAGGATTGCCCAAGGTAAAACTATAGATACAAATATTACCAAAAAGTAGAGTAGTCCCCTTGTCCAAACTTGGGGTAAACTATCAAGGGATTCTTTGGTTATGTCAGACCAATCATCTCTAATTACTATTTCTACTGGGACTTCAATCGCTAATTCATCATATCTATCTGTATTTTGTACTAGCTGAGTTTTAACTCGTCCATTAAGTAAATCCGTCATATTTGTACCCTGCTTAAAACTGCTGATTTATAGTTCTTAGTGATTCAGTAATTATTCAAATAATTTTCATAAAAATAATTACTAGAATTGTGATTTATTCTATCTTTTGTAATTGCTGTTGATTGAGATAGAAATAATGCCCTCGTTTTGACATTAATTGTTCATGAGTTCCACTTTCAACTAACACACCTCTATCTAAGACTAAAATCACATCTGCATTTCTGACAGTGGAAAGACGATGGGCAATTACTAAGGTGGTTTTGCCTTTGAGAATTGTGTTTAAATTCTGCTGAATAATTCTTTCTGATTCGGTATCTAAATGGGAAGTAGCCTCATCTAAAATCAATAATCGAGGATTACCTAATAACGCTCTAGCGATCGCTATTCTCTGTCGTTGTCCACCAGATAATAATCCTCCACCTTCACCTATTTGGGTTTCATATCCCATTGGTAGTTTTTTAATAAATTCATCAGCACCGGCTAATTGTGCAGCTTCAATTACTTCTATTAAAGGTACACCAGGATGACCTAAACTAATATTTTCCCGAATTGTCCCACCAAATAAAAATGTATCTTGATCAACTACTCCGACGTGCTGACGCAAGGAACGTAAGGAAATACTAGTAATATCTTGTCCATCAATTAATACTTTCCCATCTGTAGCAGGATATAAGCCAAGAACTAACTTAGAAATGGTAGTTTTACCTGAACCACTACGCCCTACTAATGCTACCATTTGCCCTGGTTTGATTTGAAAACTTAGATTCTCTATGATATTGATATCGCTTTCGGGATGATAGCGAAAAGTCACGTTATCAAAGCGGATATTTCCCTTGAGTTGGGGCAGATTTTGTCGGGGTTGATTCTGTAAATCTTCTTCTGGTTCTGTATCTAAGACATCATTAATTCTTTCTATAGCAATTACAACTTCTTGTAGTTGATTCCATAAGACAATCAAACGTTGGAAGGGTGTAATAATATTACCTAGCAGCATATTAAATGCTACTAATTGACCAATTGTTAATTCACCTTGAATTACCAAATATGCGCCGTACCATAATAAACCAGTAGTTGCTAATGATTGGATGAGATTACTGAAAATTTGTAACCGATTGCTGATAATTTGTCCAGAAAAATTGGATTTAACTTCCTTATTTAATAACTCTTCCCAATGCCATCTTACTGTTTGTTCTACGGCGGTAGCTTTTACGGTTCGTAAACCTGTTAGAGCTTCAATTAGGTAACTACTTTCTTTGGCAACAGCACCAAATATTTCTCTAGAAACTCTTTGTAAAAAAGGCGTAGCAATCAAAGCTAACATGGCAAAAGGTGGAACTATAACTAAGGCAAGCAATGCCATTTTCCAGCTATACCAAAGCATTAATCCTACATAAATAAAAACCGTAAATAAATCTAGAAGAATAGATGATGCTTCGCCGGAAAGGAAGCGTTGAATTTTACGATTTTCTTGGACGCGAGAGATAATATCTCCCACATAACGAGATTCAAAGAAGCTTAATGGTAGTCTAAATGTATGGCGAATAAAACCAACAATAAGTGCTAAATCTACCCGATTTGCTACATGATCTAGGAGATATTGCCGCAAGCCCATCATGGCTACACGAAAGAAGCTAAATAATAATAATCCTAGACCCACAGCAGTTAAAGTAAGTTCGGAACGCTGCACTACTACGCGGTCTAATATTAATTGGGTGAATAGGGGAGTAATGAGTCCAAATATCTGGATAAATATGGAAGCAATAAAGACTTCCAAGAGGATTAAAGAGTGGGGTTTCATTAATTCAAAGAATTGCCAAAATGGTGTGGATGTTTCTTTGGCTTCTTTGAGCATGACTGTTGGTTGCAGCAATAATGTATAGCCGGTCCAATCAGCTTTAAATTCGGCGTGAGTGAGGGTGCGTTGACCGATCGCAGGATCGGCGACTATAACGTGCCTGGGAGTTATTTCATAGACAACGATATAATGCTTACCTTCCCAGTGTGCGATCGCAGGTAATTTCTGTTTAGCTAATTGATTAAGACTAGCTTTCACTGGTCTGGTAGCAAAACCCAGACTTTCGGCTGCTGTCAATAAACCACGCAGAGATGCACCATTGCGATCTACATTGGCAATATCCCGTAACCGATTGACACTAAAGCGTTTCCCCCAATAACGAGATACCATAACTAAGCAAGCAGCACCACAATCGGAAGCACTCTGTTGGGCAAAAAACGGATAGCGACGGACGATGTGCTGCCATAAATGTCTAACTCGTTGAGTAGGACTAGGAAAATAGGCTTTACTAATCTTCGGGTCTGATTTTATTTCTACTGTTGAAAGTGCTGAAAATTCCGGTTTGGGGTTGGTGTTTTCAACTATTTCTGCGGTGGAATCTGAGCATATCAGTAAGCTATTGATCTTTTGTGCTTGATGCCATAAATGTTGTTGAATTTGCGGATATTTAGCCATTAATGGCGATAAAACCGAATTTGGTACAAAACAAAGCTGTAAATTTACACTTGCCCTTGCACCATAGATTTGAAATTCAGACTCTGGAAATAAGGTGAATTCACCAAATGATTTTCCTGCTTCAATAGTGGCGATTAATTCACCCGCTTGATCTAGCAATCTCGCTTTACCAGCAATAACGACGTAGATACCAGATTCAACATCATTTCCTTGCCAAAATTTACCAACTTTAGGGGTTATTTCCTTAAATTGTGGCAAATAAGACTGAAATTCGGTTTCGGAGAGAGAGTAGCCCAACGCATGGTTGATTTGTTGTAGAGATACCAACTGAGCGGATAGATTGTGCGCCATATATATCTGAATCTTTATCTTTACCTAGGTTTGTAAAATTGAGGGATATAAATTCGGAATTATCCAAATTTTTGATTTTTTTAAGGTCATTAATCAAAATTCTGGCTTCCTGATCAGATTTAATCTGGTTATCTCCGTTATTACTGGTTTTTTGTCGTGTAGATAACCCCAGTTGTTTAAGTAGTCGTTTAATATGGCGATCGCTCACCGAAATCCCAAATTCCTTAGCCAGATGTTTTTGCAACCAGTTGGCTGTCCAACGCCGAAATGAATAGCCATGATCTCTAGGACTACTCTGCAAAAGTTCTTGCAACCGCTCCAAATACTCGTCGTTCACCACCTTGGGACGACCAATTGGACAATCTTGCCATTGATGCGCCATCCCCATCCGGGCTATGTGCATCCAATGTCTGACTGTGGCTGCACAACATCCCAGGATTTGACAAATTTCTGTTTGAGTTTTGCCATCATCCGCCAACAACATAATTTCCATTCTTTGGCGATAGGACTCAGGGTAATCCTCTTGTAGATTTTTTTGCAGCAGTTTCCGCTGAAAAGGTGTTAAGAATTTACTGTTATCAGTTAAATTACTTAATTCTTTAATCTCAACTTCTGATTGATAGTAAGACATAATACACCCATTTAAAATTGATTGACATTAGTAAAAACTAAAGTCAGTAGGTACTCTAAATTTGGCCTCAATGCAATCTTGCATTTGTCTTCTATGTCATTTTGGCAATACAAATATTTCGCCCTAGACATAATACTTGACATACTTATTCAAGCAGCGATTTTTCAGAGTTTTTAGATGTTAATTTTGACTTAAGGCAGTCTAGAATACTTTGTTTAAGTAGAGATTAAATTACGGATTAATAAAGAATAAAACTTATATCTTGCATTCATTGATGACAAATTAAGCCTTAAAGACTCTTGAGAAGAAGCTATGCTATACGGAGCGATGAGTCTGTCCATGATGGCAGTGTGATTTATCCTATTAAAGCATTTTTCAATATCGAGTTCTATAAAAGTCACAACTTGGCCATCTTGCCAACAGCATATCTTTTTAAAGATATCAAAAATGAAAAACCTGGGTAAGAATTCAGGAGTCAGGAGTCAGGAGTCAGGAGTCAGGAGGAAGAAGAAAGAAGAATATTTTTCTCTTCTGTTCCCTGCTATATCAAATATCCTGAATCCTTACAAACCTGGGATTTCTAACCTGCGTAACGATTTGGCCGGAGATTAGGAAGTTGAGGGCGTTGCATGAGGATTTATAAAACACTAATTTCTCATCCCCCTGCGCCTTGTCTCCTGCCAAAACGAAGACATCTCACTGTTTCATATCGCTCCTCCTCTCCGTTTCAAATCATGAAACTGCTGATTGCAACTTCTCCAAGTTTGTCAAAACTTCCGTACTGTGAATACTGGGATTCACCTTCACAAAAGTCTCACGGAGAACACCTTGAGGATCGATAATAAAACTATGGCGCATAGATACATAACCAATCCAAGAACCATAAGCTTTACTAACTGCACCGTTAGTATCTGCCAACAAAGGGAATTTTAACCCCTCAGAATCACAAAATTCGGCGTGGGAATCAATATCATCAGCACTCACACCAATAATCTGAGTATTTTTATTGAGATATTTAGGTAAGTCTTGTTGAAAACGCCGTGCTTCAATAGTGCAACCAGAGGTGAAGTCTTTGGGATAAAAATACAAAACTACCCATTTACCACGCAAGTCAGAGAGGGAAATTTTGCCATCACCTGTGTTAGTAGGTAAAGTAAACTCAGGTGCTGGTTGGTTAATTGCAGGTAGTTTACCACCCAAAGCTTGAGCAGAGGGGGTAAAATTCAACCAACTGATAATTGTAAAACAACTAGCAAATAAGATGCTGATAAAAGTGCGACGAGAAATCATTGTGTAAACCCGAATCAAAACTTAACACAAGTTTACATTCTTGCTGGGCTACTTATTTTGACTCTGGCTGAGATTCAGTCGGATTTTCTATACTTTCAATGTATTGGCTATCTATGAGGAAAGCACCTCTAGTAAAGCGTACTCCCCAATATCCGCCAGGACGACGGTCAAGGACTATACCTTCTTCACCAATGCTAATTACTTCAGGAGGGCGCAGCATAGGCATAGGATCAGCAGTTTTGACGTAGGGTGGTAAGGCGACGACACGGACTTTACTACCAATGGTGAATTCTTGAGTCATTTTGAAATAGTAACGTTAACTCCTAACTCTTCACTTTTAGCAGGGATTCGCCTAACTTTCTATTTTTACCTTTGATGGAAGGTTGATAAACTGAAGGAATTGAATTAAGTTCTAATATCACCAAATTTCCCCGTAGACAATCAATAAACCAAACCATGCCATTGACATTTCCACCACAATACAACTTCTTACCTCGCTTTTCCCGACTGGCAAGTGTCAGTGTTCTTTCCAACATGATGGTTCCCCTTGCAGGTTTAGTTGATATTGCCTTCTTGGGACATTTGGCAGATATCCGTCACTTAGCAGGGGTTATCCTAGCAACTATTCTCTTCGATTACCTTTATCGGGTTTTAAAATTTTTGCGTTCTAGTACTAATGCTATGACGGCTCAAGCTGTTGGACTTGATGACCCCAAAGCTGTGCTGCTGGCGGGATTACGCAGTGCTGTGATTGCTTTAGCTGTTGGTTTACTGATTGTATTGCTGCAATATCCACTGCAAAAGATTGGATTTACTATCCTGAGTGGTTCCCCAGAGATTGAACTTTCTGGAGTTGATTATTTCTCTGCTCGGATTTGGGGCGCTCCTGCTGTTTTGCTAAACTTTGTGCTATTTGGTTGGTTTTTAGGGCGGGAAATGAATGGAGTGGTGCTGTTGATGTCTTTGGTTGGCAATGGTTCTAATGTGTTGCTGGACTATTTGATGATTGTTAAATGGGGCTGGGCAAGTATGGGAGCCGGATTAGCAACAGCAATCAGTCAGTATTTGGCTTTAGTGATTGGTTTGGTTTGGGTCTGCTTTAGTATCGAGTGGCAAGTTTTACCCGCTGTCTGGGAAGAAATGTTTGATTGGGTGGCTCTTAAAGAGACTGTGGTACTTAATAGTAATATTCTGATCCGATTTTTGGCACTGATTTCTGCCTACGCGATTTTTATGAATCTGAGTGCGCTGATGGGAACAACTTTTCTGGCAGAAAATGGTTTACTGCTGCAAATTGCTTTTTTGAGTCAGTTTGCAGTTCAAGGTGTAGGAGTAACAACCCAAACTCTGACGGGCAATTTTAAGAGTAAAGGGAAGATAGATCAGATGAGTCCTTTGCTGATTGTTTCTATATTTAGCAGTTTGTTGATTGCATTAACTTTCGCCACTGTGTCTATTCTTTTCCCAGAGCAGGTTTTTGGGCTGTTGACTAATCATGCAGAGGTGAATGAAGATATCACGAGTTATACAATTTGGTTGTTACCTGTTTTAGTGATTACTGCGATCGCATTTATCTTAGAAGGATACTATATCGGCTTAAAGGAAGGGGCAATTTTACGTAACGCTGTTTTACTCGCTTTTGGCATTGGTTTTCTTCCTTTAGCGATCGCAGCTTGGTATTTCCACAACAACCATTTACTCTGGTCTGCGATCGTCTCTTATATGGCAACTATTATGGTAGTACTTGGTGTACAACTACCCCAGACATTTGCCAAACAAAGTCTCCAAAATCAATCAATTCAAACAATTAATTCATAGGACTAGTAGTCTGTCAAGAACTAATTGACGGGTAAATAAATTTTCCTTCTTCCTTCTTCCTATCCCTACGGGACGCTACGCGAACGCGTTCTATACCTACGGTACACTATGGCTAACGCCACGCTTCGCGAACGTGAACGCGTCTTTGCGGTTCATTCCTTTATCCGTCAAAATGTATTTGACAGACTACTAGTACAGAACGGCGTAAATAAACCAACCATTCTAAATCTCTGAAAAACTTACGCTGTATTCCTTTTGACTTTTGACTTCCGCCCTGCGGTACTAGTTATATCTTCACAAGTTCCTCAAATTTGAAGTGTATAAAAATAATGGTGTAATTTCAGAAGTAGATCAATTTACTTATACTGCCAACGTGTGAAATCTGGACTTATGTCATACTGAGCGTAACGTAGTGCAGCGTTCGCGTAGCGTGCCGTAGGCTCTAGTATCTCGGAGATTCTTCACTTCGTTCAGAATGACACTTTTAACCCGTTTTTAGTATAAAAACTGGTTCATCAAAATATTTGTAGCTTTTAAAGGATTCCCAAATATGCAAGAAATATCACAAAATCAAGAAAATGAGCGCCTATTATCCAAAGAACAAGCACTGGTTTTACCATTTAATATCGTGGGAATTACAGATATTCCCTTTGTAGGTGGCAAAAATGCTTCTTTAGGAGAGATGATTCAGCAACTGAGTCCCAAAGGAGTAAAAGTTCCTACTGGGTTTGCAACTACAGCTTATGCTTATAGATGCTTTATTATTGGTGCAGGTTTAGAGATAAAACTCAGAAAAATATTTGCTGCTTTAGATGTAGAGGATATAGATAATCTGCGGCAATGTGGACAACAAGCTAGGTCGCTGATGCTAAACACGCCATTTCCGCTAGAGTTGCAACAAGCGATCGCTCAATCCTATCAAAAACTATGTCAAGAATACGGTGAAGATACTGATGTTGCAGTTCGTTCTAGTGCTACAGCCGAAGACTTACCTGATGCTAGTTTTGCCGGACAGCAAGAAACCTATCTCAATGTCCACGGAATCAAAGGTGTATTAGAATCTTGTCATAAATGCTTTGCTTCTGTTTTCACTGACCGCGCTATCTCCTACCGACAAATCAAAGGCTTCGACCACTTCGAGTTAGCTCTTTCCGTCGGTGTGCAGAAAATGGTACGTTCTGACTTGGCTTGTTCTGGTGTGATGTTCTCAATTGACACAGAAACAGGTTTTAAAGATGCAGCCTTAATTACTGCTGCCTATGGTTTGGGTGAAACCGTTGTTCAAGGTGCAGTTAACCCAGATGAATATTTAGTATTTAAACCAACTCTCAAACAAGGATTTAAACCAATTCTCAAAAAACGTTTAGGGACAAAAGAAATAAAAATGGTTTATGACTTGGGAGGGATGAAATTAACGAAAAATGTCTCTGTTCTCCCCTCAGAACGCAATCAATTTGCCTTGAATAATGACGAAATTCTCCAACTAGCAAACTGGGCTTGTATTATTGAAGATCATTATTCCCAAGTGCGTGGTATGGACACGCCAATGGATATTGAATGGGCAAAAGATGGGGTGACGGGAGAATTATTTATCGTCCAAGCTAGACCAGAAACAGTACAGTCGCAAAAATCTAAAACAGTCCTAAGAAGTTATCACCTCAAAGAAAAAAATACAGTTTTAGTCACAGGTCGTAGTGTGGGGGAAATGATTGGTCAAGGTAAAGCCAGAGTTATTCTTGATGCGAATCAAATTCAACAATTTCAAGCCGGAGATGTGCTAGTTACCAATCGCACAGATCCAGACTGGGAACCAATTATGAAAAAAGCTAGTGCTATTGTTACTAATTCTGGTGGGAGAACTTGTCATGCATCGATCATTGCCAGAGAAATGGGCATTCCGGCTATTGTTGGCTGTGGTAATGCAACGACAGTATTAGCAACTGGACAAGAAATTACTGTCAGTTGTGCTGAAGGGGAAACAGGTAAAGTTTATGCGGGTTTGTTAAACTTTGAAGTCCAAGAATTACCTCTAGAAAATTTGCCTCACACCCGCACTAAAATTATGATGAATGTGGGCAACCCTGAAGAGGCATTAGGTTTAACAGCAATTCCTAATGATGGTGTGGGTTTGGCGAGGATGGAATTTATTATTGCTAACCACATTAAAGCTCATCCTTTAGCATTATTGCATTTTGATGATTTAGAAGATGAACTTGCTAAATATAAAATTGCTGAGTTAACTGCCCAATATGAAAATAAAGCTGAATTCTTTATTGATAAACTTGCACAAGGTATTGGTACAATTGCCGCAGCTTTTTATCCTAAACCTGTAATTGTGCGTTTGTCCGATTTCAAGAGTAACGAATATGCAAACCTCTTGGGTGGTAGACAATTTGAACCAAAAGAAGAAAATCCGATGCTTGGTTGGCGTGGTGCTTCTCGTTATTATGATCCTCGTTATCGTGAAGGTTTTGCCCTTGAATGTGAAGCTATGAAGCGGGTACGGAATGAAATGGGTTTAACCAATATGATTTTGATGGTTCCCTTTTGTCGGACTCCTGAAGAAGGACGACGTGTATTGGCGGAAATGGCTGCAAATGGGTTAGTAAAAGGCGAAAATGGTCTGCAAGTTTATGTGATGTGCGAGTTACCCAGTAATGTGATTTTAGCTGATGAGTTTAGCCAAGTCTTTGACGGTTTTTCCATAGGTTCCAATGACTTGACACAATTAACTTTAGGAATAGATCGGGATTCTGAGTTGGTGGCACATCTGTTTGATGAACGTAATCAAGCTGTCAAGAGAACAATTGCCAGAGCGATCGCTACCGTAAAACAATTTAATCGCAAAATTGGTATCTGCGGTCAAGCCCCTAGCGATTATCCAGAATTTGCCCGCTTCCTCGTTGACGAAGGAATTGATTCTATCAGTCTCAACCCTGACTCTGTACTCAAAACTCTCCTGGAAATTGCCGCAGCGGAAGCAGGACGTTGAGGGGATAGGGGGATTAAAAATTAGCGTTTTAGGAACCAGGCAGCAGTAACACTGAGCGATCGCTTGCCAGTGTTGGCTGATTTTCTGCGCCATCGTCAACAATACAATTTTTTGGTAAGCCCAAGTTATTTTCCATAATTGGCTTCATGCTTCCTGAAGAATCAAACTTGAAACCCTTGTAGAGACGTTTCATGGAACGTCTTTACTTTCTCGGATATTTCTTATGTATAGACAATCCTAACTCTGTACCTCTGTCAAGAGGTTTAGTGGTACAGTTAGAGATAGAGATGTAGGCGCTAAAATTTATTTAAAGTCGTATCCAAATGATTAGTATAGTCTTTATTCTATATTAATTAATCAATAAAAATGCACAAATACTTCTAAAAAGTCAAAAATTTAGGATTTACCACCTTTTTATCAAAAAGCCTTAAATCACGTAAACCGGATATCAATAGGATAATTATAATCTACAATTAACTATGCAATTCAACAATCCGATGATTGATTTGCCAAATTTATATCAAGTTATTGATCGTTATCCCTTGACGATTAGTCCTGATAGTCATGTAGCCGATGCTATTATCTTGATGAATCAAGAACAAAGTTTAGAAGATATCAACTCTCCAGGATCATTACCAAGTCGCCAATCAAGTCAAAAAGTAACTAGCTATGTTTTAGTGGTAAAAGAAACGCAGTTAGTAGGAATATTCACCCTTAGAGACGTATTAAGATTAACAGCTTTGGGACTGGATTTATCCAGGACAATAATGGCTGAAGTGATGACCAAACAACCTATCACATTAAAACACTCAGAAGTTGAAGATATTTCTACAGCTTGGTTGCTTTTAAAGCAGTATCAAATTCACCATTTACCAATTGTAGATGATGCAGGAAAATTGCTAGGGATAGTTACTGAATCTAGCTTGTTACAAGAGTTGGATTTAGTAAAAATAGTCGGTATTGCCAAAGCTACACAGCAATATTTAGGAACATCAACCGATGAATCGTCAAACAACAATCAGCAAATAGAGGGAGTAATCTACAAAACTCAAAATCTTTCGCAGCAATTGGGAACAGAACCAGTTGAGGGAGAAGTAAGAGTGAATGCAGAACTTCAACAAACCGTGGAGGAAATACTTTCACACAACGAACAACTGGCTGTTGATTGTGAGATGGCAGAATTAGAACGCCGACGTTACCAAGATTTGTTTGAATTTACTCCTTATGGTTATTTAGTAACTGATAAATTAGGTCTGATTCAAGAAGCCAATCATGCAGCTTCATTGTTACTATCAGTAGACCAAGATTACTTAATAGGCAAACCCATAACAATTTTTATTGCTGAAGCAGATCGACAAAACATTACATCCCAACTGAAAAATTTCCAGCAGTTCCAAGAATGGGAAATTGAACTTGAGCCACGACAAGGAGAGTCTTTTCCTGCTAATGTGAGAATAGCAGCGATGTATGATCCTCAAAAACAGTGGTGTGGCTGGTGTTGGTTATTGTGCAACATTACTGAACGCAGACAAGCAGAAGCAGCATTACGCCGAACCTCGAATGAGTTGGAACAACGGGTATTAGAACGTACTGCTGAACTGGTGATTATTAATCAAGCTTTGCAACAAGAAATTATTGAACGTCAGCAGACAGAAACAGCACTGCGAGAGAGTGAGGAAAAATTTCGCCAATTTGGGGATAATATTCAAGAACAAATCATTTGGATTAAATCCTTCAATAGCGGCGCAACTGTCTATATAAATCCGGCTTATGAGAAAATATGGGGACGGAGTTGCCAAAGTCTATTCGACAATCCTCAATCGTGGACAGAACCTATTCATCCAGAAGATAGCGATCGCATTTTGGCAGAAATACAGCTGAATCTTCAAAAGGATGAACCTTCTCATTTAGAGTATCGTCTTGTCAAACCGGATAAATCAATCCGCTGGATCTTGGCTAGATGCTTTCCTATGAAAAATGAACAAGGAGAGACTCAATATTTTGGTGGTATTGCCGAAGATATCACTGAACGCAAACAAGCAGAAGCCGCACTAAGCAAGAGTGAAGAGAAATTTCGGCACTTTACCGAAAATAGCCAGTCGCTGATTTGGATGGCCTCCAAAGATGGCACACAAACCCTCTATGTTAATCCTGCTTATGAGCAAATATGGGGACGGAGTTGCCAAAGTCTGATAGAGGAACCCCTATCTTGGAAAGATGCAATACATCCAGAAGATCGCGATCGCATCTTAGCAGAAATAGATGAGCATCATCAAAAAGGTGAACCCGCCGATTTACAGTATCGCATTATCCAACCCAATGGAGAAATACGCTGGATTTGGGGTAGATGCTTCCCCATTAAAAATCAACAAGGAGAGCCTGAATATTTTGGTAGTATTACCGAAGATATCACTGAATACAAGCAAATAGAAGAAGAACGCAGGAAAACTGAAGAACGACTGACTTTAGCCCTAGAAGCTGCCAACATGGGTATATGGGATTGGGATATCCAGACTAACAAAACCCTATGGTCTACCAATATGGGGCCAATCTATGGTTTACCGAGTCATACATTATGCCCCAATTCTGAAGACTTTCTCGATTTAATCTATCCTGAAGACCGTGATAGTTTCACTAAAGCTGCAAAAAGCGCCATCGAGCAAAAAGTTGAATTTGCTGCTCAATATCGAGTGATTTGGGCTGATGGCAGCCTACATTGGTTATTCACCAAAGGTAAGGTTTATTATGACAAAAACGAGCAGCCAGTACGGATGCTTGGTACAACTAAAGACATATCAGCACAAAAGCAGGCAGAACAAAAAATCCACGAACAAGCAGCCCTACTAGATATTGCTACCGATGCAATTTTCGTGCGAGATTTTCAGACCGAAATCTTATTTTGGAATCAAGGTGCAGAAAAGATATACGGTTGGCAGAATCATGAAGCTTTAGGTAAAAACCTCAGGGATATTTTCTACCCGACAACTTCTCAAAAGCCAGAAGTAATCGCTCTCCAGACTGTAGTTAAGTCTGGAACTTGGCATGGTGAGTTACGCAGAAAAACCAAATTCGGACAAGAAATTATCGTTGAAAGTCGTTGGACACTGATGTTTGATTCTGAACGACAACCCAAATCGATCCTAATTGTAGATACTGATATTACTCAGAAAAAAGAACTTGAAGAACAGTTTTATCGTACCCAGCGTCTAGAAAGTATCGGCACTCTAGCCGGTGGCATCGCCCACGATATCAACAATATATTGACACCCATTTTAACCGCAGCGCAATTACTCAGAGGTCGATTTGTCAATGATCAAGAACGTCATCCCCAACTATTGAGAATCATTGAAAATAATGCTATGCGCGGTGCAGGTTTAGTCAAACAAGTGTTATCCTTTGCACGCGGATTAAAAGGAGAACGGGCAATTGTACAAGTTAAACATCTAATTGCAGATATCATTCAAATTGGTAGACAGACATTTCCCAAATCTATCGAATTTACAGCCCAGATATCCGAAGACCTATGGGCTGTTTCTGGAGACACGACACAATTACATCAAGTCCTGATGAATTTGGTAGTTAATGCCCGTGATGCGATGCCAGAAGGAGGTAGTCTGCAAATTACTGCGGAGAATCTGTTTATTGATGAAACCTTTACTCGGATGCATCTTGAATCCAAAGTTGGGCATTACATCGTCATTACAGTTACAGATACTGGGATGGGAATGACCCCAGAAATATTAAATAGAATTTTTGAACCCTTTTTTACCACCAAAGAAGTTGGTGCTGGAACAGGATTAGGTTTGTCCACGGTATTGGGAATTATTAAAAGCCATGATGGTTTTATAACAGTTTCTAGCGAAGTGGCTAAAGGCAGTACATTTAAGATATTCTTGCCGTCTGTAGAAGAGTTTCAAATTCCGGCAATAGAAGATTTGGAAATGCCTTCAGGACAAGGAGAATTGATTTTGGTGGTAGATGATGAACCTCAAATTCGTGATGTCGCTAAAATCATCCTCGAACAATACAATTATCAAACGATTACTGCTAGTAATGGATTGGAAGCGATCGCACTTTATTCTCAATACAAAAAGCGCATCAGTGCAGTTTTAATGGATATGATGATGCCAGAAATGGACGGTATCACAGCTATTCGCACTTTGCAAAGCATGAATCCACAAGTCCAAGTGATTGCTTGTAGTGGGCTAAATACAATAGAAATATTACCAGAATCAGCCAATACAGAAGTACAGGCAGTTTTATTTAAACCCTATACTGCCAATGATTTATTGCGAAACATCGATCAAATAATTCGTAATTCTTAATTGAAGACAGGAGTATAGCTAGTACCGTCGTGAAGTCAAAAGTCTTAGGCTAAAAAGATAATATACTGCAAACGGGTCAAACTTGGACTTATGTCATACTGACCGTAACGTAGTGCAGGGAAGTATCTCGGAGATTCTTCACTTCGTTCAGAATGACACTTTTCAACCGTTTTTAGTATATTTCCCAATCTAAATCAGATCCAATTTCAGCAAGTTTATCTAAATCAGTGGGATTTTCTAAATAAGGTAAACAACCTAAAACGGGGATGTGAGTAAATGATTGAATTAACTGCGGTGGTGTTAAATCAGCTATTTCTGCTTCTGTGCGGGATTGGGTACAGTTGAGAATAATTCCACGCAGATTAACTTTAGTTTGTCTAGCTAATGCTACATTAGCCACGGCTTGTGCGATCGCACCTAATCTCACTGGAACAACCAAAACCGTTGGTAAACGCCATTCACCTGCTAAATCTGCTACTGTCAGTTCATCAGTAATTGGTGAACCCAATCCCCCCAAAGACTCCACCAGCAAAAAATCACGTTCCTTTTGTAACTTTAGCAACGTCTGCCAAACCAAAGCTAAATCTATAGTACGATTTTCCTTCGCTGCTGCAATTGGTGGAGCTAGAGGTGCTTGAAAATACAAAGGTGTAATCTCTTCTGGCGACTGATTTAGTGTAAAAAGAGTCTGATAAAGTTCACTATCACCGACACCTGATTGAATCGGTTTCATAATCCCCAAGCTGCTTTGAGGGTAATATTTTTGCCGATAAGCTGCTAAGGCTGTGGTCAAAAAAGTTTTACCAGCCTCCGTATCAGTCCCTGTAATTAGTAATGTGTTTAACAATTTATTTACCAAGAATTCCTGTTTTTTACTGACAATTCTACCCTGCAATTTTCTTGCAGGGACTGTTCATAATTTAGCGTTAATTTTGTTGATCAAATCCTGGTGTAGATATTGTTTCAGGTAATTGATTATTGTTTTCTGCATCTGTAGTAGGAGTTGGTGTTGGTGTCTCTACAGGTGTAGGAGTTGCCGTTGGTGTCTCTATAGGTGTAGGGGTTTCCGTTGGTGTTGGTGTCTCTGTAGGTGTAGGAGTTTCAGTTGGCGTTGGTGTCTCTGTAGGTGCAATTGTTGATAAAGCCACACTGAGACTGTAATAACTTTCAGCTACTCCTTCTGACAGACTTAATTGAATAATGTATTTACCACTATCTAGTAAGATGCCTTCAAATGATGTAATTGGTTGAGACTGTCCATCAATTGGTTGACCATTGGGAGTTAACACTGTGAGTAAAATTCCATTTCCTTGGTCAACAGAAACCGTTAATTTTTGCCCAACTTGAGCTGCAAAACTATATTGAATTATGTCATTTACTTTAAGAGTATCATCAACTGTAGCCGTATTAAGTCTGCCTAGTTTCAGGCGTTTTTGATATACAACAGATTGGGTATTAGTAGGTGTCGGTGTCGGTGACAGTGTAAATGTACTCTCAGGAATTACTGGTGAGGGAAAATTTTGGGGTACAGCTGTTTCTTGTGATGGTTGTTGGGACGGATTGCGAAGAGACTTGACTATTGCCCAAGAACTAAATCCCGCTAAAATAACCACAGCACTGCCAATAGCCCCAATTGCTAACGGTTGATCTAAGATTGAACTGGTTTGGTTTGGGCTAGTTTGTCTAGGATAAATTACAGGATTATGTTTTTGAGGTGGTAGTGGTTTTGGTTGGGGACGATTACCAACGGCGAGAGTTCGTACATAGGATATATTGGTTTGAGGAACATGGGGTTGATCTAGAGATTGCAAGGCTAATTGCACTTGTGCCGCAGTTTGAAAGCGATCGCTCGGAACATGGCTTAACATTCGCTGCAAGATTTCAGCAAAGCGGGGATTAACCGTTACCAACTGCTGCCAATTCCAACTCAGTGTAGTTTCATCAAATAAATCTGTCGGTTCTTTGAGAGTCAACAAAACTATGGCCGTTACCGCCAGTGCATACAAGTCACTATTGGGATAAGCCCTTCCTGATTGAATTTGCTCACTGGGAGAATAGCCCATTTTTCCCACAGTAGTTACCTGCTGTTGATTTGGCGCATATAATCGCGTGGCTAATTCTTTAACTACCCCAAAATCAATTAACACAGGTTTTTTGTCACTGTCTCGTAAAATCAAATTATCCGGCGATATATCACGATGAATAATCCCGCAGCCGTGAATGTATTCTAAAACTGGCAATAAAGAGTTCAGCAACTCTAAAACTTCGGCTTCTGAAAAAGATTGACCAACAGCTTGGCGTTCAGCTAACAACGTCTGGTAAGTCTTCCCAGCAACGTAATCCTGCACCAAAAACAAGCTTTGCTCTTGTTCAAATTTTTCCCGAAACTTCGGTATTTGTGGATGCTCAATTTGATATAAAGTCGCAGCTTCTCGCTCAAACAACTCTTTTGCCTTTTTTTCACTAGCTGTTCCCTTAACTGCGATCGTTAATTCCTTAATCGCACAAAGTTCGTTAAAGCGCCTCTGGTCTTCTGCAAGATAGGTTCTACCAAATCCCCCCTGTCCAAGAACGTGAATTATATGGTAACGATTTTGCAGGACAGTACTAACTGTAATGGGTGGTTGCATAATCAATTGATTAAGTGTAATAGCAACTGAGTTGGAAGATAAAGCTTAAAGGACTAATTATAGACAATATGACCTGGTTGTACCGATAGTCATAACTGCGATCGCAAAATGTCTACCGCATCTTTTTCAAAAAAATGGTACGTTACTATGCTAGTCAAGTTTGGCATTTTATTTTAGCTACATTTTTTAATACAGCAGATAGCAGGTAGATAAGATGCAAAGTATGATCACAAAACTATCCTACACCCATACTTTTAATCCTAACTCCGTTCGACTGAGGCTCACTGCGAAGCCTGAATTCTGCTGTATACTGCAAACTTTGATGTAAGCCGTGTATAAGCACAACACCATGACTGCCTGGAAATAAATAGATACTCTACACCAATACCTTGTCCATTTTCTGTAGGTTGGGTTAAGCGACAGCGCAACCCAACGCATTTGTTGGGTTTCATGCTTCAACCCAACCTACAAATCAAGACTTTTTTCGATTTGGACAAGGTATTGCTACACTTGACAGCTTTAACGTTTTAGTAGCGCATAGACCCCAAAAAAACCACCTCATACCTTCTGTCTTTCTGCACTAATCTCTGAATTTAGCGCTAGTATCATAAAATAATTAGCTGCACCTTGGATGCTTATAGCAAATAACTCAAAACAGGGAACAAGGTTGAAAATTCTCTGATGTTTGTCGCGTAGCTTGGCCTAAGCCATATTTTATGATAACAGTATGTTCTCATCCTACGGAAAACCTCTATAAGCATAAATGTTCTCCTACCTGAGAAATAATTTAATTATCACTTTATGTGTAAATCTTTTGTTCTCAGTTATAAAAGAAATGGGTACAATAAGTAATCTACTCACCAACTTCTTGAATATTTGCGCGGTTTACTTCAACACTTACACTGGAAACGATGAAACTATTTGAGAAAATAGATGTCAGTAAGATCCTCATTGGTTTTTTCACCAAAGGACTAGAAAATTAGCAAATGTAATTTTATGGAGAAATCTTTCTTTCTTTGTATAAAATCTTCAACAAAACTTATAGATGTTTTGTTTAGTCTATGTCAGTAAAATCTTCTAAATCTCTAAATGATAATATTGCCATGAATGCACATCGAGGATCTGCTGTGCTTAGTTCTGCAACTTTAAAAGTGCAACCAGCAGCCACAGGAATCACAGAAAATCATCGCCTGCGGCTTTTTTCTGGCTCTGCTAATTTACAACTATCCCAAGAAGTATCTCGTTATTTAGGAATGGACTTGGGACCAATGATTCGCAAAAGATTTGCGGACGGAGAACTTTATGTTCAAATCCAAGAATCAATTCGGGGTTGTGATGTTTATTTAATTCAGCCAACCTGTCAACCTGTTAATGACCACTTAATGGAATTGCTGATTATGATTGATGCCTGTCGTCGGGCTTCCGCACGGCAGATAACAGCAGTACTTCCATATTATGGTTACGCTCGTGCTGACCGCAAAACCGCCGGTAGAGAATCAATAACAGCTAAATTGGTTGCTAACCTCATCACACAAGCAGGTGCTAACCGCATTTTAGCAATGGATCTACACGCCGCGCAAATTCAGGGATATTTCGACATCCCCTTTGATCATGTTTATGGTTCACCAGTTTTGTTAGATTATCTGGTCAGTAAACAACTGCATGACATTGTAGTTGTTTCTCCGGATGTCGGTGGTGTCGCACGAGCTAGGGCATTTGCGAAAAAGCTCAATGATGCACCATTAGCAATTATTGACAAACGCCGTCAGGCGCACAATGTCGCCGAAGTTTTAAATGTCATTGGTGATGTTAGAGGCAAAACAGCGGTGTTGGTAGATGACATGATTGATACAGGCGGCACAATTGCCGAAGGAGCGAGGTTACTGCGGGAAGAAGGTGCAAGTCAAGTATACGCCTGTGCTACCCATGCAGTTTTTTCGCCCCCCGCAATTGAAAGATTGTCAAGTGGCTTGTTTGAAGAAGTTATAGTCACTAATACAATCCCTATTCCAGAAAGTAATCACTTTCCCCAATTAGTGACGCTTTCGGTTGCTAATTTACTGGGAGAAGCGATTTGGCGGATTCACGAAGATAGTTCTCTGAGTAGTTTATTCCGTTAGTCAACAAAAGACTCTCATCCCAAAGGATGAATTATGAAATATGAAGGATGATTGTTTTCATCTTCGTCCTTCATTTTTTCTTTGTGGCTAAAGTTTCCAATTCTGTCACGACTCTTTCTAATTCTGCGACTAAGGGCGTGATTTGTTTTTTTCCAAAGGCATCGGCTAATGCTCGATAATACCAAAGTGTACCTTCTTTGCGACCTTGAAAACGTTCCCACACGGCATCACCAATCAAGCGGTAATCTTTGACAATTGATCTGGCATTATGTAGTTTATCAGAGGCTGAAACTAGCAGCACTGAGGGGGAAGCGGTATGAATATGGGCGATGTATTTTTCTTTACGTTCTCGCCAAGGTGGTTTAGGTGTGCTGTCTGCGTCTGTACAACCATTAACAATGGCGGTTACATTGTCCCCAAACCGACGACGAATTTCTTCTCTGGTGGTTGCTCCTCCTTGATCTTCTATGGCATCATGTAATAAAGCTGCGATCGCTTCATCTTCGTTTGCACCATATTCTAAAACTATGCTGGCTACTCCTAATAAATGGGCAATATAGGGAACGCCTGAACCTTGACGCACTTGTTTTGCGTGGAGTTCGTGCGCGTAGGTAAGGGCTTGGGTAAATCTTTCTGATAGCATTGATGGTTAATTTTAATTTTCTGGTTTGGTGTTGAGGTTGGTAAGGAACGAACCGCGAAGGCGCGAAGGACACGAAGGAAGAGGAAGAGAAGGAAGAGGTTAGTGCTTTGAACCAAAACTAGTATTTTGCACTTTGACAAGCTTTGTCCATCATTTCTTTAGCTAATGGATGATAACCATTGTTATTTAAGAAGGCTAAAATTGACTCTTTTACTTGATAACTAATGGCTTCATCAGTTGTGATTAATCTAGAAAAGTGTTCACAGTTCCAACCTAATAAACCATAATCCCAAGTTTTGAATAATTCATAAGCAATTAAACATCTATCTAGTACTTCTTTTCTAGGTAATAAATTTACGTATTTTGCTCTTTTAGCCTTTCTGGGAATAGGAAATACAGCAAATCCATTCCCACCAAAGTTAAAAACATGGGTATCAGAGATAGTAATATGGTAGTGCAATGCAGGATCATTGTTATGTTCTCGATGATGTATAAGATATCCTGCGTTGGCACTATTATAGTCAACATGAGTTATAAACTCACGAATAATCTGATCTTCTAGAATTTGTGTAACTGGGGAAATAGCAATACTAGTTATTTCAATATTTAGAAGAAATAACCACTCTTTTATTGACTGAAGACGATTTTCTGGCTTTATTTCCATTCCCTTAATTATCGCCTGATTCACTTTATTGCTAATACTAGAATTTATCTTTTTTGCTTCTTCTAATTCTGTACCAATGGCTCTCATTGGTGCTATAGTTGGTAATTCTCCAGTTAACAAAGAATATAAAGTTGCCGCTAAAGCATAAACATCTGTAAATGCTCCCCGTTTTGCTCTTGCGTCATATTGTTCAATTGGTGCAAAACCATCAGATAATATTTTTGTATGAGTTTTTGTTAAATTAGGCGTAAATTCTCTCGCAATCCCAAAATCAATTAATACTGCTTCTGATTTACCAGAACGCAACATGATATTTTGTGGTTTAATATCTCGATGCAATAATCCATTATTATGAACTACAGCTAACGCTTCTCCTATTTGCTGAATATACCTTAATGCAACATCTTCAGATAAAATACCTTGATTTTCTACCAAACTTCCTAAATCTTCCCCATCAATATATTCCATCACCATACACCACAGAGAATCTTCATTGATGACTTCATGAATTTGGACAATATGGGGATGACTGCATTTTGCTAATTTAATCGCTTCGTTAATAAAATCTTGTTGAAATTTAGCAAAATCAGAACGTCGTTGTATTGCATCATTCAAGGTTTTGATAACAACGAAATTTCCATGATTATCTTTAGCAAGATAAGTGATACCAAAACCACCTTCACCTAATTCTTTTTCTATGGTATATTTACCATCTTGTAGTTGCTGTCCTGATAACCAAGCCATAACCTGTCAACTTTATAAGCGGATATGTTAATTTTGGCACAATTTCAGTTATCAGTGCTAATTCCAGATTGTTATTTGCCTAAAATAGTAGAAAAGACTAGCTTTTATAAACAATTGCTATGGCTGCAATCACCATCAATATTTCAGAAGAACAATTACAACAACTGCAAGTAATGGCACAAGCAAATGGTATCTCTCCTGAAGAATTATTACGTGCCACTATAGAAGATTGGCTTAATCATCCAAAAAGTGATTTTGAGCAAGTCGCAAATTATGTACTTCAGAAAAATTCTGAATTGTACCGTCGTTTAGCATGATACGTTACCTGACATTAGTTGAAGTCCTGAAAACCTATGCCACAAACCATTCTTAACGAAATTCTCAATCAGCTTGATAGTTTAGAACAAGATGAACTACAACAGCTGAATCAAGCTATCCAAATATGTCTGACTGATAAAGCACAAGCGCATCAAATCACAAAATTTCATCAAGCACTTTTAAGTTCTGGTTTAGTAAAACAAATTAAGTACCCTGCTGACAGTCAACAACAGGAAAGAAAACTCATTCAGGTACAGGGTAAGCCTGTTTCTCAAACTATTATTGAGGAACGCCGCTAAATGGCAGTTTATTTCTTAGATAGTAGTGCGTTAGTTAAACGCTATGTTGCAGAAATCGGTTCAGCTTGGGTTGTGAGTTTGTTCGATCCTACCCTAAAAAATCATGTGTTTATTGCAGCTATTACCTCTGTGGAGATTACTGCGGCGATTAGTAGGCGATTTCGTGGTGGAAGTATCAGTTCTAAAGATGCGACAGCAGTATATCATCAGTTGAGAAATGATATCCAATCTGAGTATCAGGTTCTGGAAATTACAGACAGCATCATTAATTCAGGAATGACATTGGCAGAAAAATATGGTTTACGAGGTTATGACGCAGTTCAATTAGCTGCTGGTAAAGCCATCAATACTCTTTGCATAGCAAATAATTTACCTTTATTGACTTTTATATCTGCTGATAAAGAATTAAATATAGCCGCTGCTAGTGAAGGTTTGCTTGTGGAAAACCCTAACAAGCATCCCTAAACCTAAGAAATTCTCTTGCTAGTTATTCTCAAAACAACAATATTTGTGACAATTAAGCTAGAATTATTAAAGGTTCGTTACAGAATCGGTAAATCATCCCCAATTCTGTTAAAACAGCCAAACATTTAGCTACTAATTCTAAAAACACTAAAGTTCACATAAACTCTCTATGACGCTCCCAATTCGTAACGTCGCCATCATCGCTCACGTTGACCACGGTAAAACCACCTTGGTTGATGCTCTCCTCAAACAGTCCGGCATTTTCCGTGAAGGTGAAGACGTTCCGGATTGCGTCATGGACTCCAACGCTTTGGAGAGAGAAAGAGGGATTACAATTCTTTCTAAGAATACAGCGGTTCGCTATAAAGAAACCCTGATCAATATTGTTGATACTCCTGGACACGCTGACTTCGGCGGAGAAGTAGAACGTGTACTCGGCATGGTTGATGGCTGTCTGCTCATTGTCGATGCCAATGAAGGCCCCATGCCCCAAACCCGCTTTGTATTGAAAAAAGCTTTGGAAAAAGGTCTGCGTCCAATTGTAGTTATTAACAAAATCGACCGTGGCCAAGCTGACCCCCACGTTGCTGTTGATAAAGTATTGGATCTGTTCTTGGAATTAGGAGCAGATGAAGACCAGTGCGACTTTAAATATCTGTTTGCTTCCGGTATGGCTGGTTTCGCTAAGGAAACCTTGGAAGCAGAATCGGTAGATATGCAGCCCCTGTTTGATGCGATTCTCCGTCATGTACCTGCACCCATAGGAGATCCAAATAAACCTCTGCAATTGCAAGTTACCACCCTAGATTATTCTGAATATTTAGGTCGGATTGTCATTGGTAAAATCCACAATGGGACTATCCGGGCTGGACAACAAGCTGCTTTAGTTGTAGAAGATGGCAGCGTTGTCAAGGGTAAAATTACCAAGCTGATGGGATTTGAAGGCTTGAAGCGGGTGGAAATGGAAGAAGCCACCGCAGGTTATATTGTGGCTGTGGCTGGTTTTGCGGATGCTTACATTGGCGAAACTATTACAGATCCCAATGAACCCCAAGCTTTACCTTTAATTAAGGTAGATGAACCCACATTGCAAATGACCTTCTGGGTGAATGATTCACCTTTTGCCGGTCAAGAAGGTAAGTTGGTAACATCTCGACAAATACGCGATCGCTTATTTAGAGAATTAGAAACCAACGTAGCATTGCGTGTGGAAGAAACCGACTCACCGGATAAATTCCTAGTTTCCGGTCGGGGTGAATTACACCTGGGTATCTTAATCGAAACCATGCGACGTGAAGGCTTTGAGTTCCAAGTATCTCAACCTCAAGTAATTTACCGCACAGTTAACGGTCAACCTTGTGAACCCTATGAACTTCTAGCCTTAGACGTTCCCGCTGATGCAGTTGGTAGCTGTATCGAGAGATTGGGACAACGGAAAGCAGAAATGCAAGATATGCAACCTGGTGGAGGCGATCGCACTCAACTAGAGTTTGTAGTTCCTGCTCGTGGTTTAATTGGTTTCCGTGGTGAATTCATGCGGATGTCCCGTGGTGAAGGGATCATGAACCACAGTTTCCTCGAATACCGTCAACTTTCTGGTGATATCGAAGCCCGCAATAAAGGCGTTTTAATCTCCTTTGAAGAAGGTGTTTCTACTTTCTACGCCATGAAAAACTCTGAAGATAGAGGCGCATTCTTTATCAGTCCTGGAACCAAGGTTTATAGAGGCATGATTATCGGTGAACATAATCGTCCCCAAGACTTGGAATTGAACGTTTGTAAAACTAAGCAGTTAACCAACCACCGTGCAGCAGGTGGTGATGAACTTGTACAGTTGCAAACACCAATAGATATGAGCTTAGAGCGTGCGTTAGAGTACATCGCTCAAGATGAATTGGTGGAAGTAACACCTGAATCTATTCGTCTCCGCAAGATGTCGAAGAAATTAGCAAAACGCTAATCTTTAGGGGTGGGATTTTCCCACCCTATTTTTTATTCTGCGGTTAATCAATTTTGCTTATCTCTATTTTTAGAAAATTTGTAGCCGTAGCAATTTTCGCAATAAGAAGCGGTTATTTTCAATATTCTTGAGACTATTATCAATAATTTTACGAAGTTTGGTTTTTTCAGCGATTGATATTGACAGGGAATATTTTTTTTGGTAAATTTGGTTAAAATCCCAAGGTATTCGTATAGGGTTTTGAAAGATTTTTTTCACGCAGAGACGCGGAGATAGAAAAGTAGAGATTTATACTAGTTTTAGAATATTTGATATTTTCCAAGGAGTGGAAATGATGTTGTTGGAATTAAAGCGCATTCATGTACCACCTGGACAAAGAGTTTTATTGGCAGATGTCACTTGGACGGAATTAGAAGCAATTCTGGAAGAATTAGGAGAACATCGTGCGGCGCGAATTGCTTATGACAAGGGAATATTAGAAATTATGGCACCATTACCAGAACATGAAGATGACAAAGAAATCATTAGCGATTTAGTTAAGGCTTTATTGGAAGAATTAGATATTGAGTTTAGATGTCTTGGTTCTACTACCTTTAAAAATCAATTCATGAATCAGGGGATAGAACCTGATCAATGTTTTTATATTAAAAATGAAGCTTTAATTCGTGGAAAAAAGCGGTTAGATTTAACAATAGATCCTCCACCAGATTTAGCTTTAGAAATTGATATTACTTCCCGCACTCATCTTAATATCTATCAAGGTTTAAAAGTTCCAGAACTGTGGAGGTTTGAGAAAGGGAAACTGCAAATTAATCTTTTACAAGATGGTAATTATGTGGAGTCTCAGTCAAGTTTGAATTTTCCCAATTTATCTTTGATTGAAGTAATTCCTCAATATTTAGAAAAAAGTAGAACTGCTGGGAGAAATGCGACGTTTAAGGCTTTTCGGAGTTGGGTAAGACAGCAACAGTTATAATTTAAGTGATTATTAAGGCATTTTTGTACTAAAACGTCAAATCTTTCCTAATGACGACTAAGATAAAAAACATCTCTACATTACGCCGATGATTGTGCCAAAATGAACATAACTGTTTTTTGGGCATCTGTAACCGATGGTTTGGGAAAAGGGGCATCAACTACAGGGTGGGAAGTATATTATAGATAGAGTCCTGGGACAAGGGGGTTTCGGGATTACTTATAAGGTATGGCATGAATATTTAAAGAGTTATGTAGTCATTAAAACCCTTAATGATGACTTGCAAGATGACTCAGAATACCCCAGATATGAGCAGAAATTCCACGAAGAAGGAAAAACACTACAACGACTGTCTCAACAAAAAAATAATCATATTGTCAGAGTCACAGATTTATTTCCAGAAGACGAAATCTGGTATTTAGTCATGGATTTTGTAGAGGGAGAAAGTTTAGAATATCTAGTACAAAACAGAAAATTATCAGAAACAGACGCAGTAAATTATATTCGGCAAATTGCAAAAGCTTTAATTGTTGTTCATAAAGTAGGGTTAGTACATAGAGATGCACATCCTGGCAATATCATGATTCAAAATGATGGTACTGCTATATTAATTGATTTTGGCATCGCTGGAGAAATTATTCCCACTAGCAGATATAGAAGTTCTAAACAATTTGCCCATCAAGTTTTTGCACCCTATGAACAACTTTTTGGAATGCGTGAACCAACGGTAGATGTTTACACTTTAGCTGCTTCTCTTTACTATGCTGTCACTAGGAAGCTTCCTATTCCTGCCGATGAACGTTATAAACAAGTGATTTTACAACGTCAATCAGATCCCTTAATTCCAGCAGAACAATATAATTCTCATATTAGCGATAATGTGAAATTGGCGATAAATAAGGGGATGAAATTAGAACCACAATATCGCACTCAATCAATGTCTGAGTGGTTGGAATTATTATCAGAGGTTAATAGTGTTAGGGTTGTTAATCATGTTTCTGAAGTAGAGATTAAAACAGAAACACAGGAAAATAAAAACTATCGGACAAATTCTGTTCCATCAAGATATAATCGTCAAATAAAAAATGAGCCGGATATAGTCAGAATATTAGGAGTTGTTTTCGATTATTTAGGTAATGGTTTAAAGACTACATTTTCTATCACTATTAATATTCTAGGCAGTATTTTAAATATTTTAAAAAATATTTTAGCAGAAATTAGTGGTCTCCCTTGGCTTCCACTAGGATACATTATTTTCTATTATTCGGTCATGGGCTTTTTCTCCGCACCTTCGGCTTTGGCTTCGGCTTGGGCTTGGGCTTTGGCTTGGGCTTGGGCTTGGGCTTGGGCTTGGGCTTGGGCTTGGGCTTCGGCTTCGGCTTGGGCTTGGGCTTCGGCTTTGGCTTTGGCTTCGGCTTCGGCTTCGGCTTCGGCTTGGGCTTTGGTTTCGGCTTCGGCTTCGGCTTTGGCTTTGGCTTTGGCTTTGGCTTGGGCTTGGGCTTCGGCTTCGGCTTCGGCTTCGGCTTTGGCTTTGGCTTCGGTTGGTGTTATATTTTTATTATTGGCCGTGCTGGTAGGCTTAAAATACGGTTGGGTTGCTGTTTTCGCCTATACTGGGTTTTGTGTTTTGCATTTCCTCTCCTTTTTTGCTTATAGTGTTGCAGACGAAGAGTTCAACAAATCTTTCCGTAAATGGCATCGATTCATCATTGTACTTGGTGTATCTTCTCTAGGCTTATTTTTAGGCTGGTTCGTTTATCAATTCTTCCCAGTATTTGGACATCACTAAACCCATATTTATATCCACAAATTTTTTGAGTAATTTTGATGATTTATCAAAGATTAAATTAAGAAGTTAAGGAAATGTAGGTTGGGTTGAGCGACAGCGAAACCCAACAAAATCCTTGATAAGGTTGGGTTTTGTTCCGATTGCTCCGCAACGCTAACGCGAACAACTCAACTTACCATATAATGACTGATTTATTTCATATAAATAATTATTATCTAATAAATAAGAGTGTAAGCACATTTGTCTAGAAAAAGTGATATAATGATATTGAAGTATTATTTATAAACTCAAATATGCTAAAATATCTGACAATTGCAGAAGCAAAAGAGCAACTTTTAGATTTACCGGACGATTTAAAAGAAGAACCAATAATTATTACCAAACATGGTAAACCAGTAATAGCGGCTATTAGTTTTGAGCAATACGAATCTATACTAGAAACTCTGGCAATTTTATCTGATAAAGAATTTACTGAAGAACTACAAGAAAGTATAGCGCAAGGAGAGAGAGGAGAAACTATTAGTTGGAATGATGCAAAACTCAAACTCGGAATCTGATAATATTGAATTTGAAATTAAGTTAACACCTCTTGCACTAGAGATGTTAGAAAATGTTAAAGATAAACGTCACCAAAAAGCTCTAAGTTCACGTATTGATAAGTTGAAAATAGAGCCAGATAAGCAGGGAAAACCTTTAACCGGAAATCTGATTAATTATCGTAGTGTTAGGGCTGTTGGTCAACGCTATCGTATACTTTATAAAGTAGAAAATGATAAAGTAGTAGTATTAGTAGTTGGTGTAGGCTTAAGGAAAGAAGGTGACAAAGGGGACATTTATAATCTCTTACAGAAATTACTCTAAAGTTATAATAATCTTGATACTTTATACAGGTGATAGAATATCAAGAATATTGAATTACCTGTTTAATCAACAATCTCTAAATCAGCAACAATGCCAAAATGGTCTGAAGGATAAAGATAACGGTTACTCGCTGCTGGTTGATTGAGAATTATTCGACAATCTCTAACTTGTAAATGCTGATTAATAAAAATATAATCTAAAGTTCCCTTCCACAGTTTCCAACTCCTATTAAAAATTAACGTTCTCCAAAATTGTCTGATTCGTTTTTTCCAACTAATTTGATCTAAAGGTGTGGGACAAGTATATTCTGGTTCTTGTCCATGATAAACTTGATATGCTGATTGATATTTTTCCTTAACTAATGCAATTCCTGATGTTTCAGGAGTACCATTAAAGTCTCCCACTGATATAATTGGCATTGTCTCAGGAAATTCTGATAACCAATTTAACATCATTTGTATTTGTTTATTGCGTTTTTTGTGAGAACCGGGATGCCAAAAATAATGACCGTTACAAATTACTATTGATTTATGATTATCTAACTTAATTTGTGCATATTGGGCTATTCTTCCCTGATGTTCTAAATTAAGTGCTGCTGTTTTTTCAATCGGATAACGACTGAGAATAGCTAAACCAAATGGTAAATCGCTATCAGATACTTCTTTGGGAGTAACTTTATAAATATGGGGAATATTTAATTGTTCTGCAATCCAATTGGCTGTATCTTCTGATAAACTCACTTCTTGTAATGCAATAACATCAGGATTTTCGTTTTTAAGTCCTGCTATTAATACTTCTCGGCGTTGTGTCCAATGGTCTAGTTTAAAAAGAATATTAATTGTGATTATTTTCATAATTTTATTGTTATTTTTTCACAAAAATTCGACACATCCTAACATCTCATCAGGTGTCATCACTTCATAAATCAAAACTAAGGTTTCAATGATTTCTCCAATTGAACGAATTCCTTTTTTACAGTATGTAATTCCAGGATGATCAAGCCTACGACTCGCAATAATCAAAATGTATCTTGGGTAAACAGCACTCGCTGAGATTCTTGAATAAACCCTAACTGGACTTCATCAGATTGAGTGCGTAATCCCACATTGTTTGTGGTTGTGACATCAATTCCATAACGACGTAACCCAATGGCGATCGCAGGATCAACATTTTCATCTAGATGAAAGCGAATTCGTTCACTCATTTCTCGACTGTCTGAGTTTTTCTTGAAGACGTGAGGGATGATTTTGCTTCAGCACCTCAACTATCTCATTTTCTTGTGCTGCAAGTTCATCAATCTCGTCTCGATGATCAAAATAATAAGCCATTGCTGCATAAACGGATGCTAGTGACAGGTCATATTTACCAGCAATCTCTATCAAAGAATAACCCAGCTTTAAATGCATCACCGCTACATCCTCTACTGCAATGCGAGTACCAGCAATTCTGGGTTTCCCACTTCGCACATCAGCAGCAATTTCTATATACTCCTGGCTGACTAACTGCATTAATAAATCTTCCACCTACATTTCATAATTTCATCATACACACTTACAAATTTATAGATGTAAACCGCCAAAATACTGTACATTTCAGCCATTGTTGAGTTAAAAAAGAAACTATGAAAATCACCAAAAACATTTCCAGTTGGCTAGAAATCCACGCTTCATCTCCTACCTACGGGGGGTGGGTATTAGCTGGGATTGCTATTTGTTATTTAGGTGCTGCTATCAATACGATGGCGGGCTGGTTATATGTAATTAGTGGGGTCTGTCTTGCCCTTGTGGGTGTGTCAGCTTTTTTAGCACCGCGATCGCTCAAAAATCTAATTATCAAACGCTCTCCCATCCAGCCAGTCAGCGTTGGCGACGATATCACCATTGAAATAGAAGTCCATAACCCCACCCAAAAACCTGTCACTCTATTGCAAGTATCAGATATACTTCCCTTTATTTTAGGCAACCCAGTCAAACAGCCAATTGACACCATTGACGCAAAAGACTCTCACCGTTGGATATATTATCACCCCACCCAACGCCGAGGATTGTACCGATGGGAAACAGTAGAATTAGCCACAGGTGCGCCCTGGGGTTTATTTTGGTGTCGTCGGCAGCGAGAATGTAAAGCTAGAGCCATAGTTTATCCCACCGTTTTACCCCTCACCAGCTGCCCCTTAGTAGATGAAATAGGGCAAGATGAACATCAAAAAAATGATCTTCGTGGAAAACCATTACAATTAGCAACAACAGGATTAGTGCGATCGCTCCGTCCTTATCGCATTGGTGATCCCACCCGTCTCATTCATTGGCGTACCAGCGCTCGTTATGGAGAATTACGAGTCAGAGAATTAGAAGTTATCACAGGTGGACAAGAAATCATTATTGCCCTTGATAGTGCAGCTAATTGGCAAGAAGAACAATTTGAACAAGCAGTCATCGCCGCCGCTTCATTATATTTCTATGCCCATAAACAACAATTGCAAGTAGAACTGTGGACAGCAGCCACAGGCTTAATCAAAGGTGATATTCCCGTTCTCGAAACCTTAGCAGCAACCAACCCCTTAGAAGAAGCCAACACACCACCAGAAAACTACCCCCTAATTTGGCTCACCCAAAACCCCTTAACCCTATCTAAGTTACCTGTAGGCAGTCGTTGGGTTTTATGGGAGAATATAAATCCATCCTCAGAACAAGTCATCGTCAATCGAGACTATCCTGGCATCATCCTTCAAAGTGAACAAGAACTACAACTTCAGTTGCAAAAACCATTAAATTGACTATAGAAATTGATACAAAAATTAAATTAACTTCAATAAGTTAATCTTCATGGATGACATAAATTATTTTGCTCTGGAATAAACCCCAGCGGCTAGACCGACGAATGTTAGCATAAATCCAGGTCAAATTTTAAAATTCAGGTTGGGGAGATTTCCCAAGTAATAGCTCACTGAGGCTGTTGTACAATGCAAAGAAATATTTAATTTATGAACGACGATCCAATGATTAAATCAGAAGTTAACACAAAATCCAGCGAAAAAAGCCTAGAGGCAATGCGGCATTTTTCCGAACAATACGCCAAACGGACTGGAACATACTTCTGTTCAGAACCTTCCGTCACAGCAGTCGTAATTGAAGGTCTAGCCAAACATAAAGACGAACTCGGTGCGCCCTTGTGTCCCTGCCGCCACTATGAAGACAAAGCAGCAGAAGTCGGTGCAGCCTACTGGAACTGTCCTTGTGTCCCCATGCGAGAACGCAAAGAGTGCCACTGTATGCTTTTTCTCACCACTGATAACGATTTTGCTGGCGACAGACAAGATATTTCCCTAGAAACCATCAAAGAAGTGCGGGATAGCATGGGATGAGTGACGACCTACCCCAAGAGTTTTGGCAAGGAGTGGAACAGTTCAACGCTGGACAGTTCTACGCTTGTCATGACACCTTAGAAGCGCTATGGATTGAAGCAACCGAGCCAGAAAAAAGTTTATATCAAGGTATTCTGCAAATTGCAGTAGCCCTCTATCACCTGGGTAATCGTAACTTGCGAGGAGCAATGATTTTATTGGGGGAAGGTAGCAATCGCTTACGCCGTTATCCCGCTAGTGATTGCGCCATCAATGTGGAAGAATTTTTTACTCAAAGTGTGAAATTGTTGAAGGAACTCCAACAAACAGATCCAGAAAAAATTCTGAGTGTAGATTTGGGTAAAAATACAGCCTTGTCTTTACCTAGAATTTCTATAATTAAAGATTAGCAATAACGAAACCTTCAGGTGTCCTCAAGCGTCAACAATTTCAAGTTGTAGTCTAATATCTCAGATTTATCACTGATGAAACGGATTTAAGGATTGCACGGAATGGAGGATTTTTTCGGAAACTAAACCTTTACTTTAGATGTCCTTAATTGATTTTTATCGGCAACTATTCCCGATTGTAGATTATATTTCTGGATAAAGTGGTTGAGTTGACACTTCATCACCTCTGATAAATATTAGGGCTGATTTTTTTCAACTTTAATTTTGATGATTCTGCACTGAGTACGATTTTTTAAATCAGAATACAAACTGAGATAATCCTTATCCACTATGATACCCCCCTATCAATTGCCAAAATCACAGATGCGTCGTCTTGGATTAGCCCTCATGCTACCCGTGGTACTGTTGGGTGCAGTTGCTTTTCCTAAGAGTGTTCCCACCGCTACAGCCCAATCATCTGGGGGAAATCGCCCACTCACTATTCGCTCTGATGTGCAAGAATATGATGCCAAAAGTCAAGTAATTACTGCTCGCGGTAATGTCCAAATGTTGTATCCTGCTCGTCAGTTGCAAGCAACAGCAGCCCAAGCACAATACTTTAGTCAAGAAAGACGCATTGATTTCAGCGGTAATGTCTATATTTTGCAACAGGGTAATAATAGTATTAGGGCAGAGAAAGTAACTTATTTGATTGATGAAGGTCGATTTATCGCCTTACCCCAGTCCAATCGTCAAGTAGAATCTGTGTACATGGTAGAAGACTCTAATCTCAATGGACAAACTGCCAAACCTGCTCCGAAGACACCATCTCTCAAGCGTTCTAATTAGTATCTGTCACCATAAAAACGCGAATAGTGAAAATAGTTTTAGAAAATATTCACAAATCTTACGGCAAGCGACTAATTGTCAATCGCGTTAACCTTTCTGTAGCTCAAGGTGAAGTTGTTGGCTTACTCGGCCCCAATGGGGCTGGTAAAACGACAACATTTTATATCGCTACAGGCTTAGAAAAACCCAATCAAGGCCGGGTGTGGTTGGATAATTTGGATATTACGGGAATGCCTATGCACAAAAGAGCCAGATTGGGAATTGGCTATTTAGCTCAAGAAGCAAGTGTTTTTCGTCAACTCTCCGTTCAAGATAATATCCTGTTAGTATTCGAGCAAACTAGTGTGCCACGCAGGGAGTGGTCGAGAAGGTTGCATGATTTAATCGGGGAATTTCGCTTGGAAAAGGTGGCTAATAGCAAAGGTATTCAACTTTCTGGTGGTGAAAGACGACGGACAGAGTTAGCAAGGGCTTTAGCCGCAGGTAGACAAGGGCCTAAATTCCTACTTTTGGATGAACCATTTGCGGGAGTAGACCCTATAGCAGTTGCGGAAATTCAAGAAATTGTGGGACGATTGCGCGATCGCGGTATGGGTATTCTCATCACAGATCACAATGTCCGCGAAACCCTGGCCATCACTGATCGTGGTTATATCATGCGGGAAGGGCAAATTCTCGCTTTTGGCATTGCCGATGAACTTTACAATAACCCACTCGTCCGTCAATACTATTTAGGTGATAACTTTTCCACTTAGAATTTATTATTGTTAATAATAATAAATAATTTAAATCTCATAAATTAGCCACTTCAATCACAATTATAAATACATTTTCAAACTGCTAATACATCTAGGTTGCCGAGATTTAACTTTTAAACTTATTGTAAGTATTCAGGATGGAGAATACATAAATCATGAAAATAAACGCTTTTTAAGTTAATTTTAGTGCTTTTGAGAAAATTTCACTTCTCTCCATTCCTGATTCATAAGCATTCTGACTCCTGACTCCTGAATTCTGACAACTTACTTATGATATCCAAGCAGATTAAATCTTTCTACTCATTCAATTCACTGCTGCCTTTTTCCATCATGGATCGCTATTTGGCAATGCAGTTGCTACCACTATTTCTATTCGGGGTTGGAGCATTTACTTCCGTAGTCTTAGCAATTGACAGCTTATTTGAATTATTACGAAAAGTAGTAGAATCTGGACTACCAATCACCACAGCCCTGAAGGTTTTTGCCTTAAAACTGCCTTATGTCATGGTTTATTCCTTCCCCATGTCCACCTTATTAGCTACTTTAATGACCTACAGTCGTTTGTCTAGTGAGAGTGAACTAATAGCCCTTCGTGGTTGTGGAGTAAGCGTCTATCGCATGGTACTAACTGCTGTTTTATTAAGTACTTTAGTCACAGGCATGACTTATGTTTTTAATGAACAAATTGCACCAGCAGCCAATTACGAAGCAACTCGGACACTAGAGCAAGCACTAAAATCAGATACACCCTCATTTAAACAACAAAATATCTACTATCCTGAATATCGAGAAATTAAACAACCAGATGGTAGTACTAATAAAATACTTTCACGCTTATTTTATGCCGATCAATTTGATGGCAAAAAAATGCAAGGTTTAACAATTATAGATAGATCTACACAAGGACTCAATCAAATACTCGTCTCAGAATCTGCCCAGTGGAATGCATCAGAACAGGTTTGGGATTTTTATAATGGTACTATTTATTTAGTTGCTCCCGACCGTTCCTATCGAAATATTTTGCGGTTTGAAAAACAACAATTACAACTACCCCGCACACCTTTAAATTTAGCAGAAAATAGCCGAGATTATGGCGAAATGAACATTTCCCAAGCGCTGGAACAACTAGAAATAGAACGTTTAGCTGGCAACCCCCAAAAAATTAGAAAATTAGAAGTGCGGATTCAACAAAAAATTGCCTTTCCCTTTGTATCCATAATTTTTGGTTTAGTAGGTTCAGCAATGGGCAGCATACCTCAACGGACAGGTAGAGGAACAAGTTTTGGTATCAGTGTCATAGTTATTTTCAGTTACTACTTATTATTATCAGTTTCTGGTGCTTTAGCACAGGCAGATATTCTATCTCCCTTGATAGGTGCTTGGTTGCCCAACTTATTTGGTTTAGTAACAGGTCTATTTCTATTGTCGCGAGTTGCACAAAGATAAATAATTCGTAATTTGTAAGTAAGGATTCAGGATACAGAATAAATAATAATTAAAGCATCATGCTTAATATTGTTGAGAAAATCTCGAATCAGTAAATTACTGATTTGACAATTATTCTGACTCCTGACTCCTGAATTTTTACAGCAATAGTCTTATTGAGGATTCCGACATTCTGGTGCAGCTGGATTTTCTCGACAGTATTCTTCAAAAGAAACTTTAGCAGATACCATAACTTCCGCTTTTTGATGTGCAGCTTCTGCTTGCAGTTCCTCTACCTCATCCCAAGCAGCAGCACAGGCCTTAGAATAAGCGCCTTGTTCAGTGCAAGTAGCACGAGCTTCTGCGATCGCTTTTTGAATTCTCTCCTCTAGTAGTAACGTTTTAGGAGCTTCTACAAAATCACTTTTAGTGAGAATATCCGTAATTGAGATAATTCCCAACATCTCACCTTGAATTACAGGGGCCCTACGAATACCTGTATTAGCAAACAATCGTGCTACGTATTCCACACTCAAATTAGGATCGACAATAATACAAGGCTTACTCATAATTTCATAAACCCTTAATTGTCGAGGATCTTTGCCGTAAGCCGTCACCTTATAAACAATATCTGTTTCAGTGACAATGCCATAGGCATCATCATCATAGCGACGATCCACAACCAGCGCACGCAATCCTTTTTCTTTCATTAGTCCGACTGCTTCTGCTACAGTCGCTGTACCACGAATAGTAACTACTTCCTTGGTCATGATATCTTCGGCTTTCATGATTAAGTCTCCTGGTGAATGGTACAGTAGTAACTAGGAAGGGGAAAGTTTAACAATTGTTTGGCTATACCAATAAAATTAGTCCAGCTTTCAACTCCAGATGATATCCAAAGTGACCAATGCCTAAAAACTAAGCATAAATTGACTAAAAGTTATAAAAAATGTCAAAAAACTGCAAGATTTAACACTAACTTTACATTTGGGATTGAAAATACTTCTATCTATAATGGTTCTCTGCCAGATGCAATAAATACAATCAAGGTTGGGTAAATCCTGTCTCTACAAGCTTGGCAATTGAAAACTGCACATTACTAATCTAAAAATTGCTATAGAATTTTTTATAAATTTATTTAGTTTACATTTCGTATGAAAGTAAATTTTTGATTAATTAAACTGTATTACATATGAATTATGATTTTTGAGAAGCTATGATGAAATTACTATATTTCTACTATTGATACAGTTCAACTCAAGATCAGCATCCAAATCCTTCCTAATTTATAAAAATTATTCAATTAATAAAGTTATGCCAGCACGCAACTACCCTCCTGCTTACTTACGCTATCTCAAAGCCAGATTATCCAATTTCTTGCGGCCTAGTTTTTGGGGAACAGGCATTTTCTTAATTGTTGTATCCTTATTAATTCGGGAATATTGGATAAATCCAGCCATTTTCACTGAAAAACCAAATAAAGATGCAGTTGTTTCAGAGAATGTTGAAGAAGCTTCACTTTCTAATGAAGATAAAGCAATTACAGCAGATATTGATAATATGCCATCGTTGTTAAGCGATTTTGACAAAGAAAATTTATCTGCGATAATAACTACATCCCCAGAAAATACTCAGGTAGAGAATAAGGAAACATTTTTAAACCAGGCAATTAATAAACAAAATGCTGATGCTAATTCTGCTAAATCAAATCTTAGCTTAGGGATAGTTAATCAAGTTTCATCAGTCAGTGTAAAAAATCCCTTTGTCCTGCAAGCAGAAAAATTATTACAGCCTGTTCAAACTAATAATAGCAATCAATTTTCAGGTATTAATAATCTAGCTGTTCCAAGTCCAACAGAACTAACAGCCGTTTCTAATTTGAGTTTTGAATTAAATAATCAAACTACAAACAATCAAACTCTTGTTTTGATCAATCCTTTAGCAGCAGCTATCAACAAATCTAGTAATACAAATCAAATAAATTCTTTTAGTAGCAATGGAAATGTCAGATCAATTGTACCTACTAACAACTTAACTAATCAGGGTTTATCCTCTAGTTCCAGTATGGGTTATATTCAGCCAGGATTAGTGAAGCAGTCACAAAACCCCTATAGTAATTTTAATGGCGTTCAGACACCACCCAATGTAGTAACACCAACAACAGAGTTAACTCCTGTACCTAATAATCCTTATGCTGTTCAGCCTCCAAGTCAAAATGTTGTTAACTCAACTGCTCCTGTAGGATATGGCAATTATAGTAATTATAGTTTACAGCAGCCTAGTCAATTGCCGCAATCTAATTTATCTTATCCTGGACAGGTGCAACAGTATCCCAGATAATTTTTTCAGGATCATTAACTAATAATATAGTTTTAGCTGATGTATTTTTCACAATTAGATTTACCATTTAAAAAACAACGTTTTAATCCTAAAGACAATGTTTGAATAAAGAATCTTGATTCAGGTAAATCATTAAATATATTGTCTATACTATCGGGTGTTATGTAATTCAAAGCTTGCTTTTCTATTTCTTCGTCTTTAGGATATTCAGTTTTGTATAATAAAACCTTCCATTCCCGTGGAGTTTTACCATAATTTTTATCTAATTCCCCTTTTGCAGCAGCAACAATAACTTCTATTGAAGGAAATGTTGCTAAAGGCATAATTATGGGTAAATATTGTCTTGGATATCCATTTCTAGCTTGAATAGCATAAAATTTTTCAATTGATTCTCTCAAAATATGTGATATGCTGATTGCCCAAGTATCAAAATATTGATTTTTATCTTTAAGAATATGTTCTGTATCAGTAGTTATTAAGAGAATATCGCCATAGCATACTTCTACATTATCATTAAACTCTTCACAGGCAGCAAGTATTGTAGCACATATATTATCTCTTAGTTGCACTGCTGTTTCACTTGGCAGATAATGCTCAACAGCATTTTTACGACAGGCATTTTTGTATTTTTGAACATGATCAAAAATATTTTTTCTAATTAGTGGTATAGCCTTAATTTGTATATTTTCCGATGTTTCTTCCAACAGAATACATTCGACAATTTTACCAAAAACTTTATAGTCAGTTAGTCCGTCTCCCACGATTCCCACATTAATAGTATTCATTATATTTTACCCAATTGTCCCTGAGTACCAAAGTTCTGCTAACTGATATTTCGGTATTTTTATTAACTGTTTACCTGTGTTTTCTTCTGTTTCATATTCTACTTCATCATCTTTAATTGCTCCAATTCCCACCAGGGTATCAAGTGCAGTGTTTAAGTTTCTGACATCGCTTTGACGACTACGTTTATCTAAACGAACTGTATAAACATGATCAGGATGTTGATTAAATTCTCTCAAAACAGAAGGACTGTGAGAAGTTAAGATAAATTGTGTTGATGTAAAACCATCTTGATTCGGTGATGTTGCTTGCCAAATCCAATTCATTAGTTGTTGTATATTACCTGGATTAATACCATTTTCTATTTCTTCTAACATGATTAAAGCAGGTGGTCTTTGCAAGGATGCCAGCAAACTTATTGCAGCAATTTTCATAAAGCCATCTGATACAACATCTGGCATAAATTCTTCAATATTTCCCTTACGTCCTAAGTCAAATTCCCAGATTAAACTCGACCGATTGGGATCATAACGAACTCCAATAAAGCTTGTATCAACCGTCCTCATTTTTGCAATAAATGATGAATATATACGTTGTTCTTTTTCTTTTATATCGTGGATAATTGACTGAAAGTTACTTCCTGTTTCTTCTAAGAAAACTGGTATGCTTAGTTCAAAATCATTTTGATTGATTTCTTTATCTTGATATTGTTTTTGATCTGTATTATGATAGCCTTTAATTTTTCCTTTGAGAAAGGTAGGTTGAAAGTGATAGCTAAATATATTAGTAAAATCAAGAAAAAAAGATTCGCTTATTGCTTTTTCCTTTTCTTCTAAATATGGATCTAATTGTATTTTCTCTCTCAATTCTAGTATATTTTTAGACCAATTATAACCACTACTCAATCTTTTTGATATTCCGTTATTAGCTAATTTAATAATTATTTCTTCTTTGCAACTAGCATTGTATATAAAATTATTACTTTCATATATTTCTATTTTATAATCAATTTCTGCATATTCATTATTCCATGAAATTGAAAATGACATTGGTTCATCATTTTTAGCAAGTCTATATTTATGTGGATATAAATCTGTAGTAACATTTATAAATCGACGTACTTCATTATCAGAGTTTCCTCTTCTGACAAGATTACAAAAATGTTGTATTCCTGCTAAAAGGTTTGTTTTACCAGAATTATTATTACCAATTAACAAAGTTACTGGATATAGTTCTATATTTGTTGATTTGTGGGTTCTAAAATTCTCTAAAGTAATTTGTGTAAACATCTTAACCTCTAAAAAAATATTATTGTTTCGTTACTATTTAATGAATAATAATTCGATCAATAATTATATTACAAACTATAGCGGTTTTTGGTTGAGTGAGATGCAAGAACTCCACCCCGCAAGCGAGGAGGGGACTATGATGTATCTTATTCAATTGCATATCCCTATAGATAGATACACAATTCTGTAAAAAATTACTGATCTGGTTATTAATAAACATAGAAAAGATGATTATTAAAATATCTCACTCACATTAATATTTACATCAGGAAAAGCTAAAATTGATAAACTTTTATTTTTCACTAATTTCTGTACATCTTGATAAATTCCCTGAAGAGGATTTCGATATACTTCTATAATTTCCTGATTAACATCTACTAACCAAACTTCAGGAATATTTGCTTCTGCATACAACGGAATTTTCACTTCCCGGTCATATTTTATAGTTGTATCGGCAACTTCTATTAACAAAAATATATCTTCTGGTTGGGGGTGTGAATTTCTATAAAAATCTGGACGTGGTTTTAATAATGCTATGTCTGGTTGCGGTTCAGAAGTTTCATCTAAAACTATTGGGTTATGTACACTAACTAAAGCAAGTGTTTCTAAAATTAATACTAATATATTCGTGAAAAATATCACACAACCTGAATGTTTGGGAATAATAGGTGACATATCAATCATTTCCCCTCGAATTAATTCTACTCTGTCATTTTCTGACAAAATACCAGATTCAGCCATTTGGTGAAATTGCTTAACTGTAAATTGGTGTCTGAGTATTTGTAAAACCATTGTCACCTCTATTTGAATTTTAATTGAGATGGGTAAAAATAGGCAATTTATCAAATATTCTAAACTTATTGTATATTTTTTCTGAAATTTACTTCACTACCTAGCTATCACTACAATTATTTTTGGCAATGGACTAAATCATTAAATTGAAAAGATTTGCCTGATCTATGCAGTATTTGTAATTTTGAAACCAGATTTTGATTAGGGTCAATTTCCTTAGGATCAAACCGTGTTTTTCTTTTTTGCGTGATATTTTTGATGCTGATAAACCGCAAGTCGTAACCTTTAAGAAAATTTGGATGATCCCAAAATGATTGCCCAATTTCTCGACAATAAGCGATAAAACACTTTGCTCCTTGAAGTTGTGCAGTAGTTGATCCTCCTTTTCCTGCCTTCATTTCAATACAGAGAATTACCTTTTTCTTACCAATATCGGCAATGATAATAAAGTCTGCACGTTTGCATTCACCTTTATTTCCGTTAAAAATTGTATCAGGTGACTTAAATTCATCTGCATTGATAATTATGACCTGATCATCATCAGGCATCCCATCAATAGTTACATAGTAGTTAGGGGGTTTAGGTTCTTTGAGTATTACCTGATTTTTCCCGTAGAGATCATTTTCTAATGATACTGTAGCGGTTTCTTTAATCATTTCTTTCAAGATAGCAATATCAGACATTACTCCTCACCCCAAACAATTGCTTCCTGAATCCGATTCATCGTTTCAATTGTTGTATCAAAACTCCGAGCTTCAATACCCAATTCTGGATCAATGTCTGCGGGTGTAAGAGTTTGACATTTAGTTTTTCTTGTGTTTCCCTCTAGTTTCATATCTGTTTCTTCCGCAATATAAACTTTAATTTTTTCAGCAGCAATCAGTTCTTCTGGCCGATAACCTTCTTGTTCAGCAATTCGTTTGAGATAAGGTTTATCATGATTAAGCATGATCAAGGTATTTAGTTCTTTAATGATGTAATCACTATGAGTAGTGATGAAAACCTTAATACCCACATTAACCAGTCGGGCAAAAAGCCTTGCGACTCGACGTTGGTTTTCAGGGTGTAGATTTAATTCTGGTTCATCTACCATCAATAAATCGCCAACTTGAGCCTCATGTTTTAGGTAAAATCCAATATCTAATAAAGAACGTACAGCGCTAGAACTTTCATCCATAGAAAGCTTAATACGTTTACCCTTTGGCAGATAATAAAGCTCATCGTTGCGGGTGACGGTATACTCACCACCAATAATATCAGTAAAATCAGCCAGTATATCAGGATAGTTGTCAGTAATGAAACTACTTTTTTTGACAATGGTTTCTAGTTGTCGGGTAAACTCCACATTGGTTTTTATCGGCAGGGCATAATCATCGTACTCTTTGAATAAAAGCTCGATTGGATACTCTTTGAATGAAAAAAGCTCCATTGGATCAATATTCTTGTCTACTTGACCCATTTCTTCTCGCAGGCGATTTTTTGCAAAATTTAACTCTTTGCGAAAAATGGCCGCACCAGTTCGTTCGGCACTAGCAATAAAAGGTTGAGGAAAAAACTGATCAAAAATAATATCTTTTAGTGCATCAGCAATTGTACGCTCAATCATTTCAGCAGGGATTCTTACTTTTTCTTTTTCGATAAGCAAGGTGATAACTAATTCTGTGCTTTCTTCATTTTTTGTAATTGAAAAAAGTCCTATACTAGCAGACCTCATTGTCCGATCAAATTTGTCTGCTAAATTAATATTTTTATTTTTAATTTCCAGATTTATGTTAAATTCTGTTTGTCTAAATTTGTCATTTGATGCTGCAAATATCTTTGGTAATTGCTGTGTATATATTTGGCAGCCTTTGTCTAAAATCTGCTCTGATTGTTGAACATATTCTTGTATATCAAGACGCATTGAGCCATCAGAGAGAAGTTGCTCAATCTTATCACGGTTGATTTGAATTGAAAGCATTCGTCGCCAAGTATATAAAAAGCCAAATAAGGCGTAAGTTGCGTAGGTTTTTCCGGTATTGTTGCCACCACAAATAATCGTCAACTCACCAAGAGTAAATTCGGCTTCTCTTAAAGCACCAAGATGTTTAACTTTAATTTTCATGTTATTACTCACTAATTGTATTCTCTCAAATGTAGGTTGGGTTGACGCAAGGAAACCCAACATGATTAATACTTTTGTTGGGTTGCGCTATCGCTTAACCCAACCTACAAAATTAAACCAAAACTGCTTCGGGAATTGTTCCTTGCATTTTTCCTAAAGTATCAATTAGCGTTTGCAATTGTTGTTCTGCTTTAAACACTCCTAAACCCCTAGCTGTGACTTTACCTGGAGAATAAACAAAACGAGAACGCATACTTTCTTTTAGGTTTTCTGCTAACAAATTCCAAGCGGGTTCTTCCATTGGTGTTTCTAAAACAATATGCTGTTTATTTTCTGGTTTAATGCGGCTAAATCCTAAACTTTTAGCGATTTGTTTTAATTCCATGACTCGCAAGAGTTGATTTGCAGAAACAGGTATAGCACCATATCTATCAGTCCATTCTGCTGCAATTGATTTTAATTCTTCCTGGGATTTTGCAGTTGCGACAGCACGATATGCGCTCATTTTTTGGTCAATATCGGTGATGTAAGTTGAAGGAATAAAGGCGGTGAGATTGAGGTCAATTTGGGTATCATCAACTTTGGGTATTTCTTGTCCTCTAATTTCTCGAATTGCTTCTTCTAACATTTCCATGTACAAATCAAAACCAATTGCATCTAATTGACCAGATTGTTCTGCACCTAGCAAGTTACCGACACCGCGAATTTCCATATCGCGCATTGCTAGTTGATATCCAGAACCGAGTTGGGTAAATTCTTGAATTGCTCTTAATCTTTGTCTGGCGGCATCGGATAATTCCCGTTGTTTGGGGTAAAATAACCAGGCGTGAGCTTGGATTCCTGCGCGTCCGACACGTCCACGTAATTGATATAATTGGGATAGACCGAAACGATGAGCATCTTCTATTAAGATGGTGTTGACTCGTGGAATATCTAAACCAGATTCAATAATGGTGGTACAAACGAGGATATCAGCGTCATTATTGCCAAAGGTGAGCATGGTTGATTCTAACTCGCTTTCGTCCATTTGACCATGTGCGATCGCAAATCTTCCCCCTGGTATCATCTCTCGCAGGTTTGCTGTTGTCTCTTCAATCCCTTCTACACGGGGAACTACATAAAAAACCTGTCCACCCCGATCTAATTCCTGACGAATTGCACTTCTGACAATATCTGGTCTTAAAGGTGCTAAATGGGTTTGAATTGGTCTGCGGGTTGGGGGTGGTGTGGTGATTAAACTCATTTCCCGAATTCCAGATAAAGACATATATAAGGTTCTGGGAATGGGAGTTGCGGAAAGAGTTAAAACGTCAACTTGAGTTTTCAGACTTTTGATTTTTTCCTTTTGATTGACACCAAATCTTTGTTCTTCGTCAATTACCAAAAGTCCTAAATCTCTAAATTCTACACTTTTACCTAATAGCTGATGTGTGCCGACAACTATATCTAATTCTCCAGTAGCCAGTCGTTTTTGAATATTACGCTTTTCTTCTGCACTCCGAAACCGATTGAGTAAACCTACATTGACTGGATAAGGTGCAAAACGTTCTTTAATAGTGTGATAATGTTGTTGAGTTAAAATTGTTGTTGGCGCTAAAAGTGCGACTTGTTTACCTGCGGTGACGGCTTTAAAAATCGCCCTAATTGCTACTTCTGTTTTACCAAAACCCACATCTCCACAAACTAACCGATCCATCGGTCTTTCGCTTTCCATATCCCGTTTCACATCTTGCACCGCTTTTAGTTGGTCTGTGGTAGGTTGATAAGGAAAAGAATCTTCCATTTCTTCCTGCCAAGGCATATCTGCGGGATAGGAAAAACCTTGTTGTTGCGATCGCGCTGCATACAACTTTAACAAATCCACAGCTAATTTTTTAATCGCTTTGCGGACTTTATTTTTCGTATTTTCCCAAGCTTTCCCCGTCATTTTATGTAATTCGGGGGCTTTATCTCCATTAGTTCTAAACCGAGACAGAGAACCAACTTGTTCAGCCGCAACCCTCAGCAAACCGTCCGCATATTGAACAACTAAATAATCACGGGTTTCGTGGTTAATTGTCAAACTTTCCAACTTGACAAATTTGCCAATGCCATGACTGCGATGAACGACATAATCCCCTGGACGCAGTTTGTTGGGGTCAACTTGCTTAGAAGCAGCTTTGCGACGTTTGCGGATATAGCCAAAATTAGCTAAAGAATGTTGTCCGTAAAATTCGCGGTCGGTGACGATAACCATCCGGAAGGAAGGTAAAATACAGCCTTCTAATTCTGCTAAACCGGAATATTTGAGAGCAATCGGCGTATGATTGATTTGTAGCTTATCGATCGCTTGATAGTCACGGGGATTAGGAATAAACTGGGCTGGACAATCGTGTTCTTGGAGTAAAGAGACAGAACGGGAAGGTTGAGCCGAAAGTACCCAAACAGCAAACTTGCGATCGCGTTCTTGTCTGATTGTCTCAGCTAACTTGGCAAATTGGTGAGGTGTGACAGGTAAAGGTCTACTCGCTAAATTCAGACCAGTATTTTCTTCAGATAATTCCGATAAATATAACTTTTTAAATTTCCCAACTTCAACTAAACACTCATCAAAAGAACGGTGAATTTTAGGTAATTGATAATTTTCCCCCCTGCACCCTGCACCCTGCACCCCTGCCTCTTCCCACTGTTCCTGTGCATTCTCCACCCAGCGATCGCCATGAGCATAACATTGTTCAGGCTCATCAATGGCAACAAGAGCATTTTCGGCTAAATAATCCAGCAGAGATGCAGGTTTTGCAAAAGCTAAACCCAAAAAACGCCGACTACCTTCTAAGAGTCCTGAGTCGGGATTTAATTCAGGATGTAGCGATTGGAACTCTTCACTATCTTTCAGTGCGTTTAAAATAATTGGTGTAAAACTAGTTGGGGTCAGAGTTATTTCGTTAATCTTATCCAGGGCAGAACGCTGAGTAGTGGGGTCAAATTCCCGAATTTGTTCAATTTCATCTCCAAACCATTCCAAGCGCACTGGCAACTCAGAAGACACCGGAAAAATATCGACAATATCTCCACGCCGACTCCATTGTCCTTCCATTTCCACCAAAGGAACCCGTTCATATCCCAAAATGGTGATTTTTTCGCTAAAAGCATCTAAATCAAATTCCATCCCCTTTTTTAAAGTGACACAAAAAGATTTAAAAGCCTCCGGTGGCGGTAAATGTGGCTGTAACGCCCCCACAGTCACAATCACGGCTGTATTTTTCTGAAGTTGACCATTAACAGGAGAAGCAACCCCATCTCTACCCACCAAATCAGCTAAAACCTGCATTTGTCCCCAACTTAACTCAGTTTCAGGATCAAAAGGTTCATAAGGAGAAGCCTCAGAAGTGGGGTAAAAATGAACAGTTTTCCATCCCATTGCTTCCATTTGGGAGTAAACTCGTCCGGCTTCCTCCAAAGTGGCACACACCACACATAAATCCTTACCCTCATAGTTAGCTAAAGCTGAAGCGATCAAAGTCTTGGGTAAACGAGAGATACCATTTAACCGCAACTCCTGTTGTTTATTGAGTTTGAGAGTCAGTTCTGCGGTAAGAGGCGATCGCGCCAATGCACGCACAATAGAAGAAAAGGCCATAGGTTTTATACTTAAATTTAGAAGTCGTGGGGGAGGAGAAAATCTAGAGGCAGTCCCTTTCAACTATTTTAAAAGTGTTCACAGCAATCTGATGATAAGGCGTAACTACTAATAGACAGAAAAAATATAACTACTACTTTATGTATAGTCAAAGCATTTATAAAATCACCTTAAATACTGGATACTAAGGTTTAAGCTATCTTTTTTCTCTATAGCTGTAATTTTTAAAATGTCTTCCCTCTCTCTTGAAATTTTAACGATTTTGGCGCTGATCTTTGCCAACGGTGTATTTTCCATGTCTGAGATGGCGATAGTCTCAGCCCGGAAAGTCAGATTGCAGCAACTAGCCAACCAAGGAAGCCTCAATGCACAGGCTGCATTACAACTAGCAGAATCTCCCAATCATTTTTTGTCCATTGTTCAGGTAGGCATTACACTCATTAATATCCTCAATGGTGTCTTTGGTGGTGCTACTATTGCCCAAAGACTAGAGAAGTATGTCCAACTAGTACCATTTTTAGCCGCTTATAGCCAACCCATTGCCTTTGGAGTAGTGGTTTTAGTAATCACCTATCTTTCGTTAATCGTTGGTGAACTTGTCCCTAAGCGTTTAGCTTTAAACAACCCAGAAGGAGTCGCTTCAAGTGTTGCTATTCCCATGCGTGCTTTAGCTAAATTAGCCGCTCCAGTAGTGTATTTGTTAAGTGCTTCTACAGATGCCATACTGCGACTATTGGGAATTACACCCTCTACTGAACCTCAAGTTACTGAAGAAGAAATTAAAATTTTAATAGAACAAGGTACAGAAGCAGGAACATTTGAAGAAGCAGAACAGGATATGGTGGAAAGGGTGTTCCGTTTAGGCGATCGTCCAGTCACTTATTTAATGACACCCCGTCCTGATATTGTTTGGTTAGACTTAGACGACTCTCCTGAAGAAAACCGTTATAAAATGGTTGAAAGTGCCTATTCTCGGTATCCGGTTTGTCAAGAAGGACTTGACAATGTGTTAGGCATTGTTCCCGTCACCGACTTATTAGCCAGGAGTTTACGCAACGAACCCTTCGACTTAACACTGGGATTACGTCAGCCTGTATTTGTACCTGAAAGTACTCGTGGTTTAAAAGTATTGGAATTATTCAAGCAAACTGTCACTCACATGGCCTTAGTAGTCGATGAATACGGCGTAATTCAAGGATTAGTTACCCTGAATGACATCATGAGTGAAATTGTCGGTGATGTTCCCGCAGAACCTGGACAGGAAGAACCCCAAGCTGTACAACGGGAAGATGGTTCTTGGCTTGTAGATGGAATGTTAGGTATAGAAGAATTTTTAGAACTGTTTGATTTAGAAAAATTAGACACTGAAGAAAGAGGAAATTATCAAACATTAGGTGGTTTTGTCATCACCCATTTAGGACGTATTCCCGCAGCCGCAGATCATTTTGAATGGGATGGTATCCGTTTTGAAGTCATGGATATGGATGGCAACCGTGTTGATAAGGTGTTAGTTGTGCCGAGGGTAATGGGTGATAGGTCATAGGTGATAGGTGATAGGTGATAGGTGATAGGTAATGTGTGATAAATTAGCGATTATCTATTCACCTTTTTTTCTAGTTATCTAGATAGGTGTAATTATTGAGAATAATGAAAGATGGATGACTATATTAGACAAATCATTAAGGAAAATCTGAAAAAATCAATTAGGAATTTTTTTAAAGGTAAGAAAATAGAAAATTACCAAATATTAGATGATATTTTTCCCAAAGAAAGAAGAATACGTTCTCTTATTGGTGGACTAGAAACAAGTTTAGGAACAACTTGTTGGGAACCTATAGCTAAAACTTTAGCAGAATTAAATGGATTTGAAATTGTTACCGAGAAAATATTACGTCCTCAGCCATTTCCTAAAAAATTAGATATTGAACTAAGTAGGTAAACATAATAAAAACGATATATGTTTAGTTTTGTGAAAACCGTAAAACAACCTATTTGCAAGGCATTCATTGAATTTACATTTCGTCACATACCTTTAAATTTTTCGGTTTACCTACTTAAGCAACCTAATTTCTATACGTGAAAATAAACGCAATGGTAATATTATTGATACTAAAGAATGTATACAGCGACTGAAACAAGCTGCTTTAAAAATTAATCCTGAAGAAATAATCAAATATACATCTCCTCCTTCTGGAACAGGAGTAGATATTCACTTTTATAAAAATGGTATTGAATATATTTTTGATATTAAAACCACACAACCAAATCAAGGTGGGTTTAAAGGATTTAACAGACAAATTTTAGAATGGTACGCTTACAGATTCGCTAAAAGCCCTTATGCTAACTTAGAAGCGCGTATTGCTATCCCTTTTAATCCTTTTAAAAAATCTTGGTATGAAGAACAAAAAAGTAAGTTATCTAGTTCTCCTTTAGATATTACTCAAGACATTTGGGTAGAAAATGAATTTTGGGATTTTTGCTCAGGAAAAGAAAATACATTTGAGCAGTTACAATCACTTTTTATTGAATTAGGACAAGAAAATTTTGCAGAAGAATTTCACGATATTTTTTATCCAAATTAGGTTAGATATCAAGAATCTTCAATAATTCTTTAGCTACATACTCAACTACAGGTACAGGAACAGCATTACCAAACTGTTTTTTAGCTACTTCGTCTTTTTTATGGTATTCAAAATTTGTAGGAAATCCTTGTAATTTACAAGCGTGTTTTGCAGTAATTGGGATATAGTTATGCGGTTGGTAAATTTTTTCTAAGAACAGATTTTTATATTCCTGTGGATGATTAGCATGAATTGATACAGTTGCGATATAGTCTTTAGCACCAGTAGCAGTTAAGGTCGGGAAAATATCAGCAGTAGGTAAAATAATTCTATAAATATTATTAATACCTGTCATATTTTTAGAATTCACAAATTCATACTTATTATCAACAGTTAACCGAAATATCCCTTTTTCAATCAATTTATTTAATTCATTTATCTCTATATCTGTGATTAATTCTTGAAAATTCTCAAAAGATAAAGGATTACCATCTTTATCTCCATATTTTTTGCTTCTTCTATATTTCAGAAAAGTCAAACAAATTAGTTTCTCTCTATCAGTAGTTTCGATAATATCCCATGAGTGAATTGTTGTATGTCCATTTCTTAAATCAGAAAAAATGAAAAAATCATTTAACTCATCATCTTTTTGAAATCTAGTTCTTGATGGTGGAATGGCACCTTTAAATAAAGTATTTGCATCTAATTTAACTTTTTCAACAAATTTAATATTTTTCAGTTCATCCAAAACATCTAAAACTTTTGGGTGAATATTTAAAGGAGTAGGGAATTTATAATCCTGACATCTTTCTATATTCCGTCTAATCCCAACAATAAAAACTCTCTCTCTATTTTGCGGTAAACCAAAATCATAAGCATTAATAACTTTCCATTTAACGCAATATCCTATATTTGTCAATTCATTAAGAATTAGTTCCAAATTATCTCGGTTTTTAGGACTTGCTAATCCACTCACATTTTCAAATATAAAACCTTTGGGTTGATTTTTATTCACCAGTCGAATTACATCAAACCATAATTTTCCTCTCGGATCTTCAAATCCTCTTAAACAACCAGCAACAGACCAAGGTTGACAAGGAACACCACCCACAATTATGTCAACATTCGGTGGAAGTTCACTAATTTTTGTAATATCTCCTAACTCAAGTTCATCTTGATTCAAGTAACTGATGAAATTTTGCTGATAAACTTTAATAGCTTGTTTATCTATCTCAGCATAGCCTAAACATTGACCACTTAATTTATCTAAAGCGATTCTAAATCCACCAATACCCGAAAAAAGATCGATAAAAGTGAATTGTTTTTGCTTAGTGACGAACTGTAGAGGTAATTCTATTTGTTTTGGTCTTTGTAAAAATACAGATTTCATGTTTGTTAGCTAATTTTATCAACTAACTATTTATATGTGGCAACCCAGTATATCATTAAATATACTAAGTTTCTAGTCTTCAACTTTGAGATAATCGTTTCACCTCTGCACCCCCTAACATTGCCTGGGCTTTTGCTAACATTTGCGGTATTCTCTCCGCTTGGGGATTATTAACAAGACATTCTCTTAAATCTAATTCATCTAACTTATCTGCTTTATTACCAGGAAACCAAGAACTACCATTACCTAAGAGGTTGTAGCGCATTTTGCCATATTCTATCATGTCATAGGCTAAAGCTAAATTCAATAACCATAAAACTATCTTGATGTTGATCTGTCCTGGTGTTTCTTCCCAACTTGGTAAATTAGTCTCCCAAGTATTTACCCAATCTTCGCCTAAAATGTTTTTAGCTTCTGACTCCAATCTAGAAATAATTGGTGGTAAAATCTCCTCGGCTTTATCTAATAATTCTAAAGTTTGTAAATGTTCATCAAAGTCTTGAGGTTTTGATGCCCCTATACTTAAAGTATGCACTTGGGGATGACTCAAACAAAATAAATCATTAAACACTATTGGACTCAATGGATAACACAAATTAACTAATTTTTCTGATGGTTGATATAACAAGCCTCCTTTGTTAGATGGGCTAATAATAAACACACCCATATCTAGGCGATTTGCAGCTTCAATTGCTGGCCAATTCCATTGATTAATGTAGTACCAATGCAAATTAACATAATCAAATTGATTGGTGTTAATCGCTTTTGTAATTATATCTGTTGGTCCGTGAGTAGAAAAACCAATAAATCTCACTTTCCCTTCTGCTTGTAACTGCTTTGCTACTTCTAAACAACCACCAGGATTCAGGCTATAATCAAAAGATTCGGCATGATTGATACCATGTAAACCCAGCAAATCGACATAATCTAATTGGAGATATGCCAGAGATTTTTCAAATGTTTCTCGGAATTTTTTGGCATCTGCTACAGGGGAAACTTTAGTTTGTACAATTAACTTTTCACGGAGAAATTTAGGCAGTACTTTTCCTAACTGCATTTCTGATGTTCCATAAGCACGGGCAGTTTCAATGTGATTGATTCCTAGTTCTACGGCACGATGAATTGTTGCTTCTAAGTTTTTTTGTTGATCTGCGGGAATTTCATCTGGTGCAACATCTTGCCATTTGAATTGATATCGCATTCCCCCGCAAGAAAATACGGGCATTTGTAATTCTGTACGTCCGAATCTTTTATATAGCATTGTGTAATTTTAGATTTTGGATTTTAGATTATGAATATTTACAAGTATAACTTAGTCCAATTATTCATAAAAATTTAGGGTGCATTACTTCACGATATAGCTAACTGACATTTTTGCTATTGTGGTTAATACACCCTTTTATTTTAGATTTTTTTACCTGTAATTGCTAACTACATTTGCCGAACAACAGGTTTACCATCTATAACTTCACCAATCAGAACTAAATCAACACAATTAACGAAGATGCCATTTTCCAAAACACCAGGAATATTATTGAGTGTAATTTCTAAGTTCGCTGGATCTGGAATTGAGTCAAATCTGACATCTACGACCATGTTACCTTGATCGGTGATGACTGGTCCTGCTTTTTTGACACCCATACGCAATTCAGGCGTACCACCGAGTTTCTTAATGGCATTAAGTACAGGGGTAATGGCCATTGGTATCACTTCTACTGGTACGGCAAAACTAGAACCCAAGCGGTCTACTAATTTGCCACTATCGACCACAACTATGAATTGCTCTGCTAGATAATCTACAACTTTTTCGCGGGTATGTGCTGCACCACCACCTTTGATCAAATTTTTGTAGGGATCGACCTCATCCGCACCATCTATGGCGATATCAATGTGGTCAATAGCATCTAAAGTGGTGAGGGGAACACCGTACTGTTTTGCTAGTACTTCCGACTGAAATGAGGTGGGGATGCCGACGATATCTTTGATTTCACCAGACTGGAGGCGATCGCCTAAAAACTGAATTGTGTATGCTGTAGTTGAACCTGTACCCAACCCCACAATAGAACCTGATTTTACCAGGGCGGCTGCGGCTTTACCAACTTCTTGCTTCATCAATTTCACTGGATCTGCTGCTACGGTCATTTCCTCAACTCCTGAAAAATCAATTAATAGAAATAGAAGGCACTATTGAATGCTTACAGAGAATGTATCACGTTGAATGTCTATGATCTTCGGTTCCATCTGACTAGCGTAGTGTGACGAAAATAACTATCCAGTTCAAAAAGGTTCAATTGAGGTATAACGATGGCTACGTCCTCTACAGGCATAGCTATGAAGATTCTCTCTATATCCTAAAGCGTACCCATTAATGGGAGAATAGGACGGTGCAATAGCGCTTGCCTTATATTATTGCTTTGGGTCTAAAGGAATTTTGATAAATGTGGAAAAAAATTGCTTTAATTTTCTTATTAGTGTTTAGCTTCAGTTTCAGTAACTCTGATGTAGCGGCGGCTGCTGGATTCAAAAGCTTTGTAGATAGTGCTGATGGTTATCAGTTTTTATATCCTAATGGGTGGTTGCAAGTTAAAGTTGCCAACGGACCTGATGTAGTTTTCCATGATTTAATTGAGGTATCAGAAAATGTATCTGTGGTGATAAGTCCTGTTCCTGAAGGAAAAACTTTGGCAGAATTGGGGACTCCTACAGAAGTGGGATATAAGTTAGGTAAGGCTGCTCTCGCTCCTGTAGATTCTGGCCGGACAGCCGAATTAACTAACGCGGTTCAAAAAGAAGCTGGTGGTAAAATATACTACCTATTAGAGTATGATGTGCAACTTCCTAATAGACAACAAAGACACAATATTTCTAGTGTCGCAGTGAGTCGTGGTAAGCTTTTTACCTTTAATGCTTCAGTCCCGGAAAAGCGCTGGAAAAAACTGCAACGCATGATTGATGAAATTGTCAATTCTTTTACGGTGTATTAATTAATTTGGATAACTGGGAACTGGGGATTGGGTACAGAGTTTTCTAGTGAATAATTATACTGCAAATGGGTCAAACTTGGACTTATGTCATACTGACCGTAACGTAGTGCAGGGAAGTATCTCGGAGATTCTTCACTTCGTACCCTGCGGGAAGCAAGCTACAGAATGACACTTTTAACCCGTTTTTAGTATATCAATTAACTATTAACTATAGCGGTTCTCGGTTGAGTGAGATACAAGAACCCCACCCCCAACCCCCTCCCCGCAAGCGATGAGGGGGCTATGATGTATTTCATTCAAATGCATACCGCTATATTACCCATCACCTAATTAGCAATTCTCTCCATATTTTTGACTATGACCATTCCTGAATTTATACTTGCTTCTGCTTCTCCAGCACGTCGTCGCTTGCTGCAAACTGTGGGGATTGAACCAATAGTTTGTCCTAGTGATTTTGATGAGTCACAAATTCAATACAGTGATCCTGCTCAATTAGTGCAAACTCTGGCTCAGTGTAAGGCAGAAACTGTAGTTCCGCAGTTTGCATCAGCGTTGATTATGGGCTGTGATTCGGTTTTAGCTATGGATGGAGAGATTTATGGCAAACCGGCAGATGCTGAGGAAGCGATCGCTCGTTGGCAATTAATGCAAGGTAATTTTGGTGATTTGTATACTGGTCATATTTTGATTGATACGACACAAAACCGGAGTGTTGTCAAGTGTCAAGTTACTAGAGTTTTCTTTGGGAAGATGAGCGATCGCGCAATTCAAGCTTATGTAGCTACAGGTGAACCCCTTAAGTGTGCTGGAGCCTTCGCTATTGAAGGATTTGGTAGTTTATTTGTAGAAAAAATCGAGGGTTGTCACAGTAATGTAATTGGGCTAAGTTTGCCATTACTCCGACAGATGATAGGGGAACTGGGTTATGAAGTGACGGATTTTTGGGGATAGCAGATCAAGAGAAACTATAATATTGAATGTGTTTTAGGGAAAAATAATGAAAAGAGATGAGGTACTGGCAATTTTAGCTATACATCGAGAAAAATTGCAGAACCTAGGAGTAAAATCCCTTAATTATCTACAGGAAGTGCTGGAGAGGGAAGTATCTGGAGAATAGTTGATTGAATAAGCGATTCCTAATTAAGCAATATGGACATTTATCAAAAATTGATCACTTAAAAATGACCTAAATTCATTGACTTAATAAGTTAAATGTATAGAAAGGTATCACTTACCTGAGCCATTAACTTCATACAATATTCATAAACTTCCTGTATTAATAATAATTTCAACCAAAAAATAATGATTTATTTAAAATAGCAGATGTAAAAAATAAAGGTTCTTCGGTTCTTTTTATGGAAAACCTGGTTCAAAACCATTGAAAGCCTTATGATGTGAGCATTTCATTAAAAATATGAGGATAATTGTTTATAACCCTTGTCCCGCAAGGGTTTTGTTATAATCAATCCTCAATCACCAAAGAAGAGACGCAAGAGCCAAAATAAATTTAAAATTTGATTTTAAACTTCAGTATTTATTTTTTCTAAATGATGTTGAAGTAGACGATTAATTAATTAATTAATTAATTAAACTTCAGAAAAATTTTCCTGTTCTAAACCTTCTCGAATGATGTTTTGATACACGACAGATTTTTGCATGATATCCTCCCGAAAATAGGCATTAATCAAATCCGCATCAAATCTAATTCCATGAGACTTGTTCTAGTAACCCAATTTGCTATTTATCTAGTTAAGGCTGGTAATGGGTAATTGGTGATAAAATCCCAGACTTCATCCTGTTCATCCTTAAATCCTGGAAATCCTGATTCAGACAATATAATCTCACCCAAATAATTGTAAACTAGATCCTGAATTACACAATTAAAATAATATGTCTTCTACTTCTACTACCTCCCTACGTAAACAACAACATCCGTTAATTTGTCAACTAGCTGATACAATCGAAGCGGTTTGGCATAAATACTTAGACTTATCACCCTATCATTTACCTGCGGAATTGGGATATGTAGAAGGTAGACTAGAAGGCGAAAAACTAATTATCGAAAATCGCTGTTATCAAAGTCCACAATTCCGCAAAATGCACTTGGAACTAGCAAAAGTAGGTAATATGCTAGATATCTTGCATTGTGTGATGTTTCCCCGTCCAGAATACGATATCCCGATGTTTGGTTGTGACTTAGTTGGGGGTAGAGGTCAAATTAGTGCTGCGATCGCAGACCTTTCTCCTGTAAACTTAGAGCGGATCTTACCCACAGCTTATAATTCTGCACTGACTGAACTACCTGTCATCGACTTTTCCCAACCCCGTGAATTACCGGAATGGGGAGCTATATTTTCTGATTTTTGTATTTTTATTCGTCCCGGTTCACCAGAAGAAGAAACATTATTTCTCTCTCGCGTACAAGAATTTTTAGAAATTCATTGCCAAAATGCGATCGCATCTAATCCCGTTCCACCAGAAAAAGTAGCCCCAATTCTGGCAGGACAACACAACTACTGTACCAAACAACAGCAAAACGATAAAACCAGACGTGTTCTAGAAAAAGCCTTTGGTATAGATTGGGCAGAAAATTACATGACTACCGTATTATTCGACTTACCAGAATAGTAAGGATTCAGGATACAGAATATTTGATATAGCAGGGAACAGAAGATAAAAATATTCTCCTTCTTTCTCCTGACTCCTAACTCCTGACTCCTTTCTCCTAAATTCTTACCCAGAATAAGTAACGCCCCTAGTAGCGATTTTCATCCCTCATAACTTTTTGGTTTTGAGGTATTCACTTCGGAGCTTTCAACCTGTGCTTTTGTAAGCTCCGTTACGTTTTCCCCCAACTGATAAATGTAGAATTCATTTAACCAGAGTTGAATGGAGTCAAAAACAACAGCAGGGAAAGTAGCGCATCAAATCTTCGCAGTAGATAAGCAAAGATATTTGTTGTCTTATTCGATGCCAACAACCAACCATGCTCACAGATTAATAATCAAGATAAGGAAACTGTGATGTTAGGAATGCTCTATTTGATAGATATGTTTCAATTGGTAATTGATCGTGCCAAGTTTAGATTGAGAAAAAGCCAATTTTAGATTTTTTTGACACATTTACCTAGTTTCAAAGTCAGGATTCAACAAAGAGTTATCAGTAAACCGAGATAACTGAGTTTGATCATCTATGATTGTAGACAATCTTGGCAATAGCCTACGCCTAGAAGATGTCTGCATTATTATACCTACCAAATTTATACCGGGTTGCCTTTCAAAATAACCTGCTCAAATCAATAGAATCTGGGTGCTGGAGTTGGTGAATTCAATAGCTTGAATTCCCTTAATCTTTAGTGCAATCACATCTCATACTCAGAAACTATTAAATAGCCAGTGAAAAACTACGCGCCATTGCAGAAAATTCTAGCCTTGAGTGCTAATTAGGCAATGGATTTTAAGTAAATAACTAGTCTAAAACCAGCCTTATTTCCTAATAGCTGGCAGTTTACTTATGACTCTTTTTGACTAATTCAACTGCGGCTAATTTGCTTTTTTACTTCCATTAGTACAAATCAGATAAACGGGCAATATACCATGTCAAGGGTGACTGATAAGCCAGAGTTAAAAGAACAGGGACTAGAAAAATCTAAAATTTGGTTGAAGGTTGCTGTCGCCCTGCCAGTTGCGATCGCAGCAGGGTTCCTAGCTACAGCCAAAATTGAGCAGCTAAGAAAACTCACATCCTCCGTATCAGTAGCACCATCGATCAAAAGTATCAGTGCGGTAGGAAGATTAGAACCACGAGGAGAAGTCATTAGAATAGCTGCGCCCAACTCAGGACTATCAGCAAGAGTGCAGCAACTTTTGGTGAAAGAAGGACAACGAGTACAACAAGGTCAAGTTATCGCAATTCTAGACAGCCGTGATACCAACATGGCAGCAGTCGAAGAAGCAAAAGCCAAACTACAAGAATCTCGTGCTAATTTAGCGCAAATAAAAGCTGTTTCCCCAAGAGATATTCAAGCCCAAACAGCAATAATTGCTCGCTTACAAGCACAATTATCTGGTGAAAGTAATGCTCAACAAGCCACCATTGGCCGCATTGCTGCCGAGTTAAGTGGAGAAAAAAATGCTCAACAAGCTGGCATTAAACGTCTAGAAGCTGAACTCAGAGGACAACGAGATGGTTTAAGAGCAACCATTGCCAAAATACAAGCCGAACAGCGTGATGCGGTGGTTGATGCCGGACGCTATGAGTTCTTGTACAAAGAAGGGGCTATTTCCCAGCAAGAAAGAGATACAAGGCGTTTGCGTGCGGCTACAGCTAATCAGCAACTGCGTGAAACTCAAGCCAGTTTGAGACAAGCACTAGGAACATTGCAGCAGCAAATAACTCAAGCTAGAGCTACCCAAATTCAAACTATCGCTACTTTGCAGCAACAACTGATTGAAGCCACAGCTACCCGCAACAAAACTTTAGCCACTTTACAAAAGCAAATCGACGAAGAACGGGCTAGATTGAGCAGGTTCTTAGATGTTCGTCCTATTGATATCCAAATAGCCCAAGCCCAAGTTAGTAATGCGATCGCATTTGTCAAAAAAGCCCAAGCAGAACTTCAGTTAAGCTATGTCAAAGCACCAACTCAAGGTGAAATCCTCAAAGTTCACACCAAATCAGGCGAAGTCATGAGTGCAAATGGCATTGCAGAAATTGGACAAACTGATCAAATGTTTGTGGTTGCCGAAATAGCTGAAGACAGTATTGGTAAAATCCGTGTTGGTCAAATGGCGACTATTACTAGTGATAACGGCGCATTTGAAAAAGAATTAAAGGGAAGCATCACTCAAATTGGCAGAAAAATTGGCAAAAAAGATGTCCTAAACACAGATCCAGCCGCAGATATTGATGCCAGAGTAGTAGAAGTGAAAATTGCCCTCTCTCCAGCAGATAGTCAGCGAGTTTCTGGTTTAACTAACGCCAAAGTCATTGTTGAAATTAATACTAATGGAGTTACAGATGGGCAGTAATTACATTTATCTATCAGCCGAAATTATGAAGTTCGGCTCACTCTCTTTCATCCCTATCAATACATAATTATCCAATGCCTAGGAAGAAGTTGGAAAAATTATGATCATTCCCCATCAAAAATAAAAAATTGGCCTAACTGTAAGTAAACATAGAAAATGACTCAGAAAATACCTCTATCTTGGCTACAACTGACCAGAGAAAAAACTCGCCTCGCTGTGGCACTATCAGGTATTGCCTTTGCTGATATTTTGATGTTTATGCAACTTGGTTTCCGAGATGCACTATATTACAGTAACGTCAGAATGCATGGCAGTTTAAAAGGTGACATTGTTTTAATTAACAATCAATCCAACGCTGTACTAGCAATGAAACCCTTTTCCCAAAGGCGATTATATAAAGCTTTAGATTTACCAGCAGTACAGTCAGTACATCCTATATATTTAGATTATACCAGCTGGAAAAATCCCATTACAGGCCGCCCTCGGAGTATTTTAGTTTTTGGCATCAATCCAGAATTTAACGTTTTTGATTTGCCAGGTGTTGAGGAAAATTTAAATGCCCTGAAACTGCCTGATGTAGTTATATTTGACCGTTCTTCTCGACTAGAATATGGGCCTATCGCTGCTGATATTGATCAGGGAAAAGTTGTAACGGCAGAAGTAAGAAGAAGACGAATTAAAGTAGCAGGATTATTTACTTTAGGTGCATCCTTTGGCGCAGATGGCAATTTAATTACCAGCGATGTCAACTTTATGAGGATATTTAGTACCCGACAACGCGGATTAATTGATATTGGATTAATTAGGCTAAAACCAGGTGCGGATACAACCCAAGTCGCTCAATATTTGCGGACTTATTTACCTAAAGATGTTAATGTTTTAACCAAAGATGAGTTTATTGCATTTGAAAGAAACTACTGGGCAAGTAGTACAGCTATTGGGTTTATTTTTACCTTAGGAACAATTATGGGTTTTATTGTCGGCACCGTAATTGTTTACCAAATTTTGTATACAGAAGTAACAGATCATTTGTCTGAATATGCTACACTGAAAGCAATAGGCTATACACAAAATTATTTATTAACTGTTATTCTTCAAGAAGCTTTTATGTTAGCAGTTTTAGGATATATGCCTGGATTTGCTAGCGCTCTGTTGATGTATCAAGTCGCCAGAGATGCTACCCTTTTACCAGTTTTTATGAGTTATAATCGTGCTATCATGGTGCTAATATTAACTATTTTTATGTGTTTTATATCTGGCGCTATTGCCATGAGAAAATTACGTTCAGCCGACCCCGCAGATATTTTTTAATCTAAGATTATTAGTGATAATTCAGGAGTCAGGAGAAAGAAGGAAGGAGGAAGAATATTTTTTTCTTCTGTTCCCTGCTATATAAAATATTCTGTATCCTGAATCCTTAGGATTATTAAATCCATATTTGGCAGCAATCATAATTCTAAATCCTGTTGAACAATTCCAGTGAAAAAATTCTTAGTTGCTCAATATATCCAAAAATTAGTAACCAGAAACATATGAACAACACAGAACCTGTAATCTCTATTAAAAATATTAACCATTACTATGGTAAAGGTGTTCTCAGAAAACAAATTTTATTTGATATCAATCTAGAAATATATGCTGGAGAAATTGTAATTATGACAGGGCCTTCAGGTTCAGGAAAAACTACATTACTGAGCCTGATTGGTGGATTACGGTCTGTACAAGAAGGAAGTATGAAATTGTTAGGTCAAGAATTGCTTGGTGCTAGTCAAAGTAAACTTGTACAGATGCGGCGTAACATTGGTTACATTTTTCAGGCTCATAATTTGCTGGGGTTTTTAACTGCTAGACAAAATGTGCAAATGGCAGTGGAATTAAATCAGGGTATTTCTCAATCAACAGCCATTAAGAAGTCAGAGATAATGCTGGGTGCAGTTGGGTTATCCGAACGGATGAGCTACTATCCAGACAATCTATCTGGTGGGCAAAAACAAAGAATTGCGATCGCACGCGCCTTAGTTAATCACCCCCCATTAGTTCTAGCAGATGAACCCACAGCCGCCTTAGATAAACAATCAGGACGGGATGTTGTAGAAATCATGCAACGTCTTGCTAAAGATCAAGGAACAGCTATTTTGTTAGTCACCCATGATAACCGCATCTTAGACATAGCTGATCGTATCGTCGAAATGGAAGACGGTCTATTAACTCGTGATGCCCAAAATGTTATTAGCAACAAGGTAGGGCGAGAAGTTTCCGAGCCTCATAACTAACCTTCACATTGTCAAACCTATTTTTTTGACCGGGGCATCTGCGGCGGCGGTGCAGGAAGATTTTGTTGGCGCGTAGTCCGAAAAGTAACATTTACCCCTTCATTTGATTGTTCTAACACCAGTAGAGGAGTAGGTTTAGCCTTTTGGTCCCAATGCATATAGACAATCCGACCTTGAATTGTCGGTTGCCATGTATCATCTTCTTCTCTAGGACTAAGATAAGTTTCTATACAGTCCATAATTTGGCTAATAGTGGCAGAAGTTGCTTGTGTGGGTAACTTCATTAAGCGAATTTGAATCCGAAATAGTACTCGGTTGACAATATTGGGCGCAATACCAGTTTCATATTCGACATCAAAAATCTCATCTACCTGCTTACCCGCACTGGCAATTCCAACTTGACCTTGTTGAGCTTGACTGGGACGCAGTGCCTGAGAAATTTTCTCTTTCACCTTGAGTTTAACTTGATTAACAACCCCAAAATGAAATACCTCCTCTGTCATCCGCATCCGCAGATAATCGAGGTTAAAATCCCGTGAGTGAACCAAATCGGGGTTTGTTTCCATTTTCCGAATAGTTTCCAGCGCCAACTTCAACTTTTTTTCTAGTTCTCGCGTGCGAAACTTTTCAAACTTAACTTTTTTTTCATACTTACCAGCTAATATTTTGCTATAAACAATCACAGCAACTAGTGCTATTATCAGTCCTCCACTGGCAAACAGTAATAAAGATGATGGCACCTGAAAATCACTGACTGCTACTGACTTGATCGCCGGTTTAGTCTTAGAACTTGAAGACTGGGCTAAAAACATTGTACTAAGCATGGTTAGCAAACTAAAGATTTGACTCCTAATGGTTAGGATGCCCAAATCTTTAATATCACATTACTGTATTGTTAATATTTTTTTACATCATAATTGTGATTTTGTTATGTATAGACACATTAGCGAATCTACGGAATTTAAGGATATTCGTCTTGTCGCCACGGATATGGATGGCACTCTGACGAAGGGGGGAAAATTTACATCCCTATTGTTGCAAGCTTTAGAAAATTTAGCAGCTAACGGAATTCAGGTACTGATTGTAACAGGTCGTTCAGCAGGTTGGGTAAGTGGACTTAGTAGTTTAATGCCTGTGGTGGGTGCGATCGCAGAAAATGGAGGTATGTTCTCCCCATCAAAGAACCTCGCACCAATATCTTTAACACCTATACCTGACATAGCTAAACATCGCCAAGATTTAGCTATGACTTTTAAAAAATTACAAAGTCAATTTCCCCAACTTAGGGAATCTACTGATAATCAGTTCCGTCTCACCGATTGGACATTTGATGTGGCTGCTTTGACAGAAAATGAACTGCAATCTCTTAGTAATCTTTCTCAACAAATGGGTTGGGGATTTACTTATAGCAATGTCCAGTGTCACATTAAACCTCAAAAACAAGATAAGGCTAGAGGATTGTTACAAGTGCTACGCGAACACTTCCCCGAATATTCACCTTCACAAATTGTTACTGTTGGTGATAGTCCTAATGATGAAAGTTTATTTAACCAAAGTTTTTTTCCTATTTCTGTAGGTGTGGCAAATGTAATTAAATATGCACACCAGTTGCAGTATCAACCAATTTATGTAACCACTGCGGCTGAAGGGGAAGGATTTTGTGAACTATCTAATTATATTTTACAAAAAAAGGCCGAGGGCAGAAGCTAGGAAGTAACCCTTTCAAAGTGGTGAAATTTGGAACGAAGATTGGTCGTTTCAACCTTCAAAAAACCCAAAATATGAGCGGCAGATTCAAGATGATATAGCGGTATGCAGTTGAATGAGATGCATCATAATCTTCTGGTTCTTGTATCTTACTCAACTGAGTACCGCTATAGTAATGAAATGAAGTATTTCCGTTAGTCACTTTGAAAGTTTATAGTTACATTAGTTTGTACTTATCAAATGACTCGTTGCGACTAATTGGATAATCTTTAGGTTGACTTATGTAGCTTATATGGCATTTTTTCTATATATTATCTATTCTGATATAGAACATCATAATTGCTAACATTTCCATAACCCATCTATAGTCCAACTTAAACTATATTTTTATCTGTATAGTTAAACTTTGTACTGCTGTATGCCTTCCTAATCAGGCATTTACAATTGATATATGGGAACACAATATTTGATATCAGAAATCAATAAGTTAACGCAATACCATTTTTATAATTTCTTTGTTATTTTGTATTTAACGGGACAGTTCTCCAACATACCCTGAGCTTAAATAGCAATTAGTTGAAGGATTTCTCTGTTTATTTTATGTAAGAGATGTAAGTCACAATTATCTTACCTAAGATTACCAAATTGGTGTAGTATTCTACAATAATTTGCACGATTATAAGCCAAATTGGCTGATTTTCATCAATCTCAAAACAGCAGGAGTTAGAACTATGATCACAACAAATTCTCAACCTATCATTCTCCATACTTTAATTAGCCCTATAGGAGAAGAGCATCAAGTAGATAATAAATCTGATTTACTACAACCAATACGTCAATGGTTAGATGAAATCGAGATTCAGAATCGTAAATCAGCTAAATTTATTGCTAAATTGATTCCTGCTCAGTGTCCCTTTGAACGTGATATTGTGGTGTTTGGTCGGAAAATTGCCCATATTCCTCCTATGTGTAAGCTAAATCCACTATATGATCAATTAGTTGGCTTGCGTTTTCGTGCATTATGTTATTTAGTAGATAAGTGTGGAGAAGATATCCAATCTTACTGCTAAAGATAACTAGATCAAAAACCGCATGAAAATTAAAATCCAGCATCAACCAACTCAAGATGATCTAAAAAAATTAGGTGTCTTTAAATGGGCAATTTGGCAAAAAGAAGCTTCCAAATTTTCCTGGACTTATGATTCTCAAGAAATTTGCTACTTTTTAGCAGGTAATGTAATTGTAACTCCTGATGGAGGACAATCAGTGAAAATGGGGGAAGGAGATTTAGTGACGTTTCCTGCTGGTATGTCTTGTACATGGGAAATTACCAGCGATGTAAAAAAACATTATTGCTTTGATTAATTTAGTGCTAAGAGTCCATATTGGTTCTCCTCGTATTCTGAATTATTCAGAATACAGATATCTCATCATTGACTTGGAGTTAGTCTTGTATGGAGATTCGCAACGACAAGATGGGTAAATGATTGATATTCGGATCGTTCAAAATTTGTTGCGACTCCATCCTCTAGAAAATATTCTCTAAAATTGTATATTTTTACTTACAGGTTTTACCTGTTGCTATATCTAATCAAGACGGTAGCTTTTTGTTGTTATTTATTCGCCTTTCGATACGCCCAAGGGTCAACAAATTTAGGATCATCCCAAACTCCAATTCGTTGCTGTTGCGCTTGTGCTTCAGCTTGTTTCACTAAATCCTGACTGGGACACTTGTTTAGATAAGGGCGATACGCTTTAGCTAATCCTTCTTGTAATAAAATTTGCTGTACAAAAGTACCATCTTTTAAACGTACTTCTGCAATTTTTCTCCCGTAGCGATCGCTATCCGTGATATTCAACTTGACGCGATTACCTGACTGTTTAACCATTTCCTCCACCCGTGTTTGTGCTTTGATACCCCAAGTAAATTGATTAATATCTTTAGTAAATTTACTGTTCTTTTCTTTTTGAGAATGAGGTACTTCTGGTGCATCAACACAAGCAAAGCGCACTGTAAATTTATTACCATCAGCGCCTTTTAATACCAGTGTATCACCATCACTCACTCGCTCAACTGCATCACCGGAGGGAGGAAATAGGCGATTGCACCCGCTCAGACTCACAATAATGATAGCTGCACCCAAACTAATTAGAACTTGTTTAATTAATTGATTCATCTAAACCTCCAGGAGACCCCCACCAAAACTGTACTCAGTTTGGTGATGGG
>NZ_JAYGGY010000079.1:0-149201 GCF_034931625.1 Anabaena cylindrica UHCC 0172 | reverse complement strand
CTCGGAGATTCTTCACTTCGTTCAGAATGACACTTTTAACCCGTTTTTAGTATATGTGAGCCAATGACACCTAAAACCCTTAGAATAAATAGCGTGTATTAACGTCTGTAACAAATTCACAAATATTTATTATTTATGCCTCCTCGTTGGCCTCGCAAACCTGATCGCCAAGATCCAGATTTTCGCAAATTAGATGACCGGATGAACTTTGCTTTTCATGTAGCTGTTGCCGCTACTGTCAATTCTGGCTTGTGGTTTTTCCACATGTTGAAAGCCACATCTTGGGAGTGGTTAACACCTTTAACACTAGGCTGGGTAGGGGTAGTGGTGGTGCATCTAATTTATATTAGTACGATCGCTAATTACGATCAAACGCCACCTAAATCAACCTAAAGAGTGACGGCTCATGCTGGGGCAATTGTAACCTGTGGTAGTAGATATAGCCTATCTAATTGCTCGATAATGGGAAATAAGCCGAGAGTTCGCGCTCTTTTTCCATCACGAGGTTATATTTATGGCTCCAACCAACACCACAGAACTACTAGAAGCCCTAGCATCAGAAATTGGCGAAAATGTCTACCTAGATATTGCCAAATGGCATCTTTATCTATCTAATGCCAAAATGCATACCAGTATTGCCGAACAATTGTATCCCCTAATCACCTCCAAAACCGTCAGCGAAGACAAAGTTGTGCAATTATTGGCATCCATACCCATAAAAATTGGCGGTGGTAGAAAAGAAATACCTTTAATTGACTTATTACCACTGCAATGCCAAGTAACCCTAATAGATATTCTCGAAAAATACCAAAGAGAAATCTAAACTCTCTCTTCACCTTTTCCTCTGTGTACCTCTGCGCTAACCTCCGCGTACCTCTGCGTTTAAAATCCACACATCAACACTAGACGAAATAAATAATGGAGAGCTTTGTATATGTTTTTACAACTCAAAAATAGCAGCGATTTAGTGAAAATAATGGATCTTCAAGAATTGATAGATCCCAACATTGACATTATTCACGCCAAAGATCAAGAAGGTGAAGAAGAACAACAAACCGACATCTATAAAAAGGAAAACCTAGTTTTTCCATCAGGTGAAGACTTACCACGTTGTTGGTTAGATGCTAACTATAGATTAGCTCACGCTGCATAATTGAATTAACTATAATCCTAAATATTCCAGGGGTAAAGCGCAATGCTTTTTGGTGTCAACTTAACGCAAAAGCCTTGTAAAAACTGGATTTCATTCCTCTCGTTACCATACTCTGTGGTAGAATTCTCAGTCCGAGACTAGAAACGAGATATGGTAAAGATTTGGTTTAATTTAACACTCATGAGCATTGCGCTTTACCCTGAAGGGTTACTTAATGGTGTTAACAGCAGCTTTTTCTTCTACTATCACACTTTCAGCTTTAGAAAAAGCTTTAGAAATCCAAGAAGTGAAAATATGAGAAAGTACACCTATTGGACCCGCAAACAAACATAAAGCCAAAGAGTGAATTGTCCAAATTCCGGTTTTTTGACCTTCCCAATAAATCCATCTTCCGACAAATAAATCCATGACCAAAAAGTGAATCCACCCTGTAGCAGCAGCTGTTTCATCACCGAAAAACTTAGCTATATCTGCTAATTGAGGATTTGATAAAGCAGCGGCATTTTCTGGGGTAATGCTGGTTATAAATAAATACACATAAGCAGCAGCTAAAACCACAAAAGGAAGATATGATTCCATTACCTTGCGGGTGACTTTCCAGTTAGGTAGAAGAATCATCAAAGCCCAAAAAGGCAAAACAAACAAATTGGCAACATTAAATAAATCTGTGATATTCATATTACAAAGCTACTAATTGAGATTCTATTGCTGAAGATTGTAAATTACGACCGATAAAAACTAAACTGGTTTGTTTTGCTTCTTCTACTTTCCAAGGACGATCATAAAATTTATCAAATCTATTGCCTACACCTTGCATAACTAATCGCATGGGTTTATTAGCAACAGCCACAAAACCTTTAATGCGGTAAATTTCTTGTTCTTGCACCAATTTTTCTAATCTTGCTTGTAGCTTTTCTGGGTCAAAAGTTCGGTCTAAAATGACATGAGTTGAGTTAATTTCATCATCATGATCATGGTCTTCTTCTGTGTCATGATGACTAGGACGGGAATCTAAATTATCTTCAACTGCGGATTCAAATCCTAATAATATAGATGCGTCTAATTTACCATAATCACTAGAGACAATTTTCACAACTCTAGGTAATTCTTTTTTAACTAATTCTAGAACTTGTGCTTTAGTTTCATTATCAACTAAATCAGTTTTATTCAAAATTACTAAATCAGCACAAGCAAGTTGATCTTCAAACAATTCTTGTAATGGCGTTTCATGTTCTAGACTATCATCTTCTTGGCGTTGTGCGGCTATTGCTTCTAAATCACTGGCAAATGTTCCGGCTGCAACTGCGGCGCAATCTACTACTGTAATTACTGCATCTACTGTAGCTGCATTGCGGATTTCTTGCCAACGAAAGGCTTTAACTAAGGGTTTTGGTAAGGCTAAACCAGAGGTTTCAATAATAATACAATCTATACTATCTCGGCGTTTAATTAATTCCCGCATTGTCGGGTAAAATTCCTCTTGAACGGTGCAGCATAAACAGCCGTTTGTAAGTTCAAAGATGTTAGTTTCTTGATTTGATTCTGTTTCATTTTCGGGGCAAATTTGACAAGATTTTAATAATTCTCCATCTATCCCCAGTTCGCCAAATTCGTTGACTAGTACTGCTATGCGTCGTCCTTGGTTGTTTTGGAGTAAGTGACGGATAATGCTGGTTTTACCGCTTCCTAAGAAGCCTGTGATGACGGTAACGGGGATTTTTGTAGCCATGTTTTGTGTGTGGTTTTGAAATTAATTTTACACTATTTGCCCCTTAATCATTAGAGTATAGGACTTACGTACCATACAGATTTACGCTTTTGTGAATCCACTTATTATCTTTGATTCAGGCTTTCATCAATCTTTTTTTTAGCCAGAAGTGTTGAAAAATAAGGGTTTTATACCTGAAATTAATACTTCATATTTAGTCTTTTTTGTCAAGAGTCAAGTCATGACTTTATAAAAGCCCGTAGTTTTTTAAAGATTCCGTACAGTTCAGCTTGAACCTATTGCGTAAAGTGCGGAGGTAAGTTTACGGTATAAAGGCATTCAAAACCGAACAAATAACTACTATGTTACGTAAATTATCTATAGCTGCTTTAAGCATTCTCTCCGTAGCTTCTATTGCTGATGCTCAATCAGCACAAGCAGCATCTAGCTTGGTTAACGGTGGATTTGAGCAGCCTGGTATCACTGGTCGTGGAATATTCCCCGAATCAGCAGTTCCTGGTTGGAAGACAACTGACCCAGGAGGAATTGAGATTTGGGATAGTAGCTTCGGAGTCACTGCTTATGAAGGAACTCAATTTGCTGAGATCAATGCTTTTATCGATGGTACACTATTTCAAGATGTAGATCCCATTGCTGCTGGAAGTACGATTGGATTTGAATTTGCTCACCGTGCCAGAGTCGGAACTGACGTTATGAACTTGGCTATTACCGACTTGGGAGCAGACGGTATATTTGGCGGTGGAGATGATACTAGCTTATTCACCAAAAACTACTCTGCTACCACAGCAGCATGGGTATTCAATACCAATGCAGGTGAACCAACTATTACCACCCTTGGTAACAAGATACGTTTTGCTTACTCAGCAGTTTCCACTGGTTCTGGTAGTCCCTCAGCTGGTAATTTTCTTGATGCAGTTAGTTTTGGCGTAGGAGTAGGAGCAAGCGCAACGAGTGTTCCTGAACCTGCTACCATGTTGGGCTTATTAGCTTTTGGTGCTTTTGGTGCAACTTCCCTGAAGCGTAAAAAAGTGGGAGCATAAAATTTCAGTTAATGCGTGTAGAGTGCGTCAGACAAGATAATTTTAAGGTTTTGACGCACATACGTATTTCATTTAAGAATTAACTTACATTATTACTTTACTTATAATCTAGTTTTTATACCCAAAATTGCCAATATTTGGATTTTAACCTAATTTCATTAATATTAGAATGCAGTAAATAAAGTTAAATCAAAATAGCGATCGCATTTGGAATTAACTAGCGATCGCTATTAGTATTCATCAAGTTTTTGAAAGTGAAAGTTTCACCAAAATTTTAACTTAGATCAAAACATTTCTACTTAGCATTTACCATGCTTAAAGACTTAATAGCATTTCTTTCACTTAACAAAAACACAAGATATTGATTGAGACTAACTCCTTCTTTCTCTGCATTTTCTGTTAATCTCTCATGCAATGATCGAGGTATACGTAGTAAAACCTTACCACTGTATTGAACTTGAGTTGAGGGTAAGGGAATTTCATCCCCATATTCATAGGCTGTTTCTATCCATAAATTACGTGCTTCTTCAATATTAAATAAAGTTTCATCTGTTGTTTCTCCCTGAGTCATACACCCAGGAAGGTCTTTAATTTCTGCTACATATCCCCCATCAGGATCAGGGTAAAGTGTAACTGGATATTTCAAATTCAAGTAAAATTCCAGTGACTCACGTTCAGTTTTATTTTTCTTAGACATACTACTCCTCTAATCTGAGCAGTTTTACAATCTGCTTAATATAAATTCCTTTTACTTTTTGCCCCTCTTTTTTGGGTACAATTTGTATCCTTCCATCCTCATGACGGAAAGTGTGATGACTTCCTTTAGATCGAACTTCTTCAAAACCGAATGCTATTAAAATACGTCTTACTTCTTCAAATCTTACTTCAACAGGGTAAGAGAGAAATAACTGAATTAATTTTTCTAGTTGACTCATAATTGATTAATGTCCGTTGAATTTTAAATTTTTTCATGTTTGTGTCCTTCGCTGGCAGGCTTATTTTGCTATTCTGATGATATCACATATAGTATCAATGTCAATATGGAATATTTCTATTAGTCTCTATAAATGCAACTACATGAGGAGATAGTACAATGGATACCAAATTAAAATATCAAGAAATTATCAAAAGCATATTAACAGAAACTGCTGAATATCGCGCTTCTATCCCTGATGGCTATAACTCCCAAGTTCTATTTGATGATGAACATGGACGTTATCTAGTATTAGATATTGGTTGGAGTGGTGATCAATATCTACATACCACACCTATTCATGTAGATTTAATTGATCATAAAATTTGGATTCAATATGATGATACAGAAGAAAGTATTGCTAATGATTTTATAGCAGCAGGTATTCCTGCACAGGATATTGTACTTGGTTTTCGTCATCCTAAAATCAGACAATATACAAACTTTGCTGTTAGTTAGTATATTATTGAGTATTTACTTGGCGAACTTCTCGCACAAGTTCACAAATCTCTTCTGTTGTTAAAGGATTAGGATCATTTACTGCTTCTCTTCTTTTCCTTAATTCTGACCAATCAAATTTAGCAGCTTTTTTAAAAAAAATACCATCTTCAGTCATAGTAACTGAATATTTTTCACCATTAACAAATTGTTCTCGAATTTCTGGAGGAAGTTCTAGGTTTCCTTCTGGTGTGAAAGTAATAGTAATTGTTTGTTCCATAATTACCTTATTTACTTACTTTTCAAAACAAAATAATACTATATATTATAGTATATCTACAGCTTTTAATCAATAACCAAATCGTCAAGAAATAGATGTGTTTTCTGTGGACTTTGATGATTTACAACAAGAATTTATCAAAGATATGTCATAACATAAATTATAACCTAGCTCAAGAATTATCTTATGGCTGATAAAATTTATGCCATCAACCCTGCAAAAATCGGTAATCAAGATGGTTTTCGTCTCCCTCGTTCTTTTTTTAAAGACTATCCCCATTTAGCTAATACTTCAGGCTATATGGAAGTGTTATCAGATAACACATTTTTAGTGAAATTAGACGCGAAAGATGTTATAGAAAATAACGAAGATGAAAGCGTAATGTTAAGCCTCTTTTTAGATTTTCTCATGAAAGATGCTATCCAAAATCCTTCCCAATTAGTTGCATATACTCAAGAAATGAGTGCAGAAATAGATGATTTATTAGCTGATGTAGTTTTAGATTAATGGCTGTATTTACTTGTAATGATTGGCAAATATTTTTCTACCCGTTGTTTAACACCCAATGGGTAGACTTGCGCGAAAAGATCAAGAAATTAAAAGATGAATTACCCAAAGAAGAATTTATCCAACATCAAGATGCAAAATTATTAAAAGCGTTGAATATAGGTATTAAAAAAAAATTACCCAAGATCCTTTTGCGTCTCACTTTATTTTACAGAAACCTTTACAAAAATATGGTCGTCTCAAGAAAATGGGACTTCCAGAAAGATATAGATTGTTTTTTAGAGTATTTAAAGAACAAAAAATAATTATTATTCTCTGGTTAGGTTTTTCCCGCAAGGAAGGTGATAAAAAAGATTGTTATACTGCAAACGGGTCAAACTTGGACTTATGTCATACTGACCGTAACGTAGTGCAGGGAAGTATCTCGGAGATTCTTCACTTCGTTCAGAATGACACTTTTAACCCGTTTTTAGTATATTAAGTATTTACGAAAAAAGTTGAAAATGGTGATTTTCCTGAAAGTATTGAGCAATTTATGGCTGAATGTGATTTAGATGATTCTAATTTGGGGTGACATCCCTCCGGTTGCTTTCATTGACATAAAAACAATCACAAGGCTGTTACCCCTAGATATTTTGAGCTTTTTGCTCGGTACTCAGCACTGCTTCATTATTCAGCAGTTACCAATTCAGTGCTACCCTTGGTGCGTTTCCGGGTTAAGGCGTTGAAAACCATAATCCCGATCGCTTTAATTAAGTTACCTTCTAATTCCTGGAACATCTTCATGTTGATACCAAAAGCGGCATTTGCTTCTTCTACAATGCGATCGCCTGTGGCATCATCAATAGGCATAGCATCCAAATTTTGACGATACTCAGCTTTAAATGCTTTTTCATCGGTAATATCTGCAAATTCATAAAAGGCAGTACCTTCACCTTCACCCAACTTCATCGCTGTTTGGGCAATACCTTTAAGAATTTGTCCACCCGATAAATCACCTAAATAACGGGTATAGGAATGAGCAATTAACAACTCTGGTTCTGTCGCAGAAATTTCCCGAATCCGGTTTACATACGCCTCACCAGCGGAGGATAATTTGATTTGCTCTCGCCAGTTGTAACCGTAGTAGTAAGTTAAATCTTGCTCTAAAGTATGTTTGCGGTTGAGTTGGGGAAAATAAATTTTGCCGACAATGGGGTGATTGCGGTGTTTCTCCATCTCCTCTTCCATTGCTGAGTAGATGAAATAAAAGTTAGCAACTAATTTGCGGTAGGAATTTTTCTCTACCACTCCTTTCAAAAAACACTTGACAAAACCCACGTTTTCTGCCATCGTGTGGGCTTTTTTTGTACCTATACGTAATTTGCTGGCTAAATTGCTGCTCATACTAAAATTTATTAACCTTAATAAAGTCAACTGGCGAAGTTCTGATTTATCAATGACTAAAAAACGCCATTAAAACGTTACATTAAAACTATTTGATGAGAATTTACATTAAAATTCTTTAAGCCGGGAATATTTTGTGCTAAATTATACAGATATTCTTTGCATTCATAAATTTAAACAATGATGATTTACGGAAGATTCATCATTAAATATCCATAACTTTATGTAATTTTACGTAAAATGAGAGTGTTATAATTAATTGTCATTAAGAAAAACAATTACAGGCGTACTGTTTAAAAGCTATTTCGTCAGAATTGTTGAACAAAGTCTAACGTGTTATTCTCCGGTGTGATTGTGTGGAGTGTTTAAAAATATGGTTTCCGCTATAACTCGAACTCAAGGTAGGATTTCTGAGGGTTCTAATTCCAAATCAGAAGGATTGAGAACAGAAGTTGAAAGTAGTTGTGCGCTTAATTTAATTCCTCTCCCCGCAAGTCCCCTATTTGGTACAGATGGTATTCGTGGCAAAATTGGAGAATTACTAAATGCGCCTTTAGCGTTGCAAGTAGGTTTTTGGGCGGGTATTGTCTTGCACAATCATGCATCTGAAGTTGGCCCTGTGATTGTGGGACAGGATTCTAGAAATTCCAGCGATATGTTAGCCATGGCCTTGAGTGCAGGTTTAACAGCAGCAGGGCTAGAAGTTTGGTATTTAGGGTTATGTCCTACTCCTTGTGTGGCCTATCTTGCCAGCATGAGTGATGCTATTGGTGGGATCATGATTTCTGCCAGCCACAACCCACCAGAAGATAACGGCATTAAAATTTTTGGTGCAAATGGGGCGAAGTTGTCTCCCAGATTACAGGCAGAAATTGAAGCGGGATTACGGGGTAAAATATCATCTGGGGCAGTTGTGGATAAATGCGGTCGGCATTATTCACGGCAAGAGTTAATAGGACAATATCGTCAGGCGTTGCAACAACCTTTACAAGCTGCGGTAAATCTTCAGGGAATGAAGATTGTTTTAGATTTAGCGTGGGGGGCAGCAGTTGGGTTAGCACCGTCGGTATTTGCAGAAATGGGTGCAGAGGTGATTTGTCTGCATAATGAAGCTGATGGCGATCGCATTAATGTTAATTGTGGTTCGACTCATTTAGATATTCTCCAAGCAACAGTTAAACAACATAACGCCGACATCGGTTTTGCCTTTGATGGTGATGCAGACAGGGTTTTAGCTGTAGATAATACTGGTCGAGAAATTAATGGCGATTACATTCTCTATCTTTGGGGTCGCCATTTACAACAAAAGCAACAATTACCAGATAATCTGATTATTTCCACTGTTATGGCTAACTTAGGCTTTGAAAAAGCTTGGCAGCAATTAGGTGGTAACTTAATTCGGACAGCAGTAGGTGATCAATATGTGCAAGCCGAAATGTTGAAAACTGGGGGAATGCTGGGAGGTGAACAATCCGGTCACATTCTCTGTCGTCATTATGGCATTACTGGTGATGGCTTATTAACAGCTTTGCATATAGCTGCTGTCGTCCAAGAAGCAGGTATTTCTCTGAGTGAAATGGTAGATCAAAGTTTTCAGACCTACCCCCAATTATTACGGAATGTGCGAGTATTAGATCGTGAGCGCCGTTTAGGATGGCAAGACTGTCAACCAGTACAAAATGCGATCGCTCAAGCCGAAGCCGCAATGGGTGATGATGGCAGAATTTTAGTCCGCGCATCCGGTACAGAACCAGTCATCCGCGTCATGGTTGAAGCAGCCAACGCTGAACTTGCCAACTATTGGACAAGTGAATTAGTCTCACAAGTCCAACAACATTTAGGATAAAGATACTGAGTATTGAATACCGAGTACTGAGTGTAGAGTAAGAAGAAAAGTAATGAGTAATTTTCCACTCAATAAACACTCAATATTCCTCGCAAAAGTTTCACTCAGTACTCAGTACTCGGTACTTAACCTTATGGCAAAAACCAAAAAATCCCGCAAAGCAAAAAAGCAGTCGTCGGCTGATACACCTACTCTCAGTCTTAAGGAACAATTAGCCCAGAAACGACAAGCTACCCTAGCTCGCAAAGAATTTATCAGCTTACTAACTACTGCTGGCGGTACTGGCTTATTTTTAGGATTAATGATTTTTTTTGTCGGGGGAATTAAACTAGCAATTCCCGCTGTGCTAGGTATTGTCATACTGTCATTTTCCTACAAATACCCACGCCACGCTATATACGCCTTTATCATCTACTTACCTTTTGCCGGGACAATTATTTACTACATTGGGAATAATCCCGTCATACAATTAGCTAAAGATGCTTTTTATGTCCCTGCTGCGATCGCACTTTGGCAAACTTGCCGCAAGAAAAAGCAACCCTTTATTGTTCCCCAAGCCATTAAAACCCCATTATGGATCGTCTTTGGCTGCTCTATGCTCACGCTGGTGTTTATCAATGGTGGGCAGCAGTTAGACCCATCAGGTGGCGACATACCCTTAGGACTAGGAATTCTCGGCTTAAAAGTATTTTTGGGTTATTTACCCTTAATTAGTTGTGCCTACTATTTAATTCGCAATCAGCAAGATTTTTTGCTGTTATCGCGTACTCAGATTGTCCTCATCCTAGTTTGCTGTCTCTTAGGAATCATGCAATATTTTCTACTCACAATAGGAGTATGCAAAGGGACTGTTGGTGTTGAAGGAGATGCCTTGTTTAAAGCCACACTCGAAGCTCGTTGTTATGTGGGTGGAGCGCTATTATATACACCTGAACAAGGGGTAATTCGATTACCAGGAACATTTGTAGCCCCTTGGCAGTGGTCATGGTTCTTAATTTCTAGTACATTTTTCACCTTTGCTACTAGTTTTAGCGATCGCTCTATTATTTGGCGGATAATTGGTTTAGTAACTCTAGCATTAGTCTTTATGAATGCGGTTGTTTCAGGGCAGAGAATTGCCTTAGCTTTAGTCCCAACCTGCTTCGTGCTTTTGTTATTCTTGACTGGTCAAATTGGCAATCTCAAACGGTTTATCCCGATAGGAGGAGCGATGATTTTAATTTTGGGAATTGCCATGGCAGCTAACCCTGTTGTTGTCCAAGATAGATTAGATAGCTTTACAAGTCGTTGGAATGCATCCCCACCTCAAGCATTTATTGTGGATCAATTTGAGGATAACTGGAAAAGTGTCAAAACTCCTATTGGTTCTGGTTTAGGAAGAGCTACCAACTCGGCTCGCGCCTTGGGTTCAACCAAGTTGGTGGAAACTTACTACCCTAAACTGTTGTATGAAGTGGGAATTGTAGGAGTACTAGCTTTTCTCGGTCTTGTTACCAGTATCACAATTGCTACTTTTAAAGTATATCGCTCCATAAAAGACCGTAACTTACGGACATATGCTGCTAGTATGTGGGTGTTTATACTAGCTATTAGTTATAATACTTATTACTATCCTCTAGATGTCGATCCCGTATGTGTCTATTATTGGTTGAGTATAGGAATATTACTCAAATTGCAATTGCTGGATCAACAACTGAGTCCAGAAGAGAGGCTAATTAACCAAAAAGGTCAGAAAAAACGTCCATTAAAAAATCATCTCAGGAGTCAACCATCTATCTAAAATAAATACTCCCAATCACACAACAACTATTTTTTATTCAGTGTTAATATTTTATAGACATAAATTTTTTAGAGGTGAAATATGTTGATGTAAATATATTTAATTTTTGGAATAGTAGCTTTCAGAAAAAATGGCAAGTATTTGATAATCAGAAATGAAGTTGTGAAGCTCTGAATTAATACAATTTAAATCATCAAAACTTATGGATAATTACCCTTTAATTTCAGTTGTTATCCCTACCTATAGAAGGGAAAAACTTTTGCAAGATAGCATTGTCGATGTCTTAAGGCAAGACTATCCCCATTTTGAAGTTTTAGTAGTAGACCAAACCCAAACTCACGAACCTGAAACTCAAGCTTTTTTAGATGAAATGTCAGCAGCAGATAAAATTAAATTGTTGCGTTTGGATTGGGCTAGTTTACCAGGGGCGCGGAATTATGCAGTCAGAAGATCGCAGGGAGAAATCGTCTTATTTATTGATGATGATGTAGAGTTAGAACCTGGATTTTTAAGCGCCCATGTCAAAAACTATTTGCAAAATCCAGAAATAGGCGCTGTTGCGGGGCGAGTATTTGACAGAATGAAATTAGGCGATTCTGGGGGAAAACTGGAGATTGAATATCTACCCCCAGAAGCAATGGACCCTGGAATTGCTTGGTATCACATTGATTTAGTCCATACTACTAAACCCCAACAGGTACTCACAGCACGGGGTTGTAATATGTCTTTTCGGCGCGAAATCTTTACTAAGTATGGGCTGAAGTTTGATGAGAGGTTTCGCGGTAGTGCGGTGCGGGAGGAGTCAGATTTCTGTTTGCGGGTAAGAAAGACGGGATATAAAATTTGGTATGATCCGGAGGCACATTTGGTACATTTAGGGGAAGAAACGGGAGGCTGTCATGATATTAGTATGCGATCGCTAAATTATCAAATCACTTTCTATCACAACCATTTTTTATTGGGACTGAAAAACCTCACTTTTACCCAGGCTTTACGTCTTTACGGACGTTTGTTTGATTGTCACGTTCTCGGAAATCCACCTTGTTATAAAAGCGGTTCTCCGATTAAAGTTGCAACTCGTGGGTTTTTCTATGTTTTGGGTTTTCTTAAAGCTGTAGGTAGTGTGATCCAATCAATCTGGAATGATGGGCAAGTTTACAGTCGGTTAGATCAACAAGTTTAGATTTTTTATTCTGTAATTAGAATATCATTTCTTTTGGTGGGCATTTTGCTCACCAGAGGAATATGGATTAAATGAACCGCGAAGGCGCGAAGGACGCGAAGGAAGAGGGAAGAAGGAAGAAGGAAGAAGGAAGAGAAAAGAAGATATCTATTTAGTCAAATTAGTCAAACATTATTAAGTTTGTATTCAAGATTTATCATGAGAATTTTAGTTGCTAGTCATACCTATATCGTAGATTTGAATTGCGAAAAATTACGCGCTTTATCAAAACTACAATCAGGAATTGAAGTTACTGTTGTAGTTCCTAAACGCTGGAAACCAGGAGGGGTACAAAATAAAATAATTGAATCTGAATATCGTGATGAAGGTGCATTTAAAATAGTACCTATATCTAATTTTAGTCAAAATCATCAAGGACTTCTGACTTTTGGGGCTGATTTAATCACTTTGTTGCGAAAATTTCGTCCCCATATTATTCATGTTGAACAAGGTTCTAGAGGTTTGGCTTATACACAAATGATTGTCTTAAATCAGCTATTAGGACTTAAAGCTAAGAATATATTTTTTACTTGGTGGAATTTACCTTATGAATTGAAATTACCAATTGCTTTACTAGAAAAATATAACCTTAATAATAGTGACGGAATTATTTCTGGTAATCAAGATGGTGCGGAGATTTTACGTCAAAGAGGATATAATGGAGCAATTAAAGTTATGCCACAATTAGGTGTAGATGAAACCTTATTTACTCCTCAACCACAACCAGAATTAGCAGCTAAATTAGGTATCAATCAAGGAGATTTTGTTGTTGGTTTTGTCGGTCGATTTGTCCCAGAAAAAGGTTTGTTAACTCTATTGCAATCATTAGTATCTTTAAAAGATAAACCTTGGAAATTATTACTATTAGGAAGAGGAGAGTTAAAAGATGAATTAATTAAAATATCAACAGAAAATAATATTCAAGATAAACTGATTATGGTAGAAAGTGTTCCCCATGATGAAGTTGCTAAATATATCAATTTAATGAGTACTTTAGTTTTGCCTTCAGAAACAACTTACAAGTTTAAAACCATAACTGCTGTAGGTTGGAAGGAACAATTTGGACACGTATTAATTGAAGCTATGGCTTGCAAAGTTCCTGTTATTGGTTCCGATTCTGGGGAAATTCCTTATGTAATTGGTGATGCTGGTTTAATCTTTCCAGAAGGTGATATTCCAGCTTTAGCTAGTTGTTTGTTGCAATTAATGGAAAAACCTGATTTGGCTGAAAATTTAGGTGCTTTGGGTTATGAAAAAGCAATGGTTCAATATACAAATAAGGCTTTAGCGCAGCAACAATTTGAATTTTATCAAGGATTAGTTAGTTCTTAGTAAAAGATACTTTTTTTCAAATGTAAGATTACATATCTTCTTCTTCCTTCTTTTCTTTCCTTCGCGCCCTTTGCGTCTTCGCGGTTCATTTAATTGATATTATTTGATTTCAACTAACCACAGAGAAATAGAGGACGCAGAGAGAAGAAAAAAAGATTTGCACAAATAACTAGTATAGTGCGGTCAAACATGAAAATATTACATATTGTTCCCTCGATTTCTTTAATTTATGGCGGTCCTAGTCAAATGGTGTTAGGGTTAGCCCCAGCGTTGGCAAAAGCAGGTGAAGAAGTTACAATCCTGACAACAGATAGTAATGGCGATTTTGGTCAAAAACCCCTTGATGTGCCTTTAAATCGCCCTATCAAGCAAGATGGTTATGATATTATTTACTTTCGTTGTTCGCCGTTTCGTAGATATAAGTTTTCTCTTGATTTATTAAAATGGTTGAAAACTCACGCAAAGGAGTTTGATATTGCCCATATTCATGCTTTATTTTCTCCTGTGAGTAGTGCGTCAGCTTTTATTTGTCGTCAACAAAATTTACCTTATATTTTACGTCCTTTAGGAACTCTAGATCCTGCTGATTTACGTAAAAAGCAACAATTAAAACAGCTTTATGTTAAAGTTTTGGAACGTGGTAATTTAGCAGGTGCAGCAGCTATTCATTTTACTAGCGAACAAGAAGCGAAAATATCAGCAAGATTTGGCGTAAAAACAAAAGATTTAGTGATTCCTTTGGGTGTAATTCCTCCTATGGAAGATGGAAAAAATTCAGTTAGTAATCAATGGAGAATTCCTAATGATAAACCTGTGGTTTTATTTATGTCCCGCATTGACCCAAAAAAGGGTTTAGATTTATTACTTCCTGCGTTAGAAAAATTATTAAATGATGGTTTTAATTTTCACTTTATTTTAGCTGGAACAAATCCCCAAGATCCAATTTATGAACAAAAAATTAAATCTGAAATTGAAAATTCATCATTAAATACACACACAACAATTACTGGCTTTGTTACGGGTGAAGCGAAAAGAAGTTTATTAAAAGCCGCAGATTTATTTGTATTACCTTCTTACTACGAAAATTTTGGCATTGCGGTAGCTGAAGCAATGGTCGCAGGAAAACCAGTGATTATTTCTGACCAAGTGCATATATATCAGCAGGTGGTAGATAGTGAGTCTGGTTGGGTGGGGAAAACTGATGTAGAATCGCTGGTGGATTTATTCAAAGCAGCTTTGTCAAATCCCCAAGAATGCCAGCGACGGGGCTTAAATGCCCAAAAATATGCCTTAGAGAATTTTAGCTGGGATGCGATCGCACAACAAGTAATTCAAGCTTATCAGGAAATTGTGGCAGACCAAAAAGTTTAGAAATTTAAAATTTTGTTGCAACCTGTGGAATGTTGATGGGATAATTCACTGTTCTGTGTCATGATAACACAGTAAAAATATGCCTTCTTAATTACAGGGAATCTCGCATGACTCTCCGTCTTGGTGATACAGTACCCAACTTTACTCAAGCCTCAACACACGGTGATATTGATTTTTACGCATGGGCCGGTGATAGCTGGGTAGTGCTATTCTCCCACCCTGCTGACTTTACACCAGTTTGCACAACCGAATTAGGTACAGTAGCTAAACTGAAACCAGAATTTGACAAACGCAACGTAAAAGCGATCGCACTCAGCGTCGATGATGTAGACTCCCATAATGGCTGGGTGGGAGATATCGAAGAAACTCAAGGAACCGCCCTCAACTATCCCATTCTCGCAGACGCAGACAAAAAGGTTTCCGACCTTTATGACATGATTCACCCCAACGCAGCTGCAAACATCACAGTGCGTTCCGTCTTCGTTATCGACCCCAACAAAAAACTGCGTCTTAGCTTCACCTACCCCCCCAGTACAGGACGCAACTTTGATGAACTATTGCGAGTCATTGACTCTCTGCAATTAACTGATCATTACAGCGTCGCTACCCCCGCTGACTGGAAAGATGGAGAAGACTGCGTAATTGTTCCATCATTAAAAGATCCCGAAGTTCTCAAAGAGAAATTCCCCAAAGGTTACAGAGAAATCAAACCTTATTTACGCATGACACCCCAACCTAACAAGTAATTTCCAGTAACATAAATATTCTTCGTAGGGTGGGTTAGCAACAGCATAACCCACCTTTTTTATTATAATTCAAGCCATTTAGTAGCGATATAATAGAGTCATTTAGGTAAGCAAATATGGAGGAAATCACCATGCTATCATCCCCATTAATGTTGCAAATGCCATCTTCAATGCCAATGACAGACGAACAATTTTTTGAATTCTGTCAAGTAAACCGTGATTTACGCATTGAAAGAAATCAATTTGGAGAAATATCAATCATGTCACCGACAGGTTCAGAAACAGGAAACCGAGAAGGTAATATATTTGGACAATTATGGGTATGGTCAGAAAAAGATGGTACAGGTATCACTTTTACTTCCAGCACAGGATTTAAACTCTCCACAAGTGCAGACCGTTCTCCTGATGCTTCGTGGATAAAGTTAGAAAGATGGAATACACTCACGCCAGAACAACAAAAAAAGTTTGCACCTATTTGTCCCGATTTTGTCATTGAATTAAGATCAGCTTCTGATAACCTGCAACCATTAAAAGACAAAATGCAGGAATATATGCAAGAACCAGGAATACAATTAGGCTTATTAATTGATCGCAAAAATCGTCAAGTTTATATTTATCGTCCTGGACAAATAGAAGAATGTTTAGAAAACCCTGATACTGTAAATTGTGAACCTATTTTACCTGGCTTTATTTTAAATATGAGTAAAATTTGGTAAACAAAATAACTAGAAGGAAATCACCATGCTTTCATCTCCCTTAATGTTGCAAATGCCTTCATCAATGACAGACGAGCAATTTTTTGAATTTTGTCAACTAAACCATGATTTACGCATTGAAAGAAATAGATTTGGGGAAATATCAATCATGTCACCCGCCGGTTCAGAAACAGGTAATCGAGAAATTAACATCCTTGGACAATTATGGATGTGGACAGAACAAAACAATACAGGAATAGCATTTTCTTCCAGCACAGGATTTAAACTCTCCACAAGTGCAGACCGTTCTCCTGATGCTTCGTGGATAAAGTTAGAAAGATGGAATACACTCACGCCAGAACAACAAAAAAAGTTTGCACCTATTTGTCCCGATTTTGTCATTGAATTAAGATCAGCTTCTGATAACCTGCAACCATTAAAAGACAAAATGCAGGAATATATGCAAGAACCAGGAATACAATTAGGCTTATTAATTGATCGCAAAAATCGTCAAGTTTATATTTATCGTCCTGGACAAATAGAAGAATGTTTAGAAAACCCTGATACTGTCAATTGTGAACCTATTTTACCAGGGTTTGTTTTGAATATGAGTAAAATTTGGTAAATAAAATAACTAGAAGGAAATCACCATGCTTTCATCTCCCTTAATGTTACAAATGCCATCTTCAATGCCTATGACAGATGAACAATTTTTTGAATTCTGTCAAGTAAACCGTGATTTACGCATTGAAAGAAATAGATTTGGAGAAATATCAATTATGCCACCTACAGGTTCAGAAACGGGAAACCGTAATTTCAACTTAGCTGGACAGTTATATATGTGGTCAGAGAAAGACAATACAGGTATTTGTTTTGATTCCAGCACAGGATTTAAACTTTCCACAGGTGCAGACCGTTCTCCTGATGCTGCTTGGATAAAATTAGAAAGATGGAATAAACTCACACCAGAACAACAAAAAAAGTTTGCACCTATATGTCCTAATTTTGTCATCGAATTAAGATCAGCTTCTGATAACCTGCAACCATTAAAAGACAAAATGACAGAATATATGCAGGAACCAGGAATACAATTAGGCTTATTAATTGACCGTAAAAATCGCCAAGTTTATATTTATCGTCCTGGACAAATAGAAGAATGTTTAGAAAACCCTGATACTGTCAATTGTGAACCTATTTTACCAGGGTTTGTTTTGAATATGAGTAAAATTTGGTAAACATAAAATTCATAACAATTTATCAAGGATAAAAAACTATACAATCTCATCTAAATTTCCTTAGCGTTCAAGAATACTTTGAAACTGAAAAATCCAGCAATATTCTTCATGAATACATATCATAATTCTGCTAAAATATTATAAGCCTCGTTCACCAACCGAATCTTTTCTTGTACCTGTTTCTGCATTTGTGGCTGATTCACAAATAAATCAGGATGCCATTTTTTCACCAATGTCTTATAAGCTTGTTTCACTTCAGTAAAAGAAGCCGTATCTTGTAACCCTAAAATTTTATAAGCACGAGCAATTTTATCTTTCTCTACTTGTGTCTTTGGTGGATTTTGTGCTTTTTGATTTGCATTTGTTTGTTGCTGTTTCCCTGGAAATTTCATATTAGCTTTCATTTGTGCTATTTCTTGATCAAGTTCCCACGCACGAAATTTAGCTTCTGTTTCTGCGGGATTTGGTGGAGGTGTATAAACCTGCTGACTTGGTGTTTCCACTTTGACTTGAGGAGTATTTGCTTCAGGTGGAGTATAAACCTGTTGAGGGGGTGGTTCTACCTTCTTTTCTGTGTATGTATACTTGCTACTATTTCCTTGAGGTGGTGTTTGAGTATGTGCAGGTTTAGGAGTTTCTTGATAAGGTTGATATTTAGTTTGAATATTTACTTTTTCTAATTCTGTCAATAATTGATTAAATCCATTTTTTAATTGTTTGATATCTTCACGTTTTTGACTAATTTCACGCGGTTCTTGACTAACTTGAAAGTTAATGACTTTCACAGCTTTTTGTTCATATTCAGCTAAAATAGATAAACCCTGACTACTAAAACTAGATAAATAATTTTCAGCCGCAGCTATACAAATTGTTGCTACCTGTTGATGATAAGATTCTTTAGCTGATTTTTCTTCAGCATTTTGAATATTTTGATTTAATAAATAAGAAATACTCCCTACTACAGCAGCACCTACAGGGCCACCTAATAGCCAACCAATACCACCACCTACAGCAATAGAACCAGGATCTGTTATATCATTGGTATTATTTTGTTTTGCAGGTAGGGTTATTTGAGGTATATTGGGAAATGGTATTTTTAAATCTTCTGGTCTTTCTGACTTGAAAAATTCATAAGCTTGATACAGCCATTTTATTATAGCTAATTGCAATTCTGTTAAGTCTTTTTTTAAAGTTTCTTTTTGCCAAGATTGTAAATTGTTTTCTGCTAATGCAACAGCAATATCACTTTGGTATTTAGCTAATAAATTTGGTAAATACAACCAATTACGTAATTCATAAACACTAGTATTAAAACCTTGTTGAATTAGGTCTTTAGCTTTTTGTTTAATATCATTTTTAGCATCTTCTTTATCATCAAATGTTTTAATTTCATTAGCAATTTTATCAATTTTATCTGCTAATAAAGGTTGTATTTGTGAAGTGATTGATTGAATTCTTGGTAAACGTACACCACCAGTATTTTGTTGTAAAATTCCGACTATATTCTGTAAAGCTGTTTCAAAGGCTGCTAACCCGCTACTATTTGCAAGCGCAACATCACCTTTTAATCTTGCACGTAAAGCAGGTAAAGCATCAACTCGATATAAATTACTAAAACCGGCAGGTAATTCGGAACGAAAACTTTCAGCTACGAATAATAAGCGATTTTGTACTTGTTTTTGTTCTTCAGGTTCTAGTAAATTGAGGAAATTAGCTACAAAAATAACTGTTTTAATTCCTCTATCTAATAACCAATCACGTAAGTTTTCTCGTTCTCCTAAAGTCATTAACTTACGTGCGTCTAATAATTGGATAACTAAGTCTGTTCCTAATAACCTATCTCTGACTAAGTTATCTTGTGCTTCTCTGTCATTTGTCCCTGGTAAATCAACAAATTCTATTCCTGTTTCTAAGAAGGGATGAGGACAAAAAACTTCTACAGATGCAACATCTTTTCGCATCTGTCTATTCCCATCAAGAATCGCAAATTTTTGTAAAATATCTGTGCCATTGCGGTAGATTTCTGTACCATCTACCAACATAATTCGAGTTCTAACATCACTACCATATTTAACAGTAATTGCTGCACCTGTAGTCGGAATTAAATCAATTGGTAAAGTTCTATTTCCCAACATTGCATTTAACAAAGTTGATTTACCATGATTAAAGGGGCCAAATACCGCAATCTGAAAATTAGGATTAGCTAGATGATTGGAAATCGCAATGACATCTTGATAAAGCTTGGATTTAGGATCTAAATTTATTAATTTACAAATAGATTTGAGAGAATTTGTTATATCTTGGTAACGTTCATATTGTTTTTGCATATTTGTCTAAATACAATCTGCTTGGTGTAAGAGTGGAAAAATTTAATTGCGTAGGTTGGGTTAAGCGACAGCGCAACCCAACAAATTTTTGATCATGTTGGGTTTCCTTGCGTCAACCCAACCTACAATTGTCTATTTATGTAAGCATTCAGCTAAAACCAGGTTTTAGGGGTTTTGAATTGAGGAGACTTAAATTAGTAATCAGCAATCAGAATGCTTATCAATTCTTTCTTTAGCTGATTGCTGAATGCTTACCTATTAATTAGCTATAATAAGCTAACAAATTGCTGTATGCAGCTTCGATTTTTTGCAGTTGTTCTATGACACTTTCTTGTAAATTTTTCAGACGTTGGAACTCACTTTCACGGTTAATTTCTCGCGTTTCTTTCTGTTTGAGTAAATTATCTAATTCCGATTTGCGAGAAGTGATGTCATCATTAATGCGTTGATTTACTTCTTTTTCGTAAGCATCAAAACACTCTTTAACTGCATCATAAACAAGTGGTGCTTGTTCTTGTGCTACTTGTGGTAAATATTTAACTAACTCTTTTTTGGCAGTTTTAACTAACTCTTTCCGTGCTTGATCTGCTTGTAAAATTCCTACTCCTAAACCTAACAAAGCGAAGCCAATTGGTCCTAGAAAAATACCTGTAACTGCGGTAATTATTCCACCAACACCAATAACGGTGAAGTAGTTTAAAAGGATATTTTTCCAATCAAAACCAGCACCAGCTAAAGCCACACCGGCTAAGTTGCCTCTAGATAAAGATAATAAACCCATTGCCCATTTTGCCCATCCAGGAGAGTTATCATCTTCTGTGGTACTATTGGGGTTTACTTTAACTGGTTGTCCTGTTAATTTTTCGTTGATTTGATTGGTGACTTGACTATAAGAAGCACCATATTGAGCAGCAGAATGAGATAATTCTTTAAAGGCTGAATTCATGTCTTTTTCAGCAGTTAAAGTCCAAGCAGAAAACTTATCTGTAATATATTGTTCAAATGCTTTTTGTAATGCGGTGTTGAAAGCATCTCGTTTACCACTACTCAAGAAATCAAACAAGTTTAATTCTGGTTGATAGCGCAGAAAATCATTTTCAAAGGTGTTACCTAAGTTTAAAACATAGCTACGAAATGACTCAGATACTGTTCTTGCTTGATTATCTCTGGTGTTGATAATTTCTTTTTGGAATTGATCGCGGATAGTGGTGAGTTTGTTAAATTCAGGTTCAACTGAATTAATGCGGTTTTTTAATTCATCAACGTCTTTATCAAGTAAAGGAATACGTCGATCAATCGCTTCACGGGTATGGTTTACAGCTTGTCTAGCTAAGGTTCTGACTTGACGTAATTCTGCGATCGCTCTTTCTCTAGTCAAAAAGGTGTTCAGCGCCCCCATAAACTCAGGAAAACCAGTCTGACTTAAATCAGCTTGGGGATTCTTTAACCTGCGTCTCAGTGCTTGAATGGATGAAATCTCAAATACCCTTTCATCATAGATATCCTGTCCATCTACAGAACAATATTCTGCTAAATTGGCTTTAAATACTTGTCTGAGTCTATCTTCCGCTGATGTTAACTCTTCTACATCATCAGGATCAATTAATGATTCTTTCACCTGATCCCAAGCATTAACTAAGAAGAAAACCGATAAACCTCTACCTTTGATATAATTCTCTAAGTAACGTCTTTCACCTAAAGTACAAGGCTGAGAAGCACGCATCACAAACAAAACTGCATGACAGTTGTTTACATAACCTAAAGATAATTCATTTCGTGCTTCTGTATCATTTAAACCTGGACTATCAACAATTTCAATTCCTTTTTCCAACAAAGTTAAAGGATATTCAACAACTGCATAATCAACATCGGGAAAAGCTTGTTTTTGCTCTTGTTCTAACTTCTTCGCTTCAGCCGGATCAATCGTATATTTATATTTAAAACTTTGAAAATCTAGCTGTTCGGGACTTTTGCCGTTATTAAAATGAATGGTGACTTTTTTTTCTGCCCCATAGCGTAAAATTGTTAATACTGCTGTACAAGGATTTACGTCACTTGGTAATAAATTCTCACCAATTAAGGCATTAAGAAACGTACTTTTGCCTCGTTTCATATCACCCAAAACTAAAAGGCGAAATACACCTTTGTTGAGATTTTTACTGGCTACAGTAATGTCTTCAATATCTCGCGCTAAACTGAGTTTACCTGATGAGCTATCCCCAGCCAACTCTGCTTGATTAATTGTATCCGCGATTTTGTTTAAACAAATAGAAATTTCTGAGCGTGTTTGAGCAACACGTTCTAAATCATTGATAAATCTGTCAGTTCCAACTTGATAATTCATGGTGATGACACTTTATTTAGAGTTTTTAATTTTAGATTCCAAGAAAAGCTTGTAAGTGAGAAAAGCCAAAGCGCCAAAAATAACAACTCCAGCTAACACAGCGGCTACTCGCACTGCAACCAAGGTTGCAATCGCAAAGCCAAAAAGCTTTGCACCGAGAATTACTTTTCTCATCCAAGGCTTTTGAGAAGCTTCGGGTTGATGTTTAACAGTTTGATAAACAGGCGCTTCATTAGGATTAATGTGATTGTCTATTTCTCGCAGTCGCATTTCAACTTTGCGTTGAAGTTCTCGATTGTATTCATCTTGAGATGCCATCAGTATTCACCCCCTCTAGTCAATTACCCTGTATTTTAGCTTACGCTCATAATTGCAACCAACTGTAAAATCACTACTTCAGCCTCAATAACTTGAACAAACGACCAGCAAAGAGCTATATTGCCTCACTTACTGATATTCAATATTTTTTAGTTACTTTTCGGAAATTGTACGTAAATTTCTCACCTGTGAGAGTGTAAGACATTGAGAATAGATTCACTTATAAGCCAAAATTTTGATATGTAAGAACTCAAGTAAATTCAACATGGATATCAAACAAGGATTTGTCGGCACTATTGGTAACACCCCACTGATTCGTTTAAGCAGTTTCAGTGCAGAAACAGGCTGCGAAATCCTCGCCAAAGCTGAATTTCTCAATCCTGGTGGTTCCGTCAAAGACCGCGCTGCACTTTACATTATTGAAGACGCGGAAAAAAAAGGTTTACTCAAACCCGGTGGGACGGTAGTGGAAGGAACTGCGGGTAATACTGGTATTGGATTAGCGCATATTTGCAACGCCAAAGGTTACAAATGTCTGATTATTATTCCCAATACCCAATCTCAAGAAAAGATAGATGCAATAACCACTTTGGGTGCAGAAGTCCGTCCTGTTCCGGCTGTACCTTACAAAGACCCTAATAATTACGTCAAGCTATCGGGCAGAATTGCGGAGGAAATGGAAAACGCAATTTGGGCAAATCAGTTTGATAATTTAGCTAATCGTCACGCCCACTATGAAACCACAGGCCGGGAAATTTGGGAACAAACCGACGGTAAAATAGATGGTTGGGTAGCAGCAACTGGTACTGGTGGTACTTATGCTGGTGTGGCGATGTATCTGAAAGAAAAAAATCCAGCGGTAAAATGTGTTGTGGCTGATCCTTTGGGTAGCGGGTTATACAGCTATATCAAAACCGGTGAAATCAAGATGGAAGGCAATTCTATCACTGAGGGTATTGGTAATAGTCGGATTACAGCGAATATGGAAGGCGCACCTATTGATGATGCTATCCAAATTGATGATACAGAAGCTTTACGTGTTGTTTATCAATTGCTGCGTCAAGATGGGTTGTTAATGGGTGGTTCCACTGGGATTAATGTTGGTGCGGCTGTTGCTTTAGCGAAACAATTGGGGCCAGGGCATACTATTGTGACTATTTTGTGTGACAGTGGTTCTCGCTATCAGTCAAGGATATTTAATCGTGAATGGTTAGCAAGTAAAGGGTTGGTTATTAGTTCTTAGTAATACAATCTAGGGCGGGGAAACCCCGCCCTTACCGGCTTGGCGATGATAAATATTTGTCAGCAGTTATTAATTATTGAGATGATAAACTTATTACCAAAGAATTCAAGATTTAGGTTATTCACTAATACTAGATAACTGGCGTTTATAGTCAAAATGGCAATGAATTAATGTCAACCTTCCCAACTCAGAATCAACCTGACACCTCTAAATGCGTACAGGTGTGCCAACACCGCACTTGTAAAAAACAAGGTGCAGGAGAAGTTTTAGCTGCTTTTCGCGTTTTATCAATTCCTGATGTAGCAGTTACGGCTAGTGGCTGTTTAGGACAATGTGGTAACGGACCGATGGTGCTAGTGTTACCAGATATGGTCTGGTATGGCAGAGTTCAACCTCAAGAAGTTACTCGAATAGTGGAACAACATTTGTTAGGTGGTCAAAAAGTTAAACATATGCTTTATTATCGTTTTCATCCCCAGGGATAAAACTTATTAAAACTATACTAATTCTGCACTCTTGTTCACTGAAGTGAGGAAACTTATGGACATTCAGCAGCTACGTCAATCTTTAAAAATGAAGTGGCTTAGTTACTGCGATGAAAATCGTGATTGGCTGGTTAAGATGCGAGTTTGGCATTCTTATGATGGTGTCAGACGACCTTCTTCTGGTTATATCTTGGCTACTGTATCTGTTTTGGAACCTGAGTTAAACAAAATACTCCCTTTTATTCTGGATTTAAATAATGATCCTGATCAAATAGTCATGGCTTTAGGTCTTCACTTTAATCCTGATGAGGAGTTAGGTTTATTCAAATCAGAGGGTTCTGTGGCTAAAAATGAGATTGTCAGTAAGCCTCCTGTGAAGACGCAGGTTGCAGATACGCCAAGATCAAAGGAACACAAACAGGTGTTATTGAGAATAACTACAGGTGTTGAAGAAAAGTGTCAACCGGTTTCAGTGGGTGCAGTAGCTACACCACTTAATCACCATTCTCCACCAAATCTGCCTTCTGAAATGAGACGGGAACAAACAGTTAAGCGAACTGACAAGTCGGCTGCGCGATCGCTTACCATAACTACAGCAGTTCCTACTCAAACCAAAGGTTTACCTTCTCTCCCCAAAGTGACTGAACCCAATCACAAAGCTAAATTTATGAACATCCCGGTGAAACAAGTTTCCAGTATTTCACCTACTCAGACTAATGCTCGTAGTTTACCTTCTTGGATAGATGAATCTTGTCAAGGTGTAAAATGGCAACAGGATGAAACAATTACGCGCAAGTTGTAAATCGAGATTTTTGACTCAATTCCCTGCACCCTGGCTCTTACGGATACTCGTGAGAAACAAATGGGACTGCAACTACTTCCCCCTCGGTTGCGCCAACTTGCACCTTTAAGCCCACACCACCAGCTTTACTACGGATGTAACCTAGTCCAAAGTGACCATCAGGAGTTTCCGTGTAACTAGTAAGTTTACCGACTTTTTCATCTGCAATTGTAATTACTGTCCCTGGTTCAGCAGCAGCATTCAGACGAATTCCCCACAGGTATTGTTTTACGCCTTTATAAGTATTTAATCTGGCAATGGTTTCTTGACCAATGTAGCAACCTTTGTTAAAGGAAACTGTTTGCCATAACCCTACTTCTAGGGGATTATAATCTTCGGTTAGTTCAAAATCGGGTGCAGGACGACCTTGTAAGATTCGCAAAATTTCCCAAGCGCGATCGCTCAATTCTACCGCACCTAATTCTAAAATTCGCTCCCACCACTTTTGTTTTTCAGCGATCGGGAAAATCAGTGTATATCCAGGTTCAGCCAAGCCACTACCTACAGCAAAAATTACATCATCAACTAAGATGTGGTTTCCATCAGGTTGATCAATAAGCACCCCAGCACCAAGTTTTTCAATAATGCTGTGACTTTGATTGCCAATTAAGCTCAGGATTGCAGTTTCATCACTGGCATCTGTTAATACTACCTTGTCGGCAAAAAAGATATAGCGATCTAACCATTGCATCAAAAATTCACGTCGGTTAGCCGAAACCAACAACAACACAGCATCATTGAGAACATAACCAGTCACCAAGTCGATTGTCCGGGCTGTGGATGTCAAAATTACCGTATCACAGCCTTCTCCTGGTTTGAGGCGTTGGAAATCATTAGTACTTTGGTTGTGTAAAAAGCGGAGACGATCAGCATCAGAAACACGGATAGTTCCCAAATGAGAGCGATCGCATAGAGAAACCCCTTCCCTGGCTGCGTGGATAGCGGTTGCGTCTTTACCGTCAATTGCAGATATTGGCATAGTAATGAAAACTTGCCCTATTTTAATGTTTTTGCCTGCAAAATCTTAGCAAATAAGGGTTTGTTGCTTCAACTTATTTTCAGATAGTCATTTATGCACCGAAAAAAACACAAAACTACATACCCTTCATAATTTTTGTCATCTGTCAAATTTAAGATATACCATTTAAAGGTTTGTTGTGAAATCCCCAAGAAATAGGTCAAATTAAAGATGTAAAAATCGCTTTTTTGGTGTTAAATGTTGAGTATTGGTCAAATTTCTGGAATTAAATCAACAGAAACCAGAACTCTGTTGTCGTCATGATTCGTGTAGGAGTGAATGTGAATACTATGTTTATCCGTAAAAATCTTTTTTGCTTACCAAGTCTAACTGCGATCGCCATTTTAGGTAGTAGTTTATCCGCAACTGCTCAAACAACTCAACCATCTGCAACTGTAATGCCTGAAAATCAGGTGAGCGCAGAATTCCAGCCACAAACCAACGTTCCTACAGAGGTAATACCCACTACCGAAACTGGAGAAAACGTAATTTCTGACAGCCAGTTGAGCGAAGTACAACAATTTCCCAACGCCACCACAGATAAAACTTCTAATCGGACAATCATCCCTGTTCCCGGAACAGTAGCCACCTCATCAATCATGTTGACGGCTGAAGGGATAGAACCTACCTCCGAAACATCTACGGCTCAAGTGGCACAGCCCAATCAAATAGCACAATCGGATATTGATGTAGGAAGATCTACCCGTGGTGGTAGCAGTTATATTGGACTTGCTGGTAATATTGGCTTAAGTGGTGGTACTTCATCCTTAGCCGATGGTAACTTCACCATTATCAGTAAAATAGGTTTCACACGGTCTTTATCTGTTAGACCCTCAGTGATATTAGGGGATAACACTACATTTCTGATTCCCATCACTTACGATTTCTCATTCCAGCAAGTAGGAGATCCCTTTACCGAACGCCTACCCATTGCTCCCTATGTAGGAGTTGGTGCAGCTATTCAAACTGGAGATAACTCTGAAACCGCTGTCTTATTAACTGGTGGTATTGACGTACCTCTAAATAGTAAATTTACCGCCACAGCAGCTATCAATGCAGGATTTTTCGATCAAACCGATGTCGGCCTCTTGGTAGGAGTTGGTTACAACTTTGGCGGATTTTAATTATACTAAAAACGGGTTAAAAGTGTCATTCTGAACGAAGTGAAGAATCTCTGAGATACTTCGCTGCACTACGTTACGCTCAGTATGACATAAGTCCAAATTTCACCCGTTGGCAGTATAAAAGGGAATAGGTCATAAGAGGCAGGGGAGCAGGGAGCAGAGAGCAAGGGGGAAACGGAAAAGGAGCTTGTACCTGCGCCCAGCCCCCTGCTTCTACCTACGGTGTACACACATCCTAACCCAGAGAGAGTTTTCAGCCCTAAAAACCGAATTTAACTGTAAATCCAGTTCCCCTCCTCGCTTGCGGGGAGGGGCTAGGGGTGGGGTTGGGTGTTATGACACAAAAGAGAATTTCCCGACTTGTTATGTACACCGTAGCCTGTATCTACTGGGGACTAACTTTATCAATCACTTTGATTTTGCCATCATCTCCCACTGTCCAAACATCGTAGACTCCAACGACATCGCCATTAGCATCAACATCTACGTTGCCACTAGCTCCTTGATAGTTAATTTTTTTACCCTCTTTTAGTAACTTCAGACCTTCACAGACATCTGTTACTTCTGTACCTTCTCCACCAGCTACTTCCCGGATTTTGCCAGCAATACCAACACCTGTATTTTCTTTAGCCGCTTGTGCTGCCAATGTTAACAAAGCAGCAGCATCCCAAGCTTGAGGTGCATACTCTCCTGGGGAACCGCCTTTTTTCTCTTGCCAAAGTTTTTTGAAAGCTGCTAATGCTTTACCGTCAGAACCAGGAACTGTACCAATAGCACCTGATAGCAGATATTTGCCATCAGGACTTTTACCTACTTGCTCAGGAAAACTATCTGACTTCACTCCATCTGTCAGCATAATTTGTACTCCTTTGGCTACACCTTGTTGGTAGGCAGCTTTGAGGAATAAACTTCCTGTTTCGGCATACATGACAGCCAATACTGCATCTGGTTTACCCGCAAAAGTAGCACCGGCTTCAGTATCAAATGTTTGAGCTTTGGGGTCGTAGCGGACAGGTTTATCTTTATTAACTATGGTTCCGCCTAATTTTTCAAAGGTTTCAACAAATGCTTTTTCAAAACCTACGCCATAGTCGTTGTTAATGACGACTGTAGAAACTCTTTTAAAACCTTTTTTCTTCGCAAGTTGGGCTAAAGCCAGTGCTTGATAGGTATCTGGGGGAGCAGTCCGCGCCCAAAATCCTTTAAAGTCACCTTTTTGGGCTTTGTCTGTAAATACGGGGCTGGTACTACCAGGAGAAACCAGCATAACTTGATTAGGCGTGGCAACGGAAATAGCTGCGGTAGAAACGCTACTAGCAAAGGAACCAACTACACCAGCTACTTTATCGACAGTTGCTAATTTAGTCATCCCAGCAGCACCTGCTTTGGGGTCGGTTTGGTCGTCTACTTCTACTAAGGTGACTTTTTCGCCATTGACTCCACCGCAAGCGTTAACTGTATCAACAAGCAAGGGAACGGAACCAACCATTTGCTGGCCTATGGAAGCCAAGTCACCTGTTGTTGGTAACAAGCTGCCAATTTTCAACCCTTTAGTACTACCAGATGTGCTATTTGAGTTAACTGCTGGGGTTGGGTTAGTTGTGGTGGTATTTTCACAAGCAGCCATGAAAAAGCCGCTGGCTATAGTAACTACACTTAAGGTCAGGGCAACACTAATTTTAGACATATATCACTTTTAATGTTTAGTCAATTTGTTTGGTGGAGATGTGCGGCGATTCGTCACCCACCCCATCACTCATCTGATTAAAATCAAATATTGTTCAGAGGTAGCACTCTTCTCCGCCCCAAAATTCATCTCGTCCCTCGCTTTTAGGTGAGTTAGCAGCTTGTTTTGGATCAAGCTAAATAATAACACCCCTCTGAAGGAGTATAATTGCCTAGAAAATATTAATCTTTGTAAACTCACAAATCACTTGATATGTGTTACTTAAAAACGGAGAGGGAGGGATTCGAACCCTCGGATGGACCTTACGATTCCATCAACAGATTAGCAATCTGCCGCTTTCGACCACTCAGCCACCTCTCCTGGTCATGGATACTAATAGTAGCAGATGTTTTGAGTTAAGTCAATATCTTTTTTGAACTTAGGCAAAAACCTATTTTTTCTTGTCTCAATTTAGTAGTTAACCATTGTACGGACGGAGTCACCGCCCGTACAATGGTTAAAGTACTTGCGATCGCATCCAAGCCGTTGGCAAAGTGCGGAATTTTTGCCATTGGGGGACGTAGGCACGCTGACTGAAAACTTCATAATCATTGCGCTCAATCACATCTAGAATTTGCCCATACAGCATAGATGCTGCCCAAACTGGCCAACGGGCATCGGGTGCTAGGTAAGAAACTCCCCTATCTGCCTGAATATAGAATTCACGGGCGCGAGCAATTTCAAAGCGCATGAGGGAACGCCAACGGTCATCCACCACACCTTTAAAAAAGTCTTCTTCGGTGTAGTTGAATTTGGCCAAGTCTTCCAAGGGGATGTAGATTCGCCCCCGTTTTGCGTCCTCACCGACATCCCGAAGAATATTGGTGAGTTGATTAGCAATTCCTAGAGCGATCGCTTCTGCTGTGGGAACATAAGGCTGTTGGTTTTGATGCCACGGTGCTGTATAGACACTTTGATCTATACCCATAATTGCCGTTGACATTAAGCCGACAGTACCAGCAACCCGGTAGCAATAGAGGTATAAATCCTCAAAAGTTTCATAACGACTACGATATAAATCCATGCGTTGACCAGCAATCATATCCCGGAAAGGTTGAATGTCTATGGCAAAGCGTTGGAGAGTATCCACTAAAGCTACATCGTAGTTATCCAAGGGGCAGCCCGCAAAAATCGAATCCAGCTGCTTTTCCCATAGTTCTAGGGTTTCTGGGGTGGTAAGAGCAGATGCGGGCCCATCTACTAATTCATCTGTACGGCGACACCAAGCGTATATTGCCCAAACAGATTGACGCTTTGCCGGACTCATCAACAATGTACCCAGATAAAATGTCTTGGCATACTTGGCAGTGAGTTCCTGACAAAGTTTGTAGGAATTGTCTACAGAGACCAGCGTTTTCATGCGCGGGGGGGAATCAGGCAGTTGCAGCATTCGTTGCAGGCGGTCGAGTTAGCGTTTGCAGGTTTGAAGTATTTGCCTCTGGCAGCGATTCGCAAATCGCCTGCGCTGTTAGCTTACCAGAAAGTACGGCACCTTCCATACTGCCTAAATAGCGTTGCATGGTATAACTCCCACTCAGAAAGAAATTAGTAATGGGGGTTATTTGGGGCGGACGGTACTGTTGACGACCAGGGGTCGCTTTGTAAACTGAACGCGGCGTTTTTACCACATGATATTTCAGCAATTTTGCCGGATTGTCTCCTTTCAAGTCGTCGGGAAAGAGTTTTTCCAATTCGACTATGGTAGCAGAGACAATTTCCTCTTCGGTTTTGCTAATCCAGTCTTTGGCCGGTGCGAGAACTAATTCCAGCATTGAGCGGTCAGGATCAGCATATTCACGACAAGTGTTGCTCATATCAGCATAAACGCTGAGGAGGGGCGATCGTGAAAATAACAGGTGATCAATATCTGTTAATTTCCGATCAAACCATAAATGAATGTTAATTACTGGCACGCCTTCCAAACCTTCTAGCTTCTGGAAAAACTCCATTTGCTGCCAAGGTTCTGGCAACATGACTTTCAATGGGTCAACCGACATGGCTGATACGTAAAAGTCTGCTGTAATAACTTCATCCGGTTCTCCATTTAACCCGCGTAGCAAGAACCCTTTTACTGTACCATCCGGGTTGAGCAAAATCTCTTTTAAGGGCGCGTTGAGCCGGACTTCTCCACCACCTTCGGTGATGTAATCAACGATGGGTTGGCACAGGCGTTCTGTGGGAGAACCATCCAAAAACGCTATTTTAGAGCCATATCGCTCTTGCAAAAAGCGATTTAGGGCAGTTAATAAAATTGTTGCCGAGACTTCATCGGGATTGATAAAGGTCAGTGCCTTACAAGCAGCGATGAAAACGTCACTTGTGACCCGCTCATCAACACCTTGTCTTTTCAACCACTCTAAGAAGCTGTACTTATCCATTTCCTCAACATACTTTTGTCCCCTCACTACGGCTGGAAGCAGTCCAATGGCGAAACGAATCTTCTGCTCCCATGTCAACATATCGTTATTACGAAGAATTGCCGCAATGACATTAAAAGGAGATGGAATATCGGGAACATCAAAACGTGAAAGTGTTCCAGGTTGATCGGGTTGATTAAAAATCAGTGTATGCTCTTTCCACTGAAGTCGGTCTTCAATACCCAACTCCTTGAACAATTGCAGCATATTGGGGTATGCCCCAAAGAAGGCGTGTAATCCGGTTTCGTACCAGTCGCCGTCAGAGTCTTTCCACGCTGCCACAAGGCCACCCAATACGTCTCGGCTTTCCAAGACAATGGGAGTATGTCCTAAATCTGTGAGATATTTGGCGCAGGAAAGTCCTGCTAAACCAGCACCCGCGATAGCTACGCTGCACTTCGTGTTCGCTACTCGCATTTAAACCTACTGCTTTTCAATATTTCTTAACTGTTTTCTCGTTCTCATTATATGTTGCAATCCGTTACATTTGGCATCACTTCCTGAAAAGGCTGAGGAATTAAAGACCAAAAGATAGAGTAGAGAGGATTTAATTTTCTTTTGGTCAACCGATTATGCACACATCTCAGCAGTTGCACAGCTTTGGTAATCACCTGATTCTCGGTATTTCTGGTACAACCCTCAGCGATGATGATAAGCGGGCGCTCAATGAGCTAAAACCAGTGGGAGTGATTTTTTTCGCCAAAAATTTTCTTGATGGTGTACCTTATCTGGTTTGGTTAGAAAGCTTTCAGCAGTTAATTGACCAAGTTCGCCAATACACTGAACGTGACTTGATGTTTACGACGTTAGACCATGAAGGCGGACGAGTTGTGCGGACACCTGCACCTATTACCCGTTTTCCTCATGCTTATTTGCTACAGAAACAAGCTTACGAAGTAGCCAAAGCCACGGCTATAGAACTTAAATCACTGGGAATTAATCTTTCTTGGTCTCCTGTTGCAGATATTTTCTCCAATCCTCACAACCCGATTATTGGATCTCGTGCTTTTGGGACTACCCCCGAAACTGCTAGTCAAGGTGCGCGGGAATATTACCGAGGGCTGCGGGAAGAGGGCATTTTAGGTGCTGCTAAACACTTTCCTGGACATGGAGACACTAGTACAGATTCTCATCTAGAGTTACCAATACTAAATCTAAGTTTAGAAGATTTACGAAATCGGGAACTGATACCTTTTCAAACATTGATTCAGGAACAGATTCCGTTAATTATGACAGCGCATATTTTGTTTCCGCAAATTGATTCAGAAGTCCCAGCAACTTTATCTAAAATCATTTTAAATGATATTTTACGGAAAGAGTTAGGTTTTGAAGGTGTGGTAGTTTCTGATGATTTAGATATGAAGGCTGTATCGGAAATGTTTATGCAATCAGGAACAGTTGCACAGGCTTTTCATGCCGGTTGTGATTTATTTATAGTTTCTCGAAATATCAATTCTTCTTCTTTAGAACGGACATATAAAATTGCTGAAGATTTTTCTGCTAGTTTGAATAATGGTAGTTTAAATGCGGGAGTGGTGGAAGCTGCGCGGGAAAGGGTGGAAAAGTTATTGCAAGCAACTCCTCAATATCCGGTTTTGTCTCTTGATAAGGAGACGTTGGTGAAAAATGCGGAATTGGCTATTAGTTGTTGTTTGTAGGAATTAAGTTTTTAACGTTCGCGAAGCGTGGTTTTAGCCATACCACAGAGACACAGAGAGCGCAGAGGAAGAGAAAAAGAGAAATGTTCAAGATTTTTAGTTAATTATGTTTACTCAAACATTCTTTTAATTTTTCTGCTAGTTTAGATAAGAACTGTGGCTGATTTTTAATTAGCCATTCTGTAATCTTGCGACAGATTGCAGTTGCAACAGGGATAGAATCACTGAAACGGCACGTCGGGAAATAGCATCTGGTGAGATAACTCCTCTCTATAAGGATAACTCTAATGATTGAACGTTATGAAAATCAACAACATACTATTTTTCATGGTGATGCTGGCAGCATTTTATCAAATCATATTCTTTCAGAATCAGTAGATTTAATTTTTGTTGATCCTCCCTATAACATAGGCAAGAAATTTAGTAATTTTCATGATAAATGGGAATCTGAAGAAGAATATGTAAATTGGTCGTACAAATGGTTGAATGATTGTATTCGCATTCTCAAACCAAATGGCGCAATTTATGTAATGACAAGTACACAAGCAATGCCTTATTTTGATCTTTACTTGAGAAAAAAATTAACTATTCTCAGTCGGATAATATGGCATTATGATAGTTCTGGAGTTCAAGCGACAAAATACTTTGGTTCAATGTATGAACCGATCCTTTATTGTGTTAAAGATAAAAATAATTATATTTTTAATGCAGATGATATCAAAATTGAAGCCAAAACAGGCGCACAACGTAAATTAATTGATTACAGAAAATCAGTCCCTACTCCGTATAACACAGAAAAAGTCCCTGGGAATGCTTGGTATTTTCCTCGTGTGAGATATCGTATGGAGGAATACGAAAATCATCCTTCACAAAAACCAGAATTATTGTTAGAAAGAATAATTTTAGCAAGTAGTCATGAAGGAAGTATCATACTTGATCCTTTTGCTGGAACTTTTACAACTGCTTCTGTTGCTAAACGCTTAGGTAGAAAATCTATAAGTATTGAACTACAAGAAGAATATCTAAAAATTGGTTTAAGGCGGGTTTTAGGAATGCAAGAATATAAAGGAGAAAGACTTTTACAACCACAAAAAAAACATAATATCAACAACAAAAACGATAAAAAATTGGATTTAGATTTTATACAGGGAACTATTTTTGATGCAGATACTACAGCATGATTTTACTCAAACAATAATCACTATTATTAATACCTATTTTCCTAGACGTGGAGATATAATTTTAAGTAATAGTCAATTATTACAGTACATCAATATTAAAACCAAAGCGGCAAATCGTGGCTCCAAATCAAGATCCAGCTTTGCCAATCATTATGCTATATATGTTCTAATTGAAGATTATTTGGAGAAAGAATTTCATATTAAGAAGGACTATGAAGATTATGAAGGCGCACAATATAAGTCGCTTTTAATGAGACAAAGAGAACTGCCTTTTGGAAATAAACTTCAAAATCATGCTTTGAATCATCGTTTGAATGAAGAGTTTAAAAAATATTTTCGCACATCACCTTATTTGCCAATAATCAGAAATTCTGTAACCAATAGATATTGGATTAATGAAAACCTTTTAAAAATTGAAATTGGTGAACAAGTAATCAATATAGCTAAACCTGTTAGAGATATCATTGATGCTTATATTCAAGTTAGAATGAACTCATTCAATGAATTTATGGTTTATTGTCAAAAAATGATTGAAATTCAAGATCAATCATCTGAAATAGCTATTGAATTTATAAAAAGTTTATTAAAACCAAATATAGATGCAAGAGTATTTGAGATTGTTAGTTATGCAATTTTAAAACAGTATTATGCTGAACAAAAAATATACTGGGGTTGGTCGCAAGATAAATTAAATATTGATCATTTGATTTTGTATAAAACTGGACGTACAAATGCAAATGATGGTGGTATAGATTTTGTCATGAAGCCTCTGGGTCGATTTTTTCAAGTAACAGAAACTATAGATGCAGGAAAATATTTTTTAGATATTGATAAAGTACAGAAATATCCAGTTACTTTTGTTATTAAAACTGAGCAAAAAGTTGAATATTTGCTCAATAAAATTGAGGAACAAGCAAGAGCAAGATATAAAATCAAGGCTATTATTAAGAAATACATGGAATGTATTGAAGAGGTGATAAATATTCCAGAACTAATAATTCGTTTTAATAAAGTATTGGAATTTCAAAGAGGTATTCAGGTAATTGAAGAAATAGTTTTGCAAAGTCGAGTTGAGTTTAATATGGAAGAGGAAGCAGTTGAGGATGAAGTCTAAAGATTTCAAATTCCATGACTTTTGCCAATTACCCAATTGCGCCGAAAAAATCTTGATAATGCAGATTCTTCCAATGATAAATAAATCGGTCTACCATGTGGACAGGTGCGAGGATTACGTGTGCGTTGCCAATCATTTAGTAATGTTTGCATTTCTGGTAAACTCATGGGTGTGCCGTTGCGAATCGCACTACGACAAGCAACTGCGACTTGGGCTGTTTGTAAATCACCTCCCCAACTTAGTTCTAAAAGTGCTTCGGCGCTGTCTTCACGTTGTTGTAACATTGCGGGAATGTTGCGAATTGCCCAAATTTGTTCTCCAAATGGTTCAATATCTAAATTGATGCGTTGCAGTTGGGAAACTTGGGCGGGGGATAATTGATAAAGAATTATTGGGCTGTCAATTGATATAATTTGCCAGTTATCACATAGTTGTTCATATAAAACTCTCTCATGGGCAATGTGTTGTTCTACTAACCACATTCCTCCTGAATGTTCGGCGACGATATAAGTATTGCTAACTTGAGCAACTGCTTTTAAATAGTGCTGATTATTTTCTTGATTTTGATTTTTGGATTGAAAATTGTAATCGCCTTTTGTTTCTGCAACTTTAAGTAATTTACTAACTCGTGTGGTGTGAATAGATTCTTTGATATTAGCTTCAGAAATATGCAAGGCTTGATTGATGGCTTGGGTAATTTGTTCTTGCCAATAACTGAGTTCGTTGAGGTAAATTTCTGATTTGGCGGGGTTGCGGTTCCAGTTGATTTGATCAGGAGAGATTGCTAAATGTAAAAAACAAATGGGATAGCGATCGCGTGGTAATGTTTTATGAAACGCTGAAAGAATTGTTGCTTCTAGTTCTGGTGACTTAATCAGTCTGCCATTAATCGCTACTTTTACCCAATCAGGACGATGACGATGACACCTATCTGGTAAACCAATTACTAATGTAGAGGCAGGTGAATTTTGACTGGGAAGAGGAAAATGGATTTCTTCTAAATCACCTTGTCGCACTTGGGGGAGAATTTGCGGTATTAATTTTCCTACGGTTGCAGCAGGACACAGAGTAAACCATTCCCGGTCATTTTGCCAGACTTGGTAAGTAATTTGAGGATGACAGAGGGCGATTTGTTGAATTACACTCTGTACGGCTTTTATTTGCTGTGCTGGGTTGGGTAAACCTTGACGACGGGGAAGACAGTTAGCAAATAAATTATCAACTGTCACCACTGTACCAGGTGCGATCGCAGTTACTTCTACTTTGACAACTTCTCCTCCATTTCCATAAATCACCCGCCAGCCTTCTGTTCCCCCCATAGGACGACTGAGAATTTCTAAATCCGCCAGAGTTGTTAAGCTATGTAACGCTTCACCACGAAACCCTAAACTAGTAATTTGCCACAAATCTGCCGGAGAATATATCTTACTAGTGCTGTGGGCTGTTGCTGCTTGTTGCAAATCATCTAGGTTCATGCCCCAGCCATTATCTGCTACGCGCACTCGCCATTGCTGCGGCCATAGAGAAACTACAATCCTTGTGGCACCAGCATCTAAGGAATTTTCCACTAATTCCCGCACCACAGAGGTTAAAGAGTCAATTACCTCTCCAGCCGTGATTAAATATACAACTTCTGTTGGTAATGCTTGAATAGTAGATGCCATAAACTTTAGTTTAGCCCCGCAGTCAATCATTCAATAGATTAAAAGAATTTTGTTAACATCTCAAAAGAAATTTTGATTAATTGTAAAGAAAACCAATTATGAGCAAGATATTTGATAGATTGCTGATGAGTTGATAAGCGGAACCAGCTTATGAGTATTTTAGTTGCTGATGTTCATGATTTAAAGTCACGTCTAGAATGGGGTCAACCTGGATTGACAATTGTAGATGTGCGCGATCGCAATACCTACAATCACGGCCATATCACTGGGGCAATATCAATACCCCTTGATGACTTGGCATCTCGTGCTAAATCTGCGCTACATTCACAACGCCAAATCTATGTCTATGGCGAACATGACGCTCATGCAGCCCATGCAGCCCAAACATTACGAACTGCTGGCTTTACTGATGTATCTGAACTCCAAGGTGGTCTGACAGCTTGGATAACAGTTGGTGGCGCTACAGAAGGAGTGTAAAACCAAACTTAACACCCAGAACAATAGACATCTGGTGAAAAATAAATATGCGTCTTCCAGAACCCTTGTCAAAAAATTCCATCGGTAGGGATTCTCAGATATACATTCTTTTCCACCAGATGTCTAATTATGGCTTGCTGATAGCGTAGCGTAGTCTTTTCGTTAGGGTTAGGAGTCAGGAGTCAGAATTAGGAGGAGGTAAGAATAGTCTTGAATCTGGGCAAGTGATAGGTTTTTGCTGGTGTCAACGCTTATTCCTTGCACCTTGTTACTTGTAATGCATAAAACAGAGAAAAACCTCGGATATGCCCAAATAAAAATCCCCCACATTCAAGAAGAGGATAATCAAAAGCTGTATTCAAATATAGTCTTACAGTGCCAACACCTGATCTGCTTCAGGTTTCAACAACCTATTTAATAAAGATGCCGGACCTTGAGTATAAGGCCAAGCAAAAGCATGACGGAAAGCCGCATCTTGACAAGCTTGTAATTGATCAAAATTGATAATGTCGTAAGTCAAAAGATTTTCATACTCAAACGGTAATCGCATATTATGCAAACCAGCATTATCGGTACATATTGCAATATCTACACCTGCTTCAAAACAACGGTCAAACACTAACTTCAGTTGTCGGATATCCTGTAAAGTTCCTGTTTTTAGGTAAGTGGTGGGACAAACTTCTAAACACTGTCCCCGTTGAGCTACATCTTTAAGTAATTCTGGATATAGTAAGGGAATTTGGATACCGTGACCAATTCGCATTAAATAGGGTAAAAGTACTGGATAGCAACCATCAGTAGTTTCATAAAGATGTCCTGTGGTTTTGATATTCAGAGAATGGGCATAATTATATAAACTAATCCATTCTTCCATGCGTTCAGCATAATAGCGATCGCCCCCCGCCACATCTATCGCACAGACATATTCCCTATTTTGCGCTGCTAAATCCACAATTGCCTTATTCACTTCATAAGGTAAACGGGAGTGCATACAGAGAATTTGGCTAGTAACAATGGGATATTCTGGTAAACGGCTAGATTTGCCCACAATATCGACAATTTCCGTCATTTTATCAATTCTTGCCGCTTGATTTAGATGCTCAGGTGTCCGTAAGTAGGGAGTATAACGCAGTTCTAAATAAGCCAAGTTTTCAAAGATATAAGCACCGCGCAGCAAGCGATAGATAAAGTAAGGTAAAGTCTCTACTGTTTGCACACTTTCTACTAAGGTGTGTAATTCGAGATATTCATCTAAAGTGTTGCGGGGACGGGTGTAAAATTCTTCAAATTCTGGATATTCAGCAAAACGAGAAATTAAATCTTTAGCATGGCGCTCAAAGTACCGCCACAACACACGGGGAACAACTGAACCCCCCAAGTGTCTATGTAACTCAGCGTATAAGGCCATAGTGGTAATTTTTAGATAAAAATTTCATTAATTGTAACAAAAATTATAAATAAAACAATCTATCAGTCAAATTTAGAACCGATTGACACCTAAATTTACAGCAAACACCATGAAAACCAAAATACTTTTATACGGGTTGCTAGGGTTATTTAGTATCAGTATCCTGATTTTATTACCAACAAAATTTACCCAGGATTATATAAAAAAAATAATGGTTATTACTACACCAAAAAATCTGCCTCAAAATCTAGAAATAGCAGTGAGGGAAGATATGGCGCAAAAATTGGAAATTAATAGTAAACTGCTCCAACTAACTGAATCTCAAGTAGCTATTTGGAAAGATTGCTTACCTGATCAATCAGGATTTATTCGCCCTGAACCATGCACAAATATATCACGTTCTGGTTGGCGTGTAACTATGAGTGGTCAAGGTGAAAATTGGGTTTATTATGTGACTAATGATAAATTTATTACCCTTGATACTTCTGCAAGTTTAAATAAAGCCATTCTCTCCGCTATATCTACAAAATTGGCACTAAAACCAAACCAGTTTCGTATTGCTGCAACACAATCAACCAAAGGTCTTCCTACCTGTTCCATCAATGCTACTTGTAAAGTTAAACCGATTTTCGCATGGCGTATTCTTGTAGAAGGGAAAGAAAAACCATTCTTGATGGGACTTGATGGCAAAGATTTAAAATATGAAAATTTAATTTTCTTGTTGCCTCAACAAACAGAAAAAAAGTTCCAAAATATCAATGAAAAGGTGCTAGAAGATGTTGTGAGTCGGGATGAAGTTTTGAATTCTAACCTGCGAATTGAAAGTATTAAATTTGTTACATGGAATTGGTGTGAAGGTGGAAATATAGGCCCTTCAAGACCAGAAATGGGTATTTGTCCAAATATCGAACAATCTGCTTGGAGAATGATAGTTATTAGCGGTGCTAATCGCTATGTTTATTATATTCCCAAAGATGCTATTTCAGATCCCAATTTTTCTCCCCTACCTGATGGAATGCAGAGTTTAGCAAGTTCAGTAATAACTGCAATTAAAAAAGATGCTGCTAAAAGAGGAAGAGTCTCAGTTGATATGATTGGTTTACTTTGGATAAGTCCTAAATTTTTCGACCGATGTTTGGATGTTGATAACCAAAAATTAAATTGCCATCAGTCAGTTCAAGCAGGTTGGCAAGTCACAGTTGTCGGCACTAATAATTCTAATACCAGTCATTCCAATTCAAGTGCTAAGTGGATTTATAATGTGAATCTAGCTGGCAATGATATCCGGTTTTTAGAGTCTGGTGAGTGGTTTCCAGCACCTTAAAATTTTGGTGCATTATCCTCTAAGTCCTTTGAACAATTAACAATTAATTAGAGGAATAGCGATCGCGCCCTTGTTGTTTAGAATTGTATAAAGCTTTGTCTGCTAAAGCAATTAATGTATCCGTCTGAACTTCCATACTAGGGATAAGTGACGCAATTCCCAAACTAACTGTGACGATATCCTTGATATCAGACTTGACATGAGGAATCGCCAGATCATGAATTATTTGCTGAATTCTAGCTGCTACCTTTATCCCTCCCTCTAAATCCGTCTTGGGTAAAAGTACTGTAAATTCCTCTCCACCATAACGAGCTACCAAATCTGAAGGACGATTTACATCAAAATGACGAACTAATTGATACACTGATTGGGCAATTTGTAACAAGCAATCATCACCTGCAAGATGCCCATAGTAGTCATTATAGTATTTGAAGTAATCAATATCGAAAATAATCAGGGAAAGTGGCTGCTGTACTTGTGCTAATTCTTCCCATTCCTGCAACAACCGCTCATTGAAACAACGACGGTTAGCCACCTGAGTTAAACCATCCAAATTTGCCAGTATTTCCAGTCTTTGATTTGCCTGTTGAAGAGCCAGTTCAATTTCTTTTCGCGTAGTGATATCACGAATAGTAATAGCAAAACCATCACCTAATTTTACAGCCACAAAGTGAAACCAAGAAGACTCACCTGATGGATAGTAAAAATCTCTTTCTAGAGGCTCTGCTGTTTCTACGATTTCAACAAATTGATCAAAGAGTTCTGGCTCAATATTATTGAGAAATTTCTTTAATACCAATTTACCAATTAAATCTTCCCGACTACGTTCAAAGACTCTAGCAATCACAGGATTTACAACCAAACAACGAAAATCTTCAATATTTCCTGTAGCGGGATTCCGAACAGCTTGCATAGCCGCAATACCATCTAGAGAACTGTTTAAAATACTAGCTAATAAAGCCCTAGAATGATGAAGTACCTCTTCTGCTTCTCTGCGGTGATTAACTTCTTTTTGTAGCAAGAATTGCTGACGTTGAATAATTAATTGGTTTTCCAAGCGTGCGATTACTTCTTCAATTTGAAAAGGTTTTGTAATGTAATCTATGCCACCTGAATTAAAAGCAATGACTTTATCAAAAACATCATCTAAAGCACTAATAAAAATGACGGGAATATGCCGTAAATCTTCATCAGCCTTGAGAGATGCACATACTTGATAGCCATCCATCTCTGGCATTTTAATATCTAGTAAGATGACATCTGGTTGCTTTATTTTCACTGTCTTTAGTGCCATTCGTCCACTAGTGACGCTGCGAACAGTGTAGCCGAGTTTAACCAGTAAATCGCTTAGTAATTGTAAGTTTTCTGGAATGTCATCTACTAGGAGAATGTTGCCTTTGTTTTCAGGTTGAGAATCAAAATTCATTGGTTATCAAGGGTTCGGCTAAATCAACCAACTGTTCAAACTTAAATTGACGGGTGAGTCGTGTTAGTAATTGTGCTAACTGAATTTCTGTTTTTGAAATTTTTCCTAAAAGTTGCAAAACGAGGTGAGTATTGGCCTCAAGTGTAGCTCTATATAGTTGGGATTAATCCATTTTCCAGGCATATAGGTTAAATTTTCCGATGTTAAAGGGCTTTCTATCTAATCTTCTGGATTAGCAAATGAAGTTTCTGCAAAAATGTATCTTACACCAAGATGTTTAGCAAAAGCGTCAAAACTTGTATTTTCAGCGCAAGGTTCGCAGTGGAAGTCATTAAAACCAGCTGAGAGCGATCGCTTTCTCTTCTTCTCAAACACCTACTGTTAAAGCTATACTAAAAACGGGTTAAAAGTGTCATTCTGAACGAAGTGAAGAATCTCCGAGATACTTCGCTGCACTACGTTACGCTCAGTATGACATAAGTCCAAATTTCACCCGTTTGCAGTATATCACAGGGGTAGCATTGCCTTTTCTAGTGGATTTGATGTACTTTGTGGCTTTGTAACCATCTCAATTAACTGAGGTTCACTGCTAGAATTTTGTAGATAGGCTGAGAACAACTTCCATCACCCATTGCCGTCCTTCAGCGCCAGTAATCACGCTTTAACCCAATTTCATCTGAAATATAAAATTAGTAGGGTGCATCAGATGTTGAGAAATTGTGAGATTTGCCTACGTTGCTATTCATTATTGATTAAAGGTTCAACTAAATCAACTAATTTTTCAAATTCAAACATCCGGGCAAGTTTTGTTAAAGATTGAATGACAAAAGTTTCTGTTTTCGGAAGTTCTTGAGTTAATTCTATGACATAGTTTGTATTTGCTTCTAAAACAGCTTCATAGAATTTATTAATCCATTCTTGATCCATACACCTGAAATGATCAGATGTTAAATAATTTTCCTCTATATGTTCTGAATTTTCAGAATTAGTTTCAGCATATATATATTTGACACCCAGATGTTTAGCAAGTGATTCAAAAATTGTATGTTCTGTAAAAGGTTTACGCAGGAAATCATCACAACCAGCAGACAGGACTATGGCTTTTTCTTCTTCTAAAACGCTGGCTGTGAGGGCAATTACGGCTGTAGCATTACCTTTAGTTGTGGATTTGATGTGTTTTGTGGCTTCGTAACCATCCATAATTGGCATCCTCATATCCATCCAAATTAAATGCGGTTCCCATTCATCCCAAATTGCGATCGCTTCTTGTCCGTTACTAGCTTCTTTGATCTCAAATCCCAAAGGACTCAGAAGTTTAAACAACAGTTGTCGATTAATAGCCTTATCATCAACTGTGAGAATTTTGTAAGTAGGCTGTCCAGGTGCAAGTTCTACCACACGCTGCCGCCCTTCTATACTATTATTATTGCTGATTGTTTCTTGACCCAATTTCGCATGAATATAAAATTGGAAAGTTGTACCTTTTCCTAATTTACTATCAACGGAAATATCCCCTCCCATCAGTTGTACAAATTTCCGACTGATTGCTAAACCTAAACCAGTTCCTTCTTGCATCTCTCGCCCTGCCTGTGCTTGCACAAAGGCATCAAAGAGTTTTGGTAGTTCTGTCCGTGCAATACCCACACCAGTATCACGCAGGCGGAAATTGAGGGTAATAACATCCTCTGTGTCGTCATCCTCTTTATCCACACTCAAGACAATTGATCCATGAAGAGTAAATTTGATTGCATTAGTAAGTAAATTAATTAAAACCTGACGTAGTTTGACTTCATCGGTGCAGATATACGGGGGTACATTTTGAGTCCGCTCGAATATTAGTTCTAATCCAGCCTCGCTTGCCCGCAAATGCAACATATCTTCTAAATCATCGAGCAAGCGATAAAAGTTAAAGTCATGTAAATTCAGAGTTGCTTTACCAGCTTCGATTTTTGATAAATCGAGAATATGATTAATGAGAGTTAGTAAGTAGTCACCGCTCCGATAAATAATCCCTGCATTTTCATATTGGTCTGAGGGGAGATTATTAGCCCGTAACATCAATTGCGAAAACCCAATCACTGCATTAAGAGGCGTTCGCAATTCATGACTCATATTGGCAATAAATGCACTTTTTGCTTGATTAGCAGCTTCGGCTTTGGTAGCTAGTTCCTGTGCCTTAGCTTCACTTTCTTGTAGATCACTAGTGCGTTCAAAAACTCGTTTTTCTAGATCGGAGTTGGCATTTTGCAAGCGAATTTCTGCACAGCGGTTTTCTGCAACAATTGCCAGCACAGCCATGATAGTCATAGCAATTACGCCAATGAATATTTGTAGTAACAACAGAGAATTACTCTGTACAGCTACTTTGTAAAAAACGCCCATTTTATAGCCAGTAGTAATGGCAGCAATCATGGCGATGATTGTCACCAGGGAAGTGGTCATCTTCGCGCCAAAACGAAAAGCAGACCAAAGTAATGGAGGCAAGAGCAGATATTCTACAGGTTGGCTTTTAACCAGGGCTAGATAGGCAACAATTGTCAAGCTGGTTATGGCAATTAATATTTCCCGATATTGGCCAAATTTGACTCCCGAATCTTGTAATGAGCGCCCCCAAGTCAATACTAGGGGAGCAAAGACCAAAATTCCTACTACATCGCCAATCCACCAATTAGAGAAAACTTGCAACCAATCGCTCCAAGCTTTGAACCCACCCAGACAAACTACGAATACACCGATTAATGATTGAAAAATTGACCCGGTAAACAGGGTACAAACGATGAAAATCACTACATGATTGACTTGTTTAAGGGGATCTGTCGTACCAGTTAAGCGTAGGATCAGTGTCACTGAGATCAATGAGCCGATAGTTGTACCAATCGCCGACCAGGGAGACAGTAAGTTGAAATCAACATTGATATAGTTACTACATAATGCACCTATAAATATACCTAACCAGCGCGATCGCCCCCAAATTAACAAAAACCCAACTGCTAATCCTGCCGCAGGCCACACGGGTGAACCGTACAGAGACATAGGTATCTTGTTAATTACTACCCAAGAACTGAGGTCATAGGCAATTGCAATGACCAAAACCTGAGCCAACCAACGGGTATTTGTAATATCAAATCCAAGATAATGAAAAGTTCGGGATAACCTTACAGACATTTCGATAATTCGTAAATTGGAAATAGTAGGCAGACAGTAATTAATTTTTCCCATCTTCCCATCACCAATTACCAATTACCAATTTCTTGACAAAAGGCATCAAATTTGTTAACAATTATAGTTTGTGGAAACTTTACCATTTAATATAATCTCTTGGCTAACGTTATTGTCATAGGCTCTCAATGGGGCGATGAAGGAAAAGGTAAAATCACTGACTTACTCAGCCGCTCCGCAGATGTGGTGGTACGTTACCAAGGGGGAGTTAACGCTGGACACACAATCGTAGTCCAAGGTCAGACATTTAAACTGCATTTAATTCCCTCTGGTATTTTGTATCCAGATACTGAGTGTATTATCGGCTGTGGGACTGTGATAGATCCCAAAGTACTGATAGAAGAACTCGAACAACTAGAAAAACTCAATATTTCCACCGCTAATCTGCTGATATCTCAGACTGCTCACGTGACCATGCCTTATCATCGGTTGATTGACCAGGCATCAGAGGAGCGACGGGGAACTCATAAAATCGGCACTACTGGCAGAGGAATTGGCCCTACCTACGCTGATAAATCTGAGCGTACAGGGATTAGGGTTTTGGATTTAATGAACCCTGATGAACTCCGTGAGCAGTTGGAATGGACGATCAATTATAAAAATGTCATTTTAGAAAAGCTGTATAATCTGCCACCTTTAGATCCTCAAGAGGTGATTGAGGAGTATTTGGAATATGCAGAACGCTTGCGTCCTTATGTTGTCGATACTTCACTAAAAATATACGATGCGATTCTCCGAAAACGCAATATTTTGTTTGAAGGCGCACAAGGTACACTGCTCGATTTAGATCATGGGACTTATCCTTATGTGACTTCCTCTAACCCCGTAGCTGGAGGAGCTTGCGTTGGTACTGGGGTGGGGCCAACGATGATAGATCGGGTGATTGGCGTGTCAAAAGCCTATACAACAAGAGTGGGTGAAGGGCCTTTTCCCACCGAATTAACCGGAAAAGTGGGAGAATTGTTAGGCGATCGCGGTGCAGAATTTGGGACAACAACAGGAAGAAAGCGCCGCTGTGGTTGGTTTGATGCGGTCATTGGTCGCTATGCAGTCCGGATTAATGGTATGGATTGTATCGCTATTACCAAACTTGATGTTCTCGATGAATTAGAGGAAATCAACGTTTGTATTGCCTATGATATAGATGGTGAACGATGTGAACACTTCCCCACTAGCGCTCGTCAGTTTGCCCGTTGTCGTCCCATCTACAAAACCTTACCAGGATGGCAAGTGTCAACAACTGAATGCCGTACCTTGGAAGAATTGCCAAAGCAAGCACTAGACTATCTTAAATTCTTAGCAGAATTAATGGAAGTCCCCATTGCGATTGTTTCCTTGGGAGCAAGTCGTGATCAAACCATAATTGTAGAAGACCCAATTCACGGGCCAAAACGCGCTCTGTTGCAAGCAGATGGAACACCAGTTTCTTTACTGAGTACCGAGTGCTGAGTATTGAGTACCAAGTGCTGAGTTCTGAGGGCTGAGTGTTGAGTACCGAGTTTTGAGTGATAACAATTAAACAACTAACAACCAACTAAAAACTACTATGGCTATTACAGTCGAATCTAAAAAACGTCCCGAAGGTAGCAAACCCAAAGCTTTACGTCGTTCTGGGTTAATACCAGCTAATTTGTACGGTCACAACGGTATTGAATCAATTTCTCTAGTACTTGATGCTAAAGTTGTTGAACGCCTGCTTAAACAAGCTGCTCCTAATAAGACTGAAATTGAACTCAGCATCCCAGAATTAGAGTGGAATGGTAAAACCGTGCTTCGTGAAGTTCAAATTCACCCAGCCAAGGGTACACCTTACCATTTGAGTTTTTTCGCTGCTAAAAAATAAAGCTCAAGTGTAAATTTTTTCTTTCAAATAACTTGAAGTTTGTAATAATTACTGATAAAACCAGGTTTAACCCTGGTTTTTTTGTTGAGAAATCAACCCATAGCAGACAACAGGCAAGGGGCAAGAGTTTTCCCCATTACCAATCACCAATCACTAATTAACAATGACAGAAGCCACTCTTCCCGCTTTAATTCAGCAAATGTTACAGCCAGGATTTTATCCCCATGCGGTGACAGAACCAATTCAACTGATTCAAACTCATGTTTCTTATGTGTTGCTGACTGGAGATTATGCCTACAAGCTCAAAAAACCTGTGAACTTTGGCTTTTTGGATTATTCTACTCTAGAAAAGCGATCGCACTTTTGTCAGGAAGAGTTACGGTTAAATCAACGCGGAGCAGGTGAATTATATTTAGAAGTTGTACCTGTAGCCTTGCTCAATGAGCAATACCATCTAGGAGATACAGGCGAAACTGTTGAATATGCGCTAAAAATGCGTCAATTTCCCCAAGAATCTCTGTTTAGTGAGCTTTTTGCCCAAGGTAAGTTAAATGAGATGCATTTGGAAGAATTGGGACGGGTAGTAGCCCAATACCATTCTCAAGCTCAAACGAATGATTACATTCGCAGTTTTGGAGAAGTTTCACAAGTGCAATTGTCTATTAATGAGAATTATGCACAAACTCAAAAGTATATTGGTGGTCCCCAAACCCAGGAACAGTTTACACAAACAAAAGCATATACAGATAACTTTTTTGTCCAACGTCCAGAACTATTTACTAGCAGAATTGCCAATAATTACCTACGTGAATGTCACGGAGATTTACATCTAAGAAATATTGCTCTGTGGCATGACAAAATCATGCTATTTGACTGCATTGAGTTTAATGAGCCATTTCGCTTCGTCGATGTCATGTATGATGTGGCGTTTACAGTCATGGATATAGAAGCACGAGGACGCAAAGATTTAGGTAATGCTTTCTTGAATGCTTATGCTGAACAAACTGGAGATTGGGAAGGTTTGCAAGTATTACCTTTGTATTTAAGCCGTCAAGCTTATGTCCGGGCTAAGGTGACATCATTTTTATTAGATGATGCAAGTGTACCTGCAACTGTGAAAGAAGAAGCTGCAAACACGGCATCTGCATATTATCGGCAAGCTTGGGAATATACTAAACCTAAGCAAGGAAAAGTAATTTTGATGTCTGGTTTATCAGGTTCTGGTAAAAGTACAACAGCTAGATATTTAGCTCGTAAAATGGGAGCTATTCACCTGCGTTCTGATGCAGTCCGCAAACATTTAGCAGGAATTCCTTTATTAGAACGTGGTGGTGATGAAATATATACACCTGAGATGACTGAGCAGACTTATGGTAGGTTGTTGACACTGGGGATTATATTGGCTAATCAAGGTTGGAGTGTGATTTTAGATGCCAAGTATGACCGCCAGCATTTACGCGAAAATGCGATAGCTCAAACCCAAAAACATCAATTACCTCTACAAATTATTCACTGCACAGCACCTCTAGAAGTATTGCAAGAGCGTCTTGTTAACCGCACTGGTGATATAGCTGATGCAACTGCTGATTTATTGGTATCCCAACTTAACCAAGCTGAACCCTTTACAGACAAAGAACAACCCTATATTAAAATATTGGATACAACTCAATCTCAAGAGGCACAATTACAAGAACTAATTCGTAACTCTTAATTACAGCAGATTGCTCGTTATCTCGTTCCTAGTCAGAGACTAGGAATGCTATCACAGAGGCTCTGCCTCTACTCTCATTGAGGGCTGACTCCATTAAGGAATTTTCAAGCATCCTCTAAGTTGACACCAATGAGCATTGCGCTTTACTGATTTTTTTTGTATCAACTACTTTGACAATTTAAGTTTTGAATTTTAAATTTTTGCGCTATGGCACCTAACAAAAACATCCTCAGTGAAATATTATCATCTTCGCCAAACTTCTTTTCTCAAATAGTATTCGGTTTCATTTTAACTATTATTGCCAATTTTGCGGGAGCCTCTCTCATCCTGAGTTTGTTCATAGGGATTATGGGTGGTGTGACTTTAGGATGGTTCACAACAGTAAACGAAAATAACCCCCAGATACCAGATGTAGCCTCTAATGATGGTATAGACGCTGCACTGAAATACTGGTTAGTTTTCATGTTTGGCTGTTTGTTTCTGGGTTATCCAGCACCAATAAGTATTTTATTTGGAGGAATTGCTGCTTTAGGTGGAGGTTGGATTATTGCTTGGTGGAGAAGTAAGGAAACAACGAGAACTCAGCTATTAGATGACATTTTAGAAGAAAATCCTGAACAACCCAGCGAGAGAAGTATTAAACGCAACAAAAGAGTAATTACCCGTCGTTATCGTCGCGCTAGAGGAAGTTTCAATTTTCGGTTTTGGCAAAGAAGGTAATTGGAGGTAGGAGATGGGGAGGTTAATAACCAATTACCAATTACCAATTACCAATTATGAATTATGTTTTTATATCTTTCTAAACTACTGCCACTGTTTTTTTATCCTTTAGGATTAGCTAGTATAAGCTTGATAGTGGCTTTAGTGACTTTGTGGAAACGTCCACGTATTGCAGCGATCGCTATTAGTCTATCTTTAATTTTATTACTCGTGTCCAGTAATGCCTGGGTGGCTAAGTCTTTGGTGCGATCGCTAGAATGGCAAAATATCCCCCTTGCTCAAATACCTCAAGCTGAGGCTATTGTAGTCTTAGGTGGTGCGACTAAATCAGGTGTGTGGCCTCGTCCGACTGTTGATTTAAGTGAATCAGGCGATCGCGTAATTTATGCCGCTCAACTCTATCGGCAAAAAAAAGCGCCTACAATCATCTTAAGTGGCGGTCGCATTGATTGGCGCGGTAGTGGTTCCCCAGAGTCAACAGATATGGCAAGTATCCTCACATCTATTGGCATACCAGCCGAAGTAATAATTGAAGAACCCGATTCTTTAAATACTTATGAAAATGCTGTAAATGTCCGTAAAATTCTGGAAACTCGTGGTATTAAACAAGTACTATTAATAACTTCTGCAATGCATATGCCGCGATCGCTCAAAATTTTTCAGCATCAAGGCATTGATGTCATTCCCGCACCAACCGACTTTCTAGTTAGCAAAGGCGAATTTCAAGAACTCACCAACACTCCCAAAGCTACCATACTGAATTTATTACCTGATACCAATAATTTGCACCAATTTACCAACGCCTTAAAAGAATATATTGGTACTTTTGTATATCGTTTACGCGGCTGGATATAAATGCTTATTACCAATTACCAAGTAAGAATTCAGGAGTCAGGAGTCAGGAGTCAGGAGTCAGGAGTCAGGAGGAATATTTTTCTCTTCTGTTTCCTGTTCCCTGCTATATCAAATATTCTGTATCCTGAATCCTTACATTACCAATTACCAATTACCAATTACCAATGAGTAAAGAATTACCATATATTGTCCCATCACCTCAATCAGAAGTTGATGAAACCTTTAGCAGCTACCAAACAACCCACCAGTTTTATCATGAAGTTCAAACACGTTCTGAATTTGAGCTTCATTGCCAATGGTATTACAAAATTGCATCTCAAAATCGCAGAGACTTAGAAAAAATGCGCGGCGAACTGAATATTATGCAGTGGTTTTGTCGCCGCTAAAATAATAAATGAGGATATATTTAAATGATTTCTAATTCATCCTCGCGTAAATGAACTTTAAACTTTTTACTAACCTGAACTAAAAGCGGAAAGTTAGCACTAACAGGCCTACCTTGCCATTGGGTGACAATAGCAGTAATTTCGCCTTCTGTACCTTTGAGATCAAAAGCCTGACTGCGATGCTCAGGGTGATGATAAACTATAACCGACTCTTTAACGCGGACGCGATCGCCAACTTTCATAACATTATTTATACCTAGCTTTTGCTCTTCCACAACTATCTCCACAGCCATGACTCATTGTATCTATTGAAGGTAGACGATTACCGTTACCAAGAGTCAGATGGCCATCTTCAGCGCCAAGCAGACTCAATGACTAAAATTGCCTCGCCTGGTTGATTTTACCATATCTCGGCAATGGCAAAATATTTAGCTTATTTGCGTTCTGGGCAGATTGTTTGGATATTTTGGGGAAGTTGCCGACAAATCTGCCCAAAAGATTGGGGATACAGTTGTAACCACGCAAATAAACCCAGACTTGTACCCCCTACCAGCAAAGCCAACAATCCTCCCAACATCACCAAACGCTTACCCAGATTTGTTTGTTTGACTGGAGTGGGTGTTGATTCTTCACTCAGATCCAAATTCAACAAAGCTTGTGAACTGTCTGCCAATTCTACTTCTGGAACTTCTATTTCTGAAGTTTCTACTTTTGGTGCTGTTATTTCTAATTCTTCTACTTCAATAGGTTCTAAAACCATTGGTGCAGGTTTTATAGGCACTAAATATGCTTGGGAGATCCGACAAAGAGTCAAAACAACTGATGTATTATCTTGAGTATTTTTCTCATTTGCCAGCTTCACCCATTTCTGAGCAGCATCTTCTACAGATAGCTTACCTGTTAATATGGGAATAGCGTAATCACGCCAAGATTTTTCCACCCAATTATGATCACTTAAACCATCGGAACAAAGTAACAAAATTCCATCTTCTTCTAAAATAAATCGCTGGATAGAAAAGTGCAGAGATTCGGCTTCTTTGGTTCCTAATGCTTGAGTAAGGGCATTAGCATTGGGTGTTTGCATTGCTTGACGATATAAACTCTGTCCCATCTGGACTTCCCGCGTTGCCAAATCATCATCTATTGTTAGTAATTGGCAATAATGGGGAGTTATCCAATAAGCACGACTATCACCAACATTAGCTAAATAAAGTTCATGGGTATTGTCTGATTCCCACCCAGCATTTGTTACAATTCTTTGCGGTAATTGTATCGCCATGACTAAAGTCGTCGCCATGCGTTCTCTACCTTGGCGGTTTTGTTCGTCATTGCGTGACCAAATCATATTATTCACTACTCGCAAGCTGGCTTCTAGTTGTTGCTGCAACAAATCAGGTGAAATTACTTCTGTTTGTTCAGCTATATCTTTTAACCAAGCACGGATTTGCAACTTCAGCGATTGCACTGCCAATTGACTAGCAACTTCGCCGCCTTCATGTCCGTCAATGCCATCACAAACAATTGATAATTTTGCCTGTAAATATTTATCTACATCACTAGAATTACTGGGATAGCAGGCATCCTCATTATGTTTCATAATAGGGCCTGTACTTGTCACTCCTGCGATCGTTTGCATTAATGGCAATTCTGCTGCTGATGCTAATAATAGTTGATTGAGTTGATTGCTAATTGTTGCGAAATCTACCTGACTTTGGCACATTTTTTGGATGATGTTACTTAACCCTGTAGCAATTTCTGCTTTTGCCACTAATACCCACGACAGCCAAGATTCACCCAAATCCTGTAAAGTTAGTTTATCTGATGTTGGGTGCAGTTCTAAAAGGCGCACACACCAACCTTGAACACGTAAGTTATCTGGTGATAGCAAGCTTGCGGCTACTCCCAATTCTGATAAAGGTGTCCACAGTTGGAGAATTTGCCATAGCCAGTACAGTTGTCTAACTGCTTTTGCTTCTTCCCAAACTTCGGTAATTATGGGGTAAAGATTTCCTATTTCATCTATAGGTGCATTTTCTAACAACAGAATATCATGGGTGTCTTCTGTTGAGGAACTAGTAAAGCCGTAGGGTTGGGGGATGTGTAAGCTTTCTGAATATAATTTTAGGTAGGGAATAACTTCTGATGGCAATTCTGAGGGTATTTCTGGTGGTAGTGCTGGTTGAGTATCTAGCCAAATCTGCTGTGTAATTACTTCATATCTATCTGCAATCTTGGTGTGAGAAGAGATTTTTGCTGCCATTGGGCTAGTTGCCCAAAGATAGCGATAAGTTAAAGGAGTTTGACAACTGGCACAAACTTTATCTCCTACTGAGTTAATCGGTTGATTACAGTTTGGATTTGGACAATGAATGATCTGTTGAGTAGAAAGCATAATGTATAAATTATAAAGAATAAATTTACGTTAAATTAATGTATCAATGCACGGAACGCTAGAATAGACTATATTTTATAACCTCGGTTATGGCTTGTTACTTAAATTTAATCAAAAATTGGTTGTTCGAGATAGCAAGTTTTAATTTCGGTAAATTGTCAGTGTCTGATTGTATCTACCTTTAGATATGGATTTGTTAAGTGAATGAGGTGTCTAGGATGACGCTATGTCAACTTTTACTTTAATTTGGCTACTGGCAGGATCGGTTCTGTGTTTAATGGAACTTTTTCTACCAACAGCTTTTGTGGAATTCATGATGGGAATTAGTGCCTTTGTCGTGGCGCTACTGTCTTACTTGGGTTTGGGGAATGTATGGCTGCAAGTTGTTATTTGGCTTTTGCTTTCTAGTCTGCTGGTTGTTTTTTCCCGTAGGTTTCTGCAACCACAGCGACTCAAGTCAAAAATTACTGATGCAGTGATAGGAGAAACTCTAACAGAAATTCCGGTGGGACAAACAGGTCGGGTACTATACGAGGGAAATTCTTGGCGAGCAAGATGTGATGATGACAAACTCAGCGTACCACCATATCAAAGAGTTTATGTTGTTAGACGAGAAGGAACAACGTTGATTGTGATGCCAGAAAATATTTTGCACTCGTAGTTCTGAATTTACTCACTATTTAGGAGAGTTATCAAAATGTATCAATTTTTATTGTTACTGGCTTTAACCTTTGGTGGCGGGACTGTGATATTCAAGTCGGTGAGAGTGATTAATCAGGGTGATGAAGTCTTGGTGCAAAGTTTGGGTCGTTATAAGGAGAAACTGGGACCCGGCTTAAAATTTATTAATCCTTTTTTAGATAGCATTGTTTACAAACAAACTATTAGAGAGAAGGTTTTAGATATTCCGCCACAGCAATGTATTACTCGTGACAATGTTTCTATCAGTGTTGATGCGGTAGTTTACTGGAGAATTGTTGATTTGGAGAAAGCTTACTATAAGGTAGAGAATCTCCAGGCGGCAATGGTGAACTTGGTGCTGACGCAAATTCGCTCGGAAATGGGACAATTGGAGTTAGATCAAACTTTTACTGCCCGCACCCAAATTAATGAACTGCTGTTAAGGGAATTAGATATTTCTACTGATCCTTGGGGCGTGAAAGTTACGCGGGTGGAATTGAGAGATATTGTTCCGTCTAAGGCAGTGCAAGAATCAATGGAGATGCAAATGACGGCGGAAAGGCGTAAAAGAGCCTTAATTCTCACTTCTGAAGGAGATAGAGAATCTGCTGTGAATAGTGCGAGAGGTAAGGCTGATGCCCAGCTTTTAGATGCAGAAGCCCGTCAAAAATCGGTGGTTTTGCAAGCGGAAGCAGAACAGAAGGCAATTGTGTTAAAAGCCCAAGCCGAACGCCAGCAACAGGTTCTTAGGGCGCAAGCGATCGCAGAATCAGCAGAAATCATTTCCCAGAAAATCAAAAACAATCCAGATGCATACAAAGCGGTGGAAGTGATGTTTGCTTTAGGTTATCTGGATATGGGCGCAACAATTGGTAAAAGCGATAGTAGTAAGGTGATGTTTATTGATCCGCGCACTATTCCCGCTGCTTTTGAGGGTATGCGCTCTATTGTCTCCGATGTACCCACTGATTCTAATCCCCTATTTGGTAGAGAAATTCCCAGAGATAATAACCGCGCTAGTTAAAAGAGGGAACGGGGGAGATGAGGGAGATCAGGAGGTTAATAACCCAATTACGAATTACGAATTACGAATTACGAATTACGAATTACGAATTACGAATTATCAATTTCTTGATTTATCTGACATTGGTCACACAAGCCAAAAAATTCTAGGGTGTGGTAAAAAACTTTAAATTTATGGCTGGACTGTAATTCGATTTCTAGTTCATGAACGGGACATTGATGAATTGGTATGGAGATGCCGCATTGTAGGCAAGTTAGGTGATGTTTATCTTGCTGGGTTAGGCTGTAGAGGGCTTCACCGTTAGCTAAAGTCCGTACTTGTACTTTACCTTCAAGTTTGAGGGCTTCCAGAGAACGGTATACCGTTGCTAAACCCATGTTTTGACTACGGTTACGTAGTTCTATGTACATATCTTGTGCGGAAATACCTTGTTTAATGTTTTTTAACAGGGTTAAAATCCGGTCTTGACTGCGGGTGCGTATGGCTCTCATACCAATTTTACTTTAGATTTTAGATTGGGAATATATTGGTATCATAGATAGCTATTAAAAACTAGCATCTGTGATGATAGCTTTTTATTGACTAACTGTATAGATTAACTCTAGCGGCTGTGTGATTATATTTTCACCCAGTGGGGGCAAAAAGTTATAGTATAGCGATCGCAGCATTCAGCAAAAAGCCTAATGCAAAGGAAGTATCTAGCTAAAGTTTTCGTAACGCTTCGTCCTTCGGTCTTAGACCCCGCTGGTGTGGCTGTACAATCTGGCCTGAAGCAAATGGGATTCGACAACGTTGAACAGGTGCGTATTGGCAAGTACATGGAAGTCACTATTATCTCACCTGATGATACGAAAGCGCGTCAAGACATGAATCAAATATGTGACCAAATGTTAGCAAATCCAGTGATAGAAAATTATCGCTTTGATTTGATTGAAGTTGAATCACAAACTGGTGTTTTTTAGGTAATGGGTAATGGGTAATGGGTATGTAAAAACTTCTTTACTGTCACCTGTTCCCTATTCCCTAACTAATGACCAATGACCAATGACTAATGACTAATGACTAATGACTAATGACTAATGACTAAATTATGAAATTCGGTGTTTTAGTTTTTCCAGGGTCTAATTGCGATCGCGACGTTGCTTATGTCACTAGAGACTTGCTAGGACAGCCAACGCGCATGATTTGGCATCAAGATACTGATATTAGTGATATAGATGTGGTGATTATCCCTGGTGGCTTTAGCTATGGGGATTATTTGCGTTGTGGTGCGATCGCACGTTTTTCTCCTGTGATGCAACAAGTGATTGCACACGCGCAAAAGGGTAAGTTTGTCTTGGGTATCTGCAATGGTTTTCAGGTATTAACTGAAGCTGGTTTATTACCTGGAGCATTAGCTAGAAATCAAGATTTGCATTTTATATGCGATCGCTCTCCCCTCAAAGTTGAGCGTAATAATTTACCGTGGACTCAAGGTTATGCAGAGGGTGAAATTATCACTTTACCCATTGCTCACGGAGAAGGGCGATTTTATGCTGATAAAAAGACTTTAGCAGAAATCGAAGATAACGGGCAAGTTCTATTTCGTTACCAAGGGGAAAACCCTAATGGTTCATTAAACAGCATTGCTGGGATTTGTAATCTCCAAGGCAATGTTTTAGGAATGATGCCACATCCAGAACGAGCAGCAGATTCTGCGTTAGGTAATAGCGATGGTTTGCTGTTGTTTCAGGGTTTGTTGGAGAAAGTTGCAGCTTTGGTGTAATAGATTCCCGGCTTCTTTGATGGAGTCGGGATTATCAAAAATTACCGCCATAAGTAATATTAAATAAATGAATAACGATTTTACTATATTTATTCTATAATACTGCCTTAAAAAATATTGATATAATTAGCGTAGATAATTTATTTGATAATATTATGTCCATCAACATCATCAAAGAACATATCGACATAACCCCTGGTGTTTGTGGAGGAAAACCTCGTATCGCTGGACATCGTATCCGAGTTCAGGATATTGTGATTTGGCATGAACAAATGGGAATGTCTCCAGATGAAATTCTCTACCATCATCCTAGTATTACTTTATCTGATGTTTATGCTGCTTTAGCGTACTATCATGATCATCGTGAAGAAATTAGGCAACAAATATTAGAATCAGAGGCTTTTGTCCAAGAAATACAAGCACAAATTCCTAGTAAAATTGTCAAAGAGATTAGAAATAATGTTCCGAAAACCGGAGAAGAATTAGTTGATTTTTGGCAAAGAGAAGGTGTAATTAATTCTCGTCCTGATATTCAGGATAGTCAAGATTATGCTCGTCAAATTCGCAATGAAGCTGAACATCGTCAACAGTGACAAATGAGTCTTATGTATGTATTAGATACAGATATCTTAATTGATATTTTGAGAGGACATCAACCAGCTATCGCGTGGTTTACTACTTTAAAAGAAATTCCTAGTATTCCAGGTTTTGTGATGATGGAATTAATTCAAAATGCTCAAAATAAACAACAAGTTAATTATGTTTTTAAATTAGTTGACCCCTTACCAATTATCTGGCCAACCGAGAGTGATTGTATGCGAGCTTTATCAGATTTTACTAATTATCATTTATCTGACGGTTTAGGGTTATTAGATGCTTTAATTGCTGCTTGTGCAGTGGGTCAAGATGCCACACTTTGCACTTTTAATATTAAACATTATAGAGTTATTCCCAATCTGATAATTACACAACCTTATATTCGTTAATTCTGAATTTTATAATATTTCTGTTAAATCTAATATAAATCCTGGTAAAACATCTTCACCAGATAGACTAATAGGATTTTCTAAAATTTCTACATCTTGGTTAGGACGATAAATTTCTACTCGCTTGTTTTTCCTGTCTATTAACCAACCTAATCTCACACCATTATCAATATATTCTTGCATTCTCTTTTGCAGTGGTTTTAAATTATCACTGGGAGAACGCAATTCAATCACAAAATCAGGTGCAATAGGTGCAAATTTCTTTTGTTGTTCAGTGGTTAAACTATCCCAGCGTTCTTTTTTAATCCAAGCAACATTAGGAGAACATTCTGTCCCATTAGGAAGTTTAAAACCTGTTGAGGAATCGAAACCTTTACCTAATTTAGTTTGTTTATTCCAAATTCCTACTTCAACAGCGATATCAAAATTACGATTACCTGTATCGCTGCCGGTTGGTGACATAATTATTAATTCTCCTGTTGCTGTGCGTTCAAATCTCAAGTCGCGGTTATTCTGACAGAGTTCAAAATACTGGTCGTCTGTTAAGTTGATGTTTAGTGTGAGGGTGGGAGGTAAAATAGTTGTGATAGTAGACATAGGTTTACCTCAAAATACTATTTCTAGTTTAAATGAATCTACGTTGGAATGAGTGGGAAGCAACAGACCCAGAAATTCAGAAAGTGGCAGACAAATTTGTTTTTGCGAATTGCTACCCAGAAGGAAGGGGGAGTACCAGGTATCGAAAACTGTAGAAACCTTAAAAATTCGTGGAAAAGTAGGATATAAGAAATATTTATGATTAGGCTGAAAGCTTTATATGTTACAGTCTACAAGTCTCTGCGCGAGAGAAGAGAAGAGAAGAGACTTGCGGGTTTTGGTGATAAGGGTTGTGATAAGTTTTGGGTTCACTGCTGTATATGGTAGGTGTCCTATTGGGGCTTGTTTAATGGTAGGTGTCCACTTTAGGGCTTTGATACTATAATTTACGCTTGTCCACTCTAATGCGCTATACATTTTCTCCCAGTCTTTCCCTTGTGCTTCATAGATACGCTTTTGAACAGTAAAACCAAAGCGACCATCACTATATTGTACCCAAAGTTGGTCAATAATGCGGAGGTCAGAACAGGGAAATTGTTCAATATCTTTAACATCTAAGTAACCTTGACTTTCTCGTTTTGCCACCTTGAGCATGATTTTTGCTGTTTCTTCATCAGCTTCTTGCCAATTTCCAGCAGCTAAATAATCTAAAAGTTGTTTGTATTGTTGTGGCCATTGGTCTTTGAAGACTCTAATTCCTTCCCCATCATTTCTATTTTCTTGAGTCCAACAAGTAAGATGTTTATCATGTTTTGCTGAATACTGTTTTGCTTCTGCTTCTGTTGGTAATCTATAACGAATTAGGTTGTTGTCCAAATTAGAATTTAAACTCAACCAAGCACAAAATCTATTAGCAGCTTGAAAACTAATTCTAGTAACAGGTTGAGTTGGAGAAATATTTTTTCTATCATCTGGTAAAAAGCCTTTTTCAACAATAACATTTGGATCAAAGATATCTTTGATAAACTGCTGATACTCTGCCCAAGTAATATAACTCTGATCAATTTCTTGGGTTTCATTAATTCTTAATAAGCCATTTAACCTTCTAAATAATTTCACCTGTGCTGCTAGTTGGGCAATTTTCGGATCTTTAGATGACAAACCAGCTTCGAGAATATTTTCAAGTTGGTGCTGTGTTTGTGGTTCTACTTTTTTACTTTCTTTCAGACAATCATAAGCTAGAGTTAAGGAAGCAACAGTTTGATTTTGTAAAGCTGCTTGAATCAAATTTGTGGCATCACTTTGAGCAGCATAAAGGCGAATAGTTTCCGCCCACCAAGAATTACCAAAGTTATCAATTAATATTTGTTCCTGCTGTAATTCTTTCACCTCAGATGCAGCTAAATATTCCTGAAAACTCAAATGAGCAAATTCAAAAATACCTTGTTCTCTTTCCACTATCAAACCACTAACATCTTTAACTTGTTCCAAAAATTCTGTTGGCGTTAGTGTAATATTCACTATTGTTTGTAGTTCACTAGCAATTAAATTCTCAACTTCTGCTGGTTCAAAAGTGCGAGTTTCTCTTTGCATCAAATCCAGTGCTAAAACTTGTAATACTGATTTATTTTGTTCAGATGTCAGAGGTGCTTTAATTTTCTTAGCTGCTTGTCGCGTTCCCAAAAGCAAATCACAAATTTTCTGATATAGTTCAACCCTGCGTCCTGGTAATGCACTACCGCTATAATGAACAGTAGCAATCATTGTCACCAAAAGCGGGTTTGTGGCCATATCAGCAATAGCACGATTATTAATAATCCGCTCAATTAAATCTTCTGCATTTTTCTTGGCTTCTGCTTTTACAGCTTGATTCTGTTTACCAGCGCGACTTCTGATTTCAGTTTGCAGATACCAACTATTAATAAATAGTTTCATCTGTTCTAAAGTGAAGGGTAGCACTTTCAAAATAACTCCTACCTCATCCACAGGCGCACTACTATAACCATAAGGACGAGAAGTAATAATAAAAGCTGTTTGGCGATAAGTTACCATTTGCTGATTTACCCATTCACTTACCCGCAAACGTTCATTACTATCAGCAACTTCATCCAGTCCATCCAACATTACTAAACATTTGCCATTTTTTAAATGTTGATTAAACCAGTCTATTTGTGGATTGAGTTCAGCAAAAGCAGGTTGAGTTTTCAGGTGTTTAGTAATTAATTCTGGTAAATTCGGAGGTTGTGAACTGGTAATTTCTTCGCGGATATCACGCAGGTACAATAATACTGGTACTAATTTTGGTGCTTTATATTTGCCATGACCATTTTTGGCATAAGTCAAAGTTAAATGCTTTAACAGAGTTGTTTTACCATATCCAGGGGGAGCAATCACAGCCATGCAGCGATAACTATCTTCTTTAGAAATAGCGGCTAAAAAATTCCAAATTTCTTGATTTTCAAAATGATGAATGGTGTGTTGATTAGAAACCATTGCACCAGAAATATTTTCTAAATTACCTGTTTCAACTTTTAGCGGTACAAAGACATCTTCTAAATCCAACACAGGTAAACCAATTCTGAATCCCTCTGTTTTATAATCACAATAAATATCAACTAATAACCTTTCATATTTACTCTGAAATCCTGAAATACTTTTAATAACTTTACTCGGTAAATCGTCTACTTGTTTACCAACCCACTCTCCGGTTTGTTCACCTTTCTCCTCTGCCTTTTTTTCTAGGGTTTCCATAAATTTGCTGCTAAACTTCACCCATATAGATGAACCAGCAGTAAGAAAGGTGGAAATTATAGCTTGTGTCCATTGGTGACTAAGGAGAAAATGACCTGTTACACCGACTCCAGCGCCAGTAGGTAGCCATTTGACTAATGCCTGTGTAATATTTTGCATCTGCCAGACTCCAAGAAAAGTATTTATATAGATACGATTAAATACGTCTTTAATAAAAGAAGATACAATAATCTACTCATGAAAGTAGTAATTTTTCGGATTTATTTTCTTCCTTCTTCCTATCCCTACGGGACGCTACGCGAACGCGCTCTTTGCGTCTTCGCGGTTCATTTAATCCGTATTCTTTTAACGATACGGGTGTAACCAACAGTTTTTGGTATTACAAGCCAGAGATATATCAATCCAAAGGCAGAGGCAGAGAAACTGAGTTACGATCGCTCTCTAGGTTAAGATATAAGAAACGTCTTAATTTTTCATAAAGTTTAATAATCTATATATTGGTAAAATAAACGATGGCAGCAGACTATCCAAACATTGATATTGCGCCATTTATCGACCATTCCCTCCTGTTACCAACTACCACCCCAGAACAGGTTGAGCAATGGTGTGAAGAAGCATACAGGTTTAACTTTGCGACAGTTTGCATACAACCCTGTTATGTTAGGCAAGCAGTTGAACTCCTCCACAACAAAAACCCCAAAGTCTGTACAGTCATAGGCTTTCCCACAGGTTCCACAACTTCATCTGTCAAGTTCTATGAAGCCCAAGAAGCACTGGAAAATGGTGCATCTGAGTTAGATGTCATGATTAATTTAGGCTGGTTGAAAGCTGGAAAAACAGAAGAAGTTCACCGGGAAATTGCGACAATCTGTGAAGTCGCAGGGCAATGTGTCAAGGTAATTTTAGAAACTAGCCTACTCACAGACCCGGAGAAAAGAATAGCAGCAGAACTAGCTATGGATGCCGGTGCAGCTTTCTTAAAAACCAGTACAGGTTGGAATGGTGGTGCAACTGTAGCTGATGTGCAACTGTTGAAAGAAATAGCAAAAGACCGCGTGGGAATAAAAGCATCAGGAGGTATTCGCACCCACAACGATGCCCTAGACTTAATCATGGCAGGTGCTACGAGATTAGGCACATCTCGCGGTATGGATTTACTTCATCAGCGCAATCACGTAGAAAAGGAAAAAATTGAGTAGTCATTAGACTTATCTGAAAATTTATTTTGCTAATGACTAATTAATTAATAATGAGTAGAACCTATAAAGCAACTGGCATTAATCTCAAAACCCAAGCACTAGGAGAATCAGATAAGATAGTGACAATTTTAACCAAGGAATTCGGGTTAATTCGAGCGGTTGCTCCTGGTGCGCGTAAACATAACTCCAGCTTGGGTGGGAGAATTGAGATTTTTGTAGTTAATGAATTACTGATTTCCCAAGGAAAAAGTCTAGGAAATGCTACGCCAACACTCGATAAAATTACTCAAGCGCAAACTATAAAAACTTATCCAGGTCTAACTAAAGACTTGGGAAAATTAGCTGCTAGTCAATATTTAGCTGAAATTGTCCTCTGTCAAGCTTTAAGCGAACTACCCCAAACAGAACTGTATGAGTTACTAGATGTACATCTCCAACGCTTAGAAGCCTTACCCAAAAGTCAAGGATTCGCTGTTGTCGCACATTTAGCGCATGGTGTCTTTCAATTTTTAGCATTAGCAGGACTCACACCCCAAGTCCAAATCTGTGGCTTAACCCAGCTTCCTGTCACCCCAGACTGGACAAATCCCAACTGGCAGGTAGGATTTAGTGTGCCGACAGGAGGGATAATTAGCTTAGAGGCTTGGAAAAGCTTACGCTCAGAAAGGGAAAGAAGAAAAAGGGAAGATGGAGAAATAAAGCAAAAAAATTCTCCCAATCCCCAAACCTCAGGCTATGAAACGGTTGTCCATCAACAAGACATCCCCACAATTTCTAATCGTCTGAATGCGAAAGAATTGTTTATGCTTCAATATTTGTCGCAAACAGAGATAATGCAAATAGAGGCAGCCTCAGATTATGGCTGGTTATCTATTGAGCAGATTTTGCGACAGTACACTCAGTATCATTTGGGTCGTCCTATTCGCTCTGCTACCTTGATTGATTCTTATTTTGCCGCCAACCATGATGCAATCGTCTGATTTGGATAAAAAAATCCTGCCTCTGTCACCCAGTCAAGCTAAAAATAATAGGGTATCAGAGAAGACAACACCCCATCAGCCCAGTGCTGTTTCCCAACCTGACCTTAATTCAATCAATAACCAAGAAATATCCCGAACAGATGTTTCTCAGGACAAAAATGGAAAAGTAGAAGTTTCATCTACTAATGTACCTACACCATTAGAACCACAATTTCAAACTAATGGCAAAGGTAATTCTACCCAAGAAATTCTAAAAGTAGTCACTCAACCAGAAACGACACAATTAAATGGATCTGGTTTAGGTGGGGGGAATACATCAAGTAATATTCAAAAACAAGGGTTTTTACCTGTATTAAAAAACCCGAATTTCCTCGCGCTTTGGGGTGGACAAGTTTTTTGTCAGCTGGCTGATAAAGTATATCTGGTGCTGATGATTGCTTTGATTAATACCCAGTTTCAAAAGGGTGATCAGAGTATCAGTGGTTGGGTATCGGCTTTAATGATGGTTTTTACCATTCCCGCAGTTCTGTTTGGTTCTGTGGCTGGTGTGTTTGTAGACCGCTGGTCAAAAAAAGTTGTCTTGGTAGCAACTAATGTTTGGCGAGGTATTCTGGTGTTGGCAATTCCCTTGCTGTTGTGGTTAACCCATGATTGGCAACCTGTGGGAGTTCTGCCTGTGGGGTTTTTGATTATATTGGGTGTGACTTTTTTAGTTTCTACGTTGACACAGTTTTTTGCACCAGCAGAACAAGCGGCAATTCCTTTGGTGGTGGAAGAACAGTATTTACTTTCGGCTAATTCGCTTTATACAACGACGATGATGGCATCGCTAATTGTCGGGTTTGCTGTGGGGGAACCGCTGTTGGCCTTAGCTGATGGACTGTGGCTAAAACTGGTAGGTAGTGGTGGAATGGGTAAAGAAATTTTAGTGGGTGGCAGTTATGCGATCGCAGGATTAATCTTACTCCTACTCAACACTAAAGAAATACCCCACCCCCCAGAAACTGAATTTCCTCACGTTTTCTCTGACTTGCGAGACGGTTTCCTTTACCTCAAAGAAAATCATCGCATCCGTAATGCTCTTGTACAACTCGTTATTCTCTTTTCAGTCTTTGCTGCTTTAACAGTTATCGCTGTTCGCATGGCAGAAATTATCCCCAACATGAAAGCCTCCCAATTCGGCTTTTTACTCGCATCAGGGGGCGTTGGTATCGCTGCTGGGGCGACAATTATCGGTCAATTTGGTCAACGCTTTTCCTATCGGCAACTTAGCTTTTGCGGTTGTCTAGGTATGGCAGCATCTTTAATCGGTCTGGGAGTATTCACAACCCAGCTATGGATAGTGTTGTTGTTATTGTCTCTTGTTGGTCTGTTTGGGGCTTTGGTAGGTATCCCTATGCAAACTGCTATTCAAACAGAAACCCCCCCAGAAATGCGTGGCAAAGTGTTTGGTCTACAAAATAATGTCATTAACATTGCCCTTTCTCTACCCTTAGCATTAGCAGGTGTAGCTGAAACCTTTTTTGGCTTACAGGCAGTCTTTTTAGGATTAGCTGTCATTGTCTTTTCAGGAGGTATATTAACTTGGTATAACTCCCGTGATTAGTTATCAGGCTAAAAATCATCTATAACTTAGTGAAACATTTGGTTTTCGTGCTAAACTTAATCCAGCGAAAATTCATGTAATATTTGCTGGGAATCACCCAAGATTATCCTGTTTAAGTTGTTAATCAATTTAGCTAATTCACAATTTGTCAGCAACATTGAATAAAACCATAAAATCATTTGTTTGTTGGCTTAAATATAAGCTTTTAAACGATGGTATGAATGCTATTCATCATGATATAGCAGTAGAAATAAACAGGTGTGAAAGACCCTTGGTGTGTGTAGCTTGGCTTAAGTCATATTTTATGATCATGATATGTTCTTATTCAACTGACAAGCGCTATAAAATCTTCAGCAAGAATTACAGAATCAAAACAGCTAAGTATAAAAAACAAATAATTTAAACCCGCTTTTATTCACAGCTAATCAAAGAATGCGTATAGCCTGGATTGGAAAAAAAACGCCCTTTTGCGGCAATGTCACTTACAGTCGAGAAATTACCAATGCTTTGCTAGATAGGGGACATCAAGTTAGTTTTCTTCACTTTGCCCAAGAAGAATCTCAACCCCAAAACTGGCCTAATTGTCAAGAAGTTTCCTTACCATTTATTTACAAGTCTCAAGTTTATACCATTCCCACTTTTAAAGCGACTAAGGTTTTAACTGAGTCGTTGCGGGAAATCAAGCCAGATATAGTTCATGCTTCTTTGACTCTATCGACTCTAGACTTTGTTTTACCAGAAATTTGCCAAGAATTAAACTTGCCTCTAGTTGCTACTTTCCACACTCCATTCGCTGGCAAAGGGGCAAAATTAATATCCGGCACACAAATTTTAGCTTATCAGCTATATGCGCCTTTTTTAGATCACTATGATCGGGTAATTATTTTTTCCCAAATTCAACGGGAATTATTAGCACGTATGGGAGTCAGGGAAAAAAAACTGGCTGTGATTCCTAACGGTGTTGATACTGTTAAATATTCCCCAGGTATTTCTAAAATCAAAGCAGAATTTGATGCCGAACGCTTGTTTGTTTATCAAGGACGTATCGCACAGGAGAAAAATATTGAACCCCTGTTACGTGCTTGGAAGCAATCGGATATGGGAGTTAATAGTAAATTATTGATTGTGGGTGATGGCCCATTGAAACCTTCCTTAGAGCCATTTTATGGGCAGGAAGATGGCATTATCTGGTTAGGATTTATCGCAGATGAAAATCGGCGCATTGAAATTTTAAGGGGTGCTGATGTATTTATTTTGCCCTCTTTGGTAGAGGGTTTGTCTTTATCTCTGTTGGAGGCCATGTCCTGTGGTTTAGCTTGTTTAGCTACGGATGTAGGTGCAGATGGAGAAGTATTGGAAAAGGGCGCAGGTGTGATTATTAGCACTAAAACAGTGCGATCGCAACTCAGAACCCTTTTACCACTGTTCCAAGATCATCCAGAGTTAACAACTTTATTAGGTCAAAAAGCGAGAAATCGAGTATTGGAGCGTTATACCCTCAGTGATAATATCACCCGTTTAGAAGAACTTTATACTAAAATATTAGCACAGCGGCCTTTAACAATCAGTTGGGGTGCTTAAAAAGAAAACCTTTTCCATCTCTGCCTTGCCAACAACTATTAACGAAGCAGGTCATAGTGTATCATGAAAATAATGCTAATGGGATATTATGGCTATAGAAATATAGGTGATGATCTATTCGTCAAACATTTAACTAATTTTTTTAGCAAAAAAGAAGCAGTTGAAAAAATATTTTTAATTTGCAATGACAACTATTATGAAATCAGTAGCAAAAAGATTTCTCTATTTCGTCATTTCCAATTATCAAAAATAAAAAGATTATTTCTTTTATGGCAAAGTGACTATGTAGCTTGGGGAGGAGGTACTTTAGATTTAAAGAGTGTACCAAAGAATTTATCGACACTGCAAACTTTAGCTAAATTATTAGGTAAGCGTTTTTGTTTTCTAGGCATAGGCTTAGAAAGTATGAATGCAGGAGAAAAGCAGGATGTAACTAATTTTTTTAAGCAAGCAGATTTGTTATACCTTAGAGATAATAATTCCTATGAATTGGTAAAAGAAAAGCTAAAATTTACTAATTCTTTGTGTCTAGGTGGTGACTTAGCATTCTTAGATTTAAGTTATTATGAAGAATTTATTCATCGAAATAAAACGGCAAATTCTTTAAGTAATATATCTTTCTCTGGTAAACATTGGTGGGGTGATAGTAGAGCCGAATTTTATGCCCAGCAGTTAATACCACTAATTGAAAAATACAATTCTATAATCCATTTACTACCAGGACATATGGGTAGTGAACAGAATGATAATAAATTCCATGAATTACTGAAAAAATATTTACCTGCCCAAAATTGCCAACTACATTCATGGGATAAACCAGAAGACTTTTTGCAAATTCTGAGTCAAATGGATTTTCACTTCGGCAATCGTCTTCATTCCATCATACTAGCAGATATATTAGGAGTTCCTAATATAGGAATCTCTAATTATCCTTCCAAAATTAGTAACTATATCAATAAAACAGAAATGTTATCTAGAGAAAGAATAGCAGATTTTATGGAGCTATTAACTATAGAACGTATCGAAAAAATATTCCAAGAATACAAAAGACCTGAAGAGTTTATTATCAACGAATCAAAAACATCTCAAGCAGGTTTAGAAAGAATTTTTCATATATAAACTACATTCATCCCAATACTTGTCGGTTAAGGCTCAAAAGTCATTATATGGTAGGTTGGGTTGAGGCACGAAACCCAACATTACAGCACTTCCCGGTGTTATGAAGTACAAGAACCCCACCCCCAACCCCCTCCCCGCAAGCGATGAGGGGGCTAAGATGTACCTCATAAGAGCGGAAACCGCTGTATCAAGGATTTGGTTGGGTTGAGCGACAGCGAAACCCAGCCTACATTTCCTTAACCGAGCAGTATTGCAATTCAAGGGGCTTGAAATCCCTGAAACGTATGTGGAGAGTACTTGTGTGTACACCGTAGCCTCGCTTGCGGGGAGGGGTTCTTGTATCTCACTCAACCGAGAACCGCTAGATCATCTATAAACCTATTTCAGCTTTCCAGACGCTTTAGCGGCTTTAGCAGCTTTTTTTGCTGCTTTTTCTGCTTCCATTGCTGCTAACTTAGCTTGTTCTTTCTCTTCAGCAATTTTGTTGAGATAGTAATGGTAATCACCCAAATAAACGCGAAATTCACCATCACGAATTTCGACAATTTTGTTAGCTACCTGAGAAATAAAATAACGGTCGTGGGATACTACAATCGCTGTACCATCATAGTTTTGCAGAGATTCTTCCAACATTTCTTTAGCTGGAATATCTAAGTGGTTTGTTGGCTCATCTAGAATAAGTAAATTCGCTGGACGTAAAAGCATTTTTGCTAATGCTAAACGGGCTTTTTCTCCCCCACTTAAAGCTGTAACTTTCTTAAATACTGTGTCACCAGCAAATAAAAATCTTCCTAGCAGTGTACGGACTTCTTCGTTTGTCCAGTCAGGAACTTCATCATGGATAGTTTCCATGACGGTTTTATTTAAATCTAATGCTTCGGCTTGGTTTTGTTCAAAGTAACCAGGAATAACGTTGTGATCACCTAATTTGACGATTCCTTCTGTGGGTGGTTCTGCACCCATCATAATTTTCAACAGGGTGGATTTTCCGGCACCGTTGGGACCGAGAAAGGCAATTCTATCTCCCCGTTCAATGAGAAGATTTGCTGCCAAAAATAAAATTTTATCCCCATAGACATGGGTTAAATCTTTAATCTCTACTACTTCCCGTCCGCTGCGGGGTGCGGGAGGAAATCGGAAGTGTAAAGTTCTCACACCCGCAATAGGTGCTTCGATGCGTTCAATTTTATCTAGTTGTTTTTCCCGGCTTTTAGCTTGGGTACTGCGGGTAGCACTAGCGCGGAATCTGTCTACGAAGGTTTGCTGTTTTTCTATTTCTTTTTGCTGGCGTTCAAAGGCGCTCAGTTGTGCTGATTGATTTTCAGCTTTTTGTTGCAAGTAGGATGAGTAATTACCGAGGTAAGTAGAAGAAACACCGCGCTCAGTTTCTACAATTTGGGTGCAGAGACGATCAAGAAACTCCCGGTCATGGGAAACTATGACCATTGGCGTAATTAGCCCTCTGAGGTAATTTTCTAACCACTCGATGGTTTCTAAGTCTAAGTGGTTTGTCGGTTCATCCAGCAGTAATAAGTCTGGCTTTTGTAAAAGGATTTTACCTAAACTCATTCGCATTTGCCAACCACCTGAGAAAGCGCTCACTAAGCGATCGCTATCTTCAACCTGAAACCCCATTTCTGGTAAGATTTTACCAATGCGTGCGTCTAAATTATAGCCATCTAACGCTTCAAACTGTCTCTGCAAGCGATCTAACTTGTGGATTAGTTCATCCAATTCCTCTGGATTCGCTGTTTCCATCTCTTGCGGTACATGAGCTAAAGCCATCTGCACATCGTTGGCTTCTTGGAACACAGTCCAAAATTCTTCTCTAACAGTACGGGTAGGATCTACTTCAAACTCTTGATTGAGATAAGCTATGTGTAAGCTGTTAGGACGAATGATTTCGCCGCTCGTGGGTTCTATTTCCCCAGAGATGATTTTCAGTTGAGTCGATTTTCCCGCACCGTTAACGCCTACTAAGCCAATGCGATCGCCTGGTTTGACTTCCCAGTTGATATCTTTAAGAACTTCGCCTGTAGGATAAATTTTACTAATATGTTCAAGTCGCAGCATGAAATGTCTCTCAGGTAGGGGATTAGGTAGTTGGGGAAGAAAAGCTAACGCCGTATTGTATTTAATCTTAACAAAATTTAACTACAAATTTACATACTAGATTCTTCTTAATTCCTGAGCAGCGAGGGAAAGTTTTGCATAAGAATTCAGGAATCAGGAGTTAGGAGTCAGGAAGAAGAATATTTTTCTCTTCTGTTCACTGTTCACTGTTCCCTGCTATATCAATTATTCTGTATCCTGAATCCTGACAGTTTTGCTTGTTATTAATCATACAGCAGAATTCAGCAGTTCAGAAGTAAAACAAGCTGTTTCTAAGGTGTTTAACCCGGATTCTGCATTCTATTTATCGTCAGCATTCAGCACACAGCAGTCAGTAACCGGAGAAAACTCGATGAGTCGATCACAATAGGCGATCTCATGAAGGGTTATGGTTTATTAGAATTAATGTAAGTATTCAGGATAGAGAATACTCCAAGTCATGAAAATAAAGGCTTTTTTAGTCAAATTTGATCATTTTGATAAAATATCATTTCCCTCTATTCTTCATTTCATAAGTATTCTGAACCAAAGGTCTGCAAAGCATATCCTGATTTCTGAATTATTACGAATTAATTATCCTCAATATTGAACTTTAATAAAACATAATTTACTCTATTTTATTATTGATTATTGTGAATTTATACATGATTACTGCCCTCATCATTATTAGCTATTTTTTAACAGAGTAAAACTACCCACTTCTGCCGAGTAAAACAGAATATAAAATTATTCCTCAATTAAATTATTGACTATATTTTACCAATCACCATATTCACAACCTAAATTTAATTGAAATTTAACTTTTATTCGTGATATTCAAGCATAATTCACCTTGAAATCCTATCAAAAGACTCAGAAACTGTTTATCTTAAAATAGCTAACGAATAAGTTATCTGATGATTAAATACCAGAGTTTTTTAGTGTTGATATCAGGACAGCAACAATAATTAACATTACAAATGAATAGAAATGTATCTGTATTATCTCTAATAAGGTTGACATTTTGCCGTCATTTAAAGAATCATCTTAGGGAACCCGGATAATCTGTTAAGAGGAAACTATGCACACAGTTATTCTAGTCCTGATTGAGGTGCTAATTGTTATTGGAATGTCACGGTTAGTAGGATTGGCATTTCGATCAATTAAGCAGCCATTGGTAATTGGTGAGATTATCGCCGGAATTATGCTCGGTCCATCTTTATTCGGTTTAATTGCTCCCCATCTAGCTGCTACACTGTTTCCACCAGAAACCATTCCTTTTCTGAATGTTTTATCTCAGATAGGATTGATATTTTTCATGTTTTTGATTGGTTTGGAGCTAAATCCAAAATATCTTAGCGGTAACTTAAAAGCCGCTGTTCTGATTTCCAATATCAGTATTATTGTTCCTTTTTCTCTCGCAGCGATTTTATCTTTGCTGCTTTATCCTCTAGTTGCTAACGAGACTGTCTCATTTACTGCTTTTGCCTTATTTTTAGGTGCAGCTATGTCGATTACAGCTTTTCCTGTATTGGCACGAATTATTACTGAGAACAATTTACAGCAAACACGTTTGGGAACATTAGCCTTAACTTGTGCCGCAGTAGATGATGTAACAGCCTGGTGTATTTTGGCAGTAGCGATCGCAGTCGCTCGTAATGGTAGCATCGATCAAAAAGCTATCCTCACTATTCTGGCCAGCTTAATCTACATAGTCTTCATGTTCACCGTCGGGCGTTGGTTTCTCAAACGCCTTAGTACCCATTACCGTCGAACTGGACGTTTGAGCCAATTTGTTGTGGCTTTAATTTATATGGGAGTTGTTGCTTCTGCTCTCATCACTGAAGTTATTGGTATTCACCTAATTTTTGGAGCATTTTTATTAGGAGTAGTAATGCCTAAAAATGCTGAATTAATTAGAGAATTAGCCATAAAAACTGAAGATTTTGTCTTAATTTTTCTGCTACCAATATTTTTTGCATACAGCGGTTTACGGACACAAATTGGTTTAATCAACCGTCCTGAATTGTGGCTATTATGCGGATTAATTTTAGGAGTAGCAATTGTAGGTAAATATAGTGGTACTTATATAGCTGCTCGTCTCAGTGGCATTAACAAACGAGAAGCATCAGCCCTGGGTTGGTTAATGAATACTCGCGGTTTAACAGAATTAATTGTTTTGAATATTGGTTTAGAGTTGGGTGTCATTTCACCATTGCTATTTACCATGCTGGTAATGATGGCTTTGGTAACAACATTTATGACATCCCCACTACTAGAATGGACATATCCAAAAAGCTTAATCAAATTAGACGTAGTAGAACCAAAACCAGAACAAAAAATAGATATAGAAGTGATAGAAAGTATTGAATCTTTCGTGACTTCCTACCGCATTTTAGTACCTGTAGCTAACCCTACAACTCAAAAAGGTTTGGTACAGTTAGCAGTAGCATTGGCTCTCAATTATAGACAGCCTGCGGTGATCAATCCTCTCAGTCTCATTGAGTTAGAAGAAAACTACGGTTTTGAAAGTACCCCAACTGAAGCTAACCGATTAATTGCCGAGCGTCGCCATCAGCTAGAAGAATTAATTGATACCCTAGAGCCGCCAATTATCAGATCATATATACATCCCATCATTCGCATATCCAGCAACGTTGCCAGAGAAACAGTACAAATAGCCCAAATCGAACAAACTGATTTAATTCTCGTAGGATGGCATCGTCCAGCTTTTAGCAATAATCGTTTAGGTGGTAGAGTTGGGCAAATTCTGACTACTGCACCAGTAGATGTAGCTGTATTTGTAGATCGAGGAAGCGATCGCTTAGAAAGTTTGCTAGTTCCCTACTCTGCAAATATTCATGATGATTTAGCCCTCATACTAGCCCTCAGACTGCTAATTAACCGTGATACTTGCATATTGCAGATTTTACAAGTTTTAACCGGAAATCAAACCCAAGATGAATTAAGTTATGAACTGCACTCGATGATTGAGAAATTACCAGCTAGTGTAAGCGATCGCATAGAACTAAAAACCGTTACCTCCCCAGAACCAATGTCAGCCGTAGTTGCAGCTTCCGAAAATGTTGATTTAACCATTGCTGGTACTAGTCGCGCGTGGGGGATAGAAAAACAAACTCTAGGACGATATACAGATGAACTAGCAATAAAATGTTGTTCTTCCCTACTCATCACCCGTCGGTACAGTCAAATTACCTCTCATCTCAGTTCCCTGCTACCAGAAGTTAACACCCAAAAAATAATTCGTAATTCGTAATATTGCCCAGCCTACCCCAAAGTAATTACCAATCCCCAATTATCGTTGATTTTCTGTATCATGTCTAAATTTGTATAAGTAGGTGGGCGGGAAAATTTATAACTATGTCATTGCGAACGGAGCGAAGTGAAGTGAAGCAATCACAAGGGTTTTGAGCTTTTTACATTTTGTTACATAGTTAGGTTTATTTGTGCCTATCTACTTAGTGCGTAAGTTCTAAAATCAACAAAATTCCCACAACTTTAGAATTTACCGCTGTACCCCAAACAGATCAAATACCAAGTTAAATAGCCATTAAAACATGAAAAATCAACTCAGAACTCCACCACACATTTTCCAAATTAGCTTATTTGGCCTATCTGCTGCAATTATCCTAAATACCACCATTAGCCTCGCTGCACCACTCGCAAAACTCAATCAATGGCAATTTAACCCCAAAACACAGCAACTAGAAATCACACTTTCCTCAACCACAATACCTGAGTATTTCTATCTTCCTCAACCCCCGCGTTTAGTCGTCGATTTACCTAATACCCAATTAGGCAACATTGACACCCAAAAAAACTATACTGGTGGAAAAATTCAAAAAATTCGCGTTTCCCAATTTAGCTCTAACATCACCCGTATAGTCATAGATTTAGAACCAGGAAGTTTTGTCGATGTCAACCAGATAAAACTTCAGCCTAATTCCTCAAACAACCCCACTCGCTGGGTATTAAGCCCCACAATCTCTCATAATAGCACTTCTTCACAATCACCCTTTTCATTTTCCCCAACTAATCAGCTATCCCCTGCCCCTTTGAACACTCTCCCGCCACCATCTACCAACTTACCCCTCAACCAGCAACCTTTTGTAATTGTACCGCCCCCCAATTCTCAACAATCCAACTTCATTATTCTCCCAGCTAATTCTTCCGAGAACAACAATATCATTACAGTCCCTAATTCTTTACCCAACACTCCTAATCCAGAAAACTATTTAGATCAAGTTCCCAATTTTCCTATCATTGAGTTTGGTCAACCGCTTCCTATACAAAAATAATAGATTCATAGTTGTTAATAATATAAACAAATACCCACTTGATAACCAGGGGAAACGCATCTTATCAATAAGGACAATTGAATCTCAATAACGACCTATAAATTCGCATTAATGCCTCCTTATTGACAATACTTTAATCAATCACCATGACTCCAAAAAAATCAATCAAACGATAAATTAAGATTTCTTCGTTGATACATCAAAATTGTATTTTGTCAAGATAATTTAGATGCGTTTCCCCTGACTTGATAACCTTTTGCGGTGCAATACTGGGTAATTGGGAATAGACATAGGAGTGAAAAAGAGTGCAGAGACTTTCCATAGAATGTCTCTACAGGGGTTGTAGCAAACGCATATTTACCACCACCACATAGCAACCCATTGTTCAAAAGCTAAAACTAAAATCTTTCTGTATCCTGAGGCTGGCCAACCGCTCCTGGTTGAGATAAGAAGAAATTTTGAGCAGATTCATTTTGGTATATACACCTAATATCTGGCTTCTCACTGTCTAAATTACCTGTAAAGCCAAAAGTATTCAGGCGATTTTTACATTCCCTTACCTGATCTGATGATACGAGTTTTTTATTCTCTAAAATTGCCCAGTTATTTTGGCGGATAACGCATCCAGGCCGTATATTAGGCTGGGCTACATAGACATTAAAAGGGTTAAGAGTTACAAATAGTCTGGCATCCATCACCATTGCACTAGCTCCATACTGAACACAAATTTCAGGGTTTGGTGCTTTAGTATCAATAAACTCACGAGAAGCCACGTTAGATGGACTCAACGTGCTTGTAGAACTAAAAGCAATCCCAATCCCAATTCCCAAAATCAACACCCCTCCCAAAATTGCAATAGTAGTGAAGTTAAATAAAGGGGATTGGAAAGCAGGGGGTTTAGAAGTGGTAGCTGATCTACCAGTAGATTTACGTTTCATTTTTGCTTGTTCACCTTCACTGCAAAATTAGCAGGGAGTTGTTTACTCTCTCCTCACTTCAGTATAGTATTCGTTCCTTCAAATTTGATGGACTCGCTATTGATGATCAATCAGCAGTTAGCAAAAAAAAGCCTGAGTTTGACCCAGGAAATTTTGGTATTTTCTGTTATTCTTTATCTAATATGTTTCTGGGTATACCTGAAAATTCACCCTCAGAATACCCAGTAATTGAAGCTCAAGACAGTTATTGGTGTTTAGCCGACACTAATAACTGTTGTTTTTAGCCTTTTCTTTGTTACTGTCAAGCCAACACCACCAAGAACAAAAAGCCCCAACAGCGTACTTGATTCAGGAACGTTTTGGTGGACTGATTGTTTGAGCACTGAGATGCTTGCAAAGCCCCCATTAGCAACTACAGCAATATCTTTAGCAACCGATATTTTCTTTTGAGGGGGATTTAGATCTTTAATCACCGAATCAAACGGCGAAACTGATGTAGCCAGTAGATTCACTGAGCCAGTACCAGGATCAAGGAGATCAACTGTATCAACAATTGTTATGAACGGATTACCAACAGCACTCACCCCATAAACGTCAAGTTCTAAATCAACCTTCGTAATCCATTTATTAGGATCAAGGACTGTGACATCATACTTAAAAGTTGTGTCGATTGCCTGAGTTCCACTAACAGTCCAAAAAGGACTTTGAAAAACCAGATTATAAGCGCTACCAACTATTTCTCCGAACACCCCAATTTGGTTACTCTGAGGTCCAGTAGCACCACCTAGGTTAAGAGTGGAAAAATCCCGAAAATTATCAAAAAGCTTGTCACCAAGCTGATAAGAATTCCCTGCCAGTAAATCGCTCAGTAGAACGTTGCCAGTGAGAATTGCAGCTTGAGCAGAAGCTGAAAGCGTAGCAATAGTAGCCAGAGTTGCAGTTATTCCCACTGCCAAGGATCTCATTATTCTGTGTAACTTCATACTGATTAGCCCTTAAAATTGGTTACGTGCATGAAAAAAAGTTTGATTGCAAACTCTCACTCTTCCTAATTTAAAAAGGAGAGTAATTTTTGCCTTGACGACACATTTTGTGTAAGTGTCCTAGTTGATAGCTGAAATCTCTAAAAGTAGTAATCCACATCTAAAACTTGGATATATGTCAATAAGTTGAAACAACTAAACTCTGTGACTAGAGATTACAGTTACTTACCTATACTTACCTAAAGACAGAGATGAGGATGTTCTCTTTTCGAGATCATCTACATACAAATACATACTAGCGGACTTTATCTAATCTTTTCATAGTTCATAGAATCTTTACTTTATTAAGCAACGTAAATATTTATGGGTTGCTTAAAATATCTATACTTAAGAAATTTTACTTAAATTAAAAAAAACACTCGATATTGCCAGAGATTCGGATTAATCAATAGAAAAATTACTTAGTTGATATTACTGATAATATTAAGAAATATTATAATACCAAGTAATTGGTGATATAAAAATCAACGTTTGCATCAAAATTTGCTGAGATCAATAATTTATATTTATATATATCCAGATCTTAAACAGAAGTTCATATAAAGTTCATATAAAGTTCATAAAGTCCAATTTGGTAAAGACTTATTCACAAATTATAGTTTTCTTCATAGATGTCTAACGGAAAGAAAGTATCAAAACTAACAGAAGACAGAAAAAGTTGCAGGAACAAAGTTTTCCAAAGTTTATCTCCCACCTAGTCAACAAAACGATAATCTGACTGCATAGTGGAGAAAAACCCAGTAATGACCCAACTTTCTAATATTCGTCAACTTTTAACTGATGCCAAGTTAGGACTACTACCTTATCTAGATAACCGCCTCAATGAGATAGAACAGTCTTGGCAGCAACTAGAAAATCTGCATTTAGAGCCTTATGATATTGAACTGGGAGAATGCAACACCATAGCAGCAAACGAACCCAGACCTCTAATTACCCAGTCAGTTTCCCTTAGATGTTTTATAACTGGTAGTCATAAAGATAAATTAGAACTTTTACTTTTTGCATCAGAATTACAAAATTCCCTAGACGCAACCATATTTGAATGGAGTAACCGTGAGTGGTATCAGTTTGAAAAACCGTTGAGGCGACCAGTCACACAAATTACAGGTGGTTTAGATTACGAACTGCTAGAAAACCCTACTCACTCTTGCCGTTTAGCTATCTATCGAGAATTTGATTTAATCTACACTATCAGCTTTTAAAGCTAGGACGGGCGGGTTTGCCCCGCCCCTAACAAACTAACTAGCTAACAGAGTTTTTTCCAGAGGTGTCCAACGGAAATAGCGATCGCCCCCCCGTTCAATGACAACCTTAACCCGTGGTTCCAACTTAGGTAAATTAGCTAAATACTCCACTTCCTGATTAGAAAGAATATGTCCCTCAATAATCCACAGCAATAGACCCTTGGATTTAGGTGGAAGCTGTTCTAACTGATAGCTAATGATCGGCGGTAAATAATAAACCTCACCCACCGCTGCACCGCTACCAGTGCTTTTTTTACCCAAATGGGGAGGTCTGACTCCATGAACTCTCGTTAAATAAGCCGCAACATCCCCTAGTCCCCTCGCAGTTATATGAAGGTTCATATAGCCAGCAGCCCGCAATCGACGGCGATACCGACCTTCATAGCCTCCTTCCAAAGGAACATACACACCCAGAGCGCCAAATTTCTCCAAATCGCGCATTAACCCGTTACCAGTGGTAATTAGTGCCATAGATTTTTGTCTTATCCCACTCAGATATCTCTATTATTGACCCTTTGATGGTAGATTAAGTTAGATTAAGTCACATAATTCAGCAATATTTAGGCATTAGGCATAGGCAAGTTTTGACTTTCCCACCTTTATCCATCCATCAGGGAAAATTTACCTGTAGATTGCTGGACAAAAATAAATCAATGATTTATATTATTAGATTGTGACCAAACAGTAAAATTAGATAGTTTTTCTATTTAGCACCTTTAAGCTAGTATAAGCATCAAAAATTGATGACTTTAATTCCCCAGAGGATAATCTAGTATAAATGCATAAGAGACTGCTAAACTAAAAAAGCTTTGAGGTCAAATTAGGAGCTATCGGCTACAAAACCAAAGCTCCAGACCACTTTCACTCCCGCAGCCCCTAAAACAAGGCAAATCCTCAAACAATAGTTTAAGGTATTTAAAGAAGTAGAACCTGAGCAATAATGTTGGTTTTATGGCATTATAGTAAGTCTGAGGAAACGGATACTGGGTGGAAAACATCCGCTTAAGTCCTACTACAACCGGAGAGTGCCAGAGCAATTGCTTGGGCGAAAGCATTGCTGCACAAAGCGCAAAGCAATCACGTCTTGCATTGATTCCAGAAGTAATGCATTCCCATTGGGAAAGTAATTATGGCTGTTCTGGAGAACAAGTGAGTGAATATAAAACTATTCACTAAAACAGTAGAGACACAATTTATTGCGTCAAAAAGAATTTGCACTGTCTAAACGCCAGTCCAAATTTTGGAGGCTAACTTCCTCCTAAAAAGTGACGTTTACGAATCGTGTCTCAAGTAAGTCCGATTTTAAGGTCAGCAACTAGAAAGGAGAACCAGTTACTGTGTCTGTAGGTATTCTCGGCACCAAGCTGGGCATGACCCAAATCTTTGACGATGCAGGGAGAGCTATTCCTGTCACCGTCATTCAAGCCGGTCCATGCACTGTCACACAAGTTAAAACGAAACAGACCGACGGTTACGCTGCCATTCAAGTTGGTTATGGCGAAGTGAAACCCAAGGCGTTAAATAGACCACTGCTAGGCCACCTAGCTAAATCATCCGCCCCAGCATTGCGGCACTTGAACGAGTATCGCACTGAATCCTCCGGTGATTATGCTTTAGGTCAAGAACTTAAAGCAGATATTTTTAGTGAAGGTCAAATTGTAGATGTGATCGGTACAAGTATCGGTCGCGGTTTTGCAGGCAACCAGAAGCGTAATAACTTCGGTCGCGGTCCCATGTCCCATGGTTCCAAAAACCACAGAGCGCCTGGTTCCATTGGTGCTGGTACAACTCCTGGTCGTGTTTATCCCGGTAAACGGATGGCAGGGCGTTTAGGTGGTACTCGTGTCACAATTCGCAAACTAACCGTAGTGCGAGTAGATGCAGAACGCAACTTAATTCTCATCAAAGGTGCTATTCCTGGTAAGCCAGGAGCCTTAGTGAATGTTGTACCTACAAATAAAGTTGGTAATAAATAGTTTTAGTTGTGAGTTGACAACTGACAACTGACAAAGGACACAAAGATGGTTGAGAGTGTAGTAAAAAATTGGCAAGGAGAGCAAGTTGGGGAAACAACCTTTGACTTGCGAGTTGCCAAAGCAGAAACAGCGGCTCATATAGTACACCGCGCATTGGTCAGACAAATGACCAATTCTCGTCAAGGAACTGCCAGCACCAAAACTCGTTCTGAAGTCAGAGGTGGTGGTCGCAAACCTTGGAGACAAAAAGGCACAGGTCGCGCTCGTGCAGGTTCTATTCGTTCACCCCTATGGCGTGGTGGTGGTGTAATCTTTGGACCTAAACCCAGAGATTTCAACCTGAAGCTGAACCGGAAAGAACGTCGTTTGGCACTGCGGACAGCCTTCGTAAGTCGAGCAGAAGATTTGATAGTTGTAGAAGAATTCAGCAACGAATTACAACGCCCCAAAACTAAAGAACTGTTAGCAGCATTGGCTCGTTGGGGAGTATCGCCAGCACAAAAGTCACTGTTAATTTTGTCCGAGATTGCAGAAAACGTACTTTTGTCAGCCCGCAATATAGAAAATTTAAAGCTCATTGCCGCTGATCAATTAAATGTTTACGATTTACTGCACGCTGACAAAATTGTTGTGACATCAGCAGCTTTAGCAAAAATTCAGGAGGTCTACAGTGCCTAACCTTGACCCCCGTTACCTTGCCGATTTAGTACGTCGTCCAATTCTCACCGAAAAGGCGACCATCATGATGGAGCAAAACAAATACACTTTTGAAGTAACTCCAAAATCGAGCAAGCCAGAAATTAAAGCGGCAATTGAAGACTTATTTCAAGTCAAGGTTGTTAAAGTTAACACCGCATTGCCACCACGCAAACAGCGCCGCGTTGGTAAATTTATCGGTTACAAACCTCAATACAAACGAGCTATTGTCACCGTCGCATCTGGGGATGTAGAGAAGATTAGACAAGTTCTCTTCCCAGAAGTCTAAGAATTTTAGGTTTTAGATTTTAGATCTTAAATTGGGCTAATCAATAATCGCCAAAAAACAATTAAAAATCGAAAATCGAAATCAAACAAATTCTGAATTAAAAATCGAAAATCCGAAATCCAAAATTACTTATGGGTACTCGTTCTTATCGCCCTTATACCCCTAGTACTCGCCAAGTTATAGTTTCTGACTTCGCGGAAATCACTAAAACTGAGCCAGAAAAATCATTAACTGAATCAGTACACCGTCCCAAAGGTCGGAATAATCAAGGGCGGATAACTAGCCGTCGTCGGGGAGGCGGCCACAAACAACTTTATCGGATTATTGACTTTAAGCGCGATAAACGTGATATTCCCGCTACAGTTACCGCAATTGAATACGATCCTAATCGGAATGCGCGCATAGCCTTGTTGCTATATGAAGATGGCGAAAAGCGTTATATTCTGCATCCCAATGGATTGAAAGTTGGCACAACAGTTATTGCTGGTGTTGATTCTCCCTTTGAAGATGGTAATGCATTACCCCTGTTCAAAATTCCCTTGGGTACTGGTGTTCACAACGTTGAAATGACACCAGGTAAAGGTGGACAAATCGTTCGTGCGGCTGGTGCAGAAGCGCAAGTTGTAGCAAAAGAAGGTAATTATGTCACTCTTAAATTACCTTCTGGTGAAGTTCGTCTAATTCGTCGTGACTGCTACGCCACCATTGGTAAAGTAGGCAACACCGATGCGAGAAACCTGAGTGCTGGTAAAGCAGGACGTAATCGTTGGAAGGGTCGCCGTCCAAAGGTTAGAGGTAGCGTCATGAACCCGGTTGACCACCCACATGGTGGTGGTGAAGGTAGAGCGCCCATTGGTAGAGCCGGTCCTGTAACACCTTGGGGTAAACCTACTCTAGGTGCAAAGACACGGAAACGTAAAAAAGCAAGTAGCAAGCTAATTATACGTCGCCGTCGTAAATCTTCTAAACGCGGTCGTGGTGGTCGCCAGTCCTAGAATTTTAGATTTTAAATTTTGGATTTTAGATTAGTTCTGCTTGTAGGTATCCACCTGAATGGGAGAAACCTGATGAGAAACTTAATTATCCAAAATCCGAAATTCTAAATCCAAAATCAAAAATTCAAACTCAAACATTGAACTATGGGTCGTTCTCTAAAAAAAGGTCCTTTCGTTGCGGATCACTTACTCAGCAAAATTGAAAAGCTGAACGCTAAAAACGAAAAGCAAGTCATTAAAACTTGGTCGAGAGCCTCGACAATTTTGCCCATGATGGTAGGACATACCATCGCTGTTCATAACGGTAGACAGCACGTTCCCGTATTTGTAAATGAGCAAATGGTGGGTCACAAGTTGGGAGAATTTGCCCCCACACGTACCTACAGGGGTCATGGAAAAAGTGACAAAAAATCAGGGAGATAGCCAGTAGTCATTAGTCAGTAGTCATTAGTCATTAACAACTGACAACTGACAATTAACAACTGACAACTGACAAAGATGGAGAAAATTATGGCAACTGATACGACAGAAGTTAAAGCGATCGCCCGGTTTATACGCATTTCTCCCTTTAAAGTGCGTCGTGTACTCGATCAGATTCGGGGGCGGTCATATCGAGAAGCCCTGATTATCCTAGAATTCATGCCCTATCGAGCTTGTGAACCAGTATTAAAGGTACTCAGAAGTGCTGCTGCTAATGCTGAACACAACGAGGGTTTAGACCGGGCAGAACTAATAATCACTCAGGCTTATGCCGATCAAGGCCCAGTTCTAAAACGGTTCCAACCTAGAGCGCAGGGTCGAGCTTACCAAATTCGCAAGCCAACGTGTCATATAACTGTTGCTGTTGGTGCTGGCTCCACTGGCAAATAAGCAAAATACAGACACAACTAATTGCGTAAAGTAAGAAATTTTAGAGGAAGCATTTGTGGGACAGAAAATTCATCCAGTCGGTTTTCGTCTGGGTATTACTCAAGAACATCAATCCCGGTGGTTTGCCGTTCCTGATCGTTATCCAGAACTATTACAAGAAGACTACAAACTTCGGAAATACATAGAACAAAAACTGGGTAGATACGCTCAAAACAATGCCGGCATCTCCGAAGTACGCATTGAGCGCAAAGCTGATCAAATCGACCTAGAGGTACGGACAGCCAGACCAGGTGTAGTAGTAGGTCGGGGTGGTCAAGGTATTGAATCACTGCGTACCGGACTCCAAGACCTATTGGGCAGCAACCGTCAAATTCGCATCAACGTAGTTGAAGTTCAACGAGTTGATGCCGATGCCTACTTGATAGCCGAATATATCGCCCAACAATTAGAACGCCGTGTTTCCTTCCGTCGGGTAGTTCGCCAAGCTATCCAACGCGCCCAAAGAGCAGGTGTTCAAGGAATCAAAGTTCAAGTTGGTGGTCGTCTCAACGGTGCAGAAATTGCCCGGACAGAGTGGACACGTGAAGGTAGAGTACCTCTACATACACTACGGGCTGACATTGACTATTCTTACTGCACAGCGCAAACGATTTACGGCATTTTGGGGATCAAAGTTTGGGTATTTAAGGGAGAAATTATTCCTGGACAGGAAGAAACCCCAGCCGCACCCACAACCCGCGAACCCCGTCGCCGTCAACAACAACGTCGTCGCCAGCAATTTGAAGATAGATCAAATGAAGGGTAAATAGGTCAAAGGTCATAGGTAGTAGGAAATAAAAAACTCATTACCAATTACCAATTACCAATTACCAATTACCAGTTACCAATTAGTAAGTCATGTTAAGTCCTAGAAGAACTAAATTCCGCAAACAACAACGCGGACGAATGGAGGGCCTAGCTACCCGTGGTAGTACTCTCAACTTTGGGGATTTCGCCCTCCAGGCTCAAGAACCTGCTTGGATAACCTCTCGGCAAATTGAAGCTTCTCGTCGAGCAATGACTCGTTATATCCGCCGGGGTGGCAAAATCTGGATTCGGATTTTTCCTGATAAACCTGTCACCATGCGTCCTGCTGAAACCCGGATGGGTTCTGGTAAAGGTAATCCAGAGTTTTGGGTAGCCGTAGTCAAGCCAGGACGGATTTTATTTGAAATCGCTGGTGTTACCGAAGAAATAGCCCGTGAAGCTATGCGATTAGCTGCCTATAAGCTGCCAATCAAGACTAAGTTTATTGTTCGCTCTCAACCACAGGAGCAGGAGTAGGTTATGCCTCTTCCCAAAATTTCAGAAGCTAGAGAATTAAGTGACGAGAAACTGGCTGAGGAAGTTCTCGCTATTAAAAGACAACTATTTCAGTTGCGCTTACAAAAAGCTACTAGACAACTAGAAAAACCTCACCAGTTCAGACACGCCCGCCATCGCCTCGCCCAACTGTTAACAGTAGAGGGAGAACGCCAACGGGCTACAAGTCAATCGTCTCAAGAACAAAAGTAGGAGATTATGGCAGTCAAAGAACGAGTTGGCTTGGTAGTGAGCGACAAAATGCAAAAAACTGTCGTAGTGGCTGTAGAAAACCGCGCTCCTCACCCCAAGTACGGCAAGATTGTGGTTAGAACCCAGCGCTATAAGGTTCACGATGAAGATAATCATTGTAAAGTGGGCGATCGCGTCCGCATTCAAGAAACTAGACCCCTGAGTAAAACCAAGCGCTGGCAGGTCACAGAAGTCCTCAACACCAAAGCTACAACTTAAATAGTTGTTATAAAACTAACAACTTCACAAGGGAGACCAATTGTGATTCAACCCCAGACTTATCTGAATGTCGCAGATAATAGCGGTGCCAAAAAACTAATGTGCATCCGCGTATTAGGTGCAGGTAATCGCCGTTACGGTGGCGTGGGCGATAAAATTATCGCTGTTGTTAAAGAGTCAACACCCAACATGGCTGTCAAAAAGTCTGATGTTGTGGAAGCTGTAATTGTGCGTACTCGTAAAGCTATAAATCGTGACAGTGGTATGTGTATTCGTTTTGACGATAACGCTGCTGTAATCATCAACAAAGATGGTAATCCCAGAGGTACAAGGGTTTTTGGCCCAGTAGCACGGGAATTACGCGACAAAAACTTTACTAAAATCGTTTCTTTGGCTCCGGAGGTGCTGTAATGGCAAAGCCACAACCCAAAGTATTTCATAAAATGCACGTCAAAACTGGGGACACTGTACAGGTGATCGCTGGTAAAGACAAAGGTAAAGTTGGTGAAGTGATCAAAGCACTACCCCAATTGAGCAAAGTCCTTGTCAAAGGTGTGAATATTAAAACTAAGCACGTTAAACCGCAGCAAGAAGGGGAATCCGGGCAGATTATCACCCAGGAATTTCCTATTCATAGCTCTAACGTGATGCTCTATTCCACTAAGCAAAACGTAGCCAGTCGCGTTTGCTACACTTTCACATCTGAGGGTAAGAAAGTGAGGATGCTCAAAAAAACAGGTGAAATACTTGATAAATAACCTGTGATAAGGGCAAGATTTTAGATTTGAATAGATTTAGAAATTTTTTTAATTCAAAATCCAAAATCTAAAATCCAAAATCTCCAATTCCCTGACCAAGACCAGGGATAATAAGGACAAAAACTATGGCGAAAACCAGACTCAAAAACTTATACCAAGAGACAATTGTTCCCAAACTAATTAATCAGTTTCAATACACCAACGTTCATCAAGTACCGAAGGTAGTAAAAATAACTATTAACCGGGGTTTGGGAGAAGCTGCTCAAAATGCTAAATCATTGGAAGCGTCTTTAAATGAAATTGCACTGATCACTGGTCAAAAACCAGTGGTAACAAGGGCAAAAAAGGCGATCGCTGGCTTCAAAATTCGTCAAGGTATGCCTGTTGGCATTATGGTGACTCTGAGAGGCGAACGGATGTATGCCTTTTTAGATCGACTTGTTAGTCTTTCACTGCCTAGAATTCGCGATTTTCGTGGTATTAGTCCCAAAAGCTTTGACGGACGGGGTAACTATACTCTAGGTGTCAGAGAACAACTAATTTTTCCAGAAGTCGAGTACGACAGCATCGATCAGATCCGTGGTCTTGATATTTCTATCATCACCACAGCCAAAAATGACGAAGAGGGACGTGCCTTACTTAAAGAAATGGGAATGCCCTTTCGCGATCAATAAGTTCATAAGACAGAGGGAACGATGGCGGCTAACGACACAATTGCAGATATGCTGACGCGCATCCGCAATGCTAATCTGGCAAGGCATCAAACTACACAAGTGCCAGCTACGAAAATGACTCGCAATATTGCCAAAGTACTACGGGACGAAGGCTTTATTGCTGAATTTTCAGAATCAGGAGAAGGGGTACAACAAAATCTGGTGATTTCCCTGAAATATAAGGGTAAAAACCGTCAACCCCTGATCACCGCATTAAAACGAGTAAGTAAACCAGGTTTGCGTGTTTACTCCAATCGCAAAGAACTACCAAGGGTACTAGGTGGAATCGGTATTGCCGTGATTTCCACATCCAGTGGAATTATGACTGACCGAGAAGCACGTCGTCAGAATTTAGGTGGTGAAGTGCTTTGCTACGTTTGGTAAAAAAGTAAAAGTATGGCTGATGCCACGCTGCGCTATCACAAGTATGGCTTACGCCACGCGGGGCTATCAGAATTTTTAGGAGTTATTGTTAATAACTCGCATCTGACAAAGGACAAAATTAAGTCATGTCTCGTATTGGTAAACGTCCAATTACTGTTCCCGCAAAAGTAGAAGTGGCGATTGATGGCACTAAAGTAGTCGTGAAAGGTCCAAAAGGGGAACTTTCTCGCGTTCTACCTGCTAATGTCATCGTCTCCCAAGAAGGGGAAACATTACTAGTAACACGTCGGGATGAAACCCGCACATCCAGGCAACTACACGGTTTAAGCCGTACTTTGGTTGCCAACATGGTTGAGGGAGTATCCCTCGGTTTTCAACGCCGTTTGGAAATCCAAGGTGTTGGCTACCGGGCCCAAGTTCAAGGACGTAACCTAGTTTTAAATATGGGTTACAGCCATCAGGTACAAATTGAGCCACCAGAAGGAATTCAGTTTGCAGTGGAAGGTACTACTAATGTCATAGTCAGTGGCTATGACAAAGAAATTGTCGGTAACACAGCAGCGAAAGTCCGTGGCGTTCGTCCACCAGAACCCTACAAAGGTAAAGGCATTCGCTATGCCGGTGAAGTGGTGAGACGGAAAGCTGGTAAGACTGGTAAGAGTGGTAAGAAGTAAACATGAAACTTACTCGTAGAGAATCAAAACAGCGTCGTCATCGACGCGTCCGTGGCAAAGTCAGTGGTTCACCAGAACGTCCAAGACTAGCTGTATTCCGATCTAATGAGCATATTTATGTTCAAGTAATTGATGATACACAACATCAAACTTTGGTAGCAGCATCAACTGTAGAACCAGAGTTGAAATCAAGTCTGGCCTCTGGAGCAAACTGTAATGCCTCCGCACAAGTTGGTAAGTTAATAGCGGTGCGATCGCTAGAAAAAGGCATCACCAAAGTCGTCTTTGATCGCGGTGGTAACCTCTATCATGGTCGCATCAAAGCACTAGCTGAAGCAGCACGCGAAGCTGGTTTAGACTTCTAAATGGTCTTTTGTCATTTGTCCTTTGTCCCTTATATAAGAGCAAATGACTAATGACTAATGACTAATGACTAATGACTAACAGAGGCATTGATTATGGCAACGGGTCGTCGTAAAACAAACCGAGCAAAAAAAGAAGAAACTAACTGGCAAGAGCGGGTAATTCAAATCCGTCGTGTTAGTAAAGTCGTGAAAGGTGGTAAAAAACTTAGCTTCCGGGCGATTGTGGTCGTTGGTAACGAGCGCGGTCAAGTCGGCGTGGGAGTAGGTAAAGCCTCTGATGTCATTGGGGCAGTGAAAAAAGGTGTCGCCGATGGCAAAAAGCATCTAATTGACATCCCAATTACCAAATCCAATTCTATTCCTCATCCCATTGATGGTATAGGTGGCGGAGCAAAGGTGATGATGCGTCCAGCCGCACCAGGTACTGGGGTAATTGCAGGTGGTGCAGTCAGAACTGTATTGGAGTTGGCAGGAGTTCGTAATGTTCTCGCCAAACAACTTGGCTCCAACAATCCTCTCAACAATGCTAGAGCCGCAGTTAATGCCCTATCAACACTGCGAACATTCGCTGAAGTCGCTGAAGATCGGGGTATTCCTATTGAGAACCTCTACATCTAGTAGAGGAGATTTTTACTAAGTATTAGTGTAAAAAACTACTAATCATAACATGAGACTCAACGATGTTAAGCCTCAAAAAGGCTCAAAAAAACGCCGTAAGCGTGTAGGTAGAGGTATTTCTGCCGGACAAGGCGCAAGTGCTGGTCTAGGGATGCGGGGTCAAAAGTCTCGCTCTGGTAGCGGCACTAGACCTGGTTTTGAAGGTGGTCAACAGCCGTTGTACCGTCGCTTACCCAAGCTCAAGGGCTTTCCAATTGTTAATCGTAAAATTTACACTACGATTAATGTAGAGAAGTTGGCCTCCCTCCCTGCCAATACAGAAGTAACTTTAGCCTCTTTAAGAGAAGCAGGTATTCTCACTGCTGCTAAAGGCCCATTGAAAATTTTGGGGAACGGGGAATTGAGCATTCCGCTCAAGGTGCAAGCAGCAGCTTTCACAGGACAAGCTCGTAGCAAAATTGAGGCCGCTGGTGGGAGTTGTGAAGTCTTAAACTGAGTCATAACCAGCCCACTTCTATGCCAGCCAACTCGCTTCCAGCGCCTGGTTTATTATAAAGGTAGCACTCTATGATCAGTCGAGACAAAGCCCCAACGGCTCAAGAAACTTTTATGCAGATGGCGCAAGCAGCTGGACTGAGAGGTAGGCTGCTTGTCACTGTCGGTATTTTAATTTTGGTTCGCCTGGGAATCTTCTTGCCCATACCAGGAATTAATAGAGTTAGGTTTGCTGAGGCCATTTCGGGCAATAATTCCGTATTTGGTTTATTGGATATATTTTCTGGGCGGGGATTGTCTACTTTAGGTATCTTTGCCTTAGGGATTTTACCCTTTATTAATGCGTCCATTATCATCCAATTGCTCACCGCAGCAATTCCTTCTTTAGAAAATTTACAGAAAAATGAAGGTGAGGCAGGTAGACGGAAAATATCCCAAATTACCCGCTATGTAACTGTCTGTTGGGCAATTATACAAAGTGTGGCTTTTTCGGCATTATTCCTCCAACAGTTTGCCTTAAACCCAGGCCCCATATTTGTAGCGGAAACAGCGATCGCACTCACAGCAGGTTCAATGTTTGTGATGTGGGCATCAGAACTGATTACTGAACGTGGGATTGGTAATGGTGCATCACTGTTGATTTTTGTCAACATTGTCGCTTCCTTACCCAAATCTTTGGGAGATACCATCGACCTAGTGCAAGTTGGTGGGCGGGAAATCGTTGGTCGCGTCATCGTTCTAGTATTAGTATTCCTACTGACAATTGTGGGAATTGTCTTTGTCCAAGAAGGTCTTCGTCGTATCCCAATTATTTCAGCCCGTCGCCAAGTGGGTAGACGAGTATTGGCAGAGCAACGCAGTTATTTACCACTGCGTCTAAATTCCGGGGGCGTAATGCCGATTATTTTTGCGGCAGCTATTTTGAGTTTGCCACTGTTAATCGCCAATTTTACCAAAAATCCCGACTTAGCTAACATTGTTAACACTTACCTGAGTCCCAGCGGTTCTGCACCTTGGGTATATGCTCTAGTTTACTTAACTTCCATTGTGTTCTTCAGTTACTTCTATTCTTCGTTAATTCTTAACCCAGTAGATGTGGCGCAGAACTTGAAGAAAATGGGTTCTAGTATTCCTGGGATTCGTCCCGGTAAGGCTACAAGTGAATACATTGAGCGTGTAGCTAACCGACTCACCTTTTTGGGGGCGATATTTTTAGGCTTGGTGGCGATTATTCCCACCGCTGTTGAAAGTGCGTTGAAAGTGCCAACCTTTAAGGGATTAGGTGCTACATCGTTGTTAATTCTAGTTGGTGTGGCAATTGACACTGCTAAACAAATCCAAACTTACGTTATATCTCAGCGTTATGAAGGGATGGTGAAACAATAGTGACGCGATTAATCTTCTTGGGACCACCTGGAGCAGGTAAGGGAACTCAGGCTAAAACTTTGGCTGAATTTTTGCATATTCCCCATATTTCTACAGGTGACATTTTACGGCAAGCCATTACAGACCAAACACCTTTGGGCGTAAAAGCACAAGGCTATATGGATAAGGGAGAGTTAGTTCCTGATCAACTCGTTGAAGATCTGATCAAAGAACGTCTTCATCAACCAGATGCTCAAAATGGTTGGATTCTAGATGGCTTTCCCCGCAAAGTAACACAAGCAGCTTTTTTGGAGGAATTACTGGCAAAAATAGGCCAGGCTGGTGAAAAGGTAGTTAACTTAGATGCACCAGATGAAGTAGTGATTACTCGTTTGCTTGGACGAGGACGCAAGGACGATAACGAAGAAGTAATTCGTCGTCGTTTAGAAGTGTATCGAGAAGAAACTGCGCCTTTAATTGACTATTATAGCGATCGCCAGAAACTCTTGACAGTTAACGGTAATCAGTCCCAAGAAGAAGTCACCACTGAATTAGAAAATGTCATAGTTGTCTAGCTAACTAGAATTAAGGGGAGAGTAAAAACAAGAATTTTCTTGCTTTCCTACTCCCCTGTTTTGATCCAGAGTGTAGATCGATTTTAGCTAAGATATATTAATAAACTGTTGATATATTTCTCCAACTGTGTTCTTGTGCAGATAAATATGCGGCAGGGTCACATGAGATTGTTGAGTTGAGGAAAAAACAAATTGTCTAAACAAGATTTAATTGAAATGGAAGGCACAGTCACCGAATCATTGCCCAATGCAATGTTTCGTGTTGACTTGGACAACGGGTTTAACGTCCTAGCACACATTTCCGGCAAAATTCGCCGCAATTACATCAAAATTTTACCTGGCGATCGCGTCAAAGTGGAGTTAACTCCTTATGACCTGACAAAAGGTAGAATTACCTATAGACTACGGAAAAAGTAAAACTATGTAGAAAATCCTACCATAAATCAGCTTTTTTGGGGATTGCCCACTTAATTAACTGAATTATTTTCTCTAGAAATGCTATAATTTACTATTTGGAGTCAAGTAAAAAGGCATGAAAGTCAGAGCCTCAGTCAAGAAAATTTGTGAAAAGTGCAACGTGATTAAACGCCGTGGTCGAGTCATGGTGATTTGTGTCAACCCAAAGCATAAGCAACGTCAAGGATAAATCTCTGACCAATCAAGCTTAGTGCAGCATAATATCACCATAGAAACGAAAAGACGCGATTAATCACGTTTTATCAACAGCGATTACGAACAAAAGAGGGAGAGATTAATTGTGGCACGGATTTCCGGAGTAGACCTTCCACGCGATAAGCGCGTCGAGATTGGTCTAACTTACATTTACGGAATTGGGTTATCAAGGTCGCAAGAAATCCTAGCGGCGACCGGTGTGAACCCAGACACCCGCGTTAAAGACTTAAGTGATGCTGATGTTGCAGCCCTACGCGGCGAAATAGAAAGCAACTATCAAGTCGAAGGTGACTTGCGGCGTTTAGAGGCGATGAATATCAAGCGCTTAGTTGATATTGGCAGTTACAGAGGTCGTCGTCATCGCATGGGCTTACCTGTCAGAGGACAAAGAACTCGCACCAATGCTAGAACCCGACGTGGGAGAAGGCAGACAGTGGCTGGTAAGAAGAAAGCCCCTGGCAAATAAAGTTTTTTGGCTTGCTAATAACAGCAAGATTCACCTTAAATTCACTAAACAAATATGGCGAGACAACCAACTAAAAAATCCGGGAGCAAAAAGCAAAAACGGAACGTACCTAACGGTATGGCCTACATTCAGTCTACTTTCAACAATAGCATTGTCACCATTACCGATCAAAATGGAGATGTCATCTCCTGGGCAAGCGCTGGTTCTAGTGGATTTAAAGGGGCAAAAAAAGGTACACCATTTGCAGCGCAAACCGCCGCTGAAAGCGCAGGCCGTCGAGCGATCGATCAAGGGATGCGCCAAATTGAAGTCATGGTCAGCGGGCCAGGTGCGGGAAGAGAAACTGCTATCCGAGCATTGCAAGGAGCAGGACTAGAAATTACCCTGATTCGGGATATTACTCCCATTCCTCACAATGGCTGTCGTCCTCCCAAGCGCCGTCGCGTTTAGATAAAACCTGTTGAGCGATGAAAGCTATAAGTTAAAGCTCAGGAATAACACCTGCAATGCCTTCAGAGGCATATAGAGTATTAACTTTGCAGTATTCCAATGCTTATAAACTTCAGACCCATTGTGTGACTATAAAGCACGTCAGCCCTTCCCACAGGAAAGGCTGCTCAACTTTTGAAAATCAACAACATTATCAGCGCCTGCGGTCTGAATTGGGACATATAAACTTTACCAAATTTAAATCTTGGCAGTTTGATACACCTCAATTACAGATCAGGCAATAAAGTAAATTCGAGAGGCAATTGATTTGTCTTCTAGCAGCACCTTAAAAAGGGAGGCTACTCCGTGGCGCAGTTTCAAATTGAATGTGTAGAGTCAAATACTGAGGAAAGTCGAAGTCATTACAGTAAATTTATTCTGGAACCTCTAGAGCGCGGTCAAGGAACAACGGTAGGCAACGCGCTGCGGCGGGTTTTACTTTCTAATCTAGAAGGTACAGCAGTTACAGCAGTACGTATTGCCGGAGTTAGTCACGAGTTTGCCACAGTTCCAGGCGTGCGAGAAGACGTGCTGGAAATCCTCATGAAAATGAAGGAAGTCATCCTCAAAAACTATTCCTCCCAACCTCAGATTGGTCGGTTACTCGTTAACGGTCCAGTAACAGTTACTGCGGCGCATTTTGATTTACCCAGTGAAGTAGAGGTTATTGATCCGACCCAGTATGTAGCTACCCTAGCAGATGGCGGCAAACTGGAAATGGAATTTAGGATCGAGAGAGGCAAAGGATATCGCACTGTAGAACGAGGACGGGAAGAAGCCACATCGTTGGACTTTCTGCAAATTGACTCGGTGTTTATGCCAGTGCGGAAAGTCAACTATAGTGTTGAGGAAGCTCGTGGGGATGGATCGCTAAAAGACAGATTGCTATTAGAAGTTTGGACAAATGGTAGTCTTTCTCCTCAAGAGGCTCTATCTTCAGCAGCCGGAATTTTGGTAGATTTATTCAACCCGTTGAAAGATATCTCCCTGGAACCAACAGATACAGGTTCAGATATTCCAGACGATCCAACTGCTCAGATTCCTATTGAAGAGTTGCAACTTTCTGTCCGAGCTTATAACTGTCTCAAACGAGCGCAAGTTAACTCTGTGGCAGACTTGTTGGATTACACCCAAGAAGACCTCCTAGAAATCAAAAACTTTGGTCAAAAGTCAGCGGAAGAGGTAGTGGAAGCTTTACAGCGACGTTTAGGCATTACCTTACCGCAAGAAAGAGGTTCAAAGCAAACCTAACTACAATCCTTAATAATTCATAGTGCCTTATTATGCGTCACCGTTGTCGAGTCAAAAAACTCAGTAAACCAGCTGACCAGCGCCGCGCTTTATTGCGATCGCTAACCACCGAGCTAATCCGTCATGGTCGAATTACTACCACATTAATCCGCGCTAAAGTCCTGCGGAGTGAAGTGGATAAGATGATTACCCTAGCTAAAAATGGCTCCTTGTCAGCACGTCGGGAAGCTCTAGGATACATCTTCGACAAAACACTAGTTCATTCTTTGTTTGAGCAAGCTCCCACTCGGTATGCTAACCGTCAAGGAGGTTATACTCGCATTCTGCATACCATTCCCCGTCGGGGCGATAATGCTGAAATGGCGATTATTGAACTAGTTTAAAGTCATTAGTCATAGGAAATAGGGAATAGGGAATTAAGAGAAAAATAAATTAAAAATCTAAAAACTCTTGCCTCTTGCCTCTTGCCACTGACAAAAACCAGTATGTTAGAAAGCCGCCAGCCTACCCCAACCCACAGAGTATCCTTAGTCATTCAGTACTTAGGGACTCGCTTTCATGGCTGGCAAAGGCAAAAGGCGCAGCGTACTGTCCAGGAAGAAATAGAAACAGCTATAGCTACTGTTCTGGGGTATCATGTGACACTCCACGGCGCAGGGCGAACCGATGCCGGAGTTCACGCAGCTGCTCAAGTAGCTCATTTTGATGCCACAGGTTTAATTCCGGCTCATAAATGGGCAACAGTTTTGAACAGCTATCTGCCCCCAGATATATTAATCAGAGCTTCAGCCAGTGTAAGTGATAGTTGGCACGCTCGCTTTAGTGCAGAATCTCGACGATATCGCTACACTATCTATACTGAAGCACTACCGAACTTGTTCGTAACTCCCTTCAGTTGGCATTATTATTATGCTCCCTTGGATGAATCTTTAATTCAAGCTGCCCTTGAACCTCTACTGGGAAAACATCATTTAGCTGCTTTTCACCGTGCAGGATCTGCGCGATCGCATTCCTGGGTAGAAGTACAAGTAGCCGAATGTCATCGCAGTGGGCCATTTATCCATATTGAAATTCAAGCAAATGGATTTTTATATGGCATGGTGCGCCTATTGGTAGGGATGCTGGTACAAGTAGGTTCTGGACAAAGGACGCTGAATAATTTCACCGAAATCTGGAAAGAAGAACGCCGGGAAGAAGTGAAATATGCCGCACCTCCCCAGGGCTTATGCTTGTTAAGAGTCGGTTATCCCGATTTTCCCTTTCCCAGCGAAATTTGGTACGACACCCTGCCATATTTAGTGTTTAGTCAGTAGTCATTAGCACAACTGACTAAGAACAAAAAACAAAGGACAAATAACAATGAGTAGTAAAACATACCTTCCTCCTCAAGCAACCCTTGAGCGTGACTGGTACGTAGTAGATGCCACCGATAAACGCCTCGGCCGTCTGGCAACCGAAATCGCCATGATCCTCAGAGGGAAAAAGAAACCTGAATATACCCCCCACATGGATACAGGTGATTTCGTAGTTGTCATCAATGCCGAAAAAGTGGCAGTTACAGGCAAAAAACGTACCCAAAAAATCTACCGTCGCCATTCTGGTCGTCCCGGTGGAATGAAAACAGAAACCTTTGCCAAGCTGCAACAGCGCCTACCCGAAAGGATTTTAGAACACGCTGTTAAAGGTATGCTACCTAAAAATAGCTTGGGTAAGCAATTATTCACTAAATTGAAAGTATACGCTGGGCCTACTCATCCCCATGCGGCTCAACAACCCAAAGAACTAATAATTAATACAATTCCTGGAGAAAATTAATGCAAGTAGCAGAAGCTAATAGCGGTCGCGCCGTTTACTGGGGTACAGGCCGACGTAAGTCCGCAGTAGCGCAGGTACGCCTAGTTCCAGGCGAAGGTAAGTTTGTTGTCAATGGCAAAGATGGAGAATTGTATTTCCAATTTAATGCCAACTATCTAGGAGCTATCAAAGCGCCCTTAGAGACCTTGGGACTAGAAAGCGAATATGACATTTTAGTCAAAGCAGAAGGGGGCGGCTTAACAGGACAAGCAGATTCCATTCGCTTGGGAGTAGCCCGTGCCTTATGTCAACTAGACCCAGATAATCGCCCACCTTTGAAAACCGAAGGCTACCTAACTCGTGACCCACGAGCTAAAGAACGGAAGAAATACGGTTTACACAAAGCGCGGAAAGCTCCTCAATACTCCAAACGGTAATCCATTTTGGATTTTGGATTTTGGATTTTGGATTGACTTAGAAATTCTAAAATCTGAAGTTATACCAGCCTGCCAAGGCTAAAAGTTATAATTTGTATAGATTCACCACAAAAGGAACAATGGCTAAATCTGATATTCATCCCAAGTGGTATCCAGAAGCTAAAGTCTACTGCAACGGTCAAGTTGTCATGACCATAGGTTCAACCAAACCCGAACTGCACGTAGATGTTTGGTCTGGAAATCACCCTTTTTACACTGGTACTCAGAAAATGATTGACGCTGAGGGTCGAGTTGAACGTTTCCTCCGCAAGTACGGCATGAGCAGTACTCAAGAAACTGGCGAAACTACAAAGTAGCGGATTGGCTGTAGCTGTTAACGACGACCCTGCATCTGCTGGGTCGATTGTCATTTAATGCTTGAGCCAATTTGTTATTGTAAGGAACCGTACTCATGGCTGAATCATACCTGCTGGAGAAACTGAAATCTGTTGAACAAACTTTTCATGAATTAACACGTCGGTTAGGCGACCCTGATACGACTAAAAATCCTGACGAGTATCAAAAGATTGCCAAGTCTCGTTCTTCCTTGGAAGAAGTAGTAAATACTTATGAAACTTGGAAAATTGCTCAGGAAGATTTGACAGGCGCACGTCAAGTACTCAAAGAAGCAAATAATGATCCTGAGTTGCAAGAAATGGCAGCTTTGGAAGTTAGTGAATTAGTAGAAAAGCTAGAATACCTAGAAAGTCGCTTGAAAGTTTTGCTGCTACCCCGTGACCCCAATGATGATAAAAACATCATGTTGGAAATTCGCGCTGGGACTGGTGGAGATGAAGCGAGTATCTGGGCAGGTGATTTGTTGCGGATGTATTCCCGCTATGCTGATACTCAGAGTTGGAAAGTGAAGCTAGTCAGCGAGTCTCTAGGTGAGATGGGTGGCTTCAAAGAAGTGATTCTGGAAATTCAAGGCGATAGCGTTTACAGCAAGCTGAAGTTTGAAGCAGGAGTACATCGTGTACAACGTGTCCCAGCAACAGAAGCTGGAGGTAGAGTTCACACTTCTACAGCCACGATCGCTATTATGCCAGAAGTGGATGATGTAGAAATTCATATTGACCCGAAAGATATTGAAATGAGTACAGCCCGTTCTGGTGGTGCTGGTGGACAAAACGTCAACAAAGTGGAAACAGCCGCTGACTTGTTCCACAAACCAACAGGAATCAGAATTTTCTGTACAGAAGAACGTAGCCAGTTGCAAAACAAAGAACGGGCTATGCAAATTCTGCGGGCTAAACTCTATGAGATGAAATTACGGGAACAACAAGAAGCTGTCACTTCTATGAGGCGATCGCAAGTCGGTACAGGTTCCCGTTCCGAAAAAATTCGTACCTACAATTATAAAGATAGCCGGGTTACTGACCACCGATTAGGTCAAAATTTCACCCTTAATCCTGTATTGGAAGGCGATTTAGAAACAGTTATCCAATCTTGTATTTCTCAAGATCAGCAAGAGCGTTTAGCTGAATTAGCTACCTCTGGCAGCTAATTTCCACTATCACGTATTCTGAAAAACCGCTTGTTGTTCTGTTGCTTTTAACTCAGACAGGCGGTTTTCTAATAACTGATGCAGCGCATATTCAATCTTACTCAGATAATTGTAATAGATAAACTCATAACCTATAACGTAGTTTAATCTCGTCCATTCCTTGAGATTTTGGCAGTTATCAATTAACTTTTCTACTTCTTTGTACCAACGGGTAAAAATTCGATAGCTGAAAAAACTGCTGCAAATGTTACCTTGATTATCCCAATAAGAAATAGACACCTGATGCTTGAGACAGTGAATTTTTTTGATTTGCTTCACATTGTAGCCTTTAGCTTGTAAAGCTTCTTGGGCTTCAGCTTCCGAAATGTCCCACTGTTGTGGTTTAATTTTATTAGAGCTAATTAAGTTTTTACCTTTGCGGCGATATTTATTAATTTCGCGTAAATGGCGAGACATGATGCACCTGGAATAGGATTGGCAGAAATCTAGAGTTGGTAGCTAAATCCTTGTCACCAACTAACTCCTTTCACTTCAAGCTAGTTGAGATAATTTACCACTCTTGTGTTTCTTTAAGTTTATATATAAAAACTTTAGTTATAGTTTAATTCCAAAAACCGTAGATGTCAATATAAAACTAAAGTTGTAATATTAAAAGTAAAGTTGTCCAAACAACTGACTAGTTACCTATAGAAGCAGTGAATATTGAAAGCAGAGAAAAACTGATTGAGATTATCAAACTAGCTCGTGGTGAGATGAGTAAACGGGCATTTGGCAAACTTTTGGGTGTTTCTGCTACCTCAGTTCAGATGTGGGAAAAAGGCGTAAAAGTTCCAGATACTGAGAATTTGGCAAAAATCGCAGCGAGAGCGGGTTACACACTGGAAGAGTTACTCAGTTGTTTAGATGGTAAGCCAATCCAAGAAACCTCAGATTTGGTTTTAATTTTGAGGCAAATCCAACATATGCCTTTGAGTCAAGTAGCGCAAATTGTGCAAGCGGCAGCGGACAGGTTAGCTGCTGTGGTGGAAGCTACAGGTGATTAAGCAAAAGTGAGTTTAATTATACTCGTGACGATGGATATGGACATGATACTCGGCAAGATTGGGAAGGTTGATTTTTTTGTCTCTTGCGATTAGATGAATATGGATTTATTGAACCGCGAAGACGCAAAGAGCGCGAAGGAAGAGGGAAGAAGGAAGAGGGAAGAAGATGAGTTTGGGTATTTATCAAATGCTTTTACTCTTTTTGTTGATTAATTTGTAACATGGAGATTATTACAGGTACTTAAGATAATTTCCTTGCGAAAATGGTAGCAGCTACACCGGAAAGTTTGGCAAAGTTTGTGAGTTTTTGTCAGCAGCACATTACGGGACAGGAACGGAAGGAAGCACAAACGTTTTTAGACCGATTTTTTCGGGCGTTTGGACATGAGGGGGCTTTGGAAGCTGGTGCAACTTACGAGGAAGCGATTAAAAAAAGTAGCAAACAGGGGAAAACTGGTTTTGCTGATTTGGTTTGGAAACCTCGCGTTTTGATTGAGATGAAAAAGCGGGGAGAAGATTTAAGTAAGCATTATTCTCAGGCTTTTGATTATTGGACGCGGTTGGTTCCTAATCGTCCTAAATATGTAATTTTATGCAATTTTGATGAGTTTTGGATATTTGATTTTGATATTCAGTTAGATACACCTGTAGATAAAATAGCGCTGGAGCAACTGCCAGAACGGGTGGGAGCTTTGGTATTTATGGAATTAGGGCAAAAAACTCCTGTATTCCAAAATAATCAGGTTGAGGTGACAGAACGCGCTGCACGGCGCATGGGAGAATTATTATTAGAGTTAGAAAAACGAGGAATTGAGAAGTTAACAGCACAGCGATTTATTTTGCAATGTGTGTTAGCGATGTTCGCAGAAGATAGACAACTTTTACCTCGTGATATGTTTGTTTCTTGTGTGCAGGATTGCAAAAATGGGGGCAGTTCTTATGATATTTTGGGTGGTTTATTTCGGGAAATGAATCAATTGGGTAAAACACCTGCGGGACGTTATCAAGGAGTAGATTATTTTAACGGTGGATTATTTTCACAAATTCATGCAATTGAGTTAACAAAAGAAGAATTAAATTTTTTAGATGTCTCTGCACGGGAGAATTGGAGTAAGGTACGTCCGGCTATTTTTGGGAATTTATTTGAAGGGACGGTGGATAAAAAAGAGCGTCACGCGAGAGGAATTCATTATACTTCTGAAGCGGATATCATGAAAATTGTCCGTCCGACTATTAGCCGTTTTTGGGAAAAAAGAATTGAGGAAGCGAATACAATTAAAGAACTTTCGAGACTGCAATTAGAGTTGCAAAGTTATCGCGTTCTTGACCCCGCTTGTGGTTCTGGCAATTTTCTTTATATGGCTTATCAGGAGTTGAAGAGAATTGAAACTTTGCTGTTAGAGAAAATGCAACAAAAACGAAAATCTGAAGATAAGCAAATGCAAATGGGTTTGGTGACTCCATTACAATTTTATGGAATGGATACAAATCCTTTTGCTGTGGAATTAGCACGGGTGACTTTGATGATTGCGCGGAAGATTGCAATTGATAATTTGAATTTAACTGAACCAGCATTACCGCTGGATACTTTAGATAATAATATTATTTGTCAAGATGCTTTATTTACTGAATGGGTAAAAGCTGATGCTATTATTGGAAATCCGCCTTTTTTAGGTGGACATAGAATAAGACAAAATTTAGGTGATGATTATGCTGAAAAAATTTTTAGTAAATTTTCTGAAGTTAAAGATAAGGTAGATTTTTGTGGTTATTGGTTACGGTTATCACATGAATATATTAAGGAAAAAGGTAGAGTAGGTTTAGTTGGTACAAATACTATTAGTCAAGGTAATACTCGTAGAGCCGGACTAGATTATATAACTCAAAATAGTGGTATTATCCATGATGCTATTTCATCTCAGCCTTGGTCAGGTGATGCAAAAGTTCATGTTAGTATTGTCAATTGGTGTTATCAAAAACCACAAGTATATTATTTGAATAATCAGATAGTCAAATCAATTAGTTCTTCTCTTCAATCGACTATAGATGTTTCTATAGCTGTTCGACTACAAAGCAATCTAGATTACTCATTTAAAGGTGTTCAGCCAAGTGGGAAGGGTTTTATTGTAACTGAAACACAGGTAAAAAACTGGATTAAGGTTGAATCAAAAAATAAAATATTACTTAAATTATTATTATCTGGTGCAGATATAACTGATGAACCCAATGGTATTCCCAGTCGTTGGATTATTGATTTTAATGATATGACGGTAGAAGAAGCTAGTGATTATGAAATGATTTTTTTACATATTCAAGACACTGTTAAAATAGAAAGAGAAAACAATAGAAGAGAGGTAACTAGAATTAATTGGTGGCAACATGGTGAAAAGCGTCCAGGAATGAGAAAAGCAATTAAAAATTTATCTTGTTACTTCGTTGTTCCCAGGCATTCTAAATGGTTTATTTTCATTCCTGGTCAATCTAATTGGCTACCAGCAGACTCAACAACAGTTATAGCATCAGATGACTTTTATATATTAGGAATTCTCACATCTAACATACATCGCATTTGGGTAAAAGCGCAAAGTTCTACTTTAAAAGGAGACACTCGTTACACACACAACACCTGTTTTGAAACATTCCCATTTCCCCAAATACCCAATACAAAATTAGTACAACAAATTCGCGCTAAAGCTGAAGAACTTCATCAATATCGGACAGAACAAATGGAGTCAAAACAGTGGGGAATTACCACACTTTATAATAAATTCTTCCACGAACCAACCAGCCAACTTTATAAACTGCATCAACAATTAGATAAACTAGTCATGCAAGCCTATGATTTCCACCCGAACGACGATATTCTAGAAAAACTCCTCAACTTAAACAAAGAACTGGCAGAAAAAGAAAAACAAGGAATAAAAATCATCGGACCCTCGTCACCAAATTAAAAAACCCTCTGCGTTCCTTTGCGTTTACCTCCTCATACCTCTGCGTTTCATAACCACTGTCCACCCCGAAAACGCCAGCGAGGAAAAACAATCCTCATTAAACTTTGTGAAGTGATAAAAACAGCTATCCAAACAATACTGTAATGGAGAAAAAATAATCCTATGGGTAATTCTTCTTTAGGCATAGGTATGGGTAAAAAGCCAAAAATCTTAACTCCACAAAATATAAATACCATTTCCCAAATACCTGCAAAAAGTTGATAAGCTGCTGGCCAGTCCCTATCCCAACGCGATTTTTGTAGATAATTATAAACAACATCCCAACCTAAACCAAAAATAGCAACATAGGCAAGTATCCAAAAATATATGGCATGAGGACGGTTGCCAATTAAACCAATAGCAAAAGGGATAGATATTAATATGCCGACAGTTGCTAATAATAATAATCTAGTTTGCCAACGACCAAATAAAGTTGGAGTCATAAATAAATATCGTTAAAGAATTGAAATCACTATTTTATAGAGTTTTTAAGAACCCCTCCCCCAACCCCCTCCCCGCAAGCGAGGAGGGGGCTATGATATTAAAAATTATGAATTTTTTAATTCTAGTTGGTAATCTAATTGGCAATGATATTTTGCTAATTCTGACCAGTTGAGAACAGCTTCTAAAAGGTCTTGATAACCTAAAGTATTGGGGTGGAGTCCGTCAGAAGTAATGCGTTTTTCTCGCCAATCTGGACTGCGTTCCATCCATTGGTCGAAAATATCTAAATAAGGTATTTGCCGTTGGTTACAAGCGATGCGAGTTGCTTCTTTGTAGCGATATTGGTCAGTGTGATTGTAGTATAGACAATCGAGAAATGGCATTTTGGTTTCGTCTACGGGAACCATTCCTACAAAGACGACGGGACACAGTTGTTGTGCTTGGTCTAATAATGCGGCGATATCTGTTTCAAATTGAGAGATATTTGTGTAGTTTTTACCGTTAGGACGACCTAAGCGGGGTGTATCGTTAACTCCGACAGATAAAATAATCAGGTCAGGGAAACGGTTACGGACTTCTCCGCGATTGCGAAACTCTATTTCTAGCCTTTGGGAAACTTGTTGAGTGCGATCGCCCCTCACTCCCAAATTATATAGCACATGACCGACACTATCCGGTAACATCCACCACCGTCTTAGTTGTTCCACCCAACCACCTTTATCCGGGTCGCCGTATCCATATACTAAACTATCTCCCAAGGCGACAATCTTGAGAGGCTGGCATAATTTTGGCGCTACAGGCAGCATTGAGGAGGAAGGCTTCAAGGTTTGGGTTTGCATCTTAAAACAGCAGTGTAATTGTAATTTATGTCTTTACAAGATTCTATACATCTTTGCACTATTGTATGGTATCTTTTTTATCTTTTCATCTGAAACACGGTAAATTAACTCTGTTGGACTGTTTCACTAGACTCTGGACTTGAGGAGATACAAAAAAAATTTTCAGCCATTATACCAATAGTACAACTTAATACCTATGAATTATTTGTGAATCATATTACTTTTTTAAAGTCAACAGTAAATATATTATAGATAGAGTATTAATTTTGTATATAATACAAATATATATCAAAAATTTCGGCAATTTAACTTTGAATTTGGCAAATTTATCAAAATGAGTTTGAATTTTACAAAATTGTCATCTCTTTAATGCTTAACATAAGAAATCAGAATTATTTTGATCTAAAAACCTTGAAAAATTAATTTGATATGGCTTTACCCAAAAAAATATCTAACCCAGGCACTACTTTTAATTAGCTACGTCAACAAATCTACATTTACTCAATCAGATGGGATTAATTTCCTAGCCTAATACAATGCCTAATACAAGGCATCGCATTGAATAAACAACTACCAAATCGAAATTCCTAATGCTCTTAGATCATATGACTCGTAGATTCTGTCAAAATCTGATGCAGCTACATAAATCTACAATCAATACATCTTTCACCAGGATGAAAATAAATTTATTCTCTTTAGTTTCGCAGTGTGGAGAAACAATGAATTTGTATTCTAAATTACTGAAAACTCTGTTTCCAGTGTTATTTTTAATGTCCTTGGTCGCCGTTTTATGGGTAAATACTTTTACCTCTGCCACCGCTCAAACGCCTCGTCAAGAAATTCGTGGAGTGTGGATCACCAACAACGATCTTAATATCTTCAAAGATCGTGCCAAAGTTCAAGATGCCGTCACACAAATACGAAAGCTCAATTTTAATACTATTTATCCTGTAGTCTGGAATTCTGGTTATGTCATGTATCCTAGCAACGTAGCCAAACGTATAGATATTCAACCATTTGTTTTTCGCGGTTCAGATGGACATGATATTCTGGCTGATATAATTAATAAAGCTCATCGTCAAAACTTACTTGTTATTCCTTGGTTTGAGTTTGGTTTTATGGCTCCTCCTACCTCGGAATTAGCATTAAATAAACCAGAATGGTTCACACAAAAACGGAACGGTGGCGAAACTTCTATTAGTGCGGCTGGTGAGGTTTCATGGTTAAATCCTTTTCATCCAGAAGTACAAGATTTTATTACCAATCTGCTGTTAGAACTTGCTAACAACTATGATATTGATGGTATTCAGTTTGATGATCACATGAGTTTGCCTCATGAATTTGGTTATGATCAATATACAGTTGCCTTGTATCGTCAAGAAACTAAAAAGAATCCTCCCGCAAATTTTAAAGACCCAGAATGGGTAAGCTGGCGTGCAAATAAGATTACTGATTTCATGGTCAGACTCAACCAAAGAATTAAGCAAATAAAGCCAAAAGCAATTTTTTCTGTTTCGCCTAATTACTACGATTTTGCTTACAAGTTGCAACTGCAAGACTGGCTACAATGGGTGCGGTTAAACATAGTAGATGAGTTAATTGTGCAAGTATATCGCGCTGACATGAATCATTTTAATGCCAAAATTTCTCGCCCAGAAATGCAAGAAGTACAGCAAATAATTCCTGCGGGAGTCGGAATTATGGCAGGGTTAAGAACTAAACCAGTATCTATAAAACAAATTAAATCTCAAGTACGAGCCGCCCAACAGCGGGGTTTAGGTGTGGTTTTTTTCTATTACGAAAGTCTTTGGAATAGTTCTTTAGAATCATTAAATGAACGTTTAACGGGATTAAAAAGTCTTTTTCCCTATCCTGCATTTCGATTAGCAGCAGATTAAAGGGGTAATTGGTAATTGGTAATTGGTAATTGGTAGAACTTTCTTATCTTCCTGTCACCTGTTCCCTATTACCTGTTCTCTATTATGGTGACTGATTTGATACCCATTTCAACCATTGTTTAAATGAATTGAAGGTATTCAAATGACCAACTCCTGGGGCGCGGGCTGTGTATAGTCCATCAACAGTAACTAAAGCCGAGTACTGCAAACCCAGAAAGCTATCAACTGCTGCATAGGGTCCGCCTAAAGTTATTGCTCCTGCGGCATACATTTGACCCTTGGTGTTTCGCATTTCTACTAATTCAAAATTATTTGCTACTACTAACCGCCCTAAATGATTTAGGGGTAAATTGTAATGTTTAACCAAATCTTCTAACAACGGATTAGCATCAACTTTGGCATCTAATCCAGTCGCATCAATAATAAAATCAGCGGCTAACTTCATTTCCCCAAAACCTTTTTCTTGAATGTGGGTAATGGTGTGATTTTCGTTATCTCGTTCTACATCCATTACCTGACCAAAAGCAATTTGATACCAACCTTCTTTAATCCCTTGTTCGACGATATTTTGCCAGTCTTGACGGTCTGCGGTAGTAGTTCCACCCCAGTCTGCTAATAGTCGCTGACGTTCTTCTGGTGTGGCTTTTTCTAACATCACCCGTAGTTCCCCACCCCAACAGGCTTTTGGCCAGTTAAAGGGTTGAAATTCGTAGTGATTTTTAACTGTACGCTGGGCTTTTTGAAATTTGTTGCCTTGTGGTTTAGGCGATCGCATTAAATGCAAAACTGTAATATTGCGATTTTGCTTTCTGGCCTCATAAATCCGCTGGATAATCCGCGAAGCCACAATACCCCGACCCCTAATCAACACAGTCCCACCTTGGCGTTCTAGCTGTTCATAGACATGATTATGGTCTTCATAGGCATTAACCACAGATTTGAAATCTTGATATTTTTCTCTATAAGCTTGCAAATCTGGGAGAAACTGAATCGCCGGATATCCCGTAGCTAAATGTAAATAACGACAAACTAAAAAAGCATAATTTCCCGGACTGCGTGAATAAGCAATACAATATCTACCATCTTCAGTTTTACGAATTGACCGCACCCTGCCATAACGATAAATTTGATCCCAATTAATACGTTTTACTTCTCTATCTATAGAATTAAAAACATTCTCAGCACGGGGAGTATAAGTTTCCGCAAAAGTTGGTTCACCAAAAACCTGCCATAAATATTGAACCGCCGATTTTAATTGACCTTTAGTTAAATCATGCCAAAATTCTCTCACAGCATAACTAGGCCAACCCCAAATATTATCAGGACAAGAATCAGAATTAGAACGCAACCTTTCACGTAAAGGAATTTGCGAATTCAGACAAAGCCGTTTATAACGCGCATAGGGTTCCGCTTCTAGTCCTAACGCGATAATTTTTTCAGCTTTAATCCCGCTGATTCTCAGTAAATCAACCCAAATAAAACTACCCAAACCAGCGCCAACTGCTAGATAATCACATTCATCAACCGGTAAACCCGTAGCATGAAGCGCCTGTAAATCAACTTTTATCTCCTGAAAAGCTGGTGGTGGAAAATTACTGCTAACAGGTTCGACAGAAGGGACTGGAGATAAACTAGAGTCGGGGAGATTAGTCTGAGGATTAAATTGAATTGTGGAAGGTTGATTAGGACTAGGAATGGTAGTATTCAGACCAAACTGCACCGTGATCATATAGGGGCCAATTTGCAAGGTATCCCCATTAGCCAACTGACAGCGCGTTTGGCGTTGACCATTGACTAATACGCCATTAACGCTATTTTGGTCAATTACTACAAAATTATTGTCTTCCCAGTCTTGTTCCCAATCAATAAGAACGTGATAGCGAGATACCTCATTACTATCCAATAACATCCGTGAGACACGTTGACCCCTAATTTCATCTGGCAAACGGGCAAATTCTCGGCCAAAAGCAATAGGTAAACTTAACTTAGGTTCTCGTCTTTCTCCTGTCGCTGGATCTTCCCAACTTAATTGAATTTGTAAATTAGTCATTGGTCATTGGTTATTAGTCATTAGTTATTAGTCATTGGTCATGAGAAATATTAAAATATTAGTTAAACACTTAACTCTTTGGTGCTACTAGCACACTTACCGCTCCTGCTAAAGACGTACCACACCAAGGACAACCTACTTGCATATTTTCTGGTGGCGAAACTTTATGACATTTAAAACATTGCAAACCATAAGTTAATTTTGGTTGTGTAGGTGCTGATTTTTTTTGGTGCTGATATGCAGGTTGTTGAGGTGGAACTAAAATTGTTGCAGGAATACTATTAATAGCAATTGCAGTAACTTGGAGTTGTTGCTGTCCTAAATAAATTATGCTCCCTTCACTTAACATCATTTCACCTTGTATTAATGACTTACCATCAATTTGAGGGGGGTTTACTTCCCGCAAATTTCTAATATAAAAACGTTGTTGTTGAGAATTAAAAAATATTTCTACGTGTAACCCAGAGACAGTCGGATGAGTTAAAATAATATCGCACCGTAAAGGGTCACGACCAATGCGGAAAGTACCAGTATTTTTGCTGGATTGTTGCTCATCAATTTGTTGAGTTTTACTCTGTCCTGCATCGTACCACTGTAAAGTTAATGTATTCATTATTTTTAGGTAACTTTTATTTAGCTACTTCAACTCTTGATTGTGCGATTCCTAACATAATTCGGGAATAGTAAGCAAGTCTTGAAAATCAACTTTAATAAATAATGATCTGTAATATCTACAATTTATCAGTCTCTTGTCGAGTGCGTCAGATGTTGAAAATCTGTTGAATATTAACGAATTATAAAGCCTGACGCACCTTACTAATATGCTAGTGCAAGAGATATTGAGTAACATTTGCGTAAGTAAAATTTATCTGTCTGATGCTAATTTATCCGCAATGCGAGTGGTTTCTGGCAACCTATATTTTGGCGTGCAGCGTAACACATAGTCAATTGCTGTTGGTAAACTTATACGGTGTCCACTAGATATATAAAGAGGTTTTACTCCGGTGCGTGTGCGTAAAACTGCGCCAATAGTTTCTTTTTTATGTATTAATGGTTGCCAGCTACCTCTAGGTTCTGGTAATTCTTCATATTTACCAATAAATAGAGATTTTGCTACACCAATTGTTGGTATATCCACAATTAATCCTAAATGGCAAGCTATGCCAAATCTTCGTGGATGGGCAATTCCTTGACCATCACACAATATTATATCAGGTATAGTTTGAATCTTTTCTAAAGCATCCAAAAGGGCAGGTATTTCTCGGAAAGAGAGGAAACCAGGTATGTAAGGAAAGACCGTAGGACGGTATGCTAAACTCGTTTCCACTACTTGCAAATCAGGAAAACTCAGTACTGCAACTGCTGCACGACTAATTTTACCATCTTCAAGAAAACCCATATCCACACCTGCAATGTACTTGATAGGTTCTTTAAGTACATCTATAGTAATTACTTGATTTCGCAGGGTTTCTTGAATGGTTATAGCTTCTTCAACCGTGGAAGGCCAAGAATGAATTTGTTGAATCTTCATATTTAAATTGGGAATAAAAATGTTGATATTCCGAAATAGTGCGTTCTATTGGTGTATCCATATATAGTAATCCTTGCAGCGGTTGTGAACACCTTGTAACTTGGGTTAGATGCAGCAATTAACTCATAAAGCTCACAGATAAATCATCAAACTACGTCATAACCTAACATCTACGAGGAAATCTGTTTTCATGATTTTTTAGGATCACTATATATCATTTACTTTACCCAAAAATTATGTATAATACCATCAGAAATACTGGCAATAATTTCTCATTCATTTTGTATCTTGGTGGGGGACTAGGTTTATTACTTTTTGTATCAATATTTTTACGCCCCTTTGCCATTGTAAATGCTGGGGAACGGGGTGTAATTATGCGGTTTGGCAAAGTCCAAGATACAATTTTAGATGAAGGAATTCACCCAATTATGCCAGTAGTCACATCAGTTAAAAGGCTTAATGTTAGGGTTCAACAAAATAGTTTTAAAGCTGGTGCTGCTTCTAAAGATTTGCAAACAATTACAACGGAACTCGCTGTTAATTGGCATATTGATCCACTTAAGGTAAACAAGGTTTTTCAACAAGTTGGAGATGAAGATTTAATTATTGATGGCATTATGACACCCGCAGTATCAGAAGTTTTAAAAGCAGCTACAGCTAAAAAAACAGCAGAAGAAATCATCACTAAAAGAACAGAACTTAAAGAAGAGATTGATAGTAATCTCAAAAAAAGGATAGAGGAATATGGTATACTTATAGATGATGTTTCTCTAGTAAATTTTTCCTTCTCTCCAGAGTTTAGTAGAGCAATTGAATCTAAACAAATAGCTGAACAAGAAGCAAAACAAGCAAGTTTTATTGCTCAGAAAGCAACTCAAGAAGCACAAGCAGATGTTAACCGTGCAAAAGGTCAAGCTGAAGCACAAAGATTACAAAGGCTAACTTTAACACCGGAGTTATTGCAAAAGCAAGCGATAGAAAAATGGGATGGACGTTTCCCAATGGTTATGGGTGGTAATGGTGCGGTTCCTTTGATTAATATTAATCCTAATGATTTAGCTGGACAAAAGAAAAATTAGTTTTTGTTAAGTGGGAGAAGTAGGGTTAATTTAGATTACAAGATAAGAATATTCTCTACCAAATAGAATATTCTTAATTAAAACCTCCGTTAAATTGGGGGTTTTTACTATTTTAGAGATTTTTTTGTCTGAGAAAATGTTACTTTAATATTATGTGTGGGAATACTGTATGCTGCTTTATTCACCCATAAAACAACATAAGTTAATTGCTAAATATCGTCAGTGTGAGGAATCTTTAATCAAGCTATGAAAATGTCTGAATCAGGATATCCAGGATTTAAGGATTTGCAGGATTAAGAAATTCAGGGATTAAATATTTTTGATGACAACGAAATCCTGTTAATATGAAAATTTTGCCAATGATGATAACAATGTCTGAATCAGGATATCCAGGATTTAAGGATTTGCAGGATTAAGAAATTCAGGGATTAAATATTTTTGATGACAACGAAATCCTGTTAATATGAAAATTTTGCCAATGATGATAACAATGTCTGAATCAGGATGACTAGTATTAAATTATTTTCAGGAAAAAATATTTTTTGATAACCACAAAAATCTTGAAATCTTGTAAATCCTTAAATTCTGATTCAGACAATAAATTCTATAATCAACCCAAACTACTTCACTTCAAATCTTCTGAATCCTGATTTTGCAGGAAATTTGTTATTTTCAAGGAGATTAAATTATGAGTTTAACTATTAATGAATAATGCTCCGTTTAAAACATTCTCTAAGCAACTCCATAATCTGTATACGGACGTTTATAAGGAGGATGTAAACCCAGGACGATATCTTCTCTGGGAACACCCATTTTTACTAAATCTTCTGCGGGATTTTCTTCTGTTAAATTCTGTTGTAACCAAATTTTGCCGTTTTTAATATCAAAGTGAATCACAGTCATATAAACACGATTTAAATGTTCCCAACCAATGTTCATCCACTGGTAATGGTCACGTTCTGTATCAAAGATGAGTTCCACATCTACTTCGTCAGTTGAAATATCGTCTTTGGCGTAATCTGTGAGTAGGGTTTGAATGTATTTTCGATATTTGGCTATGTTATCCATTTTACAATCACCTCATTATCTGGTTCATATACCACTAATAGAACTTCATACCTTTTTAGTGCAATTTGTGTAAACTCAAGTTGAAAAAAGGTTTGATAAACTTCAAATGGAACTGCCATATATAGTATACGATCTGGTTCAAGAGCTTCTAAAGCCAGACGATAGCTGAGAAACTGACCTAAAGCAGCATAAAAGTCTGTAATAGCCGAAGGATTAACAAAACTCTTAATTTCTACTGCTATTTTCTCACTTTCTCTTTCAGCCGCAATTAATTTATCAGCACCTAAATCTATATTGAATTTGACGTTGCCAAATTTAAATTTTAGTGGATCATCTGTAATCATCCATTGCTCTTTTTGTTAAGCCTTTTTTACTGATTCGTGAAATATATCTTTTGCTGACACTAATTGCTATTAACTCACGAATCAACTTTTAGTTTCGCCAATATCTCTAAGCGTTTAAGATAATTTTTCATATCTTCAGGACTTTTTGTTGGAAAACAACCATCGTTGTACAGATAAATTATATCTGTATTTGAATCACAATTCCACGATAGTTTTTCTGCCGTTGCTGAACCTATACCTTTCAATTTAACACTAATAGGATAGTCTTCATACTCGATATGTTCTTTGGTATTAAAACCTAGTGGTTTGTATCGCCTATTAAGGACTACATATCTTCCATCAGGTTGTTTCTGAAGGCAATAGGGAAGAAATACTGCTCTGAAATCGTTAAGTGCCATATCCTTTTACTCCGAGTTTCTTCAAAGCATTTGCCGCTGCTTGTTGTTGAGCGTCTTTCTTTCTCTTACCTTTTCCTTGACCACAAATATTACCTCCTATTTCAACTTGAACAGTAAACTCTTTGTTGTGATCTGTTCCAGTTTCTTGAATAGTCGTATATTCAGGAATATCAAATCTATTTTTTTGAGCGTATTGTTGTAATAATCCTTTAGCATTTTCTAAATTTTCTAAACTGATATTTTCAGGAATTTTATCCTCACCTACTGATTCAAATAAAGGATATACTATTTCTTGGACTGCTTGGATACCAGAATCCAGATAGTACGCACCAATAATAGCCTCAAAAGTGTTACTCAATAGAGATTCTTTTTTGCTACCATCTTGTAATTTTTCTCCTTTTCCTAATAATATCCATTTTCCCAAATTTAATTGATTAGCTAATTTTGCTAATTGGGGATTATCAACTAGTCGCTCTTTTAATTTACTTAATTCACCTTCAGAAATATCCCCGCACAATTCATAAATATAAGCACCTGCTAAAAAACCTAAAATACAATCTCCTAAGAATTCTAATTGTTCATTATCTTTATTGATTCTATTTTCATAGGCATAAGAACGATGAGTTAACGATCTTTCTAACAAGGTAACATCTTCAAAAGGAATATCGTTAAGAATTTCTGCTAAACGTTCCTTACTTTTTATTTCTTGAGTAGATAGTTGTTGTGTTCGTTTTTGACTACGATTTTGCTCTTGTACTAAAGCTTGAAAAATCTTTTGTTTATATTTTTCAACCTCTTGTGCTTCTTCAGCTTCAATAGCTTGCAATAAACGATAAATACTATCTATAGCGCGATAAGCATCTTCGGTAGAAAATGGTGTATTATGCGCCCATTTATTGCGAATCTGAATAATTTCACTTGCAAATGCCCTTTCAGTATTAGATAAATGCTCTTTATCTTTAAATGCTTTATCCCATCTTTTTGTCATCACAGAAAGTAATGATGATATGTCTTGCTGTAAACTTTCTTCTGTAGTTCGTTTTAAATTTGTATCTGAAGACAAACATTGTCCAGCTTGAGTAAGCCATTGATTACCATACACCAATCTCATTTTCTGTTCCACATAAGGATATAAACCTTGAGAAAGTAATTTCAGACATTTATCAATCACTTGATGGTTATTTAACATATTCAGTTCCAGATCATCTTAAGAAAATTTCATTTGTATAAAATTATAGCAACTGCCAAGAAAGTATCCATTAAATCCTCAGGTTAAACGCATCTAAATCCCATAATCCATGCTGAGATTGAATCATGGTTGGCTTTGTTTATTTAGGGCTTGCTGAGTAAAGCTAGAACCGCTTCTTAATAAGGGTTTCGCGGATTTTGAGAACAAAAAAGTGCAAGGCTATGGCATTTAGAGCCTCAAAATCCTTGCATTTCTATGGAAAAATAAGGGTTGAATTTGGAAACCAATCTCCCAAGCCACCATTTTTCGCACTGTGTGGCATCTAGGTTCGCTTTGAGGACTTATTCAGCAAGCCCTATTTAGACTTCTGTAAGTGCGTATTGCAATACGCCCCTACTTTTTTGATTCTAGGTTCAATAATATCTGCATTTACATCATAATATTTAGCTGCTTCCGACATATTAAAATGCAATAAACTCTCATCTCCAAGATTTTTAATTGTTCTAGGTCTAGAAGGTTCTATATTCAAAGCTTTAATAATTTCTGATGCTATAGCTTTAGCTAATAAAGGAGGTACAGAATTACCAATTTGTCTAAAACCATGCCATTTTGTCACATGAAATCTAAACCAGTCTGGATAAGAATGTAATCTTGCTGCTTCTCTGACAGTGATACATCTAGGAATAAATGGGTGAATTGGACGGGGAGAAGTAAATGCACCTTTATTACTAGCAGTTCCGGCTCTTAATGTATTGCAAATACCTTTATAATCAAGTTTATAAAAGCGGCTAATTGGTTCAATTTTGCCTGGTAAAGTATCTGCAAATCTTTGAATTGATGCTTCTGTATGTTTGGTTCTTAAACTGGAAGTGAGAATTTTTGGATCATAAATACGTTTATAACTGTAGTTATTAAATTTAGAATTAAAACTATTTAGTCTGTTAACATATCTGCTGCTTTTACCAAAATCTGCTAACACCCAATCTTGTTCATATAGTTCTGGATAATTTTCAATTATTGGTAAATCTTGTAGTGCTTTTTTAACTGTAGGTGTTAATGAAAGCTGATTATTAATATTTTTCTTTTTTCTAATATGTATGCTAACTGGTTGGGGATAATTTGGTAAGTCTAAATCTTGACGACAAGCTAATAAAAATAATCTTTCTCGGTTTTGTGGAACTCCATAATTAGCTGCATTTAAAACTTGATAATCTTGATAAACTTTATAATTAATTGCTTCAAAAGCAGAAATAACTTCTAAAATAAACTCACGGTGTTTACCGACAGTCATGCCTTTGACGTTTTCTAGAACTACAAATTTAGGCTGTAACTCTAGAACTAAACGAATATAGTGAAAAACTAGAGAATTACGAGGATCATCTAATAAGCGTTTACCCATTAAAGAAAATCCTTGACAGGGTGGTCCACCGAATAAAACATCAATTTCTTGATTTTTAATTTTAGATGATTTTCTAATTTCTTCTCCGGTAATTTCAACAATACTTTTACAAAAAATTTGCCAAAAAGGGAAATTAAATTCGTGGGTTGCACAATGAACTGGGTCAATTTCTACTGCTGCGAGAACATCAAAACCTGCTTGTTCAAAACCAAGTGTCATTCCCCCAGCACCAGCAAATAATTCAACAGCTATTGGTCTTTTATATTTATTTTTTCGGACTAATTCCCCATCAAAAAGTTCTAATTGGGTAGCATTTGTAGAATTTCCTTGGCGGCGCGATCGCATACTCCTACTTCTCCCAAACATCGCCGCATTTCCTGATAATCTGCCAAAGTTTGCTGTCTGCGCTCAGGATTGAGTAACAATTCCATCGCTGCTTGCGTGATATTCTCGGCTGTGGCTTGCTCTTGCAGCAATTCTGGCACAATTCCCCGCATTACAACTAAGTTGACTGGGGAAGCAAAGGGAATGGAACCTTTGAGGATATTCCGCGCAATCCAAGCAGTAATGGTATTCAGGCGATAAACAACTACTTGCGGTACATTTAACAATGCCAATTCTAAATTAACAGTACCAGATTTGGTAATTGCAAAATCAGCCGCTGCAAAAACTTCTTGCTGTTGACCTGATACAACTGTAGCTTTTAAACCGTAATCTTGAATTGCTTTTTCTATCGGCTGTCTGAATGCTTCTAAAGAGAGAGGAATCCAAAAATGGGTTTCTGGTAATTTAGATTGAATATTTTGAGCAGCTTGGCAAATGAGGGGTAATAGATATTTTAATTCTTGCTGGCGAGAAGCTGGTAAAAGCGCGATCGCAATTTCTTCTGGTTTAATTCCCAAACTAGTCCGTGCTGCTTCTCGACTAGGAGTATTTTCCAGCCTATCAATTAAGGGATGACCCACCCAATTAACATTAGCCCCTTTCTGCTGATAATAACGAGCTTCTTCGGGAAAAATTGCCAATAGCTTATCTGTAAAACTGACAATTCGTTTCGTTCTCTCAAAACTCGTTGACCACACCCACTCTTGCGGTGCAATATAATACACTATAGGCACATCAGGAAAGTGCTGCTCCATATAACTACCAATGCCGATATTAGGAGTCATGTAGTCAATCAGCACCACCAAATCAGGGCGATTTTGCTTCAAATAAGCGATCGCTTGGCGTTGTACCTGAACAGTAGGAATAAAAAAAGGTAGAGCCTCAATAATACCCATCGAGCCAATACCGCTAGTATTGCCTAAAATTGTCGCACCAGCTGCGGCCATTTTATCCCCACCCAAAGCCACAACTTCCAACTTCAAACCCGTAGCCGCAACTTGACGCTGAAGTGCCGCAATTAAAAGTGATCCCTGCAAATCACCCGAAACCTCACCCGTGCTAATAAATATACGCATTTAGATTTTAGATGTTGTATTTTCTTCTCTTCCTTCTTCCTTCTTCTTTATTTCTTCCTTCGCGCTCTTCGCGCCTTCGCGGTTCAATCAATCCATATTCTTCTTCCAGTGATTAGGGAGTATTGCCATATTCCCTAATCAAATGAATTATCAAGACTAATCACCAGTGCTTTTTCTGCCTTTTCCAGGAATCAAACCGCGTCTTCCCGGCATCTTAGAAAGTAGCAAAAATCGGCGTAAATGTTCTAATTGTGCCGTATCTCCAATTTGTTCCAACTCAGCCAAAGCATCCTTAAAAAGCAGATTAGAACGGTAGAGAATACGGAAAGCCTTTTTGAGGATTTGGAAGTCCTTAACCGACATTCCTGAGCGTTTTAGACCCACCAGATTAAGCGATCGCACTCTTGAAGGATTTCCCTCCACCAACATATAAGGAGGAACATCTCTATCAATACGTGCCATACCACCAATCATAGACATACCACCAATATGTACAAATTGATGGACACCTAAAACCCCGCTTAATCTAGCTCTGGACTCAATGTGAACATGACCCGCTAAAGCCACAGAATTAGCAATTACCACCGAGTCCTCAATCAAGCAGTTATGACCTACATGAACATAAGCCATTAGTAGATTACCATTTCCAATTACCGTCGCTTCCCCGCGACCAGTAGCGCGGTTAATAGTAACGTACTCACGAATGGAATTATTATCCCCAATTTTGACCCAAGTAGGTTCTCCCACATACTTGAGATCCTGGGGTTCCATACCGATAGCTGCACCAGGAAAAATATGATTTCGCGCCCCAATTTCACATGGGCCTTCTAGCACAGCATGAGCGCCAATCACAGTTTCCGCACCGACTTTGACATTCGCTCCAATCACAGCATAAGCGCCGACTTGCACTGTTGAGTGGAGTTCAGAATTAGGATGTATTACAGCAGTTGGATGAATAAGCGTTTTCAAAGGGGACTCTCCAGAACTGAGTGCTGTGTATTAAATGTTCAGTGAAAAAAAGTGTCGGGCAAACAATGTGTGAGGGGCGAAAATCCAGAAATCAGTAAATACTATTGTGGTTTTTTGTTTTTACTGTTACGCTCTTTTAGGATTGACTGAGGGCAGTTCACGGTTATGCCCAGACCAGCAAAATAAAATTTTAGCTCACTAAAGAAAACATCAATTCTCCTTCAGCAGCTAGTTGTCCGTCAACTTCAGCACGACCATGCATTTTACCGAAACGACGTTGTTTGACCCACAACAGTTCCACGGTCATAACTAGCTGATCTCCCGGCACTACTTGGCGGCGAAAACGGACTTTATCAATACCTGCAAATACGAACAGACCACCAGGTGAATTAGACATTTGCGTCATGACAATGCCGCCTACTTGTGCCATTGCTTCCACAATTAGAACACCAGGCATCAGTGAACGTCCAGGAAAATGACCTTGAAATTGAGGTTCATTAAAAGTGACATTTTTAACACCCACTGCTAGTTTCCCAGGAACATAGTCAATAATTTTATCTACGAGTAAAAAGGGATAGCGGTGAGGTAATAGTTGCTGAATCTCTTCAACTGTGAACGTTGTTTTAATTTCAGGTGTGTTGCTGTTGAGTCCATCTCCTTCAGATGTAGTCACTTCAGTAGAGTTAGCTTGGGTGAGAGTTGACATTAGTAATTGAGTTAATTGGGAATGGGGAAATAAAGTAGGCTAAAAAATAGCATACAATCTTAAATTTTAGTTAATTTTGGGTTTAATTCTAAAATTTTTTGTGCCAGTTGAACGTGTAAATTATGACTGGCTTTGTATGCTAAGAAGTGAGCAACAGGAAATTTACCCAGCAAGCTCATATCTCCTACCAAGTCCAAAATTTTATGCCTAACTGGTTCATTTGCAAATCTTAATGGTGGATTTAGCCAACCTTCAGATCCACAAACCAAGGCGTTATCTAAGCTACCACCTTTGATTAAACCCGACTGCTGAAGATGTTCGATCTGATGCAATAAACCAAAGGTACGGGCAGGAGCAATTTCTGTAATAAAGGTATTTTCAGTATTGTCGGCGGTTTCTAAATTGGTAATTAGTGAATAACTGTACCATTGATTACCAATAGCGGGCAACTCAAAATCAATCCCATAGGTAAAACGGGTTTCTTCTGCTGGCAGGGCGCAAACAAAAGCATCACCGTGATAAACCCAAATTGGTTCTTGAATAGTTATAGATGCTTGTGTGTTGCTAACTGGTTGTGATGCCAAGCCAACTGCGGCAATGCTTTGAGTCCATATCTGGGCAGAACCATCTAAAAGCGGCACTTCTGATCCATCAATTTCAATGCGGGCATTATCTACACCCATAGCAGCCAAAGCAGCCAACAAATGCTCTACCGTGCGGACACAGACTTCACCTTCACCCAATTGAGTGGAAAGCATAGTCTGACTAACTGCGCTAACTTGGGCAGGAATAATGGGCGAATTTGGTAAGTCCACTCGCACAAAATAGCGATTGCTTCCAGCACTGCGCCCCGCGCGATCGCTTCCCACCTCTGCTGGTAATATCCGCACATGGGTACTCACACCACTATGCAGCCCCACACCTGTTTGGGTAATTTCCCCAGCTAAAGTGTGCTGGTGCATAGGCGAACAGCCGATATATTTTGATTAGTATTGCTCATTTGCTGTATTTAACTCAAGTTGCTAGTTATCTAGTTGAGAACGGTAATGGGTCATTGGTCATTGGTCATTAGTGAATAATTTTCTGTTTTAATCCTGTAAATCCTTAAATCCTGGATATCCTGTTCGCGTTCACGTAGTGTGACGTAGGCATAGCGTGGCGTTAGCCATATCAGACATTTTCCCTAACTAGCAACTTACGTTATTTAGTAGAAACGCTGATCAACTGTATGGGGAATAGTATTAAGGCAAAGGTGAAAATTAGCAAGTACTTGGTACTAGGTACTCGATACTCGGTACTCGATACTCGGTACTAATTTAAAACCTTTCCCCTATACCAAAATTGATCCGGCTATCGCCATCATCGCTCATGCCATAGTCTATGCGAATTGGCCCTAATGGTGACTGTACACGCACGCCTAGACCATAGCCGTAGCCACTACCATTTTTATTCAACACTTCAGATGCTCTAGTACTAGTTCCCAGGTCACTACCATAATCTAAAAATAGAGCGCCGCTCACTACAGAGAAAACGGGGAAGCGATACTCTACAGATGCTTGCACATAACTGCGTCCAGAAGCTAATCTGCCTTCGTCGTAACCCCGAACAGAATTGCTACCACCAAGAGTAAAGGCTTCGTAGGGAGGTAAGTCACCTAAAACTGTTCCTCCTTGGAGGTTAAATGCTAGGGTTTGTGTGCCTTTACCAAAACTGAGGAATTTAACGGGTAAATATTGGCTGTAATTACCTCGTAATCTGGTAAGTAAAATATTACCTTGTCCGATGGGTACAGACTGATCAACTCCGACACGGAGGTAAGAACCACTGCTTGGTTGTAAAGGATTATTACGGCGATCGCGTTGTGCGCCCAATTGCAACAATAGCAAATCGTCTTCGCCTGTTGCCGATTGGGTCAAGGGAACTAGCTGGCTGATGATATTACCGTTATCATCAAATATTGCCCCTTGTTTTCTGAGATTGCCATCTGCATCACGACCAGAAACCCGTTGATATTGCAATCCCGCTGAAGCAACCCACTCTGACTTTTTGTAGGGATTGGCGGAAAGGGGACGGGTAAAGGATATACCACCACCTAACCGGGTAATCCGGGGGCGATCCTGCTGATCTTCATTAGTAATATTATTTGGGTCAAAGGTTTCAATATTGTCATCTTTGCCCTCAAAAATCAAAGAAATTGAGCGACGGCGGAAAATATTGGTTGTATAAGAAGTGCGGTAAGGATCACCTGCAATCCAAGGATCTGTGAAGCGGAGATCAAACAACAGTTCTCTTTCACCTAGCTGTATTTCTGATGCTAGTTTTTGGTTCCTACCCCCCAGATTTTGTTGCTGGTAGCTAATAGTACCAAATAATCCACTAGCCGAACTAATACCTGCACCGGCCGCAATTGAACCGCTACTACGTTCAGCCACGTTTAATACTACATCTACTTTGCTGGGGTCAGTACCAGGGTCAAGAGAGACATTCACATCTTCAAATAATCCCAGCCCAAAGACCCTTTGCAAGTCTTGTTGTACTATGTTGCGGTTAAATACTTGACCCGGTTTTAATTCTACTTCCCGTGTAATAATATACTCTTTAGTTCTACCGCGAATTGGTTCTCCCTTATCATTTGTCTCCTGTCCTTCTTTATTACGGAAACGGACTTTAATATTCTCAACTACACCTTCTGCTACTTGTAGAGTCACAACTCCAGTTTCTGAGACTTTCGGCGCTCCAATTACGTTGGCTAGGACATAACCTTTATCTTGATATTGCTTTGTTAATTGTTTGATACCTTCTTGCAAATCCCGCAGGTTTAAGATTTCTCCATACTGCGCTTTAAATATTTCATCCACAGCAGTCGCAGGAATTACGGAAGCAACACCAGTACCAGGATTAGCATCCACTTCTACCTTAGTCAAGACAGGGTTAGGATTGACAACGAAATTAACACGCACACCCAAAGGTGTATCTTCTGGAACAGCTTGCACGTTAGAGAAAAAGCCTGTGGCAAAGATAGCATTAATATCTTGTTGCAATTGGGTACGGGTTGTTGTCTGTCCTGGTTGGGTACGAATGGCTTTATAAACTTCTTCTTCCAGTTTGGGTAAGATTGGCCCCGTGGGAGATTGGACAGCTACCTCTGAAACTAATACACGGGGTTCTGCTGTTTCTGTGGGTTCTGTGGTTTCTGTTGTTTCTGGAGTAGCTGGGAAGACAGGTTCCACTGTGGGTGGATCGATATTTTCTTCAGTAGGAACGGTGTCAGGGGTTGGGGAAGGTTCTGCTTGGGCAAATTGTGCAGTGTTTGCTGTTGTTGTAGCTGTTGGGATAATGACTTCTGGTGTTTCTACCGTTTTTGGCTGGGGAGATAGTGCTGCTTTCAATGCTTGTGCAGTGTTTGCCGTTGTTGTAGCTGTTGGGATAATGACTTCTGGTGTTTCTACCGTTTTTGACTGGGGAGATAGTGCCGCTTTCAATGCTTGTGCAGTTTTTGCTGTTGTTGTAGTTTTTGGGATAATTACTTCTGGTGTTTCTACCGTTTTTGACTGGGGAGATAGTGCTGCTTTTAATGCTTGTGCAGTTTTTGCCGTTATCGTAGCTGTTGGTAAAATTACTTCTGGTGTTGCTATTGATGTTGAGTTAGGGTTTAAGACTTTGACCTCGATCGCAGATTGGTGAGGTTCAGTTTTGATGACTACTGCTTTTGCAGTTAAATCAGATTCTGGGTTTTCACTATTTTGATTAGTTTCTTGTTGTAACAGCTGATTTGTTTCTAGAGTGGAAACTTCTGTTACTTGCTGCTGGACATTAGGCGTTTGGGTGATATCTGGTTTGGGCGCTGCGATCGCACTCATTGAGTTATCCAAAGGGGCAGCGATCGCAATAACTGCCAACAATACAGGAGATAAATGCATTTTATTCATATTCTTCTTCACTACCACACACACCTTTACAAATTTAATTATGAGTCTTTAGCCATCAAAGGCATAGGACTACTCACTCGCAGTTATAATCACTCAAAGCCTTGAAGCAAACGAGTTTATACTCAACTCTCAACATTTTGCAATACCCTTTGTAAAACCTCCTGGTAGGCATTCTCTACATTCCCTAAGTCTCTACGGAAACGGTCTTTGTCCATAACTCGACGGTTAGGATCGTTTTCTGCCATATCCCACAAACGGCAGGTATCAGGGCTAATTTCATCGGCCAAGAGCAACTGCTGTTGTGAGTCCACACCAAATTCGAGTTTAAAGTCTACTAGGGTAATGCCACACTGTTGCCAAAATTTCTGGAGAAAATCATTGATTTGCAATGCAAGATGGATAATGCTATCAACTTGTTCCTCAGTGGCTAGTTTCAGCAGCCGCAAGCGATCGCGTGTGAGCAGCGGATCTCCTAGTTGGTCGTCTTTGTAATAAAACTCTACCAAAGGCTGTTGCAAAACTGTACCTATTTGCAGCCCTGTTTGTTGACATAGACTACCCGCAGCTATATTTCTGACAACTACTTCTAATGGCAAAATCTTCACAGCCCTGACCCGCATTTGATTGGGGGCTGGACAATCAATAAAATGAGTCTTGATGCCATAGGCTGCTAACTTTTGAAACAATTTACTGGAAATAGTACAGTTTATGCCGCCTTTTCCCTGAATACTGCCCCGCTTTTGAGCATTAAATGCAGTCGCATCATCTTTAAAATCAGCCAACAAGACTTCAGGGTCGTCTGTGGTATATAGAATTTTCGCTTTGCCTTCGTATAGCTTGGTATTAACAGACATCATGGTAGGTACAGTTCTAGGCAGTGATCTTCGGCTTAACCATTTTATCTTTAGTTATTAGCCATTGGTGATGAGTTAACAAGGTGCTAATTTCATTGTGTTTTCTCTTCCCTATTCCCCCGTCTTTTCAATGAAACGGGTCAACTCTACATAAAACCTCTAAGATTTTTAGTTAACTTTTTGTAATTTTGGTAAATAAAATTATATAATAATCTAAAAAGTATAGATTAATACCTTTAATAATTTTTTTTGTTGAAGTCAATTAAAACCCATTTTTACGGATGAAGGAATAAAATAAAATAGTTGCGAGCATAGGAGCATTGTTAAAATCTATTTTGAGGAAATTGTAATATTTCTTTACAAGAAGATATATCGGGTGATTGCTCGTCAATAGCTTTGGTCACTTTGACATAAATTTTTTACAAACCCCTGTTTAATGACTTAACTTATGTGGCTGATGTTTTGATTGTTTTGTCAAAGTTAAAGTTTACCAATAGCGCCAAGGGCTTGCCCTACATAGATTGTGATCGTTTAAAGTGTAATCATTTGCTTTCTCCTGTCCTCAAAAAATAGAGATGAAGAGTTGCTAGTACAGAACGGCGTAAATAAACCAAATATTCCCAATCTCTGAAAAACTTACACTGTATTCGTTTTGACTTTTGACTTTTGATTTCCGCCCTGCGGTACTAGTGGTTCTGCTGCAAACAAGAAAATCAGCAGGAGTGTTAAATACATGGAGAAAAAAATAATGGACAAAGGCGATTTTCTCTATCCTCGTGGTCGCTACTACGGTCATGTACAACCGGAAAATTTAGTTTTCAACGCCAATTTACAAGAATTTGCCCAGCGCATAAGTTATATCTGTAACTTGGAAACAGGTGGTAAACTCCCACCAGAGGAAGCTTACAAACAAATCAAGCTGTTGTGGAAGGAATTAAAACGCTCGAAAAAGCAGCTAAGGATAGGTGAAGAACCCTTCCAAAACGATGATTCTGAATTTGAAGATTAGGTAAGGGAAAAAATTTTACTCAATGCCTAATTACCAATAACTACTTTGTCATCATTGTCCAGACACCATCCCAAGATTTTGGAGGTGGTGTTTTTTGGTAATTGTAGGCACGTTCTAGGTGGGTATCCACTGCTTGGTCTTGGGGTCGGAGACGTTGAGCAGTTTCAAAGCAAGCGATCGCTTGGGAGAATTCCCGTGATACATAAGCAGCACGTCCGGCATTGTAATGGTGCAAAAATTCTTCCGCGTTGGCATCTAGGGGAGTAGAGCGATCGCTAATTAATTCGTAGATATCTACAGCCTGATGTTTACCTTTGACACGAATTCTATCAAGTTGACGTACCCAAATGCGATCGCGGCACAAGTTGTAAGTAAATTCACTCAGAATTATATCACAACCATATTCCTTGGTGACACTTTCCAAGCGGGAACTCAAATTCACTCCATCTCCAATTACTGTATAGTCCATCCTTTTACGTGAACCAATATTCCCCGAAACCACTTCCCCCGAACTAATGCCAATCCCAATCCGAATTTGTGGTTGGGACTGAATCACCCGTTTCAAGTTAAACTCCTTCAGTCGGAGACGCATATCCAAAGCTGATTGTATTGCTCGCCAAGCATGATTTTCAGTTAATGGTAGTGGCGCACCAAATACAGCCATTAAAGCATCACCAATAAACTTATCTAAAGTTCCTTCATAGTGAAAAACTGACTCAACCATCGTCTCAAAATACTGATTCAGCAAGGATACTACCTCAGCTGCTCCCAAGTTTTCCGTCAGGGTAGTGTAACCACGGATATCGGAAAACAAGACAGTTACTTCTTTGCGCTCACCCACCATTAAGCTATCATCTCCCAAAGCCATAACTTGCTCGGCTACGTGGGGTGTGAGATAGCGGTACATAGTGCTTTTGAGGCGTTTTTCTCGGCTGATGTCTTCCAATACCACCAAACCCCCCCTAACTCCACCTTCTGGGTTAGTTAAGGGATTGACGGTAAGATTGATGCTACGTTCTAAGGTTTTGACTACATCAGCACTGAGTAATTCAGATTGGGCAGTGAGGAGTTGATTCCAAGGGACAAAAATATTTGGGTTAGTGCGATCGCGCACAGCTAGAATTAACTTTTGAGCGATCGCTTCTGAATTTTGAGTTTCACCACTCTCTCGTTGATATAATCCCACCAGCAGAGTTTGTTCTGGCACATAATGCCTAGCCCCGTATTTTAAACTATCTTCCAGCCGCATTTGCAGGTTTTCAATCGGTACTACCTCCCAAACTTGACGACCTAATAAATTTTGTTTCCACAACAGCTTGTTACTTTTACCATTGCTGGACTTCAACGGGCAACCCAGTAACTCTAGTGCTGCATCATTAATAGTCACAATTTGACCTTGCATATCTGTAGAAATTACAGCATCTGATAAACTCTGGAGAATATCTTTTTGATACTGTCTCTCTAACAACACACTTTCAAATAAACGAGCATTTTCCAAAGCTATTCCCGCTTGGATATTAAAAGCCCGCATAAATTCTTCATCGGAAGTACTAAAACTACCTTGTTGTTTATTAATTAACTGTGTGACACCAATTAATTCATTAGCAGAGTTGAAAACTGGCAAACACAGAATATTACGAGTTATATATCCAGTTTTATTATCTGTAGTCGGATCAAAGCGGGGGTCTTGGTAAGCATCGGGGATATTGAGTGCTTGACCAGTGGAGGCTACATAACCTGCAATACCGCGATTAGAAGGAATACGGACTTCTATTAAATTTTTGTCATTAGCTGTGGCTACTTTCGTCCACAATTCACCCATTTCCTTGCGATACAAAAACAGCGTGCTACGGTCTGCTTGCATCAAAATCCGGGCTTGTTCCATCACTATTTGCAAAGTTGCTTCTAAATCCAAACTTTGCCCCAAAGTCTGCGTCGCACGCAACAAAGCAGTTGCACCCCGTTGATTACGAGCTGCCACATAAAAAGACTGACAACTTTCTAAGATAATGCCAATAGAAGCAGCAAAGTCTCGAAAAGATTCCTCATCATCCTCATTAAAAGGCACATCCCCAGCTTTATTAGCTAGTTGGACTACAGCTACAATTTGCTTTTTGCTACTCACAACAGGCATACATAAAAGATTACGGATCTTATAGCCCATTTGTTTTTCTAACTCAGGACTAAAAAGAGGGTGAGTAATAGTTTCCGCAATGTTGAGATATTTGCCTGTACTAGCCACATGGCCAGGAATTCCCACATTTAAGGGAGTGCGGATTTCTAAAAATTTTTGGCTATTATCTTGAGGAACTTTTGACCAGAGTTGAGCTTTGTCATAGTCAACTAAAAAAATAGCTGTATGTTCAGCTTGGAGAATTTGACCAATTTTGAGTGTAATGGCTTCTAGGACTTTCTCCAACATACTTTCTAGAGCCTCATTATTGATCAGATCAATAGCTCTGAGAAATTGCTGAAACTCCGCTGTGATAAAGTCCAGTAAGCAAACAAATTCATTTACAGACAGGTCTTTGACGCGACTAAGTAGGGCTTGAGTGCGATTAACTTGAGTGAGTTCAGTCAATGTAGCCAAGACGCTACCTGCGTTTGGGAGTGTCATGGGATTTTAGATTTTAGATTTGGGATTTTAGATTGAAATTTTAGATTAGTTAAATATTATTAGGACTAGACCTTTCAAGATGACTAACGGAAATACGTCATTTCATTCAATACCTTGTCCAAATTGGAAAAAGCCTTGATTTGTAGGTTGGGTTGTTCGCGTTAGCGTTGCGGAGCAATCAGCATGAAACCCAACAAATGCGTTGGGTTGCGCTGTAGCTTAACCCAACCTACAGAAAATGGACAAGGTATTGTTCATTACTATCATCTTGAATCTTTCGCTCATATTTTGGATTTTTTGAAGGTTGAAACAACCAAATTCCACCAACTTGAAAGGGTTAGGACTAATTATTTATATTATTTTCTGCTAAGTTTGGGGCGGATTTGACCGCCCTAGGCAAAAGCCAATTTAGAAAGCATTGGTCAACTTTTTAGATGTGACTACCTTGTGATAGTAATCTTGTAATTGGCGTGTAGCAGCTGCCCATCCCCAATTTTCTGCTTCTTTCCGGGCATTTTTACGGATAATATTTACATCTTGTTGGTATTGCAATAGACAAACTGTAGCATCAATTGCCTCTTGAATATCTGCTTTTGGATCAAAAAGATATCCGTTTACCCCATCTGTAACAATATCAGGAATTCCTCCAGAACGGGCTGCAACTACTGGACATCCAGCAGCCATTGCTTCTAGTAGGACTAATCCTAATGTTTCTGTGCGGGAAGGAAAAATAAAGGCATCAGAACTAGCAAAGGCAGAACCTAATTCTTTCCCCATTAAATAACCGACAAAATAAGTATTTGTCCCGGCAAAGTGTTTCTCTAGTGATTGACGGTGGGGTCCATCCCCTACTAATGCCAATCTGGCATTAGGAATGGCTTCTAAAATTGGTTTAATGCGCTCAATTTCTTTTTCGGCGGAAAGACGACCTACATACAACAGTAAGGGACTGTCAGGATGATTTTGAGTCAGGCGCGATCGCATTTCTGGATTTGCCAAATCAGGATCAAATAATTCTGTATCCACTCCTCGCTGCCACAAATCTACTCTCTCAATCCCATGTCCAGATAGTTCCTCCACCATCGCTGTGGATGTACATAAATTTAATTCAGCTTGATTATGAGCGCCCTTGAGCATTTCCCAAAGTAAACCTTCTAACATTCCTAGTCCGTAATGTTGCAGGTATTTAGGTAAATGTGTATGGTAAGAAGCCACCAAGGGAAGTTTGAGAACTTTACTATAAAAAATCCCCGATAATCCTAAAACGGCAGGATTAACAACATGAATAATATCTGGCTGAAATCGCTCTAGTTCGTAACCAATGGCTGGACGAGGAAGTGACAATTTCAACTCTGGATACAGAGGTAAGGGAAAGCCACTCACGCCGTAAACTTTCGCGCCTTTATGTTCAGTTATGCCCCCTTCAGGAGCAAATACTAAGACTTGATTACCATCCCGTTGCAGATGATCAACAGTGTGACGTAGACGGGTAACAATCCCATCAACCTTGGGTAAAAAGGTTTCAGTGAATAGGGCAATTCTCATAAAAAACTGGAAAGCAGGAGTTAGGAGTTAGGAGTCAGGAGTCAGGAGGAGCAAGTCAGTACCGAGCGATGAGTAACAAGTAATGAGTAGGAATAATTTTTAACCACTCGGTACTCAGTACTCGGTACTCAGTACTCTCACTTACTTTCTATGCCAAGATACTTTGGGCAGAATTTGTTTGTGATCAACTCGTTGTTGATACTTAACGGCAAAGTTTAGCAACGAGTCAAGTAGAGAATCAGAGAGAAAATGTGGTTCTAAGCCTAAATCGAGCAGTTTAGTGTTTTTAGCGTTGAAATAGTGTTCTTCTTTTTCAACTCTGGGGTTATCAATGTTATGGATGTCCACATTTAATCCCAGTGAATTTGCGGCTTTTTTCACCATCATTGCCAAGTCACCAACACCGAATAGTTCCGTATATTGGTTAAATACGCGGAATTCACCAGGTTGGGCAGGATTAGCGATCGCTAATTCAATACATCGCACCGTATCCCGAATATCCAACAGTCCGCGAGTTTGTCCACCTTTCCCGTAAACAGTGAGAGGATGTCCTACCGCAGCTTGAATACAAAAACGGTTCAATGCTGTACCAAAAACGCCATCATAATCAAGACGGTTAATTAACAGTTCGTCCATCCCCGTTTCTTCGGTGAGAACGCCGTAAACTATACCTTGATTTAAATCTGTTGCCCGTAAGCCCCAAATCTTGCAAGCAAAGTGAATGTTATGGCTATCATGCACTTTACTCAAGTGATACATTGATCCGGGCTGCTTAGGATAGGGCAAAGTATCTTTGCGTCCGTTGTGTTCAATGGTGATAAAACCTTCTTCAATGTCGATATTGGGTGTCCCATATTCACCCATTGTCCCCAACTTCACCAAATGACAATCAGGGAAATCTTCCCGCATTGCATACAGCAAGTTCAATGTACCGACTACATTATTTACCTGAGTGAGAACTGCGTGTTCGCGGTCTATCATCGAAAACGGGGCTGAACGCTGCTCACCAAAATGCACTATGGAATCTGGCTGAAATTGGTGTAAAGCTTTGTGCAGAAAACTGTAATTGTTAATATCGCCGATAAATAGGTCAATAGATTTACCAGTCAAATCTTGCCATCGCTGGAGACGCTGCTGAATTGGTGCAATTGGGGTTAAAGTCTCAACACCGAGTTCATTATCCCAATGCCGCCGCACCAAACTGTCTAAAATTCCAACTTCATAACCTCGATTAGAAAGGTAGAGTGCAGTTGCCCAACCGCAATACCCATCGCCACCAATAACCAGGACTTTCATTTTTACCAGTTTTTACTCGCTGATAGCTAAATCTATCAGGTTTGTGTCCCCTCTGGTTCATTAATTCTAGTCATTACTGAGTTCTGAGTGCTGAGTGATGAGTGCTGAGTGTTGAGTACCGAGTACCGAGTTCTGAGTACCGAGTTCTGAGTGCTGCCCTCAACGACGGGATATTTTTTATTTGGAAGTCTCTAACCTAATCTTGTAATGCTGGGCAATGTAATAAAACAATTGATAGTAATCTTTAAATTCTTGACTGTTGGTTTGTCCTTGCCAATAATAGACTTCTTGCCCCTGCGTAATGGTCAGTTTCATGGAACTGACCTGTTGACCAACTTCTACTACTAAGACTCCAGAAACGCCTTGAGACGTTTCAAAGTTATGATCTATCTGTTTTATCGTCTCTTGGTCTTGGGTAATTGACTCTGGTGACTCCTTACTTGCCCAAGCCCGAATTTCTACGTTTTGGTTTTGTGGTGAAATAAAAGTAACTCCATCGTTGTTGTCTGGTGCTGCTAAAGAAGTCCAATTGCTCGGATAGGGAAACTCAAACCCATAACGAGGATTTTGGTAAGTCTCCCATGTCAGTTTGGAGTTTGGGAAACTAGTACCACACCCTGAAAAAATCATAGCTGTGCCAACACCGGAGACTAAAGCCACAATTATTCGCCTCAAATTATAGGTTTTGACCGCAGCAATAGACATAATTACACCCTTTACCCAATTTACCGATAGTAGAGTTAGATCAGCTTCTATCCTCATTCTCAAGAGGAATAAACTTCTTTTAGTCCCGGTTTCTCCACTAGATTTATTGTTTCATACATCACTCAGCTTAATGATGTTGTGGGTAATTGAGGGCAACATTCATTAAGATATGTAACAAAATAGCTGTTAAAACGTTTTACCATCTTGACAGGAAATCAAAGAGCCGATAACGTTAGTTACATACCCGGGTAAGACCGCTATTTAGTCATATGCAAACTAAGCAAAAGGTTACTTTGTATCTATCGCCAGAACTGCACAGAAGATTGAAAATTCGATCAGCAGTTGATTCTGAACCGATGTCAGAACTTGCAGAACGCGCCCTGAATTTCTACCTGACAAATTCAGAATTGGTAGAAGAATTAGAAGCTTCTGCTTATGGGCGAACACATAGAGTTTATTCCTGTCCTAGTTGTGAAAGTTCACTTACCTTACGTAATGCCGAACTAGTAGCTTTAGGTAATCAACCAGGAGTCATAGGTCACGATCATCTATCCATTGACGAAATGGAACAAGATGAAACTCATCCCAAGGGTGAGGAAGAATTAGTTCCTTGCTAGATATAGGAATTATGAATAAGTTAGTTCATAGTTTCAGTTATCTATAACAAGCAGCGATGACTGTACTGTCTCTATAAGGTCTCAAGTAGGTCGATTGTATGAAAGAAGAGCTCAATATCCTCATTCAAGCTCAATACCCTCTAATCTACCTTGTGACCTCCGAGGAAGAGCGGGCAGAGCAAGCAATTAACACGATCGCTCAATTATTAAAGCCCCAACGCCGGGTATATGTGTGGACAGTAACTCACGGTATCGTCGAGTACGGTCAACCCCGGAATGTGACTCAACATAATACAGTGTCTCCAGAGGCAGCGATTGAGTGGATTATTCGCCAGAAAGAACCCGGTATATTTATTCTTAAAGATTTACATCCGTTTATTGATGCGCCAGCAACAACCAGATCGCTACGGGATGCGATCGCTAGTTTCAAGGGAATGCAAAAGAACATTATTTTAATGTCTCCCATGCAGCAAGTTCCCATCGAACTAGAAAAAGAGGTTGTTGTTTTAGACTTCCAACTGCCAGATATGGCTGAGTTGAACAAAGTTTTAACTAACCACCAAGAACAGCATCGTGGCCGAAGACTCACCACAGAGGCACGAGAAAAACTTCTCAGAGCAGCTTTAGGTCTAACTAAAGACGAATCAGAAAAAGTATACCGTAAGGCTCAGGTAACAACTGGAAGACTAACGGAAGATGAAGTAGATATAGTTCTATCTGAGAAGAAGCAACTGATTCGGCGCAATGGCATTCTAGAGTACATCGAAGAAGATGAAACCATTGATGCCATTGGTGGATTGGAAGAATTGAAAAAGTGGCTCAAACAACGCTCTAATGCCTTCACAGAAAGAGCAAGAGAGTATGGTTTGCCTCAACCTAAAGGGATGTTAATTCTTGGTGTTCCCGGTTGTGGTAAGTCACTAATTGCCAAAACTACCTCCCGTTTATGGGGTTTACCAATCTTGCGTTTAGATATGGGGCGGGTATACGATGGCTCAATGGTGGGTCGGAGTGAAGCAAATCTGCGAAACGCCCTGAAAACAGCAGAATCAATTTCCCCAACGATTCTGTTTATCGACGAATTGGATAAATCTTTCGCGGGTAGTGGGGGTTCTGGTGATTCTGATGGGGGGACATCAAATAGAATTTTTGGTTCTTTCCTCACCTGGATGCAAGAAAAGAAATCTCCAGTTTTCGTAATGGCGACCGCTAACCGCGTAGAACGCCTACCTGGGGAGTTTTTGAGGAAAGGGCGCTTTGATGAAATATTCTTTGTGGATCTGCCCACACCTGAAGAACGTCAGGATATCTTCAACATTCACCTGACCAAACGCCGGGAAGATATTGCTAGATTTGATCTTGAACAACTAGCCAAAATGTCTGACGGCTTCTCTGGGGCAGAAATTGAACAAGCGATCATTGCGGCTATGTATGAAGCTTTTGCCCAAGATCGGGAGTTCACCCAATTAGATATTATTGCTGCATTGAAGTCAACTTTGCCGCTGTCACGAACGATGCAAGAACAGGTCACAGCCTTAAGAGACTGGGCCAGACAGCGTGCTAGACCCGCAGCATCCTCCGTCGCTGAATATCAGCGCATGGAGTTTTAAAAGCTTTCTCCTGCAATGCCAGGGGGGAAAGGTTAGCTACAAAGCTAACAGTTTAGAAGAAAAAAGCCGCTCCCAAATTAGCGCGGCTTGGCTGAAAAGAAACCGTTGTCGTTTTTCTCATCAATCTTCTCATTGGAGGAAACCCAAATGTCTCACTTTAGCACTCTGCGTACCAAGATCACCGATGCCGAAATCCTAAAGTCTTCTTTACGCGACTTAGGTATCAGCGTCAAGACCGAAGCCGATGTTCGTGGTTATAACGGCCAGCGTGTACGTTCGGACATCGTTGCTGTATTGGAAGGCGAATACGATTTAGGTTGGTCTCGCAACAGTGATGGTTCTTTTGACCTTATCGCTGACTTGTGGGGTGTTGCTAAGAAGCACAACCAGACCGAGTTAATCAACTCTATTAACCAAAAATACGCAGTTAACAAGACCTTGGCTGAAGTAAAACAGCGCGGTCTGCAAAACGCCAATGTCAAATTGGTATTGCAATAATAATTTCTCTGCGCGTTCCCAAAGCTGAACGGGTTAACCACATAATAGCGGTTAGCCCGCTTTTTTTTGTCTGATAGCGTAGCGTGGCGCAAGCCATATCAGGATTTAAGGATTTACAGGATTAGGAATTACTTCAATCAATCCTGTATGAAATGCTTGATCATAAGTAATAACTGGCATTTTTTCAATTTCGGCTTGAGCCATAATCATACGATCAAAAGGATCTCGATGATCTATAGGTAAAGTACCTGCTCTAATAGCATGATTTGAATTAATATTTAGTTCAATAAATTGTGATTGAGTTAAGAGTTGTGGATAGATTGGTAATATGTCTTTTGCTTCAGGTAGTTTACCAATACGGTATTTAGTGGCTATTTCCCAAGGGGATACGCTACTGACAAAAATATGATGATCGGGATTTTTAATTATTTCTCGGCATGATCTATCAAGTTTAGGATCATCAAAAAACCACCATAATAAAATATGGGTATCAATCAGATAATTTATTCCCATTGTTGCAATTCTTCTTCAGGTAGAGGATCAAAAAAGGTGTTGCTGAGTTTTCCTGTTAGTATTCCTGGTGTTCTGGGTTGAGGTTTTGTTTGATTTAATCCTACGCGGAAATAGTGGATTAAGTCATAAATTTCTGCTAGTTTTTCTTCTGGAATTTGTTCTAATTCTTGGATAATTTTATGGATAATCATAATTTAATTATTAGGGTGCTTTGTGCTTTTTAGTATAGCAGGATTTTTATTGTTAAGTTTGTTGTGATGCTGTGAATGAGATGGTTGTCAGAATCAGGATGTCCAAGATTTAAGGATTTACAGGATTTTTACAAGTATGCTGATAGACGCTAGGTAAATATAAGGCTTCATTGGTGTAGCTTACTTAAGGTATCGCTCAATATGTTCTAGATAATAATAAATTATATTGATCTAAGTATCATCCTATCAATCGTGATTCGGACAATTTATAAATTCAGATACACGACTTCTTTGATTAATTTTATCCTTGATTAGGTTAATAATCTCAGAAGTCGGTTATCTTTATATGCAGTAATGTAAATCAACTCACACCTAAGCTACTGTTCAAACTATTAAGAATTCCGTCATGGAATTTATTGACCGAAGATAAAATTCCATTCTCTGGATCGTTTAGCAATGACTCCTTGACCTCATTCAAATAACTTTCCAGGCTTGCTCGTAGAATTGGCCTTTCTAATTGAACAGTATGATAATGATCCCATACATCCCAAACAATAATACCCAAACCTGCCAGTGGATTTAACAATTCTAATCCTAGAAGACCAACTGCCATTTCGCCACTTCCCTCTGCTGCGGCTTTAGCTGCTGTTTTGGTTGCTAATTTCGTTACTGCTTTAGAAGTTGCTTTACTTACTGTAGTTGCAACAACTTTTTTAGTACCAATAGAACCAATAGCCTTGATCATTGCAGTAGTAGCTAAATAGCCTGTACCACGCGAAACAGCCCTAAGTGTAAGGTCTTGCTGCTGTCCCCCAGCATTATAAGTTATGCTGCCTAAACCTTCGAGAAATCTTTCCCAGGTAGGTTGAGGAATATTATAAGCACTTTGAACTCCTGCTAAATTGCGATTTGCTTCTGAAACATATATATCAACAGCTTGTCTTGTAAAACGTTCCATTTCTAGCTGCATTAACGATGGTTGAAAAACTTGTTTAGCAAATTCTTGTTGAAAACTGCCAATTAGTTTCTCGGCTTTTTCTTCTTCTGAAATAGAGTACAAATTAATCCAAATAGATTTTGCTCCAATTCCTAATTGATTAAAGTAGTTGTAGTACCAATCTAGAAAAGGATGATCTACGCGGTGCATCACCTCATTTTTCCACTGTTCTAAATTATTGGATGCAGATTGTCTAGAGGCGACTAAAGCTTTACCAAGGGCAGATGTAACTTCAGTAGAAATTTGATATTGCTGTTGTTCAGGAATAGATATATTTACTGTTGTTGGATTGATGTTTTGCTTAATGTGATTAGTAGAAAAACTGCCCAAGAAGTGAATAATAATGATCAAAATTACAGCAATCCAGATAAACTTGGATATTGATTTAATTAATTCACTGTAAGCACGAATTCTATCAGTTTTTTGAGTCTCAATGTTAATATTTTCATATATTTGGTTAGTTTCCTTTTGTTGAAAGTTTTTTTCTGGACTAGATTCATTAGTATCCGTAATATTTTTTCTCTAGGTGTAATATTGTTGAATTTTTACTATTAATAACCTGTTACGCATTTACTTTTTTTGTCCAAAAACCTTACTGCCAGAACTCTACACTACAAAATAGCTGCGTAACAGCTTAGTACACTTAATAAATTCAACATATTTGATTTTGTAAACCATGTACAAATATGGCAGTAAATGTTTCACAATTGAAATATTAAGTGTAAATTTATCAAAGCGTGGTCTCATGAATCTTGAAACTAGGAAATCGTTTTCAAATAATCTTTGATTTTCAATTTCAGATCATGCGAAATTGGATATGATTCAACTTCGCGCTCTATGTCAGATTTAGACTTACCTTTTTTTCTCAGTTCGTCTACAGTTGCTTTAAAAATTGTTTCAAATCCATATTCTGCCAATCCTTTTGATATCAAGCCAAGAATCCCAAGTACAGCAATTCCTCCAAGCATTCCAAATGGTCCGCCAAGTACAGCTAATGCTGCTGTTATTGCCGCAGCACCTGCCCACCCTGTAACTGCCATAGCTACAAGTAATACAAGACCAGGTACACCTAGCGCAGCTATTTTATCTACTATCTGATCCATATTGACTCCACATCTGCTCAAACGAGAATAATAATATTCTCTTACGTCCAAGATGCGAAAATATTAGTATAAATACGTATTTATACAAAAATCTTTAATCAAATAGGAGTCCTATATACTTAATTTATCGCAAACAACGAATTGCTTCTAATAAACCTCTGGCTTTATTTAGCGTTTCCTCGTATTCCTTCTCTGGTTCTGAATCAGCTACCAAACCAGCACCAGCTTGGACTGTGACGGTATGATTATGCAATACCATCGTCCGAATTGCGATCGCACTATTTAATTGTCCTTCAAAATCATAATAGCCATACACACCAGAATACACACCCCGGCGACTTGGTTCTAATTCGTTAATGATTTCCATCGCCCTGATTTTCGGCGCACCGCTAACTGTACCAGCGGGGAAGCTGGCTTTAAGTAAATCCCAGGCTGTTTTGTCATTTGCCAACTTACCCACCACATTACTGACAATGTGCATGACATGGGAATAGCGTTCAATGAGCATTAATTCATCAACTTTCACGCTCCCACTTTCGCACACACGCCCCAAATCATTGCGTCCTAAATCAACTAACATGACGTGTTCAGCGATTTCTTTAGGGTCTTGGAGTAAATCTTCAGCGAAAGCCGCATCTTCTTGGCTTGTCTTACCCCTTGGTCTTGTGCCGGCAATGGGGCGGACTGTGGCGATTATACCCCCATCTGGGTCGCATTCTGCCTTAACCATGACTTCAGGACTAGAACCGATAATTTGCCAATCCTTAAAGTTAAAATACGCCATGTAAGGTGAAGGATTGATTTGGCGTAAAGAACGATAAAGGGCGAAGGGATTTCCGGTATATTCGGTAGATAAGCGTTGAGAAACAACGACTTGGAAGATATCACCAGCTTTGATATGTGCTTTCGCCTTTTCCACACTGGCGCAGAAATCGGGACGGGTAAAGTTGCTGGTGTATTCTTCTATTCCCGCTTTCGGCTTATTTCCGGGGGCTGTCCAAGCTAATTTGGTATTTTGTGGCGATAGGGGTAAAGATAGCTTGCTGACCATTTCCTGAATGCGATCGCTTGCCTGTTGATAGGCTATCTCTAAATTAACTTCTGGGTCACGTAAATCAGCATATGCGATCGCCCAAATTTTCCGCTTTACCTGGTCAAAAATTAATAAATGGTCTACCTGCATCCACAAACCATCAGGGATATTACGGCTATCTTGAGGATGAATTGGTACACGCGGCTCAATCCAATTAATTAACTCATAACCCCAAAACCCAAATAAACCGCCAATTCCTGAAGGTAGTTGCGGTAATTTAACTGGGTGATATTCTGCTAAACATTTGCTTAAAGCTGTGAAAGGATCACCTGTAAAAACTTCCTGAGAACCATCACGGTGTGTTTGAGTAGTTTGATCACCTCTAGCTTCCAAAATCCATAGAGGATCACAACCCAATAAACTATAACGCCCTATTTTTTCCCCACCTTCCACCGATTCCAGCAAAAAGCTATAAGGTTGATCTGCACATACTTTATACCAGGCAGAAACGGGAGTATCTAAATCAGCTACCCATTCCTGATAAACCGGGACAAAATTACCTTCTAAAGCGAGCTTCTTAAACTGGGTGAAATCGGGAAAAATCATAATTATTATTTATATTTAGCTGCTGATTATACTGCAAACGGGTGAAATTTGGACTTATGTCATACTGTTCGCGTAGCGTGGCGTAGCCATACGTAACGTAGTGCAGCGTTCGCGTAGCGTGCCGTAGGCTCTAGTATCTCGGAGATTCTTCACTTCGTACCCTACGGGAAGCAAGCTACAGAATGACACTTTTAACCCGTTTTTAGTATAAGCGCTGAGTACTGACTCCTGATTTTGACTCAGCACTCAGCACTCAGCACTCATTACTAATTAAGCATCGTGAGTGGCTTTACCACTGAACTTGAGTTGTGCAGGGCTGGGGTTTTGACCGATTCTGCGGGGTACGTAGCGTACTTTATCACGACCGGGGTTAACTTTTTCTGGGAACACACCATCAGCTGGGTGAATCAAAGTGGTTTCACCGCTGGGTAAAATCCGGTAAATTTTGTAGTCTGTGATTTTGAATTTCCGGAGTTGACCGCCCAAAGCGATGCCATACTCTTTGCGAGCGATATAGAGTAGGTTTTCACCTGATACCATTGTGGCTGCGCCACCTGTAGGCATTTCAAAAACTTGTTCTTTGGGGCTAGTCCAGGTGATAGCGTATTTTTCTTCTACTGCTGCCTTGTTGAGCAGTCCACCAGTGCTGCCACCGAAGAGGGGAGTTTTTCCAGTGAGAGTTGCTGCCATAAAAAAATGTCCTTCAACGTTTTTAGGGCATACTAACACCCCCTAACAGCTTATATTGCGATCGCGTCATAGACTGTAACAGTTTTTAGTGATTGAGTCCGGTTAAGAGACTTCCAACTAACAAAATATCCCGTCGTTGTGACAGCAGGGAGCAGGGGGAAGAAAAGTCACTTTGATTTGGTGAAATTGGATAGCGTACCCTACGGGATCTTGCTACGCGGAGCGTCCCGGAGGGAACTAGCGCTGCTGCAAGCAGTACATCTTTTTTGTGGATTTCTCTTATATGAATTACCGCTACGCAAAAATAAGGCTTTCGGGAAAATCGTCGTGCGTAAGTCCTTATGTTATTTTTTGCTCTTCACAAACGACTGCTTTTCCTCTGCACCACCCTGAACAATGGGAATGGTAAAATGAAACTTGCTGCCTTGGTCTTTACCTGTGGACTCTGCCCAAATTTTACCGCCCCAACCAGTGACAATTTGCCGGGAAATTGCCAGTCCTAGACCTGTACCTCCCGCAGTCCGTCGCAAGGCTCCCTCTTCTTGATAAAAGCGATCGAAGACTATTTCTAGACGATTTGGTTCTATGCCTCTGCCTGTGTCCGCTACTGTCACCTCAACCATTTGATTGCGTTTGCTAGTAGCTGCTTTGATGTAAATCTCTCCTTCCGCTGGTGTAAATTTACAAGCGTTGTCTATTAGTTTGGCTATTACTTCCACTAGCCAATCACCATCAGCCCTAATCAAAGGTAAAGTTTTCGGAATTTGCGTTTTAATTTGGGGTATCTTTTCTGTCGATGACCTGGTACGCAAGCGGCTGAGAGCTAAATCTATACATTCTTGTAAACTTAGGGTTTCTGGATGCCATTGCACTCGACCGCTTTCTAAGTTAGAAAGCGTGAGGAAATCTTGTACGAGTTTCCGCATTCTCTCGGAGTCAGACAGTGCCGTACTGAGCATGACTTGCTGTAACTCTAGGGGCATATCCGGCTCACTAGCGAGGCTTTCCAGGCAAACTTGAATGGTAGATAGGGGGGTACGGAGTTCATGCCCAGTGATGGCTATTAAGTTACTGCGGGTACGATCTAGGGCTTCTAGCTGCTTATTCAGTTCTTCTAAATTAGCAAAAGCTTCGGCTTGAATCAGGGCTGCACCGACTTGAGTGGCGATCGCTTTGACTAAATCTAATTCTCCTGGTTGCCACTCGGAGATGGGTACATCACAATAATGTAACTCCACAATCCCCAGTAGCCTTCCCTGAGAAAACACTGGTTCCATCAACCAAGAACGAATGGCGAACTTTTTGACAATCAAAGACAGTGGAGTTGAACTAGTAACACGATAGTCAGTTAAAGTATCTGAAATACAGATTCCTTCACCTAGTTGGGTAATTTCCTGAAATAGAGGATTTTGTTCTAATTCCCAAGTTAGCCCTCGTACAGAAACCACACCCGGATTCAAAAACTCGTGTTCAATCACAGCTTGGTCATCAGTTGCTTGAGCGCGATAAATTAAACAGCGATCAGCATCCAAATGTTGACCCAATTCTTGAGCAGCTACTTGGAGAACTGATTGCGGGTCAAGCGATCGCCTAATTGCTGTCCCAATCGAGTTAACCAGGCGTTCTTTGCGGGCTTGGAGAGCGATCGAACGGTAGGCTTTATGCAATTTATACTGACTAGCTTGCAGATAAGTCACCAAGCGCTGTACAAACGGGTCAGTATCAATGTCACAGGCATATTCGTTATGGACTGTTCCCGATTCTCTTCTTGACTTACCAAGTTCAAATCTCTGACGTGCCAGACCAATTTTGTCCACTAAATCTGGTCGATAAACCTCAATCCTGCTTAATATCAACTCTGCCGCTTTGAGGCTGACTCCTCTCTCCGAAGTCCAAATTCCCTCAAATCTTCTCGCTGTGTCCATATCTAGCCCAGGAGTAATTTCTGGTAACTGCTGATTTTTGGCAATAGAACCAAGGCTTTCCCGGCACACCAAGCAGGTAGCATAATTATCGGCAACAACCACCAAATGCCACTCTTGACTTAAAGCATCATCCGGTTCAAAAGCCACCTTTTCATAGTATTCCGAGCTATTAGCAAACTCTGTTTCTGGTGCGGACAATACGTATATTTGATTACTACGCAGTGAAAGCCGTTGATAGCGATGAGCTTCTTGGCGGTAGAATCGCTCTCTTTGAAAACTAGCAATAATCAGAGGCTGATCCAAGGTGGCCGCCAAAACCTGATCTTCCATTGCATGGGAGAGCGCCGTTAGTGAAGCCTTGAAATATAACTGGGGACGCAGGTAGGGTAGTGACTGTAGCAAATCACTCAGCACGGAAGTCGAAATGCTCATGAATATCGTTAAACGCCCAATCTAGACAAGATCCACTTCACAAAAGAATTGTACAAATTAAAACTGGTGATTGGTCATTGGTCATTGGTCATTGGTCATTGGTCCTTGGTCATTGGTAAAACTCTTAACGATCACCTATCACCTATCACCCATCACCCATTACCCATTACCAGTTCTTTTAAATTGATCAAAGTTCCTATGCCCAATATACATTCGGTTATCTTTTCTATCATTTAGCCTAGCAAAGGTAACTTATAGCTTTTTCAGCAAATACACCAAAAATATCACAGTATGGGATACTGCCGAAACCTAAGTTGCTAAAGCTTTACTAATTTTTGAGCGCGATTGCTGAAAAAACCCAAAAACGGCTTGGTTATTTTGTATACTTAAATAGGCTTGGTAAAACTCAAAAAATTGTTAAGTGTACACGATTATAAGCATTTTCTACGTATACCATCTCTTAATGCTTATCAACGAATAAACCAGGTAAAAATCCCCAATTTCCAGCCTTGACTTCAAAAAGAGAACAGATAAATTGATAAGGATTTGGTGATTGGTGATAAGGATTTGGTGCTTGGTAATTGGATTATTAGCCCCATCTCTCCTCCCCAGCCCAAGTCCTGCAAATCTAAACCTGTATAGGGAATTTTAGCTCATGACACCGGATACATTAATGACCCCGGAAAAAATCTTATTGGATGGAAAGACTTTTATTCCCGCAGAACAGATACCTATTCCAGAATGGCCTTGTGTGGTTATTGAAAGACCACAACCAACTTTAACTGTTAAAGATGATGATTTATTTTTGGTGACAGACACTATCGGAAACATTTCTGGTTGTTCCCTGAATGACGGGAATCCTAGTATGGGGCTATTTTGCTGTGATACAAGGTTTTTGAGTCGTCTAGAATTGCAGATTGATGGGCGATCGCCTGTTTTATTGAGTAGCACCGCTGACAAAGGCTTTGCTCTCTCGGTTTTGTGTACTAACCCCAAAATTAACAATCACCTAAATGCTGATACCATAGGCATTCGTCGGGAAATAGTACTTAATGGCGCACTTTTTGAAGAAATAGAAGTCGCTAACTACAGTACCACTAGCATCAGTTTTGAACTCAGTCTCAGCTTTGATGCGGATTTTGTAGATTTATTTGAAGTCCGAGGTCATCACCGCGAAAAACGGGGTAGATTGTTGCGGTTAGCAGAGCCAACACATTTAGAAGAAATAACTGATGGTGCGGCACATTCACAAAATCCATCACACCGAGAAGAATCTCTGACACTGGCTTATCAAGGTTTAGACGGTGCAATCATGGAATCCCGTATCCAATTCCAGCACCGACAACCAGATTATTTCCAAGGTTACACAGCGGTTTGGCGGCTAGATTTAGCTTCTCACGAAACCCAAAAGCTCGCTTATCGGCTGAATATGCTCACCAATAACCAGACTAGTTCCACTGTGAATGCAGCTATGACTTTGGGACAAGCAAAAGCTTCTGAATTGATGGAGGAGCAAATTTGGGTACAACAAATTACTCGCATTAGTTCTGATAAAAGTCTTTTCAATCGAGTGATTGAAAGGGCTGAACAAGACTTGTATTTGTTGCGTCAATCTTTTGGCAAGTATAAAACTGTTTCGGCTGGTGTACCTTGGTTTTCAACATTATTTGGTAGAGATTCTATTATTACCGCTTCCCAAACCTTGATGTTAAATCCCCAAATTGCTAAAGAAACTTTGATGCTGTTAGCAGTACATCAAGGTAAAAAAGAAGATGAATGGCGAGAAGAAGAACCAGGTAAGATTTTACACGAGTTACGAATGGGAGAATTGGCACGTTGTCAAGAAATTCCCCACACACCTTACTACGGTACAGTTGATGCTACTCCCCTGTGGTTAATGTTGTATGCTGATTACTACGCTTGGACTCATGACCAAGAAACCCTAGAGCAACTTTGGCGAAATGCTTTAGCAGGAATGGATTGGATTGATCGCAATCTCAAACAAACTGGCTATCTCAGCTATCACCGGAAATCAAAACGTGGTTTGACTAACCAAGGTTGGAAAGATTCTGGTGATTGTATTGTCAACCGCAAAGGTGAATTAGCTAATGGTTCAATTGCCCTTTGTGAAGTGCAAGCTTATGTCTATGCTGCCAAAATTAAATTAGCAGAAATTGCTAAGATGAAAAAGCGTCTAGATTTGGCAGATCGCTGGCAAGAAGAAGCTCAAAATCTCAGAGTTAGATTTAACAAAGATTTTTGGATTGAAGACCAAGATTTTTGCGCTTTAGCTTTAGATGGGGAAGGAAATCAAGTAGATAGTATTAGCTCTAATCCTGGCCATTGTCTGCAATTGGGGATTTTTACACCAGAAAAAGCCTACAGTGTAGCGGAAAGGTTGCGAGCGCCTGATATGTTTAATGGTTGGGGTATTCGGACTTTAAGTAGTTTGTCTCCTGCTTATAATCCTATGGGCTATCATACTGGTTCTGTTTGGCCTCATGATAATTCTCTAATTGGGATGGGATTGCGATCGCTCGGTTTAATAGATCAAGCTTTGGAATTATTTCAAGGTTTGTTTGACATGACTTCCCAGCAGTCCTATCAACGCCCTCCAGAATTATTTTGCGGTTATGAAATAAACGGCGATAATGCACCTGTACAGTATCCCGTTGCTTGTACTCCCCAAGCTTGGGCGACAGGTAGCATTTTTCAACTATTGCAAATGATGGTGAATTTAGTTCCTGACGCACAAAATAATTGTTTGCGAATAATTGACCCTGCTTTGCCAGAATCAATCAATCGTTTATCTTTACATAATTTGCGTGTTGGTGGCACTATTCTTGATTTGGAATTTGAGCGAGTTGGTAGCACTACCGCTTGTCGTGTGGCGAAAAAACGCGGTAATTTGCGGGTGGTAATTGAAGCGTAAAAATGTCTGAATCAGGATTTACAGGATAATGAGAGAATACATAATCAATCATGTTCATTCTTTCATTTTCTTAATCCTTGAATCTTATCAATCCTGTTTCTCACATTTAATGATTTATATACAGGATGAGCAAAAAACATTGTCAATCTAAATCCCGTTAATCCTTTAATCTTGGATATCCTGATTCAGACAAAAAGATAAAAAAGACTGTTAGTATCTTTTGGTAAATACGGTTTTATAATTCACTATATTATTCTTGACGATGATGTGATTATTTTACGCATCTATCACGGTCGAGAGAATAGACCTATTTAGTCAAACTGTAATTGAATCCCTATGTTAGACCTCGCCAAAATTCAAACCCTAGCTCAAGAATACAGTCCCCAGGAACTTTTTGCAGCTTTGGTTTGGCAACGTCGCTTTAATGAGTTTAACGGAGAAGAGGTGATTAGGGATCTTACTCTGCATTCTGATCTATGGGCGAGTTTTGTGTTTACGAAACCGATTTTTGCACCAGATGAACATGGTTTAAGTTTTGGTGGTTTAGTGGATACTTTATTAGCAATGGCAAATTATCGCCCGATGCCAGAATCAAGTATGATTCACTTTGTAGCTTATCCTGGAGATACTCTCTACATTTTGACAGAAAACCAAGATACTATAGTTTCTCAACTTTTAGATTTGGGCAAAAAGTGGCGTGCGGACTCAGTGGATATTACTGATGGTAATAATGAAGAGTATGGTTTGCGACTTCAGCGCCGGTTACAAATGAGGTTACAAGGTGGTTTGGAAGGTGAGTCACATTGGGAACAGCGAGATGGTGTAGTGATTGCTTATTGGTGGGATTAATGATTTAAAAAAAATATCAATCTAAATCCTGTTAATCCTTAAATCCTGGATATCCTGATTCTGACACAATAAACAATACTAAATCTTCTAAATCCTTAAATCTGAAAAATCTTGTTTTTCACATTGAATAACTTTCATAAAAAATGATTTTTTAGATTGAAAATAAAAATGTCAATCTCAATCCTGTTAATTCTTAAATCCTAGACATCCTGTTCGCGTAGCGTGGCGAAAGCCATTTCTGACACAATAAATCATCTTTAATTATTAATTAAATAAATCCAAAAATTAGGGGTAAAGCATATTGCTAAACCCCTACTGAAACTCGAATTATAACAATTACAAATTAAGCTTCTTCTGAACGCTCCATTTTTTGACCAGGAGAGGATTCATAAAGAGCATCTAACTGTTCGCGTGCATCTTCCACGTTAATTGAACGCATTACTAACAGCGGCTCTTTAATTATATTACCGGCATTATCTAATAATTCTGGATGGGGTACAAACTGTCTTTTGGCTCCATAATAGCCATAGCTACCTTGATTACCCATTGAAGAGGAATTTGCTGGATAAGGACGCTCCCTATCAAAACTGAACATGACTAGATTGCGAATTAAATTACCCACAGCAATAAATGCAAGGACTGTGAAAGCGAGAATGTAGAGTAGGTGTAGCATAGAATTATCCTCCAGGGCAACAGGGTTTAAAACTTTATATCTTTTAAGTGCTTAACTTTCGCTAACCCGTAAATTTCGTGATGGCGAATGTTACATTATCTATTTCTGATTTGATATTTGGTAATCCTATATATCAGATTACGGTAACATGGGATACACTATTTTTTTATGAAAACAATGTTAAGTTTTTTGTCCTATCTTTGCGACTTGTATATAGTCTTGTCACACAGTGAAGTCATTCTTGTTTTGACTGACGGTAGCGCATTCCCACATTTCCACATTCGGTTAATAGTTGATGCCAAGGCATTAATGTCGCCATATCAATCCCGACTTGTTTATTGGTTGCAGTAAATAGCATTTTGGCTGTGCTAAGTTCTGCTTGTGCTTCTTTGACCCGTTGTAACAAATCAAGTTGCTCTTGTTCGCTCATAAATTGGATTTTCTCATTTTCCAGTAATTGGAGCGATCGCTCAAACCAGTAGTGAAAATCCTCTAACAACGGTTCCAAGATTGTCTTGAGCAATTCAGTACTTGATGGATTTGAATCTCCCATATATGAGAAGCATATTTCCTAATTTCTTTTTAATATTAGCGTTATTTACGATTCTTAACAATTTTCTTATATCTCTCCTTCAGTTATGTGGAGTAAAAATCTGTAACTTGTTATACAATGCACAATTATATAATTTTGGCAATAGATTTGTAAAGATCCCTAGGGATCAGTCTTTCTCTATCTAAAGGAGGAAACATAAATTGAAAATATCCGTCAAAAGTTGCGAACGAGCCAAATTCTTATTATTCCCAAGTTTTGCGGCGCTTCATACCATCCATTTAACAAATAGCCTGATAAAAAAAATCATTCGTTTTTAATTCTTTACCCCTGCTGCCTATTTGTATCAATCTGAAAGTGAAACAGTATCAGTTGGGGTCTTTTCGATTAGGGTGATAAATTAGGAGAGTCCACAGGTAATGGCGGCAGCGTCATCAGCAGGTGGACTATGATTTTGAGAATATATTTTCAGAATTCTATTTGTAATCACTTCGCCTTTAACAGCCGATGTCGCCTAATCAAGAACCCCAAAACCCAGAACAACCAGAAAAAATTTATTTACCGCGTACCAGCGAATCTGAGACATTAAAAAAGATTCGCCATACGGCTTCTCATGTCATGGCCATGGCCGTACAAAAGCTGTTTCCTAAGGCGCAAGTTACAATTGGCCCCTGGATTGAAAATGGGTTTTATTATGACTTTGATAGTCCAGAACCCTTCAGTGATAAGGATTTGAAAGCCATCCAAAAAGAGATGGTGAAGATTATTAATCGCAAATTGCCGGTAGTTCGAGAAGAAGTCAGCCGGGAAGAAGCACAACGCCGGATTGAGGAAATTAAAGAACCTTACAAATTAGAAATCCTGGGAGATATTAAACAAGAACCCATCACCATTTACCATTTAGGTGATGAATGGTGGGATTTGTGCGCCGGTCCCCATTTGGAAAACACCAAGGAAATTAACGCCAAAGCGATAAGTTTAGAAAGCGTAGCTGGTGCTTACTGGCGTGGAGATGAGAAAAAAGCCCAATTACAGCGCATTTATGCTACTGCTTGGGAAACTCCCGAACAACTAGCAGAATATAAACGCCGCAAAGAAGAAGCTTTAAGACGTGATCATCGTAAACTAGGTAAAGAACTGGGTTTATTTATCTTTTCTGACTTAGTAGGGCCAGGTTTACCTTTGTGGACTCCTAAAGGTACTTTGTTGAGGACGATTTTAGAAGACTTCCTCAAAAAAGAACAATTAAAACGGGGTTATTTACCTGTAGTTACTCCCCATATTGCCAGAGTTGATTTATTTAAAACATCGGGACACTGGCAAAAATACAAGGAAGATATGTTTCCTTTAATGGCTGAAGATGAGGAAGCAGTTAAATTAGAGCAGGGTTTTGTCCTCAAGCCGATGAACTGCCCTTTCCATATCCAAATATACAAGAGTGAATTACGCTCTTATCGGGAATTACCGATGCGTTTGGCGGAATTTGGTACAGTTTATCGTTATGAACAATCTGGGGAACTGGGTGGTTTAACAAGAGTGCGCGGTTTTACCGTTGATGATTCTCACTTGTTTGTCACTCCTGAACAACTAGACAGCGAATTTTTGAATGTTGTAGATTTGATTTTGTCGGTGTTTGGAAGTCTGCAACTGAAGAATTTTAAAGCTAGACTCAGTTTCCGAGATCCAGCCAGTGATAAATATATTGGTTCTGATGAAGCTTGGGATAAAGCTGAAGGTGCGATTCGTCGCGCTGTGGAACAATTGGGAATGGATTACTTTGAAGGGATTGGGGAAGCGGCTTTCTATGGGCCAAAACTTGATTTTATCTTCAGTGATGCCTTGGAAAGGGAATGGCAATTGGGAACGGTGCAGGTAGATTATAATTTACCAGAGCGGTTTGATTTGGAATACGTGGCTGAAGATGGTTCCCGCAAACGTCCGGTAATGATTCACCGCGCACCGTTTGGTTCTTTGGAACGGTTGATTGGGATTTTGATTGAAGAGTATGCTGGTGATTTCCCCTTATGGTTAGCACCTGTGCAAATCAGGCTTTTACCTGTAGGTGATCTCCAGTTAGACTTTACCAAAGAGGTAGTAGCCAAGATGGTTGCATTGGGTATTCGTGCGGAAGTGGATACGAGTGGCGATCGCTTGGGTAAGTTGATTCGCAACGCCGAAAAGGATAAAATACCTGTAATGGCGGTAGTTGGTGCCAAGGAAGTAGAAATCAACAGCTTGAGTATTCGTACCCGCGCGTCTGGGGAATTGGGTGCAATAACTGTAGATGAGGTTGCGGGTAAGATAACAGAAGCAATTACTAACTTTAGCAACTTCTAAAAAAGTAGGCTGGGATTTACCCAGCCCAAAAGTAAATTAACTCAAAATCAAATTATGAGTACCACAAAAGATCAAGTCCAATCTCTTTTACAGCAACTTCCAGATGATTGTTCTATTGAAGATATTCAATATCATTTATATGTAATTGAAAAAGTCCGTCGTGGTTTAGAAGTAGCTGATAGAGAAGGGACTATTTCACAAGTAGCTGTAGAAGAACGGTTGAATAAATGGCTTATCAAGTAGTTTGGTCTTCTGCTGCAATAGAGGATGTAGAAGCAATTGCTACCTACATATCCCATGATTCATCTGCGTATGCAGCAGCAGTAGTTCACAAAATAGTTGATGTTACTCACAACTTGGGCAACTTTCCGTTTTCAGGTCGTGTAGTACCAGAATTAAACGAAGATAATATTAGAGAAAAATTTGCATATAAACCTCATCTATACTAAAAACGGGTTAAAAGTGTCATTCTGAACGAAGTGAAGAATCTCCGAGATACTAGAGCCTACGGCACGCTACGCGAACGCTGCACTACGTTACGCTCAGTATGACATAAGTCCAGATTTTACCCGTTGGCAGTATAACTTGAGAACTGTAGTTTTTTTACCAAAGCTTTGCGATTGCTTCCTTACGTCGCAATGACACAAACCAATCATTCAAAACTCCAGATTTCAAAATGGATGAGGTTTAACTATCGAATTGAGAATGAGACCATCACTATTGCATCTGTGATTCACGGAAAAAGGATATTGGATGTAGAAAATGATTTATAGGAATTTAAACAAATTTTCAAGCATAATATGAATGAGATACATCAAGTAATAGACATTCTCTCATCTACTCAATTCAATCCTCAGCATAAAATTTTCTTAGGTATATATTCTCCCTATGTCAACCTGAGGTAAAAACTTATAAAGAAATTGTTAAAAAGTTTAGTACAATAACAATATTCACTGATAAGTATTTTTTCCTATTGACATGATGGCGGATCAATTTCCTTGGCTGACTGCAATTATCCTGCTGCCACTCCTTGCTTCCTTTTTGATTCCTGTATTGCCTGATAAAGATGGCAAGCTGGTACGTTGGTATGCACTGGGTGTAGGTGTAGCAGACTTTGCTTTAATGTGCTACGCATTTTGGAACCATTACGATGCCAGTAGTTCCAGCTTTCAACTTGTAGAAAATTATGCTTGGATGCCTCAATTAGGACTAAACTGGGCAGTCTCAGTCGATGGTCTTTCGGTACCGCTGGTACTCCTGGCGGGATTTGTGACCACACTGGCGATTTTTTCGGCCTGGCAAGTTGACCGGAGACCACGCCTTTTTTACTTTTTGATGCTAGTGCTATATTCGGCACAGATAGGGGTGTTTGTTGCCCAAGACTTGCTGTTATTTTTCATCATGTGGGAAGTCGAACTTATTCCCGTATATTTACTAGTTTGTATTTGGGGTGGGCAACGGCGACGCTACGCAGCTACAAAATTTTTGATTTATACCGCCGCCGCTTCCATATTTATTTTAGTCGCCGCTTTAGCAATGGGTCTATATGGTGGGGGAAATGTCACCTTTGATATAGCTGAACTTGCACATAAAGAATATCCCCTGACTCTGCAATTGCTGCTGTATGCAGGTCTGTTAATTGCCTTTGGTGTCAAACTTGCTATTTTTCCCTTCCATACTTGGCTACCGGATGCCCACGGTGAAGCATCTTCTCCCGTGTCGATGATTCTGGCTGGTGTGTTGTTGAAAATGGGCGGATATGGACTGATTCGCCTCAATCTGGAAATTCTTTCTGATGCCCATATTTACTTTGCACCAGTTCTAGCCATTCTCGGTGTTGTCAATATTATCTATGGTGCATTGAACTCTTTTGCCCAAACGAATATGAAACGGCGTTTGGCTAATTCGTCAATCTCCCATATGGGGTTTGTACTCCTGGGTATTGCCTCCTTTACTGATTTGGGTATCAACGGTGCGATGTTGCAAATGATATCTCACGGTTTGATTGCATCGGTGTTATTCTTCTTAGCAGGTGTGACTTACGATCGCTCTCGGACTATGGTAATGGCAGATATGGGTGGGATTGGTCAAGCTATGCCGAAAGTATTTGCCCTGTTTACAATAGGTGCAATGGCATCCTTAGCACTGCCTGGAATGAGTGGTTTTGTTGGTGAACTTTCGGTTTTTATCGGATTAACTAGTAGCGATGTTTACAGTTCTGCTTTCTGCACTGTCACTGTGTTTCTAGCGGCTGTAGGAGTCATCCTCACACCTATTTATCTACTTTCCATGCTGCGACAGGTATTTTATGGTTCTGGTGCAGACCTAATCTGTGACATTAACAATGCAGGTTTGGAAAATCAGGAAGATGAAGGAACGGCTTGTTTTGGTACAGATTGTTTACTACCAAATGAAACTATTTATACTGATGCTAGACCGCGTGAAGTATTTATTGCGGCCTGTTTTTTGGTGCTAATTATCGGTATTGGTTTCTATCCCAAGGTGGCTATGCAGATGTACGATGTGAAAACAGTCGCTATAAATGCTCATGTTCGTCAGTCTTATAGTATAGTTGCCCAAACAAATGCCCGCATCTATGCTACTGGATTGTTGGTGCCAAAATTTTCAGAGGCTGAGGAAATTTAAATAAAGGGTTAAGGCGATCGCTCTCCGGTATTAATAACAGACAAGCAATATCTTCGATAAGCGATCGCTCCCTCAAATGTGAGTTTTAGCAACAACTTAACCCTTTCCATGAGATGCTGGATGGCTAATGCTTGGAAATAGGCAGGAATTACATCTAGGGTGCGATCACTTCCCCTCGATATCCAAGGAGTGGTAATTTTGTAGTTGGTAATTCGTAATAAGAAAAGAAATTGCTATTGAATGATGACTGTAAGTAAGAGGAAAAATATAAATGTCATGTCGCATTCTTCACTGTGGAAATTCACTGACTAACTACAATCTTTCTATTAAGTATTCAGTTGCCGGTTTCACCAAGCAAGGACAAAAAAGGGGCGACATTATTTTCCTTGTAGTAAGCCATGAGAAACAAACTGTTTGTGGACTTAGGGCAAAACTAGGTGAACCCACAGATCAAAAGCCGTGGCCTGACGCAGATCGTTATGTTGCAGTCTATAAACTCATTGATATTGAGTATGCGAATACCTTTGATATTCGTTTTCTTGCAAAATATGGTGGTAACCGCTGGTCTCTTAAGTTTTTACAAGGCGCTAAAGCCATAAAAGATGAGAACGCTATCCAAGCACTTCATGAGGAGTTTGATAAAAATCGTGTTGAAATACCTGTGACTTTTCCTTTAAACACGCAAGAAGACGAAGAAGATAACCTTCTCGAAGTAGATCCCAGTGAACTTTCAGAAGTTTTGTCAGAAGTACCAGACGCTAAAATTAATGTCATGGGTACGTTTCAGACAATTCTATTTAAAAATGAGACAGATCCTCTTAGTGGTCTTGAAAGCCTTGTCAACGAGAATTTTTATAATCTATTTCCTCGCTATAGCCCTGATCACTCACTTCTTATTTCAGAGAATCGCCTTTTCTTGTCATCTGGTGTTGAAGCGCGTGGTGAAAAAATCATCAAAGGTATTAGAGGTATTCCTGACGCAATTTTGATTGTCTACAGTGAACATGAAAAGCAACCTTTTAAGATTGCACTAATCGAGTATGAGTGCTTTGGCGAAAATAAGACACGCTCTCAGGAAAAGTCAAATTATTTCAATGGACAAGTAATTCCTCAACTCATGCGGTTTGCTTCTGCATTTAGTATTGTTACTGACAAACAGATCAGAGACCAAACTATTAAGACATGGGTTGATAAAATCATAAATTATATATACTCAAATCCCAAATACATCAGCCTAGTCTCAGGTTGGATCAAGCAAATTCGTCCAAAACTTTCAGATCAGCTTGTTGGACTTGTTGGACGAGAGATTGATCGAGTTCTCACAGAGGCTTTCCAGAAGTCACTACAAATTCTTTTAATTATTGATGATTTGAGTGATGAACAAAAGGACACAATTACTAATGTAATTCGAGCATTTAAACTTGAGAATGGTGAGAGTATAGAGTTTATTTCTTATATTGTCAGACTTGAACAACGTATTCATATTTCAAATGCTGATGCTGAATATGCTTTATCAGTTCAGTAATATACTGCAAACGGGTGAAATTTGGACTTATGTCATACTGAGCGTAACGTAGTG